>QHSX01000033.1 GCA_003221695.1 Candidatus Rokuibacteriota bacterium
GGGGACGCAGGCTCGGCCGCAGTCGACGGCCGATCAACCGGTCGATGCCGTCGCCGCGACCGAGCGGGACCCGGTCACCCTTCTTGAGCCCGCGGCCTTCGAACCCGCCGAAGCCGCCCACCGTGAAGGTCGCCCGGCTCCCCATGTAGTCCGGCACATCAAATGCGCCGCTCACGGCGACGTAGGCCCGGAACCCCGTCGCCTTAACCGTCTTCATCTCGAGCTGGTCGCCCGACTCCACGCCGACGCTCTCCCAGAGCGGCAGCGGCCTGCCGTTGAGGGTCGCGTGCATGTCCGCGCCGGTGACGGCCAGGACGCGACGGTCGTGGAAGCGGGCCTTGAGCCCGCCCACCGTCACCTCGAGGGCCGCCGTGCCCTGGGAGTTGCCCACGAGGAGGTTGGCAACGCGGAAGGCGAAGTGGTCCATGGGGCCCGCCGGGTACGTGCCGAGAGCGAGGTAGCCCACCCGGCCCGGGAAGTCCTGTACGGTCGTCTGGATGCCGCCTTCGAGAACCTCGAACATCACCCTCCCCCTCCCTTATGGAATCGGTATGTGCTTGACGGCCTCTGCCTGGCGCCGCTGGAACGCCGCCACCTCGTCCTTCACAGAGTCGAGGAAGCGGCGGTAGGCCTTCACATTGAGCACCTCGTACTCCACGAGCTTGTACCGATAGGTGCCGTCGTAGACACGCGCACGAATCGCCTCCAGCTCGTCGTCCGTCACGCGCACCCACTGGATGCGATCGGCGGGCTTCAGGAGGATCGGGTTCGCCTTGAACGCGGGGTTCCGCTGCTGGAGGTCGAAGATCGGGATGGTGCGCCCGAAGAGCTGGTAACCGCCAGGCGAGGCCACGGGATAGATGGCGACGCACGGCCCGCCAATCCCCACCGCGCCCTCGGGTGTCCACGGCCGGGTGGGATTGTACTTCGGCGTCACGATCGCATAGCGGGGATCGAGCGGGAACATGAAGGGCAGCCCCGGCCAGAAGCCGATGCACGCGTTCCACCATTCGGTAGCGCAAAGGTACTGAATGACCTCCTCGACGTCCTTGAGGCCGTTGTAGCTGGCGATGTACTCGATGTTGTGGCCGTTGATCACGTTGGGGGCGTCTTGCCGGGTGTATTTGACGTAGCGCTCGATGTCGCTTCTGGTCCACTGGTCTGCGAACGCCATCGGCAGCTCCAGCCGTCGGCTGGGGATGCTCAGATTGTCGACGGAGGGAATCGCGTCCTCGAGCTTCTTTAGGGTCTCGACCAGCTCACGCGTCGGCAGGCGAAGGCTATCGTACTGGATCAGCATGCTCCGGAGCGCGGGCACGGTCTCGATCACGCCATCGATGTCGGCCCGCTTGATCGCCTCGTTGAGGCCGAAGATGCGGAAGTTCATCGTCAGATCCAGCACCATCTCGCCGTACTCGAGGAGGAGGAACCGGTCACCGGCGTAGCGGTAGACGACGGCCGGTCGCTCGCCGGCGGCATGAAGGGTGTCGATCACCGAGGGGTTGACCTGGCTCGCTTGCGGCATCGCCTCACCTCACGTTGATTGGGTCTGATGTGGAGGACCCCCATGCCGGCGCGAGGCCCGCCGCTTCGCGCACCACCTCCGAAACCGCCGTCCAGTCGAGACCGCCGCGCCCACGGGACGCGGCGGACAGGAAATGGTCATACGCCACACCGGCCACCGGCATCGGGACGCCAAGCTGGTCGGCCGTGCGGAGGACCAGCCGGATGTCCTTGAGACCGAGCGCGAGCTGGAACCCGGGCGGGCTGAAGGCGCCCCGGCTCATCCGTTCGCCGTTCGTCTGGTAGACCGGCGAAGCGAAGAGCGCGCCATTGAGCGTCTCGAGCACCGCGAGGCGGTCCAGCCCGGCCTTCTCGACGAGAGCGAACGCCTCGGCCAGCGTCTCGAGCATCGACGCGAGCAGGAAGTTCCCGGCAAGCTTGACGAGGTTCGCGCGGCTAGGATCGTCGCCGACGCGCGACACCCCGCGGCTCAGCGCTCGCAGCACGGGGAGCGCCGTCTCCAGGGGCCCCGGGGGACCCGCCGCGATGACATAGAGCTTCGCCTCCGCCGCCACCTCCGGCCGCCCGAACACCGGGGCGGCGAGGTATTCGCTGCCCTGCGCACGGTGGGCGACGGCGAGCCGCCGGGAGGTCGCCGGCTCAACCGTGCTCATACCCACGTGGATCGCTCCCGGTTTCATGCCAGCCAGGAGGCCCCGTTCGCCGAAGACGACGTCGTCGATCGCCTGATCGTCGGCCAGCATGGTGATCACGATCCGAGCGCGCTCCGCCGCTTCCGCCGCCGAGGCGGCGACGGCAGCCCCGCCGGCGGCCAGCGGCTCGGCCTTCGCGCGCGTCCGGTTGTGCACGGCGAGGGGGAATCCCGCGGCCAGGAGGTTGCGGGCCATCGGGAACCCCATGTTGCCGAGACCGATCACCGCCACCGGTTCCTTCACGTCGCCTCGTCCTTTCGAGCCCGCCTCCGAAGCCGCGATCAATCCTCGCGGAGCTTGGCGATATAGCGGTGACGGACCTCATCCATCACCACCGCGAAAATGAGCAGCACACCCAGCACAACCATCTGGAGATAGGATTGGATGCGGACCAGGTTCATACCGTTCTCGAACCACTCGATAAACACGGCCGCGAGGACGACGCTGCCGAGTCGGCCCGTGCCCCCGCGCAAACTCACCCCGCCGATGACGCAGGCCGCGATGGAACGGAGCGGCATCGCCGCCCCGATGTTCGCCTCCCCAGTCTCCAGACGCGCCGTCAGCATCACACCGCCCAGCGACGCCAGGAACCCGCAGAGCACGTAGGCGAGGAACAGATACGATCGCGTCGAAATGCCGCTCAGGGCTGAGGCCTTGATGTTGCCCCCGATCGCGTAGAAGTACCGCCCGATCCGCGTCCAGTTGAGCAGGACGTACATCCCGAGGATGACGACGACCGTCACGTACACTGGCACCGGGACGCCAAGGAGCTTGCCGAACCCGAGCGTCGCCCCGAACTGGCTCGGCATTCCATACACCGGCACGCCTCCGGTCATAGAAAGCGCGAGGCCGAAACCGATCGAGGCCATGGCGAGGGTCATCATGAAGGGTGAGACGTTGAGCGCGGCGATGCCGAAGCCGTTGGCAACACCCATCGCCGTCCCGGCGCCGAGGCCGGCCAGAATCCCCAGCGTGATGGCGAGACCCACGGCACTGGCGTTCCCGGCGACGACCGCCGCCATCACGTACGCCGACACGACGCTGGTCACGGCCAGGATGACGCCGACGGAGAGGTCGAATCCCCCCGTCAGGAGGGCCAGCATCTGGGCCATGGCCACGATGGTGAGGTAGGTGGACTGCCGGGCAACGTTGAAGATATTCTGTCCCGACAGGAACCGTGGCTCGGCGATTCCGAAGCCGATCACGAGGATGAGCAGCAGCAGGGGTAGGACCCCGAGGCGGACGAACGTCAGGCGTGCGAGCCGCGCCAGGGCGGGCCCGGGCGCCGCCCGGCGCTCGGCCGTCACCACGCCGGTCTCAGCCACCGGCAGTCTCGGACTCGAAGAAGTGAGACAAGACCGCCTGCTCCGTGATCTCCGCGCCCTTTAGCTCGGCGCGCATTCGTCCCCGGTACATGACGTAGGTCCGGCTGGTGAGGTGGAGGATCTCCGGCAGGTCCGACGAGATCAGGAGGATACCTGCGCCGGCCTGCTCCACCAGATCCTTCATGAAGTTGTAGACCTCGGTCTTGGCGCCCACGTCGACCCCCATCGTCGGCTCGTCCATGATGAAGAGCCTCGGGTTCCGGGTGAGTCCCTTGGCCAGCATCACCTTCTGCTGGTTGCCGCCCGAGAAGAAGACGACGTCGCGCTCGATGCGCAGGGGCGAGATCTTGAGCCGCGCGGCCAGACGGGTGCAGATTCCGCGCTCGCTCCGCCGCCGGAGAAAGAGGCGGCCGCTGAACGGCGACAACGTCAGCGCGCACAGGGCCATGTTCTCGCGCACGCTCCGTTGGACCACGAGGCCTTCCGTCCGCCGGTCCGGTGGCAGGTAGACGATGCCGGCATCCAGCATGGCTCGCACACCGGGTCGATTCACGGGACGGTCGAGGAAGCGAATTGTGCCGCCGTCGATCGGCTCCAGCCCGAACACAGCCCGTCCGACCTCCGACTTCCCCGAGCCGACCAGGCCCGCGAGCCCGACGATCTCGCCGGCACAGACGGTCAGGGAGACGTCGCAGACGACGCGACCGACGGTCAAGTCCTCGATGGCGAGAAGCTGGGCGCCCGGGCTGTGCTCGATACGCGGGAAGAAGGCCTCGAACGTGCGGCCCGTCATGAGTTCTACCAGTGTCTCGTGGCTCGCGCCGCCGACGTCGAGCGTGGCGACCCGGCGGCCGTCGCGGAGCACGGTGACGCGATCGCCGATACGGTGGATCTCGTCCATGCGGTGGGTGATGTAGACGATCCCCACTCTTCGCCGCTTGCACTCCCGAAGGAGCTGGAAGAGCCGGTCCGTCTCGCGCTCGGTGAGGGCCGCCGTCGGCTCGTCCAGGATCAGGATGGACAGATCGGACCTAAGCGCCTTGGCGATCTCCACCATCTGTTGCTCCGCACGGGATAGGCGGTTGACCTTCATGCCCGGCCTGAGCGGAAATCCGAGCTGGGTCAGCGTCGCCTCCGCGCGGCGGTGAAGCGCGCGTTTGTTCAGAAAGGGCCCGGTGGTCAGCTCGTCGCCGAGAAAGAGGTTCTCCTCGACGGTCATGTCGGGAACGAGGCTGAACTCCTGGAAGACGGCGCTGATCCCTCGCCGCCGGGCGTCGGAGACAGAGCGGAAGTGTACCGGCGCGCCATGGAGCAGGACCTCACCGGCGTCAGGCCGGAGAGCACCGGCCACGATGCTGATGAGCGTCGATTTGCCCGCGCCGTTCTCGCCAAAGAGGACGTGCACCTCGCCCGGTCGGAGGTCGAAGTCCACCTGGTCGAGCGCCTGCACACCAGGGAACCACTTGCTCAGCCCGCGCAGGCGGAGCAGCGGCGG
>QHSX01000066.1 GCA_003221695.1 Candidatus Rokuibacteriota bacterium
GGTCTCGCCCCCCGGCAGCGGGGCGAGATTGAAGTCGGGGAGCTGCGTGGTGGTGCACACGTCGAACCGCTTCACGTTGGGGCCCAGCGACGTGTAGAAGATCGTGCAGCCGTCGCTGGCGAGGTCGACCCACAACGACCCGCGCCGCTCGGCGGCGACCTGGTACGCGACCGACGGCCGGCCGGCCGCGATTTTCAGGATCTGACCGCTGCAGTCGGCCTGGCCGACGTACATGTTGCCGACGGCGTCGAAGGTGATCGCACCCGGATTGCAGTGGTACCCGGTGCCGACCGAGCCCTCGGACACGCCGTGGACGTTGAATTTCTCCACGGTATTGCCGGTGGTGCAGTCCGGGTCCGCGCACCAGCGGGTGACGTACAGGTTGCCGGCGGCGTCGAACCTGATGCCCTCGGTGTTGCCCGGCACCGTGCCGGCGAGCTCCGCCTTGAGGGTGCCGTCGGGCCCCCGCCACTGCACGATCCCCTTCTCGAACGAGAGGAACAGGTCGCCGGCCGCAAAGGTCGCAGGCGGCGGGGGAGACGTGTTGGAGACCGTGATCGTAACCGGGTCAGAGACAAACAGGTCGCCGGCGGCATCTCGCGCGACCGCCGTCAGGGTATGTGACCCGTTGCTCGTGGTGGTCGTGTCCCAGGGGACCGAGTACGGAGCCGCGGTGTCTTCCACGCCAAGGTCGGCCTCGTCGAGCTTGAACTGGACCCCAGCGACCAAGGCGCCCGCGGGGCTTACGCTCGCGCTGACCGTGATCGTGGCGGCGACAGTGGACCCGGAAGTTGGAGACGTAATCGTCACCACCAGGCTGCCCGGCAGGGGTTGGGCCAAAGCCTGAAGGGGTGAGACCCAGACCAGGCCAAACATCGCTACCCCAGCCGCCCCGCGAGTAAGTTTATTCATGGCGCTTCACTCCTCTCACACGAGAGGATAGGCATCCTCCGAGGCACGATCCCATCAGGTAAATCCTAAAATCTGGAAGGGAATTCCCCGGGCCAGAGGGCAGACGCCAGGACCGTAACCCTGGTCATCCTTCAGGTGATTCCACCCCTCGGATTCAGATGTTCACCCTATTTCCTGCCATCCTTAGCCTGACATACCTGTAGGGCGGAATCTGAGCCCCTACTGAATAGAAACCCGTTGGTAAAAATGGGTAAAGCCCCGGTATGATCAGAAAGTCGGCGAGGCCATGGCTGCTTATCGCAGCCACGTTATCTCTCTGGTCAACGTTCCGCCCGAGCCCCGCCCCGGCCCAGACGGTATCGTTTGTCCGGAGCGATATTGCAGCCGGCTTCGATCATCCTATCGCCGTCGCCGTGGGCGATTTCAATGCCGATGGGCTCCAAGATCTCGCGGTGGCCAACCATGACAGCAACACCGTCTCGGTGCTCCTCGGCGTCGGTAATGGGGACTTCCAGGAGGCACCACAGTCACCCATCGCTGTGGGCACGACTCCCGTGTGGATCGCCGTGGGCGACTTCAATGGCGACGGCAAGCCAGACCTGGCCGTAGCCAACGTCAATTCCGACACTGTCTCCGTGTTGCTGGGCAACGGCGATGGCACCTTCCAGGCGGCCCAGACCTTCGCTGTTGGCGACGGTCCTACCTCCGTGACCGCGGGCGACTTCAATCGTGATGGGGTCCAGGACCTCGCGACGGGCAACTGGTTTTCCGGCGACGTCTCGGTGCTCCTGGGGATCGGCAACAGGACCTTCGAGCAGCCCGCGAGCCTCCCGAGTGGCGTGAGCGTGATCTCCCCAGTCGTGGGCGACTTCGATGGCGATGGCAAGCTGGACCTGGCCGTGGCCAACTATAGTAACAACAATATCTCGGTGTTCTGGGGCAACGGCGATGGAACCTTCCAGCAACCGCCGCTGATCGTCCCTTCGGGGGGCGCTCTTCCTAACGGTGTGGTCGTGGGCGACTTCGACGGCGATCACAAGCTGGACTTGGCCGTGGCCAACTCTGGTAACCCCAACCTCATCCCTCCTGACCCGGGCAATGTCGCAGTCCTGTTGGGCAACGGCGACCGGACCTTCCAGGCGCCGCAGACCTACGCTGTTGGCCACACCCCTCTCACCGTGGCCGTGGGCGACTTCGACGGCGATCGGGTGCCCGACCTCGCGGTGGCCAACTTTGGCGACTCTGACCCCAAGGTTGGTGACCCCGGCAATGTCGCGGTCCTGCTGGGCAACGGCGACGGGACTTTCCAGGCGCCGCAGCCCTTCGCTGTGGGCACGAACCCTCAATTCGTCGCCGTCGGCGACTTCAATGGCGACCGGGTGGACGACCTGGCGGTGGCCAACTTCGGCGACAAGACCGTCTCGGTGTTGCTGAACGCTACCGTCAAGGGGCCCACGATCACGACCCAGCCGGTGAGCCAGACGGTGACGGCGGGCCAGCCGGCGACCTTCTCGGTGAGCGCCACCGGCACCGCGCCGCTGAGCTATCAGTGGCAGAAGGGCGTGACGCCCATCAGCGGGGCGACGGGGGCGAGCTACATCACGCCGCCGACGACGGGTGGAGACAACGGCGCGCTGTTCAGGGTCGTCGTCAGCAATGCGGCGGGCAGTGTGACCAGCACCGCGGCCACGCTCACCGTCAACTCGCCGCCCACGATCACGACGCAGCCGGCGAGTCAGACGGTGACGGCGGGCCAGCCGGCGACCTTCTCGGTGAGCGCCACCGGCACCGCCCCGCTGAGCTATCAGTGGCAGAAGGGCGTGACGCCGATCAGCGGGGCGACGGGGGCGAGCTACATTACGCCGCCCACGACGGGTGGAGACAACGGCGCGCTGTTCAGGGTGGTGGTCAGCAATGCGGCGGGCAGTGTGACCAGCACCGCGGCCACGCTCACCGTCAACTTGCCGCCCACGATCACGACGCAGCCGGCGAGTCAGACGGTGACGGCGGGCCAGCCGGCGACCTTCTCGGTGAGCGCCACCGGCACCGCGCCGCTGAGCTATCAGTGGCAGAAGGGCGTGACGCCCATCAGCGGGGCGACGGGGGCGAGCTACATCACGCCGCCCACGACGGGTGGAGACAACGGCGCGCTGTTCAGGGTGGTGGTCAGCAATGCGGCGGGCAGCGTGACCAGCACCGCCGCCACGCTGACCGTGGTGCTCCCGACGCTCTCCTCGCTGAGCCTGAGCCCGTCGACCGTGACTGGCGGGAGTCCGTCGACCGGCACGGTGATGCTGAGCGCGCCGGCGCCCAGTGATGGTGTGGCCGTGTCTCTCTCGAGCAACAAGCCGAGCGTGGCCAGTGTTCCGTCCAGTGTGACGGTTCTGAGTGGAGCGAGGACCGCGACCTTCACGTTGAGCACCAACCCGGTAGGCACATCGACCTTGGTGACCATCTCAGCGTCCTATGGCACGGTGACCCTCACGGCCAACCTGACGGTCGCAGCGAGCTCTGGCGATGTGACAGCGCCCATTCTGTCGCTCCCCGGCAACATGGTTGTTACGGCCACCAGCCTGCTCGGGGCTATCGTGACCTTCAACGTCAGCGCGACTGACAACGTCGATCCCTCCCCGAGGGTGCGCTGCACGCCCCCCTCGGGGAGCATCTTCCGCATAGGGATCACGACCGTGACCTGCACGGCCACGGATGCTGCCGGCAATGTCAGGAGTGGCAGCTTTCTGGTAACCGTCGTGAGGCCGTGAGCGCCGCGCCAGCGACCGACGCGCCTGATCTCAGCGTCGTCGAACCTCCGCGGCGTATCGGGCGGCGGTGAAAGCGGCAATCCCTCCCGCGAGACCTATTCGGCGAAAGCGGCAGGGCACGTCGATGTATCGGTACTGAAGGACCCCGAGGTTGACGGGTTCGGCTTATGCAGCTGAATGTTGCCGCCCCCGTTGCGGCGACCTCCGATCGTGACGTCCGGATCGGGGAAGGTCGTATAGAGGAGGGTGTCGCCATGGCTCAGCTGGATAGAGAACACGTTGCTTGTCCCCGGTTCGCCCGAGTCCATGGCCCTCACGACCCAGTCCACGTCACCGAACCGGTTCGTCCGGGCCGTGCCGCAAATGAAACGGGTCCCGGTCGGCTGGTGGTCCATGCCCGCGCCCTCGGAATCGAAGAAGTACGCTGTGATGCGGGTCCACTGCACCTGCAGCCCTTCGCCACGGTCGGTGTACTGGAGATGACCCCAGGTCGGTGACCCGCCCTTGCATCCGCCAGCGACGCCGAAGTTCGCCTTGGCGCCGCTGGGGCGGATGATATAACCGCCGCCAGTCAGGAAGTCGCACGTGGACTGGGCGCTCGCCGGGCCGCCCGCGAGCACCAACGTTGCCACCCCAACGAGTGAAGCGACTCCCAACAGGGAAGTGAGGGAGGTGACTTTACGCATCTCAGTAAGAAGCCTGCACGGCCTTGGCTTCCCCGCCGCTGGAGCCCGCTGTCGCCGACGCGACCACCACGTCGGCAACGCCGGAGATAATCGCGTGAAGCGCATTGACGATGGTGGCGCCGTCCGAGGAAATTTGCTGCTCGTTGATGACCATGATGCCGCCGGGAACCTCGATCGTCTGGTTCGGGTCCCCGGTCACCAGGACGGGCACGCCATTAATCGAGAGATTGTCGATGTTGGAGGTGCCGACGCCCGCGTCGCCGAACACCGCCAGGGCCCGCGCCATGACGAAATCGGCACCGATGTTGATCCCGGCCACGTTCAGGTCGAGGGCAGCCAGCGAGGCTTCAGAGGCGACCTGATCTGGCCAGCCGATCGTCACCGCATGAAGAACCTCTCCCCTCAGCAGGGACGGGATGTCGCCGGCCAGCTCCGACGCCTGCAGGGCGTCACTCGTCCCTCCGACGAGCGTGCCAGTGCCCGCCAGCACCGTCGTCGTTCCGAGAACAGTGCCGACGAGGTCAGGCGTACCTGTCGCCGGATCGGCCGGCGGTGTCGTGACCGTGTCGACAAGGCCTGTGAGCTGAGCTGCGCCCGCTATCGGCCAGGCTAGAAGAACCGCCCCCAGCGCGGCGACTGCCATCAGCCCTGAGCCACGAGAACCTGCCTGACGCATACCGACCTCCGTTCGGTTGGTGAGAGCGGCTGCCTTCAGCTGCAACATACGGGCGTGGGCGCAAGGGACAATCGGGGGAATCCCGAAGTTTCTTCGCGGAATATAACGGGGGATCTACGGCGGGAAATCACGTAGGGCTTCGCAGTGGTGAGCGAACAGCATACGGTGACCCCAGTCCTACACTGCCCCGGCATTTCCGGAACTTGAGCGTCATGGCGCCAGGCGGCCGAACGGCTTGTGGAAGGAGAAGCGCGAGGCGTAACGTTCCGGTGATGAGCGCGCCGACGGCAGACGTCGTGATCTGCGGCGCGGGGATCGCCGGGATCGCCGCCGCGTACCACCTCGCCGTGCGGCGCGACGTGACCGACGTCGTCCTGGTGGACGATCGCCCGCCGCTCTCCCTCACCAGCGACAAGTCCACCGAGTGTTACCGCAACTGGTGGCCCGGCCCCGGCGACGACATGGTCGCGCTGATGAACCGGTCCATCGACCTCCTCGAGGAGCTCGCGCGTGAGAGCGGTAACGCCTTCCGGATGAGTCGACGCGGCTACCTCTTCGTCACCGCCGACGCCGAGCGTGTCCCGAGGTTCGTTCGGGCGGCCGAGGAGGCGGTGGCGCGCGGCGTCGGCCCGGCCCGGATGCACGGGAGCCCCGGAAGCGACTACCGCCCCGCGCCCACGGACGGTTTCGAGGGCCAGCCGACGGGCACGGACGTCATCACGGATCGCACGCTCCTTCGCCGGCACTTCCCCTACCTCGCGGAGGACACGGTCGCCGTGCTGCACGCGCGGAGGTGCGGGTGGTTCAGCGGCCAGCAGCTCGGCATGTACCTGCTCGAGCGCGCCCGCGAGAAGGGGGTGCGGCTCGTCGAGGGGCGCGTGGAGCGCGTGGAGATAGCAGGCGGGCGCGTGCGTGGCGTCACGGTAGAGACGCGCGGCGGCGCGCGCACGTTCTCGACCCCGCGCTTCGTGAACGCGGCGGGCCCTTTCGTCCAGCGGGTGAGCCGGCTCCTTGGCGTCGAGCTCGCGGTGTTCTGCGAGCGTCACGCCAAGGTCGCCTTCAACGACGTGCTCCACGTGGTGCCGCGCGAGGCGCCCATGATGATCTGGAGCGATCCCGTGCGGCTCCCGTGGTCGGTTGAGGAGAGAGAAGAGCTGGCGCGGTCGTCCGCCCATGCCCGGCTCCTCGAAGAATTTCCGGCGGGCGTGCACGGCCGGCCCGAGGGCGCGGGCGAGAGCCCCGTGGTGCTGCTGATCTGGACGTACGACGTCGAGCCGGTCGAGCCGACGTTTCCGCTCGAATTCGATCCTGCGTACGGGGAGATCGTCCTGCGTGGGATGTCGCGGATGATCCCCGGGCTCGCTGCGTACCTCCCACGACTGCCGCGGCACGTCGTGGACGGCGGTTACTACACGAAGACGCGTGAGAACCGCGTCCTCGCGGGCCCGTTGCCAGTCGAGGGGGCGTACGTGCTCGGAGCGCTCTCGGGTTACGGACTCATGGCGTCGAACGGCGCGGCCGAGCTCCTGGCCGACTACATCGCGGGGTGCCCGTTGCCGCGCTATGCCCCGGCGTTCCGCCTCGACCGCTACGACGATCCTGCGTACCGCGCGCTGTTCGCACGGTGGGGCGACTCCGGCCAGCTCTGACCGTTCACGATCTCAGACGAGCCGGTCGCGCAGTCGCGAGCTGATCCCGTCCACGACCATGACCATCGCGACGGTCACGAGGAGGACGGTCGAGGCGGCGGGGTAGTCGATCATCCGGAGATAGGTCTGGAGATAGAAGCCGATGCCGCCCGCACCGACGAAGCCGAGCACGGTCGCCGCGCGGATGTTGGTCTCGAGGCGGTAGAGGACGTAGGAGAGAAAGAGCGGGAGCACCTGCGGCAGGACGCCGTACCTTACTATTTGCAGGCGCGTGGCGCCCGTCGCCCTGACCGCGTCCACCGGGCCGGGCTCGATGCCCTCGATCGCCTCTGAGTAGAGCTTGGCGAGCGAGGTCGTCGTATAGGCGATGACGGCGAGGACGCCGGGAAAGGGCCCGAGCCCGACCGCCGCCACGAAGACGAGCGCGTAGACCAGCGTGTCGACGCTCCGAAAGAAATTCAGCCACACGCGGGCCGGGTAGAACACCGCACCGGGCGCGATGTTCCGCGCCGAGAGGAACCCGAGCGGGAGGGCCAGGGCCGCGGCCACCGCCGTCCCGAGCAGCGCGATCTCCACCGTCGTGAGGGCGGCGGCCAGGGCCGCTGGCAGAACGCGCGGATCGGGCGGAATCGTGCGCCGCACGAAGTCGAGGATCCACGGGAGCCCCTGGACCAGGCGCACGGGGTCCGCGCCCGTGTCCCAGAGGAGCCACGCGAAGACCACCAGGCCGACGAACGCGGCGGCGCGCCTCAACCCGCCTCCCCGTCGCCGTAGATCGCGTCGATGACTGCGGGCGTGAGGGCCTGGGGCGGGCCGTCGAAGGCGATCCGCCCCCGGCGGAATCCGATGATGCGCGTGGCGTAGGCGAGCGCGGTCTCGAGCTGGTGCTGGCTGACGACGAGCGTCAGCCCGCGCTCCGCGTTGATGGCCTTGAGGATATCCATGATGCTGGACGTGAGCTGCGGGTCGAGGCTCGCCGTCGGCTCGTCGGCCAGGATGACCGCCGGCGCCTGGGCGAGGGCGCGCGCGATGGCGACGCGCTGCTGCTCGCCCCCCGACAGCGTGTCCGCTCGACGGTCGGCGAGGTGAGCGAGCCCCACCTGTGCGAGGCACTCGAGCGCGAGCTTCCGTTCGCTCGCCGGGAAGTGGCCGACGAGGCTCGGGAGGGAAGGGACGTAACCGAGCCGTCCCGCGAGGACGTTGTCGAGCACCGACGCGCGGCGGACGAGGTTGAACTGCTGGAAGATCATCCCGATCTGGCGGCGGATGTGGCGCAGCTCGGTGGCGCTCGCACCGGTCACGACGCGGCCGGCGACACGGACGACACCCGCCGTTGGCTCGATCAGCCGGTTGATCGAGCGCAGAAACGTCGTCTTGCCCGCCCCGCTCCGGCCGAGGACGACGACGAACTCGCCCGCGTGGACGGTGAGATCGATCCCATGGAGGGCGATCGTGTCGGGCGGAAGCACGACGGAGAGCCCCGCGACCTCGATCATCAATTCCATCTGGCGGCAGGCGCGGCTCAGCGGGGGCGGACGCCGAGCAGGTCCATCGCCGCTCGCACGGGATCGTAGTCATGGTCGTCGGCCGGCGCGAACCCGTCGATTTCGTAGAGCCGCTTGAGCAGGGCCGCGTAGGCGGGGCCGCGGATCTGGAGAAGGGCGGCACGGACCCGGGCCACCATCGCCGGATCGAGGCCGACGCGCGCCGCGATTCCCGCTTCGGGGATCGGTGGCGTCTCCGCCACCCAGGTGATCCGCTCGCGCTCCGCGGGGTCGGTGAGGTACTGCTCGCGCGCCAGGTCGAACGACGCGATCGCGTCCACGTGACCGTTCAGCAGCGCGCGCATCGACGCGTCATGGGCGCCGGAGAAGACCACCTCGCGGAAGAAGGTCTTCGGATCCCGGTTCCGAACGAGCCCCCGCTGGACCAGGAGCACCATCGGGTAGATGTAGCCCGAGGAGCTGGCCGGATCCACGAATGCAATCGTCTTCCCCCGGAGGTCTTCGAGCCGCGAGAGACCGGAGTCGCGGCGCACGAAGACGCGCGACGTGAAGGCGCTCTTCCCGTGCCACAGGTTGCGCGCGACGATCGTGGCCTTGGCCTCGCGGTTGGCGAGGACGTACCCGACGGGGTGCACGAAGGCGAGGTCCGCGGTCCGGTTGCGCAGCGCCTCGATGACCGCGGCGTAGTCCGACGCGACCGTCACCCTCACTGACGCGCCGACGAGCGTGCCGACCGCCCGGCCGAACTCCGTGCCGGCCGCGAGCAGATCGGTCGGTTTCTGGGACGGCGTGAGCACCAGATGGAGCGCGGTGTCGGCCGCCCGCGTCGCCGGCGCGAGGGCCACAACACCGAGCGCCAGCAGCCCGACACAGAGGATCCCGGCCCGCTCCTGGCGCGTCATCGTGTAGTAGGATACCTCGATGGCACGCGTGGGCGTCGAGTTGAACGGCGTGCGATATCGGTGGCCGTCGCGCCCGATCGTCGTGGTGTGCATCGACGGCGGGGATCCGGCCTACGTCGCGCAGGGCGTGCGGGATGGCATCGTTCCGAACGTCGCGCGGTTCATGAAGGCCGGCTTCGCCGCGGTCGCCGACGGCGACGTTCCGAGCTTCACGTGCCCGAACAACATGTCGATCGCGACGGGCAGCCCCCCGGCGGTTCACGGCATCTCGGGCAACTTCTACCTCGATCGAGAGACGGGCGCGGCGGTGGTGATGACGGGCCCCGAGCTCCTGCGCTCGCGCACCATCCTGGCGGAGTTCTCGCGTCACGGCGCCACGGTCGTCTCGATCACCGCCAAGGACAAGCTCCGGAAGCAGCTCGGCAAGGACATGGATCTCGCGGGCGGCAGCGTCAACTTCTCCTCGGAGTGCGCCGACCAGTGCACCCTCGCGGAGCACGGCATCGAGAACGTGCTCGAGCTCGTCGGCATGGAGCTGCCCGACATGTATTCGCCCGAGCTGTCGCTCTTCGTGCTCGAGGCGGGGATCCGATTGCTGGAGCGGCGTGGGCCGGACCTTCTCTACCTCTCACTGACCGACTACATCCAGCACAAGTACGCGCCGGGCGAGCCCGAGGCCGACCGTTACTATCGGAACCTGGACGCGTGCTTCGGGCGGCTCGACGCCCTCGGCGCCGTCGTCGCGCTCACGGCGGACCACGGGATGAACGACAAGTCCAACCCGGACGGCTCGCCGCGGGTCATCTGGCTCCAGGACGTTCTCGACGCGCGGTTCGGCGAGGGCGCGTGCACCGTCGTCTGCCCGATCACCGACCGATTCGTCGCCCATCACGGCGCCCTCGGCGGCTTCGTCCGTGTCTACCGCCACGGAAGCCTCGATCCCGCCGACGTCATGAAGGTCGCCGCGGCCATCCCGGGCATCGAGGCCGTGTGTGACCGGGCGACGACCGCGCGGCAGTTCAATCTTCCGTTCGACCGCGAGGGTGACGTCGCGGTCATCAGCACCGCGGACACCTGCATCGGCGCATCCGAGAAGGACCACGACCTGTCCGGCCTCCGCGGCCATCGCCTGCGGACGCACGGTGGCCTCTCCGAGGCGAAGGTGCCGTTCATTTTGAACCGGCCGCTCCGTGCCGAGTACGCCGCCCGGGCCGTGACCGGGCCGCTCCGGAGCTCGCAGATCTTCGACTTCGCGATCAACGGCGTCGAGTGATGTGACGGGTCGGCCAGGGCGTCAGCGCCTCATCTCTCGCTCACTCCCGTGCCGGAGAGGCGTCCGGCCCTCCGCGAAAGCGATTCTCAGGTGTCTTCCCTACGCCGCCCCCCTGATCTACCTGATACTGCGCGTCCGCCGTCGAGACTAGGCTGAGCCATGGTTGCGGTGGGCTCTGGGAGGAGAGGATGAACAGGCTCACCCTCGAAGAGCGTCGTCGAGTCTACCTGGCCCAGCAGCGGGTTCGTGAGGCGACGCTGGTCCGACTCCGGTCCGACACCGGCGAGGTCCTCGCCCCGGGATCGGACCTGCGAAGGCTCGCGTGGATCGCCGTGGCGGGGACGATTGCTGTCCTCCTGGGCGGTGGGCTCCTCGCGGCGCCGACGCTGGAGTTCGACCCGCTGGGTTCGCTCGTGGGGATCCTGCTGCCCAGGCTGTAACGCCGGAACGAGGTGAGACGCTGTGAAGAGGACAGGCTCGCTCGATCATCGGACCGTGAAGGAGTTCGAGGCCCTTCTCCTGGAGCGGCGCGCGATGCTCCTGGCGTCCGTCCGCGCGAGGATGGCTGAGCGTCGGACGAGCGAGCCCCGCTGGAGCCCGGAGGATGCCACCAACGCGGTCGAGTCGCTCGGCAACGACTTCGAGGTGGCAATGCTCGACCGCGAGAGCCGCGAGGCGGCGCAGATCACCGCCGCGCTCGAGCGTCTGGCGCGGGACGAGTACGGGATCTGCCGGGACTGCGGCGCGGTCATCGGGCTCGGGCGGCTCAAGGCGCTGCCCTTCGCCCAGCGCTGCACCGGGTGTCAGGCGCGCGTGGAGGCGGGCGAGCCCGGCGTCGAGAGCGAATGGCGCCGGCCGGCCCTCACCGCGAGGCGTTCCGGAGGAGCTCCTCTGCGAGCCGCTTGACGTCGCCGGCCTCGACCTGCCCCTTGTGCGTCTTCATGATGTCGCCCACCAGGCGGCCGACCTGCTTCGCATCGGTGATGGCGAGCGCGGCGATGCGCTCGCGGACGAGCGCGCGTAGCGCCGTCTCGTCGAGCCCACGGGGGAGGTAGCGTTCGCAGAATTCCACCTCGAAGCGGAGCTGGGCGATCTGGGCCCGACCGCGCTCGCCCGCCTTCTCGAACTCGGGGATCGCCTTCTGGAGCTGCTTCCGGTAGGCCCCGATGACGTCACGGACGAGGGCGTCGTCCACCTCGCCGGCGAAACCCTTCGCGGTACGACGCTCCTGGAGCCGGGTCTTCAGCATCCGCACCACGTCGGCGGTCCGCGTGTCCCGTTCCTTGATCGCCTGCCGGAGCCGTTCGTCGAGCTCTTGCTCGAGTCCCATCGCCATCACGCGGGCGCGAAGAGGGCGGTCAGCTCGCGGACGTTCTTCAGCGTCTCGACGGCGTGCACGGCGTCGACCACGCGGCGCGCCCGCGTGGCACCGAGCGCGGGCGAGACGAGCTCGAGGAACTTCGCCACGAGCTCCTCGGGCCCGACGGGGTTCTCGGCGTCTCCGCGGGGCACGGTCGTCGTTTCCTCGAGGATGCGTCCGTCGCGCAGCGCGACCTTGACTTGCGCCGTGGGGTAGTCGGTGCGGCGTGGGGACATCTTGGGCTCGGTGAGAACCTCGATCCGGCGCGCGAGCTCGCGGATCCGTGGATCGGCGAGCGCGGGGAGCTCGAAGGCCGCGACGTCAGCCCGACCGAGGACCAGCGCCGCGGCCACGGCGTACGGAACGGAGAACTTGGCCGCGAGCGTGGTCGCGGGCTCCGGATCCGCCATCCGGGAGGCGAACGGGATCGTGGTGACCCTGAGGCGCACGACGTCGCCGGCCTCGAAGGCGTGGGCGCGACGGAGCGCCAGCACGGCGTCGAGGGCGAAGTGGTTGAACCGACAGCACGCGTGGAGCTTGAAGTAGTTCTGCTCGATGCGGTAGCGCTCGCCACGCCCCAGCGCGTCGAGGCCGGCGACGGCCAGCGCCCCGTCGAACCGATCGCCCAGGACGGTGGCGTAGACATCGGACGGCGCGTCGCGCAGGCCCGTGAAGCCGCACCGCTGGAGCTCGACCGCGAGGATTCCCTGGAGCCCCGAGCGGCCGGGATAGAGGTTGCGGATCGTGGCGCCTTCGAGGGCGGGCGTCCAGGAGTTCGCCGGGCTCATGGACGCCGCGAGGTTGATCACCTCGCGGATCGTCTGCGGCGGGGCGTCGGCGAGCCGGGCGACCGCGACGGCCGTGGCGATCGACCCCCACGTGCCGTGGGAGTGGACGTTCGCGCGCGGCGTCGTCGCACCGCCGACGCGCGAGCCGATCTCGTACCCTGCGACGAGGCTCTCGAGCAGACGCCGCCCGTCGAGCGCCTGCTCTTCCGCGACGGCGAGGGCGCCGGGGATGACGTGGATCGCGGGATGGCCGCCGCCGAGGCGATTGCCCTCGTCCACCTCCAGGGCGACGCCGGCGGTGGCATTCACGAGCGCCGCCCAGCCGGCGTCCGCCTTCGCACCGTGACCGAGGAGCGTGGCGACGCCCTGGGGCGCGCGCGCGGCGGCGAGCCGCGCGAGGCGTCCGTTCTCGGGGAGCGTGCTCCCGGCGGCGATCGCGCCGAGCGTGTCGAGCAGCACTCGCTTCGCGGCCTCGACGGTCGTGGACGGCAGCGTGTCGACAGAGGCCTCGGCTGCGACGTGGGCGAGCCGGTCGAGGTAGTCGGTCACCGGCGAGCCGTCAGCGGGCCGCGCCGCCGAGCGGCGGCCGCGGACCCTCGCACGCGAGGTACCGGCCGTAGCCCGGCTTCTGCTCGAGCTCGCCCGTCGGGGTGAGCATCACCTGGCCGCGCACCAGCGTCATCCACGCCCGGCCGCGCACCTGCCAGCCCTCGTAGGGCGTGAAGCCGGCGATTCCGAGGTGGTGCGACTTCTGGATCGTCCACGCAGGATCCGGGTCCCAGATCGTGAGATCGGCGTCGGCGCCCGGCCGGATCACGCCCTTCTTCGGGTAGAGGCCGAAGATGCGCGCCGGGTTCTCCGCGAGCACGCGCGCGAGCCACGTGATGGGGAGTCCGCGCTTGACGACGCCCTCGCTGTACGTGAGCGGCACGAGCGTTTCGAGCGAGGGCGCGCCGAAGGGAATCGGCTTGCCCTCGGGATCGACGAAGATGTTCTTCCTCCCCGGCTCCTTCACCGCGGGGACGCGCGGCGCGTGATCGCTCGCCACGGTGGCGATGTAGCCCCCCGCCGAGCCCTCCCAGAGCGCCGCCCGGTCCGGGCCGTCCGCCGGCCTGAGCGGCGGGCCGATCTTCGCGAAAGGGCCCCAGCGCTCCATCTCCGTGTCGGTGAGGAGGAGGTACTGCGGACAGGTCTCCGTCCACACCTTCTGGCCCTCGGCCTGGGCGCGCTTGATGCGCTCGAGGCCGACCCTGGTCGAGAGGTGCACGACGTAGGCGGGGCAGCCGGTGAGCCGCGCGATGAGGACGGCCCGGTTGATGGCCTCCTCCTCGGTCCAGTCGGGACAGGTCGGCGGGAAGTCGGTCGGCGCCGTGCGTCCCTCGGCGATCGCCTTGTCCTCGAGGTAGCAGAGCACGTCGCCGTTCTCGCAGTGGAGCTGGCAGATTCCGCCGAGGGCGGCGAGGCGCTCCATCGTCTTGGCGATGAACTCGTCCGAGACCATGCGCTTGCCCCGCTTCTTGTAGGTCATGAAGAGCTTGAACGACGTGACGCCGAGGCGAAAGGCCTCGGAGATGCCGTCGAGGATGCGGGGCTCGTGGTCCAGGATGAAGTGGAAGCCGAAGTCGAGCACGGAGCGCGCCTCGGCCTCTTCACGGAGCCGCGCGAAGGCCGTCGGCAGCGCCTCGCCCTCTTCGGCGACGACGAACGGCACGAGCGTGGTCAGCCCCGTCCGCGCCGCCGCGATCGGCGCCGTCGTCCAGTCGTCGTACTCGGGGCCGACGTGGAGGTGGCAGTCGATGAGGCCGGGCAGCACGTACTTGCCCGCGGCGTCGATGACGCGCGCGGCCGGCGGCAGGAGCGACTCGGGCCCGATCGCGACGATCCTGTCGCCCTTGATCGCGACGGCCGACTCGAAGACGTCCGAGCCGGTGACGACCCGGCCACCGCGGACGAGAACGTCGACGGTCATTGGAGCGAGTGCCGCGGGGCCGCAGCACTCCGTGGGTGGCGTGCCGTGGGCACGGCGTGGCTCTGTCCGGCCAAGACCCGTCGCCTCATCGGTACGGCTCCCGTTCGGTCACCGGCTGGAGCAGGCGCCCGTAGTGCTGAGGCTGGCGCCGGCCGAGGAAGTTCCAGCGCTTCCTGACGGGGAGCATCTGCTCGAGGTCGATCCGCGCCACCACCAGCTCGTCGCCGCTCGTCGCGGCGCGGGCGAGCACCTGGCCGAGCGGGTTGATGATGGAGCTCCCGGCGATCAGCTCCACGCCGTCCTCGACGCCTGCCTTGGCGACGCCGACCACGAAGCAGAGGTTCGCGTACGCGCCCGATCTGAGACAGAGCTCGTTGAGGTCGAGCGCCAGCGGCGAGGTCGGCGTGTTGTAGCCGACGAGAATGATCTGGGCGCCCTGGAGCGCGAGCGCGCGATAACTCTCTGGATACCGGCGATCCTGGCAGATCGCGATCCCGATCTTGGCACCGGCGGCGTCGAAGACCCGGTAGCCCGTGTCGCCGTGGGCGAAGTAGTAGGGCTCGAAGACCTGGGCGAAGCCGTCCGGGGTCTTCGTGCCGGGCAGGTGGATCTTGCGGAACGTCCCGCAGAGGCGGCCGTCCCGGTCGGTCAGGAGCGCCGTGTTGAAGTACTTTCCCCCGGCCTTCTCGCAGAAGCCCACGTGCACCGCGATCCGCGCCTCGGCCGCGCGCGAGAGAAGCGGCTCGAGCGCCTTGGGCGGCACCTCGGTCTCGAAGAATTGATCGAAGTCGGGGCGGATCTTCTTGGGGAAGTACGTCGTGAGCGCCATCTCGGGATAGGCGATCAGCTCGACGCCCTCCCGCGCCGCCTCGGTCAGCAGGCCCAGCATTCGCTCGACGATTTCCTCACGGCTCGTGCCCTCGTTGTTGGGGCCGAGCTGCGCGGCGGCGACCTTGAGATAGCGTGGCATCGCGATTCTCCTCCTCGCTCGGGCTCGCGTGGGCTGTCACCCTCGCTGATACCGCATTCGCCGGCGGTCGGCAAGCGCGCCGGACGTTGACCCGGGCATCGTCGGGCGATACCATCGGGCGCAAATGGAGACGCTGCCGTTTCAGAGGCGGCGCTGGACCCGAAAGGAATACGATCGCCTCGGAGAGCTGGGCATCTTCCGGCCCGGAGAGCCCGTCGAGCTGATCGCCAGCCAGCTGATCGTCAGCGAGCCGAAGGGGAGTCCCCACGCGACGGCGGTCGGTCTCACGGCGGACGCGTTGCGCGTCGCCTTCGGCGCGGGTTGGACTGTGCGCGTCCAGGATCCCGTCGCGCTGGACGAGGAATCGGAGCCGGAGCCTGACGTGGTGGTCGTGTCCGGCGATCGCCGTGACTACCGCGACGCCCACCCATCTCACGCCGCCGTGCTTGTCGAGGTGGCCGATTCGAGCTTGGCGTTCGATCGCGAGGAGAAGGCGAGCCTCTACGCGCGCGCCGGTGTGCTCGATTACTGGATCGTCAATCTCGTCGACCGCGCCCTCGAGGTCCACCGCGAGCCCGTCCCCGATGCATCGGTGCCACTTGGCTGGCGATACGCCGCTGTCGACGTTCTCTCGCCGGGGACCACGGTCTCCCCGCTGGCTCGCCCCAAGGCCCGCATCGCCGTCGCCGATCTTCTTCCGTAGCGTTCTTCGCCATCGACGGCGGTCCTCACCGGAGCAGCGCGCGGGCGATCACCATGCGGTGCACCTCGGAGGGACCCTCGCCGATCCGACGCACGCGCGCCTCGCGGTACCAGCGCTCCAGCGGGAACTCCTTGGCCACCCCGTAGCCGCCGTGAATCTGGACGGCGCCGTCGATGACGCGGCCGAGCACCTCGCTCGAATAGACCTTGGCGATCGAGGCCTCGACGCGCGCGTCCTCGCCGCGGTCGGCCTTCCACGCGCCGTCCCAGATGAGCCACCGCGCCGCGCGCAGCTCGACCTCGGCGTCGGCGAGCATCCACTGGATCGCCTGGCGCTGGCTCAGGGGGACGCCGAACGTCGAGCGCTGCTTGGCATGGGCGATCGCCATGCGGTGCGCGGCCGCTGCGACGCCGAGGTTGCACGCGGAGTAGGGGAAGCGGAGGCGCGTGAGGAGGTCGAGGCAGAGCGACAGACCACGCCCCTCCTGCCCCACGAGGTTCTCGGCGGGTACCGTGCAGTCCTCGAGCACGACCTCGTTCGGAATCGCGACGGTGCGAATCGTCCGGATCGGGCGCGCGGTGAAGCCAGGCGTCCCCCGCTCGATGATGAAGCAGGAGATCCCCTCGCGGCCCTTCGCGCGATCGGTGCGCACGAAGACGACGCCCCACTCCGCCTCGTGGGCGTGGGAGATGAACATCTTGGTCCCGTTGAGGACCCAGTGGTCACCGCGCTTCTCGCCCCGGCTCTGGATCGCGCCGGCCGGATCGGAGCCGCCGCTCGGCTCGGTGATCGCGAAGAAGGTGTGATACCCCTCGCGCAGCGCCGGCACGGCGTAGCGCTCGATCTGGTCCGTCGTGCCGCCCCAGATCACGGGCGGCGGGTTGCGCCCGAAGACGCCGCACCCGGGGTTGTAGAGGCCCATGCGGTGCTGCGACATCTCCTCGAGGAGCACGCACATGGCGAAGGTGCCGAGACCGCCGCCCCCGTACTCCTCGGGCGCGCCGAGACACCAGAGGCCAGCCGCCTTGGTCTTGGCCGCGAGCCGGCGGTGGTCCGCCTCGGGCAGCTCGGCCGCGTCGGGATCGATGCGCTGCTCGACGGGAATGATCTCGTCGCGGACGAAGCGCCGCACCTCGGCCCGGAGGGCCACGAGCTCGTCGGGGAGCCTGTAGCCGTCGAACACCGTCATCGCGGTGGCTCCATGGGCGCAGGATGCCCGAGCGGCTTCCGGTGTACAATCCCTCTGTCTGGCGCGCCGGCTCAGACGAGAGCCGGAGCTCACCAGCCCGCGTCTCCGGCGCTTCTTCCGCGATCTGGGACGTGCCGACTCTGCGGAAGACGTGGCAAGGAGACGCGCCATGGCACAGAAGCTCTTCATCGGCGGCCTCCCGTTCTCCGTGACCAGTGAGCGTCTGCGTGAGGTCTTCGCCGCCGCCGGCACCGTCGAGTCCGCAACGGTCGTGACCGACAGCGGGACCGGGCGGTCACGTGGCTTCGGCTTCGTCGAGATGGCGACGCCGGAGGAGGCGCAGGAAGCCGTGTCGCGCTTCAACGGGCGCGATCTCGACGGGCGCCAGATCAAGGTCGAGCTCGCCAAGTCTCCGGACCGGAGCGGTAGCGGCGGGCGCCGTGAGGGGCCCAGCCGCGGACGGCCCCGCACCTCGCGCTGGTAGCCGGAGCCCAGAACCTACCTCGACGTTCAGACTCGGTCGCGCGAGGTCGTCGGTCAGCGGAGCGCCGCGCGCATGCGGTCCAGACCCTCCGTCAGGATCGCGCGGGGACACCCGAAGTTGAGCCGCACGAAGCCGGGGCCGCCGCGCCCGAAGGTGGTCCCGTCGTTCAGCGCCACGCGTGCCGTCTCGAGGAAGAAGGTGAACGGATCGCCATCGGGGATCGCGGCGTCGCGGCAGTCGAGCCAGGCGAGGTAGGTCGCCTCGGGCGGGGCCACCGCGACCCCGGGGAGGTGGCGCCGCACGTAGTCGACGAGGAAATCGCGGTTGGCCTCGAGGTAATTGATGAGCGCCTCGAGCCACGGCCCGCCGTCACGGTAGGCCGCGAGCGCGGCCGTGTAGCCCAGAATGTTCACGCCGTACGCCATGTCCCCCCTCGCCGTCGCGAAGCGCTCGCGGAGCGCCGCGTTCGGGATGACGGCGAGCCCGAGCTTGAGCCCGGCGAGGTTCCAGGTCTTGCTCGGCGCCATGAGTGTGATTGTCCGCTCGGCGATCGCGGGATCGAGCGAGGCGATCGGAACGTGGCGGTGCGGGGGGAAGACGAGGTCCGAATGGATCTCATCCGCGACGATCGCGAGCCCCCGGGTAAGGCAGAGCTCCGCCAGGCGCTGGAGCTCCTCGCGGCGCCACACGCGCCCCACCGGATTGTGCGGGTTGCAGAGCAAGAGGACGCGCGTCCGTGGGGTGAGCGCGTGCTCGAGCGCCTCGAAGTCGATGTCGTAGCGCCCGCCCGCGGACCACGCCAGGTCGGCTGCGTCCAGCGTGATCCCGACGTTCCCCGGTACGCGGAGCAGCGGCGGATAGAGGGGGACCTTCAGGAGCACGCCGTCCCCCGGCGTGGTGACCGCCCGACAGGCCACGTTGAAGCCCGGGATGACGCCGGGGATCAGCACCACCGCGTCGGGCTCGACGCGCCAGCCGTAGAGCTTCTGAAGGCGGTCGGCGAAGAGAGCGTGGAGCGGAGACGGCTCGAGGTTGTACCCGTAGCCGAAGACGCCGTGCTCGACGCGCTCGCGCAGGGCGCGGACCACTGGCTCGGGCGACGCGAAGTCCATGTCGGCGACCCAGAGCGGGATCACGCCCTCACCGTACTTCCGCCACTTGAAGCTCTCCGTGTGCCGCCGCTCGATCACCCGATCAAAGTCGAAGCTCATGGCGCTTCACGTTATCATGCTCGCTCAGAAGGGGGGCGTGACATGCGAATCGGGATCGTCGGAGCGGGCGCGATCGGGAGCGTGGTGGGCGGGCTGCTCACGAACGCGGGGCACGACGTGACGCTGATCGACCAGTGGCCGGAACACGTCGAGGCGATGCGGAGGCACGGGCTCCGGCTCTCCGGGACGTGCGGCGAGCACGTCGTCAAGGTCACGGCGCGCCACCTCCACGAGGCGCAGGCGATCGAGGAGCCGTTCGACGCGGTGTTCGTGGCGGTGAAGTCGTACGACACGGAGTGGGCGACGGCGCTCGCGGTGCGGCATCTGCGGGAGCCGGGCGGGGTCGTGGTGGACTTTCAGAACGGGCTCAACGACGAGCGGGTGGCGGCGATCGCGGGGCGGGCGCGGACGCTCGGCTGCGTGATCACGATCGGGGCGGGCCTGTACGAGCCCGGCCACGCGACGCGCACCGACACGGGGAAGGTCGGCTTCAAGGTCGGCGAGCTGGACGGGCAGGAGACCGCGCGGGCGCGCGAGCTCGCGCGCATCCTGAACGACGTCGCGCCCGCGCACGTCACGACGAACCTCTGGGGCGAGCGCTGGTCGAAGCTCGCCGTCAACTGTATGGCGAACCCGCTCGCCGGCCTGTCGGGGTTGGGGTCGGCGGAGGTGCGGAGCGAGCCGGTCCCGCGCCGCCTCGCGATCGCGATCGCCGCCGAGGTCGTCAGGGTCGGCCGCGCGTCGGGCTACGAGATCGAGCCGATCTACGGGATCGCCGCCCAACGGTTCGTCGACGCAATGGAGGGGCGCGGCCTCGCCGACGTCGAGCGCGACATGGCGGCGGGCGCGCGCCACCTCTCGGGCGGCCGGCCCTCGCTCCTTCAGGATGTGCTCCGCGGGCGGCGGACGGAGATCGACTACCTCAACGGGTACGTCTCGACCGCGGGCCGTCGCGTCGGCGTCCCCACGCCCGTCAACGACGCGGTGGTCAAGGCGATCCGCGACCACGGCGTCGGCCGGCTCAAGCCCGACCCGAAGCACCTCGAGGCGCTCGCGCGGATCCTGCCGGGCCCATGACGGTCGACGAGTACCACCACCTGTCACGCGAGGCGCGGCTGGCGCGCCTCGCACGGACGGCGGGCGAGCTCGTCGCCGCGATTGCCGGCCGGGGGGACGACGTGCTCTCGCGGCGCCCGGACGCGACCAGCTGGGCCGCGAAGGAAGTCCTCTGCCACC
The DNA here is from genome assembly GCA_003221695.1 of Candidatus Rokuibacteriota bacterium. Taxonomy (GTDB): domain Bacteria; phylum Methylomirabilota; class Methylomirabilia; order Rokubacteriales; family CSP1-6; genus 20CM-2-70-11. Next base: position 20,276 of record QHSX01000066.1, read on the forward strand.
TGCGCGACAACGAGGAGTCGTTCCTCGACCGCCTGCGCATGATTGTGACGATGGACGAGCCGCACTTTCCCCGGTCGAACCCGAACCGCTGGGCGGAGGAGCGTCAGTATCTCGGGAACGACGCGACCGAAGCGCTCGACGCGTTCGGGCGGCGCCGCGAGGAGACGCTCGCCCTCCTCGGATCGCTCGCGCCGCGCGCGTGGGAACAGGGCGGCGTCCATCTCGACGCGCGCGGCCGGCGGACCATCGACGAGTTCGTGAGCGTGATCGCCTGGCACGACGACAACCACCTGGACCAGCTCCGGCGCGCGCTCGAGGGGCGCCCCTAGCGACGTTCTTGCCTGCGCCGCATGGTATCGTTCGGCGAGGTCGGCTGTTCCCCGAGAGGAGCGATGCGATGGCACGGATGACCGGTGGCGAGGCGCTCGTGAAGCAGCTCTACCGGGAAGGCGTACGGGTGGTGTTCGGCCTGCCCGGTGTCCAGCTCTACGGCGTGGTGGCCGCGCTCCGGGACGAGCCCGGGATCCGCTTCGTGGTCACCCGCCACGAGCAGGCGACGAGCTACATGGCCGACGGCTATGCCCGCGCCGGCGCGACCTTCGGCACCGCGCTCGTCGTGCCGGGGCCCGGGCTCCTCAACGCGTCCGCCGGCCTCAGCACGGCCTACGCCGCGTCCTCACCGGTGCTGATGCTCGCGGGCCAGATCCCGAAGGCCCAGCTCGGGAAGAACATCGGCGTGCTCCACGAGGTCAACGATCAGCTCGACGCGATCGCGCCGGTCACGAAATGGCGCCGGCGCGTGCTCGAGGTCGCCGACGTCGCGCGTGCCGCCCACGAGGCGGTCGAGCAGCTCCGGACGGGGCGGCCGCGCCCGGTCCACCTCGAGATGCCGCCCGACACGATGGAGAGCGAGGACGAGGTGGAGCTCGTCGACCCGAGCCGTGCCGAGCGGCCCGCGGCGCCGGGTTCCGACACCGACCGTGCGGCGGGAATGCTCCTCGCGGCCGAGCGTCCCGTGATCTACGCGGGCGGTGGCGTCCACCTCTCCGGCTGCCACGACGTGCTCGCCGCCGTGGCCGAGTACCTCCAGGCGGGCGTCGTCCAGTCGGCCGAGGGCAAGGGCGCGGTCGGCGACGCGAGCGACCTCTCGCTCGGCGCGGCGCTCTGGCGAGAGAGCGCCCTCCGGCGCCACTTCGAGGCGGCCGACGTGATCCTCGTCGTCGGCAGCCGCCTGGCCCTCGCCGCCCCGAGGCCCGAGCAGCAGGTGATCCAGGTCGACGTGGACGCCGGGGAGATCGGGAAGAACCACGCGAAGACCTTCGGGCTCGTGGGCGACGCCCGCGCGACGCTGGGCGAGCTCCTGGAGCGGCTCCGCGCGAGCGCGCCGCCGCGAGGTTCGCGCAAGGCCGAGCGGGAGGCGCTGCGCGCCGAGATCGCGGCGAGCATGACCCTGGAGCCGAACGCGTCGATCCTCACGTCGCTGCGTGCGGGTACGCCGGAGGACGCGATCGTCGTCGCGGGCATGACCCAGATCGGCTATTACTCGCGCCCGTTCTGGCCCGTGTACCAGCCGCGGACCTACCTCACGTCGTCCTACTCGGGGAACCTCGGCTACGAGTACCCGACCGCGCTCGGCGCCAAAGTCGCGTGCCCCAAGCGGCCCGTGGTGGCGATCTGCGGGGACGGCGGCTTCCTCTACAACGCGCAGGAGCTGGCGACGGCGGTGCTCCACCGGATCAGCATCGTCGCCGTCGTCTTCAACGACAACGCCTACGGCAACGTCGCGCGCGACCTGGACGAGGCCTGGGGCGGGAGCTACGCGGCCGCGCTCTCTAACCCGGACTTCATGAAGCTCGCCGACGCGTACGGCGTGGTCGGCATGCGCGCCACCGACCCGACGGACGTGGGGGCGCTCGTCCGGGACGCGATCCAGCTCGATCGCCCGGTGCTGATCGAGGTGCCCGTCGCGCGGATGGCCCGCCCGCCCTTCTTCGCGCCCCTGCGCGCGCCGGCGAAGTACACGCGCTGAGCCTCTCGCGGCAGGCGCGTCAGCGCTGGCGCGGGACGCTTCGGTGGTACTGACGGCCGCAGTACGTACAGCGGAACCAGCCCCGGACCGCGCGGCGCACCAGGCGCCGGCAGTGCGGGCAGCGCTGCAGGACGCGGCCGAAGTACCAGTAGACGCCCAGGGCGACCACGCCGAGCGCGGCGAGCGCCCACGGCGACGTCAGGAACGACGCGAGGAACGCCATTGGAGCCGAGCGCGATCGTACCACGCGCGGGATGGCGCATAATGGGACCGTCTTCATGATCGAGACCGAGGAGACCGAGCGACACAGCCACAACCCACTCGTCCGCTACTTCAAGCTGCTGGGCCCGGGCCTCGTCACCGGCGCATCGGACGACGACCCGAGCGGGATCACGACGTACTCGATCGCGGGCGCCTCTCTCGGCTACAGCATGCTCTGGACGGCGCTCGCCACCTTCCCGCTGATGGCCGCGGTCCAGCTCATCTGCGCGCGAATAGGCCTCGTGACCGGCCGCGGCCTGGCGGGCGCGTTGCGCCACCACTACCCGCGTCCGTTCCTCTACGCCGCGTGCCTCGTGCTCCTCGTCGCCAACGTCTTCAACATCGCCGCCGACCTGGCCGGCATGGCGGAGTCCGCGGCGATGCTGACCGGCGCCCCAACGCACGTGTTCGTACCGCTCTTCGGCGTCGGCATCATGCTCGTCACCGTGTACACGAGCTACGCGACCTTCGCGAAGTGCCTCAAGTGGATGACCGCCGTGCTCGTCTCCTACGTCGTGGCGGCCTTCATCGCCCGGCCCGACTGGCGGGCCGTGCTCGGCGCCACCGTGGTGCCGGAGATCCGCTGGGACCCCTTGTACGTCGGGACGCTCGTCGGAGTGCTCGGGACGACGATCTCTCCCTACCTCTTTTTCTGGCAGGCCTCGCAGGAGGTCGAAGAGGAGAAAGCGCGCGGCAAGCGGACGTCGGCGCAGCGGCGCGGCGCGACGCCACACGAACTCTCCGACGCCAGGCTCGACGTCAACACGGGCATGCTCTTCTCGAACGTGGTGATGTACTTCATCATTCTCGCGACGGCCAGCACCCTCAACCGCGCGGGCACGACGGAGATCGAAACGGCGCGCGAGGCCGCCGAGGCGCTCAGGCCGCTCGCCGGCGAGACCGCCTACCTCCTCTTCGGGCTCGGGCTGATCGGTACGGGGCTCCTCGCGGTGCCGGTCCTGGCGGGCTCGGCATCGTTCGCCGTCGCGGAGGTCTTTGGCTGGCGGTCGGGGCTGGACCTCTCGCCCCGGCGCGGCCGCCGGTTCTACCTCGTCTTCGCGGGCGCGATCGTGGGCGGCATGCTGCTCGACGCGTTCAGGATGAACCCGATCCGGATGCTCTTCTTGTCTGCGGTCCTCAACGGCCTCCTCGCGCCGCCGCTCCTGCTGCTCGTCATGCTCGTGAGCAACGATGCCAGGATCATGGGCGAGCACACGAACGGCGTCTGGCTGAACGTTCTGGGATGGGCGGCGACGACCGTCATGGCGGCCGCCGCGACGGCGTTGTTCCTCACGTCGGCATGAAGGACCGCGCCGCCTTGTGGCTCATCGGCGCGATCTCGGTGGGGGTCGTCCTCCTGGTCGCGTTCCTCCTGCTCGGGCACCGACGGGACGCAGCGATCGCGCCCACGGTCGCCGCGCTGCCGCTCCTCAACGCGTGCCTCAACGCCACGAGCGCGGCACTGCTCACGGCGGGCTACCTCTTTATTCGTGACAAGCGCGTGGCCGCGCACCGGGCGTGCATGGTCTCCGCTCTCGTGGCGTCAAGCCTCTTTCTCGTCTCTTACGTGACCTATCACGCCCTCGCGGGCTCGCGGCCGTTCGGCGGGCAGGGCTGGGTCCGGCGCGTCTACTTCCTCCTCCTGGTCTCGCACGTCGTCCTGGCCGCGGCCATCGTGCCACTCGCGCTGACCACGGTCTACCGGGCGCTCAGCGGCAACTTCGCGCGGCACGTGAGGATCGCCCGCTGGACGCTCCCCCTCTGGCTCTACGTCTCCGTAACGGGGGTGCTCGTCTACTGGATGCTGTACCACCACTGATGTTGAGGGGGGACCCGCGACGGTCCCCCCTCAAGCTCCCCTGTTCGCGCCTCGAGCGAGCGTGAGGCTCGCTCGCTTCGGCGGCCGACCCGCGACGGTCCCCCCTCAAGCTCCCCTGTCCGCGCCTCGAGCGAGCGTGAGGCTCGCTCGCTTCGGCGGCCGACCCGCGACGGTCCCCCCTCAAGCTCCCCTGTTCGCGCCTCGAGCGAGCGTGAGGCTCGCTCGCGTCCGCGGTCCACCTGCCCCTAGGACCTGCGGTTCGAGCGGCGGCTTTGCCGCCGCAATCGAGTCCTGGGGGAGGTCTCGGAGGGGGCCGTCGAGGCCCCCTCCGATTAATCTACAGCAGGTCGGCGCGCAGCACCGTGACGGCCTGGCCGCCGAGCTTGACCCGGTCGCCCACGACGCGGACGCGGACGACACCGCCGCGGGCGGAGGCCTGGTAGGCGAGGAGCTCAGACTTCCCGAGCCGTGCGCTCCAGAACGGGCCGAGCGCGCAGTGGGACGAGCCCGTCACGGGATCCTCCGCGATCCCCGAGCCCGGCGCGAAGAATCGCGAGGCGAAGTCGTAGGGGTCCGACGCGCGGCTCGTGACGATCACGCCGCGCACCGGGAGCTTCGCGAGCGCGGCGTGGTCCGGCGTGAGACCCCGCACGGTCTCCTCGGAGTCGAGCTCGACGAGATAGTCGAACTGGTTCCGGCCGACGTACTTGGGCGCCGTGCCGAGGGCCTCGGCGAGGCCGGCGGGCGCCGGTGTCGGCGCCTCGGACTTCGCGGGAAAGTCGAGCTCGATCCAGGCGCCGCGCCGGTCGGCGGTGAGGAGGCCGCTCTTCGTGTGGAACCGCGCCTGGCGGTCGCGCGGGAGGTCGCTATCCTCCCACAGCACGTGGGCGCTCGCGAGGGTCGCGTGGCCGCAGAGCGCCACCTCGACCGTGGGCGTGAACCAGCGAAGGCTCCACCCGTCGGGCGCGCCGTGGAGGAAGGCCGTCTCGGACAGGTTCATCTCCCGCGCGACGTCCTGCATCCACCGCTCGTCGCGCGGCGCGGGCAAGACGCAGACGGCCGCGGGGTTCCCCCGGAACGGCGTGTCGGTAAACGCGTCGACGTGGACGACGCGGAGCCCCACGGGGGATGAGTGTACTCCGTCTTGCTCCGGGGTTCTCCTTCGTCTACGCTCACGTCGACGAGCAGAGACCGTCCGACCCCATCGTCCGAGCCGGTCACGGGAGACAGTCATGGAGCAGAAGCTCGACAAGCAGCGGATCCAGGAGTTCGCGCGGAAGCTGTTTGGGTTCTACACGAGTGGCGTGCTGACCCTGATGGTGGACGTCGGCTACAAGACGGGGCTGTTCGAGGCTGCCGCGAAGGGCCCGGGCACGAGCGAGGCCATCGCCGCCAGGGCGGGCCTCGACGAGCGCTACGTCCGCGAGTGGCTCTGCGCCCTCGCCGCGGGCGGTGTCTTCGAGTACGATGCCGCTCTGCGGGCGTTTTCTTTGCCACCGGAACACGCCGTCTGCCTCACGGGAACATCGAGCCGGAACCTCGCCGCCGGCAGCCAGGGCCTGCCGATGCTCGCGGCGCGACTTCCTCGAATCGTCGAGTGCTTTCGGAACGGCGGCGGCGTCCCGTACTCGGAGTACCGGCCGGATTTCACCGACTTCATGGACGCCTCCTGGCGTCTCCTGTACGACGGGCTGCTGATCAAGGGCTTCCTGCCGACCGCCAAGGGACTGCCCGAGCGGCTCGAGCGGGGGATCCGCGTGGCCGACCTCGGGTGCGGGACCGGCCACGCGATCAACCTGATGGCCCGGCACTATCCCCATTCGACCTTCGTCGGCTACGACCTCGGCGAAGACGCCGTCGCGCGGGCGCGGGCCGAGGCGGACCAGATGGGGCTGCCGAACGCGCGCTTCGAGGTTCTCGACGTCGCCCGGCTGCCCGCCGAGCCGAAGTTCGATCTGATCACGTCCTTCGACGCGATCCACGACCAGCGCGACCCTGCGACGGTGCTCCGGCGCGCCGCGGGCGCTCTCGCACCCGATGGCGTCTACCTCATGATCGAGCCCAGGGCGTCGAGCAACCTCGAGGACAACATCGGCCGCCCCTTCACGCCGTACCTGTACGGGGTGAGCGTGCTGCACTGCATGACCGTGTCGCTCGCCGAGGGAGGCGCAGGGCTGGGCACCGCGTGGGGCGTGGAGACGGCGCGACGCATGCTCGACGCGGCGGGCTTCAAGTCCGTCGAGGTGGTGGACGCGCCGGGCCCCCAGAACAGCATCTTCGTCTGCCGGCTCGAGGTGCGGTAGGGCCCGCACCCGTGATCGCCGCTGGCTCGGGCCTCGCCGTCGGTGGCGCGCCGGACGACGCCGCCCTCGACGCGTCGCTCGACGCGCTCGCTGCGAGCGGCGTGGAGCGCGCGGACGTGGCGCTCGTGTTCGTGTCGAGCGACTGCGGACCGCGCGCCCACGAGCTGCTGCACGCCGTCCGTCGCACGACGGGCGCGCCCGTCGTCCTGGGCTGCAGCGGCGCGGGCGTCCTGACGGAGCGCCGCGAGGTGGAGAGGGGACCCGCGGTGGCCGTCCTCGTGGTGACGGACGAGCGGCTCGTGGTGACACCCTTTCTCCTCGCGGCTCAGGGGCCCGGGACAGGCGAACAGGTGGCGCAGCGGGTCGGGCAGACGGTCGCCGAAGGCGGATGCCTGGTCGTCCTCCCCGACGCGGTCGGGCTGGACCCTGGGGCGCTCCTCGACGGACTCCACGAGGCGCTCGGCTTCGTCCCCGTCGTCGGCGCGGTCGCCGCGGGCGAGCCGACGTTCGAGCTCTACGCGACCGAAGCCGTGCGGGGGGCGCTCGCCGGCGTCGCCTTCTCGGGCCTCGCGCCGATGATCGGTGTCGCGCAGGGCTGTATGCCGATCGGTGAGCCGTACGTCGTGACACGCGCCGACGGGAACGCCATCGAGCAGATCGCGGGCCGGCCCGCTCTCGAGGTCCTGGGCGACGCGATCCGGGCGCTGCCGCGAGGGGAGGAGCGGATTCGACGCGCCGGGGTCTTCGCGGGCCTCGCGATGGATCCGGCGAAATCGCCGCTCGAGCGTGGCGACTTCCTCGTGCGCAACCTCGTCGGGCTCGAGCAGGCGAGCGGAGCGGTCGTCGTCGCCGAGCGCGTGCGAGTGGGGCAGACCGTCCAGTTCCAGATCCGCGACGCCGAGGCGTCGCGCGAGGACCTCACCGCGACGCTCGAGACGCTGGCGCGGCGCCTCGGCGGCCGCCGCCCCGCGTTTGGCGCTTACTTCGACTGCGCGGGGCGCGGGCAGGGGCTCTTCGGCGTCGCCGACCACGACGTGACGCTGATCCGGAAGCACCTCGGCGAGTTTCCGCTCGTCGGGTTCTTCGGCAACGGCGAGTTCGCGCCCGTCGGCCGCCGGAACTTCTTTCACAACTACACGGGCGCCCTCGTCGTGTTCCCGGCGACCTGACCGATGCGCGGCCTCGAGCAGATCCCCTGGCTCTACGATCCGGTCTGCGCGCTGTACGAGCTGCTGGGGCTCGACCGGTGGCGACGGTGGCTCGTCGCGGGCGCACGTGGGCTCGCGCTCGACGTGGGGTGCGGGACCGGGCGGAACCTGCCCCTCTACCGCGAGGGCGTTCGGGTCGTCGGGCTCGATCCCGCGTGGGCCTCGCTCCAACGCGCACGGCGGCGCGTGCCCCACATCGCGCTGGTCCAGGGGAGCGCGGAAGCGCTCCCGTTCAGCGACGCCACGTTCGACACGGTGGTGAGCGGCCTCACCTTCTGCAGCGTCCCGGACGCGCGGCGCGGGCTCGCCGAGGTCCGCCGTGTCCTCCGTCCGGACGGCCAGCTCCGCATGCTCGAGCACGTGCGCTCGATCACGCCGTGGAAGGCCCGGGTGCAGGACAAGATCGAGCGGTTCTGGGTCTGGCTCTCCGGCGGCTGCCACCCGAACCGCGACACCGAGCGCGCCGTCGAGGCGTCGGGGTTCGTCATCGAAGCGGACGGACAACGGGCCAAGGGTGACATGCGCCGCTTCTCGGCGCGTCCGGCGGGCTAGAGATCGTTCCCTGAGTAGGAGAGGTTGAAGGACTTGTTGCAGAGCGGGAAGTCGGGGACGATGTTCTTCAGCACCGCGTACTCGAGCGCCGCCCAGTTCCTGAACGACGGGTCCACCACCTTGACCCGCGCGAGCTTCGCCGGCGTCTCGGCGGACACCCAGTGCCAGAGGGGTCCGCGCCATGCCTCCACGAGACCGAACGCATGGCCGCCCACGCTGAGGGGCGGGAGCGGCGCGCGCGTCGCCCCGTCGGGTGTGGCCGCCGCCGCGGCGCGGATGAGCCGCGCCGACTCGCGCACCTCGTCCACGCGCACCATCGTCCGCGCCCACACGTCGCCAGCCTCGTAGAGGGCCGCGCGCACCTCGAGCTCGCCGTAGGCGGCGAAGGGCGCGTCGCGCCGGAGGTCGGCGTCGATCCCACTCGCCCGTCCGACGAGCCCCACGACTTGCATCTCCCGCGCGGTGTGCGTAAAGAGCCGCCCGGTGCCCTGCAGCCGCTCGAGCACCATCGTGCTGTCCAGGCAGAGCTGCGCGACCTCGAGGAACTCGCCGACGAGCGCCTCGACGGTCGTCGCCAGTGGGGCGAGCGGGGCGCGCTCGACCGGGCCCGTCACGCCGCCCGGCACGACCGCGCCGCGGAGCAGCCGGTGACCGGCGACCCGCTCGTTCAGCCGGAGCAGTTCCTCGCGGATCCTGAAACAGTGGGCGTGGCCGAAGGCAAAGCCCGTGTCGTTGACGATCATGCCGACGTCGGCGACGTGGTTGTAGAGGCGCTCGAGCTCGAGGAGGACGACGCGCAGCCATCGGGCGCGCGCCGGCACGTCGCCGCCGGCGAGTGCCTCGAGCGCCTGGCAGTGGGCTAGCGCGTGACCGACGCTCGTGTCGCCCGAGATGCGCTCGGCGAGCGCCGGGGTCCGATCGAGCGGCAGCGTCGCGAAGAGCTTTTCGGTGCCCTTGTGGGCGAAGCCGAGCCGCGTCTCGAGGTTCACGATCGTCTCGCCCTGGACGCTGAACCGGAAGTGGCCGGGCTCGATGATCCCGGCGTGCACCGGTCCGACCGTGATCTCGAAGATGCCTTCGCCCTCGACGCGGCGGAAGGGGAAGGGCTGGCCCTCGTCCCTGAAGTCACCGCGCGGCGTCGCGTCCCGCCGCAACGGATGATACCCCGCGGGCCAGAACTGGTGGAGGGCGAGCCGGCGCAAGTCCGGGTGCCCGACCGGCACGAGGCCGACCATGTCGTGGATCTCGCGCTCGAACCGACTCGCCGCGAACGACCGCGTGGCGAGGGAGGGGAACCGCGCGTCCTCGGGCGCGACGGAGACGAGCACGGCAGCGCGCGGCGCGAGCGTGACGGGCGCGAAGGCATAGACGAGCGTGAAGTCGCCCGAGCTCGCGCGCGTGTCCGCCGCGGCGAGGAACTGGCAGGTCGCGCCGAGCTGCGCGAGCCGGTCCGCCAGCGCGGGAATCTCGCGGGCCGCCACACGGCACTCGAGCGCGTCGGCGGCGCGCGCCGTCACGCCGGTCGCCCCCGACTCGACGACGGCCCGCGTGAGCGCGTCGAGGGGAACCCGCGTCATCTCAGCCGGCCACCACGGCCGCGATCCGGTCGAGTGCCCGGGCGAGACCGGGGGGCCACGCGAGCCCCGTGAGCAGGAGCAGCAGGAGCGCGACGACCACGGGGACCGCCGGCCACGCCCCCCGTGACGCGTGCACGGGAGGCCGCGCCGGGACGCCGTGGAGCATCGTCTGCGTCGTCCGCAGCAGCCCCGCGAACGCCAGGACGAGGAGGACCAGGCCGACCGCCGCGACGCCGACCCGGCCCTCGCGGAAGCCCGCGCCGAAGATCATCACCTCGCTCGTGAAGAGCCCGAAGGGCGGCAGGCCCATGAGCGCGAGCATCGCGGCGAGGAACGCGCCACCCGTGCGCGGCAGGGGCCCCAGCAGCCCACGCACCGCGAGGACCTCGGCGGAGTCGTAGGCGGCGCGGATCCGCCCGGCCAGGAGGAACAGCGCCGACTTTGCGAGCGCGTGATTGGCGAGGTGCAGGAGCGCGCCGGTCACGCCCCACGCGCCCCCGAAGCCCAGGCCGAGACAGGCGATGCCGATGTGCTCGACGCTCGAGTAGGCGAGCATCCGCTTGAAGTTCTGCGAGGTCCACAGGAACAGGGCCGCGACCGCCATCGAGGCGACGCCCAGCACCAGGAGGATCCGCCGCGCGAACGCCGGCCCCGCCGCGAGGTCCACGACCGGCTTGAAGCGCAGGAGCGCGTAGACGCCGACCGCGAGGAGGACGCCCGACATGAGCGCGCTGACGGGCGCCGGCGCCTCGCTGTGCGCATCGGGGAGCCAGGTGTGCATGGGCACGAGCCCCGCCTTGGTGCCGTAGCCCACCACGAGGAAGACGAACGCCAGCTCCATGACCCGTGGCGGGAGCCTCGGCGCGACCCGGAGGAGCGTCGTCCACCGGAGCGCGTCGACCTCGTCGCTGAAGAGCTGGATGTCGGCGAAGTAGACGAGGACCGTCCCGAGGAACGCGATCGCGATGCCGACCGAGCAGATCAGGAGGTACTTGTACGCGGCCTCGAGGGAGGCGCGCGTACCCTCGAAGTTCACGAGGAAGACCGAGGCGAGGGTCGTGCCCTCGATCGCGACCCACATGAGCCCGACGTCGTCGGTGGTCACCGCAAGGAGCATCGTGAACACGAACAGGTGGAAGAGCGGGTAGAAGCGCCCCGAGGCGTAGCGCGGCGCCTCCGTCGCAGCGAGCCCGTCCACCAGACCGATGAGCATGATCATCCACGCCGACAGCGCGTCGGCGCGCAGGAAGCCGTCGAGCGCGGTCAGGACGCCGTCCATGTGGACCGCCAGGGCGACCGCCAGCGCCGCCGCGAGGGTGAGCGCCGCGGTGACCGCGTGCACGGCCGTCGCCAGGCCGCCGCGCCACCGCGCCAGCAGGAGCGCGCCCGCCAGGGGAACCGCGAGCACGACGAGGAGCATCATCCGCGCAGCTCCCGGAGCCGCGCCTCCTCGGTCGAGGCGTGCTCGCGGCGAACCTGCGCGACGACGCCCTCCATGATCAGCACGACGACGAGGACGTCGAGGAAGACGCCCGCCTCGACGATGGACGGCAGGCCGTAGGTCGCCAGGATCGCGAGGGCGAAGATGCCGTTCTCGAAGACGAGGAAGCCCAGGATGTGGCCGAACGCGTCGCGGCCGGTCACGCAGAGGTAAAGGCCGATGAGCGCCATGGCGAAGGCGAGCGGGATTCCGCCCTCCGTCGGCAACTCGGTCGCCCTGTTGACGGGCAGCATGATCACGTACGCGGCCACGACCAGGACGCCCGCGACGAGGAGCGCGATGCCGGACGAGTGGCCGGGGGCGATCGGGCGCACCGGCGCGCCGGCGCCGATGCGCCAGAGCACGCGCGGGATCACCCACGCCTTGACAACCAGGAAGACGGCGCCGACCCCGAGGAGTGCCCACTTGCCCGCGAGGACGCCAATGGCGGTGGCGAGCACGGCGAGCAGCGCGGACTGGACCGCGAAGAGCCGAAGCCGGGCCGGCCAGCTCTGGCGCCAGACGAGGAGCAGCGTCGCGGTCAGACCCAGGAACGCAAGGAGATTCGCGGTGGCCGTCATGGAACGAGGAACACCGCGGTGACGGAGAGGAGGGCGAGAGCGAACGAGCCTGCGAGGAGCTCCGGCACGCGGAAGAGCCGGAGCTTGGCGACGGTCGTTTCAAGGACCGCGAGGGCGGCGGCGAGCACGGCCAGCTTGCCGGCGAGCGCCAGGAGCCCGAGCAGGAGGGGCACCGGCTCGGCGAGGCTCGTCACGCCCCAGGGGAAGAAGAGGTTGGCGAGGAGGGTCATGAAGACGAACAGCCGCATCGCCGACGCCCATTCGACCAGGGCCAGGTACCGTCCCGAGTACTCGAGCACCATCGCCTCGTGAATCATCGTCAGCTCGAGGTGCGTGGCCGGGTTGTCCACCGGGAGCCGTCCGGTCTCGGCCAGCATGACGATGAAGAACGCGACGAACGCGAGGAGGTGCGCCGGGTTCGCCGCGAGCAGCGGCTCGCGCGCGAGGCGCTCGACGACGTCGCCAAGGTTGATCGTCTCCGCGCGGAGTGCGAGGGCGAAGACGGCAAGGATGATCGTCGGCTCGGCGAGCGCGGCGATCGCCACCTCACGGCTCGAGCCCATGCCGCCGAAGGCGCTGCCCGAGTCGAGCCCGGCGAGCGCCAGGAAGAAGGTCCCGAGCATGAACAGGTACATGAGGAGGATGATGTTGCCCGCGAACCCGAGCGCCGGCCGTGCCACGAGGATCGGGACGACGAGGGCCGTCACCAGCATCGTCGCGACCAGGACGTAGGGCGTCGCGCGGAAGACCCACGAGGTCGTCGTCGAGACGACCGGCTCCTTGCCGAGGAGCTTCCGGAGATCGGCGTAGGGTTGCCACGGGCTCGGGCCGCGGCGGCCGGCGAGCCGCGCCTTGAGCGTGCGCACGACGCCGACGAGCAGAGGCGCGCCCGCACCAGCGACCAGCACCTGGCCGAGGGCGATCAGGAGCGTGGCGATCATGCGAGCGCCAGCAAGAGGAGGAGCGCCGCGAAAATGTAGGCGAGGTAGACGTTGGCGCTGCCCGACTGGATCGCCCGCGCCCGGTGAGCGACGGAGCGCAGCGCGTCGAGGGCCGGCCGATAGAGCCAGTCGTCGAAGATCGAGCGCGTCGGGTTCGCGTACTCGATGCGCTGGACAAAGTAACGCGCCCCCGGGTGGAACGTGATGTCCAGGCGCTTCTCGGGGCGGTAGAAGAAGCCGAAGACGCGCCGGAACGGGTCGGCGAAGGCGGTCGCAGTGCACTCCATCCGCGGGGTCTGCAACATACGCCCGCATCCCCACGTCTCGTAACGCCGCTGGCCCCGCGCCGCCCCCGCCAGGCGGAGGGCGATCAGCGGCAGCGCGAGGGCCGCCCCGAGCGCCACGGCGATCGCGAGCGTCGAGAGCGTCGCGAAGCCGCCTGAGACGCCGAGCGTGAGCCAGTCGCCGACGGCCACCGGCGCGCGGTCGCCGGTCAGGGCGCCCGCGACGGTGACGAGCGCGGGGACGACCAGCGTCGCCCCCAGGCCCAGCGCGACGCAGACCACCGCGAGCGCGACCATCGCCGCGCGCATCGCGGGCGGCGCCTCGTGCGCGCGCGCGGCGGCGTCACCGCGGGGGAGCGCCAGGAACGTGATCCCGAACGCCTTGACGAAACACGCCATCGCGAGACCGCTCGTCAGTGCGAGACCCGCGACCCCGAGCGCGAAGACGAGGTTGAGCATGGGCTGGGCGATGCGGGTATTTTGGAGTAAGGCCACGAAGGTGAGCCACTCGCTGACGAATCCGTTGAGCGGCGGCAGCGCGGCGATCGCGGCCGAGCCCACCAGGAAGCACGCGGCCGTCCAGGGCATCCGCTTGATGAGCCCGCCCATCGCCTCCATGTTGCGCGTGCCCGTCGCGTGCACGACGGCGCCCGCACCGAGGAAGAGGAGCGCCTTGAACGTGGCGTGGTTGAGCGTGTGGTAGAGCGCGGCCGCGAGCGCCAGGAGGGCGAGCCCCTCGAGCCCGGCGCCGTGATAGAGCATGCCCGCGCCCACGCCGATCAGAATGATCCCGACGTTCTCGATCGAAGAGAACGCGAGAAGCTTCTTGAGGTCGTTGTCCACGAGCGCGTAGAGCACGCCGATCACAGACGACACGGTGCCGGCGAGCAGCACCGCCACGCCCCACCACGCGGGGCCGGCGCCGAGCCAGTCGAGGCCCGCGCGGAGGAGCCCGTAGACACCCAGCTTGATCATGACGCCGGACATCAGCGCCGAGACGTGGCTGGGCGCCGCCGGATGGGCGAGCGGGAGCCACACGTGGAGCGGGATCACGCCCGCCTTGCCGGCGAAGCCCGCCGCCAGGAGGACGAACACGACGCCGCGCGCTCCGGCGCCGAGCCCGGGCGCCGCCGCCCGCCAGTCGGCGAAGCGGAGGCTCCCGGTCCACGCGCCCATGAGCAGCATGCCGGCGAGCAGGCACGCGAGCCCGGCGTGGGTCATGACGGCGTACACCCAGGCCGCGCGCACCGACGCGCGCTCCTCGGGCTCGTGGAGGACCAGGAAGTAGGAGGCGAGCGACATCAGCTCCCACGCGATCACGAACGTCATCGTGTTCGCCGCGAGCGGCACGACGCACATGGACGCGACGAACACGGGATAGGCGAGCGCACCGCGCGCTGAGCGTTCCGCGGACCCGGCGGCGTAGAAGGACGCGGGGAGGGCCACGCCGCCGACGAGTACCAGGAAGAGCCCGGCGAGGGGATCGAGCGTCAGCTCGAGGCCGCCGAGCGGCACGAGCCAGTCGACGACGACGGTCCAGGCGCTGCCCGCGACCCCGCCGAGCCCGAGGACGAGCGCGACGAGCCCGATCGCTGCCGCGGCGAGGGCGCCGGCTGCCGCCATCAACGCCGGCGGCCGATCACATCAAGGAGCGCCGCGAGGATCGCCGCAGGCGAGGGCGGGCAGCCCGGAACGACGGCGTCCACGGGGACGACCGCGTCCGCGCCCCCGACGACCGCGTAGGACCCGCGGAAGATCCCGCCGTCGCGGCCGCAGTCGCCGACGGCGATCACGAGCTTCGGGTCGGGCGTCGCCTCCCACGTCCGGCGCAGCGCCTCGGCCATGTTCCGCGTCACGGGCCCCGTGACGAGCAGGCAGTCGGCGTGGCGCGGCGAGGCGACGAAGGAGAGGCCAAAGCGCTCGAGGTCGTAGTGCGGTCCCGTCAGGCCGGCGATCTCGAGCTCACAGCCGTTGCACGAGCCGGCGTCCACCTGGCGGATCGCCAGCGACCGGCCGAAGCGGCGCTGAATCTCCCCGGCCAGGCGCGCGCCGAGGCGTTCGACGTCGGACCGGCCCGGGGGCGGCTCGGTGACGATGCCGGTCCGGAGGGCGATGCGGAGCTGGCGGCGCACCGGTCAGCGCCGCCCGGGCCGGCGCGCCTCGCGGCGGAGCGCGCGCAGCATCGTCTGGGTGCCGATGAGCTGGTTGTTGAAGATCCGCCGGGCGACGTCGAGCAGCTCGCCCACCGCCTCGTCGCGGATCGCGTAGCGGACCGCCGTGCCCTCCCGGCTGGCGACGACGACGTTCTTGGCGCGCAGGACCGCGAGCTGCTGTGACACCGTCGACTGGTCGAGGTCGAGGGCCGCCTGCAGCTCTCGCACGCCGCGCTCGTGGCCGCGAAGGAGCTCGAGGATCCGGATGCGGATGGGATGCGCGAGGGCCTTGAAGAACTCGGCCTTGAAGGACTGCAGCTCCGTGGTCGTCGCCGCCACGCCCACAAAGATTTTGTATATCATAATATTACTATATAGTCAATCCTGGGTCGCCGCCATCGCCGAGCAGCGCGCGGTACACCGCGGCGGTGCGCGTCATGGCCGCGTCGAGCGTGAGCCGCGCGGCGACCGTCGCCTGGCCCGCACGCGCCATCGTGCGCGCCCGCGCCGGATCGCGGAGGATCTCGAGCACCGCGCCGGCGAGCGCGTGCGCGTCGTCGGGCGGGACGAGCCGCCCCGTCTCGCCGTCGCGGAGGAGCTCCGGGCTTCCCCCCACGGTCGTGGCGACGACGGGCGTCCCGACCGCGAGCGCCTGCGGGATGACCTGCGACGTCGCTTCCGAGCGGATCGAGGGGAGCACGAGAACGTCCAGGGCGGCCATCACCTCGGGGATATCGCGACGGAACCCCGTCATCATCACGCGCTCCGCGAGGCCCAGGGCCGTCACGCGCCGACGGACGTCTTCGTAGCCGACGCCGTCGCCCACGATCACGAACCGCGCGCGCGGCGCCACGGCCAGGATCTGCCGCGCCGCCTCGAGGAAGACGTTGTGGCCCTTGGAGCCGCGGATGTTGGCGACGAGACCGACCAGGGGCTCTCCGGCGCCGAGCCGCAGCTCGCCGCGCACGGCGGCGCCCGAGACGGCGGGGTGGAACCGCGTGGTGTCGACGCCGGGCGGGATCGCGACGACGCGCTCGGGCGGGATCCCGGCCGCCACGACGAGCGCGCGCACGGCCTCACCGCTCGTGACGATGCGGTCGGCGAGGCGGTAGACGAGCGCGCTCCGGATCGCGATCGACACGTGGCGGCTCCGCACGACGGGGAGGCCGAGGGACCGGGCGGCCAGCGCGCCGAGCCAGCTGTCCGTCGAGCTGTGGGTGTGGACGAGACTCACGGCGCGCGCCCGCATGAGGCGGCGGAGCGCCCAGAGGGCTCCGAGGTCGACGACGCCGCGCATCCGCACGGCGACCGCGTCCACCTCCGCGGCGCGCGCCTCGGCCAGGAGGCCACTCCCAGGCTGGCACGCGACGAGCGCCCCCCAGCCGTGGTTCCGGAGCCAGCGCGTTTCGGCGAGGATCCTGAGCTCCTGGCCGCCGAGCCCGAGCGACGCCTCGGTGTGGAGGATCGTCGGCATGGCGACAGACTACCGCCGCCGGTGTTCGCAGGAGAAAGGACGGGTGAGGGCGGGCGTCGCTACCAGCGGCCGCCGCGGGAGCCGCCGCGACCACCGCCGGTACCACGGCGCTCGCCGCCGCCGCTGCCCGGGGATTTGGCCTTCTCGACTAGGATCGTGCGGCCGTCGAGGTTCGTGCCGTTCAGGCGGCTGATGGCCTGCTCGGCCTCCTCGGGGGTCGCCATCTCGACGAATCCGAAGCCACGCGATCGGCCGGTCTCCCGATCCGTCACGACGCTCGCGGATTCGACGGTGCCGGCCCCGGCGAAGGCCTCACGCAGGCGCTCAGTGGAGGTCGAAAACGAAAGGCCGCCGACGAAGAGTTTGACTGCCATCCGAACGGCTCCATTCTGGGCAGGACGGTTCACAGCGAACCGATGACTGCATCCGAATCCGACGCTCCGGAGTATACACTGTCCGAAGCGTAGACGAGTCGGATCTTGCCGAGGTGCGGTGTGATCGCGAGCGTCATCGAGCAGCTACGGTACGTCGGGCTCTTCCTCATCCTCTTCGCCGCCGGGCTCGGCCTGCCGGTGCCCGAGGAAGTCCCGATCGTCGCGGCCGGCATCCTCTCGCATACGGGGGTCTTCCGCTGGTGGCTCGCGCTCCCCGTGATCCTCGCCGGGGTGCTCGCGGGCGACGCGGTCCTCTACTGGGTCGGCCATCACTGGGGCGAGCGCGTGCTGGACTGGTGCGCGGTCCGGCGGGTGCTGAGCCGGAAGCGCGAGGCGCAGCTCCTCACGGCGTACCGCGACCATGGCGCGAAAATTCTCTTGACCGCGCGCCACGTGGTGGGGCTGCGAGCGGCGGCCTTCCTCACGGCGGGCATCGCCCGCGTACCGTTCTGGAGGTTCCTCGCGCTCGACGCGGCGGCCGCTGGGGTCGGCGTCCCGGTGAGCTTCGGGCTGGCTTACCTCTTCGCGGACCAGGTCTACGAGGTGCTGCGCGACGTCCACCGCCTCGAGCGCTGGCTCGCGCTCCTCGGCGTTGCCGCCGTCGCGGCGTGGCTCGTGGTCGGCGCCTATCACAGGAGCCGGCGACCGTAGTGCTATAGTCGGCGTGGGGGACCCCGTGGCATCGAACGAGCGGAAGCCGTGGCACGCGATCTTCCGGCTGCTCGAGCGCGACGAGCGCGTCTTCGCCGTGCTCCTCGCCGTCGTGATGGTGGGCGGCCTCGCCACCCTCGGCCTCGTGCCCCTGCGGCCCCGGCATCGGATCGATCTGTACTGGCTGGTCTTCTGGTTCGCGGCCTACAAGGTGGGCATCTTCGCGCTCGTGACGGTCAACCCGCGCGCGACGCGCGCGATCTTCGTGGGCGCCCTGGCGATCGACCTCCTGCTGATCTTCGCGCTCCTCTCGCTCACGGGCGGGGGTGACAGCCTCTTTTACCTCCTCTTCTTCCCGCTGGTGGCGGTCAATGCCTACTACTTCGGCCCGTGGATGGGTCTCGGCGCGTCGGTGCTCGGCGCCGCGCTGTACGCGCTGTCGGCCTGGCTCGTGCCCCCCTGGGTGGGCTGGACACCGCCCGTGATTCTCGCGGCGCTCGTCGGCCTCCCCGCGGTCACGCTCGGCCTTGTCGCCGAGCGCGAGCGGCGGGCGCGCAATGAGGTGGAGCGGCTGAACGCGGAGCTCACGGGGACGCTCTCTCGCCTTCAGACGGCCCAGCAGGAGCTGCTCGTCGCCGAGCGGATGGCGACCGTCGGACGCCTGTCACTCAAGGTGGCGCACGAGGTCCGTAATCCGATCAGCGCGATCGAGCTCAACGCCGAGATGCTCAATGACATCGTGCGCGGTCGCCCGGACCGGGACATGGAGGAGGCGGCGGGCCTGGTCACCGCGATCCGTGACCAGGTCAACGCGCTCGACGCGCTCACGGAGGAGTACCTGGCGTTCGCGCGGTTCCCGCGCCCCCACTTCGAGGAGGAGTCGGTGAACCATCTCGTGCAGGAGCTGGCCGACTTCGTCCGCCCGGTCGCCACCCGCCAGGGGCTCACGGTCTCGGTCGCGATCGACCCGAACGTGCCGATGATGGAGATCGACCGCGGCCTCCTGCGCCAGGCCGCGCTGAACCTCGTGAAGAACGGGCTCGAGGCGCTGTCGAGCGGTGGCGAGCTGACGATCGCGAGCCGCTTCGACGGCGAGACGGTCGAGATCTCCGTGTCCGACTCCGGCGGCGGCATTCCGAGCGACGTCGCGCCGCGGCTCTTCGAGCAGTTCTTCACCACGAAGCCGCAGGGCACCGGCCTCGGCCTCCCGATCGCGCGCCAGATCACGGAGGAGCACGGCGGCGAGATCCGGTGGGCGAACCGCCCGGGCCGAGGCGCGGTCTTCACGATCCGGCTGCCGATCAAGAGGCCCGTGAATGTCTGATCCCGCGACGCTGCTGATCGCCGACGACGATCCGGGGCTCCGCGAGAGCCTCGAGCGTACGCTGACGCGGGAGGGGTACCGCGTCATCCTCGCCTCTGACGGCCGCGGCGCACTCGAGCGGCTCCAGGGGGGCGGAATCGACCTCGTGGTGACCGACCTCAAGATGCCGGGGCTCACCGGGATCGAGGTCCTTCGCGCCGCGAAGGCGATCGCGCCGGACGTCGATGTCATTCTCCTCACCGCCTTTGGCACCGTGGAGGAGGCGGTGAAGGCGATGAAGGACGGTGCCTACGACTTCCTCACCAAGCCGTTCCGGCGCGAGCAGCTCCTGAAGCTCATCAGCAAGGCCCTGGAGCGCCGCGACCTGATCGAGCAGAACCGTGCGCTCCAGCAGCGGCTCGACGACCTGCTCCAGCAGGGCGCGGTCATCGGCTCCAGCCCCGCCTTCCGCCGAACCATGGCGCTCGTCGAGCAGGTCGCAGACAGCTCCGCCACGGTGCTCATCCAGGGCGAGAGCGGCACGGGCAAGGAGCTCGTCGCGCGCACGATCCACGCGCGCTCGGCGCGGAGCCGCGGTCCGCTCGTCGCGGTCAACTGCGCCGCGCTGCCCGAGACGCTGCTCGAGTCGGAGCTGTTCGGCTACGAGAAGGGCGCGTTCACCGGTGCGGCCGGGCGGAAGGAGGGCCGCTTCGAGCTGGCCAATGGGGGCACGCTCTTCCTCGACGAAGTCTCCGACCTCTCCGTGGTGACCCAGCCCAAGATCCTGCGCGTGCTCCAGGAAGGCGAGTTCGAGCGCCTCGGCGGCACGAAGACCTTCCGCGTCGACGTTCGCATCGTCGCGGCGACGAATCAGGACCTCGCCCAAATGGTACGGGAGAAGCGGTTCCGCGAGGACCTGTACTACCGGCTCAACGTCATCACGCTCACCGTGCCGCCGCTCCGCGAGCGACGCGAGGACGTCCGCGTCCTCGCCCAGCACTTCCTGCGCGTCTATGCGGCGAAGAACAATCGCCGACTCGAGGGCTTCACCGACGAAGCCATCCGTCGGCTCGAGGCGTACGCCTGGCCCGGGAACGTGCGCGAGCTCGAGAACGTCATCGAGCGCGGCGTCGTGCTCGCCCAGGGCGCGCTCATGGACGTGACCGACCTGCCACCGGAGATCGCCGGCTCGACGCCGCTCCCGGAGGGCGTGCTCTCGATCCGTCTCGGGACGCCGCTCGCCGAGGTCGAGGCGCGGCTGCTCGAGGAGACGCTCCGCGCCACCAAGGGCAACAAGACGCTCACCGCGAAGCTGCTTGGCATCGACCCCACCACCGTCTTGCGCAAGCTCAAGCGCCAGGAAGAAGCGAGTGATGGGAGCTCAAATGAGTCTTAGGATCGGGCCCTAGGCAACTCGATTTCAGAGCGTTCCCTCGTGAAGGCGCTCGTCCTCACCCGCGAGTACCCCCCACACGTCTACGGTGGCGCGGGCGTCGTCGTCGACCAGCTGACGCAGGCCCTCGGGCGCCGCATGGCCGTCGAGGTCCGGTGCTTTGGCGCGCGCCCGCCCGACGCGGGCGCACACGGCGTCACGGTTCGCGGGTACGCGGCGTGGGAGCGCCTCGGCGGGGGCCCGGACGGGCCGCGCTTCGCCCCGGCGCTCGAGACGCTCTCGATCGCGCTCGCGATGGCCCGTGATCCCGTGGACGCCGACGTCGCTCACGCCCACACCTGGTACGCCGACATGGCGGGGCTCTGGATTCGGACGCTCTACCGGATCCCGCTCGTCGTCACGCTCCACAGCCTGGAGCCGCTCCGGCCCTGGAAGGCCGATCAGCTCGGCACCGGGTACCTCCTGTCGACCTGGATCGAGCAGACGGCCGTCGAGGCGGCCGACCGCGTGATCGCGGTCTCCGGGAAGATGCGGGAGGACATCCTCGCCCATTTCCGCGTGGACTCGGCGAAGGTGGTCGTCATCCACAACGGGATCGACCCCGAGGTGTTCAGGCCCACAGCGGAGCGCGACGCGCTCGAACGGTTCGGCGTCCGGACACCCTACGTCCTGTTCGTCGGGCGCGTGACCGACCAGAAGGGGATCTTCCACCTCTTGGAGGCCGCGAAGCTGCTCCCCGCGGGCGTGCAGGTCGTCCTCTGCGCGTCGGCGCCCGACACGCCCGAGATCGAGGCGCGGCTCGCGCGCGCGGTCCCGGATCACCCGAACGTCGTCTGGATCAATGCGATGGTCCCGCGCGATGTCGTGATCCAGCTCATGAGCCACGCCGCCGTGTTCGCGTGCCCGTCGGTCTACGAGCCCTTCGGATTGATCAATCTCGAATCGATGGCGTGCGAGACGCCCGTGGTGGCCTCCGCGGTCGGCGGCATCCTCGAGGTGGTCGTGGACGGCGAGACCGGGCTCCTGGTGGAGCCCGCGCGCCCCGACGCGCTCGCCTCCGCGCTCACGCGCGTGCTCGAAAACCCGGCGCTGGGCCGGTCCATGGGGCGCGCGGGGCGCCGCCGTGTCGAGGAGCGCTTCAGCTGGGCTCACGTGGCCGAGCGGACCGAGCAAGTCTACGCCGAGGCAGCCGCCGAGTTCAGGCGTGCCTCGGCGGGCGACTAGCCCTCGTGTCGGGCTCGATCCTCGCCGGCGTGCGCGGTTTCGTCTTCGACCTGGACGGCTGCGTCTGGAACGGCAGTGCCCTGAACCCCGGGGCGCGCGAGGCGCTGGCCGCCCTCCACGGCGCGGGTCGCGGTCTCGCGTTCCTCACCAACAACTCGCGCGCGACCGCGGAGGACGTCCGCCGCCGCCTCCGGACGCTCGGTGTCACGTGCGCCGAGCACACGCTGACGCCGCTCGAGATCATCGGCGAGGTGATCGCACGGCGGTTCGGGCGCTCGCGCGTGCTCGTCATCGGCGCCCCCGAGCTCGGCGACGCGATCGCGCGCGCGGGCCACGAGATCGTCGAGACGAAGGACTACCGGCGCGCCACCGTCGTCGTCGTCGGCAACGACTTCGATCTGACGTACGAGCGGCTGACCGCGGCCGCACGCGCCGCGGCGGCCGGCGCCCCGCTCGTCACCCCGAACGTGGACCCGCGATTGCCGCTCGAGGGCGGCGAGTTCCTGCCCGGGTGCGGCGCACTCGTCGAGGCGGTGGCGGTCGCCGCCGGGGTGCGGCCGTTCGTCGTGGGGAAGCCGGAGCCCCCACTCTTCCGGATCGCGCTCGAACGCCTCGGGCTCGAGCCGGCGGCGACGGCGATGGTCGGCGACAGCATCGCGTCAGACATCCAGGGCGCCCGGCGACTCGGGATGCGCACCGTCCTCTACACCCCCGACGGCACGGCCTCCGCCCCCGAGGCCGACCTGGTCGTGCGCTCGTTCGCCGAGCTCGTGCGCGCGGCCGGCGTCGCCTGGACCCCTCCGATGACCGCGCCACGGCCGGAGTGATACTCTAGCGTTCGACCATGTTCGACATCGGGCTCCAGGAGATGCTCGTCATCGGGGTCATCGCGCTCCTCGTCTTCGGGCCCTCGAAGCTCCCGGAGCTCGGACGGATGGTCGGCCGTGCGATGCGCGAGTTCCGCCGCGCGAGCGACGAGTTCCGCCAGACCGTCGAGACGAACCTGAACCTGAACGACGTCGATCCGGTCGGCGCGCTCTCGAGCGTGCCGACGGTCGACACCGCGCCGCCCGCGGCAACGACCATGCCGTCCGCCGCCGCGGACGCGCCGGCCGCCACGGCCACGGCCGCGCCCGCCGAGCCCTTCTGCGCGCAGCGCAGCTCGCGCCTCTTCCACCGGACCGACTGTACGTGGACCACGCGGATCCCCGAGGCCGAGCGCCTGTACTTCAAGCACGTCGTCGACGCGCGCGAGCAGGGGTACGTGACGTGTCCGGTGTGCGAGCCGTGGGAGCCCGCCTGAGAGCCTCTCTTTTTTCCTGGACACGCTCAACACCCGTTGAGTATTATGGCGGTCACGGGAACCGCCACATGCGAGATCTGACGGCGCGACAACGGGAGGTCCTGGGGTTCATCCAGAACTTCACCTTCCGACACGGTGTGCCGCCGACGGTGCGCGAGATCGGCAACCGGTTCAAGGTCACGCCCCGCGCCGCGTTCGACCACCTCCGGGCGCTCGAGCGCAAGGGCGCGCTCCAGCGACGACCCAGCGCGGGACGCACCTCCCGGGCGCTCACCCCCACGGCCCCCCTCGGCACACGCCAGTTCAGGCCGGTGCCGATCCTGGGTCGCATCGCCGCGGGCTCGCCGAATCTGGCGACCGAAAACGTCGAGGGGGAGCTGCCCGTGGCCCCGTCCGCGCTCGCCGGCCACGGCGAGGACGTGTTCGCGCTACGCGTCCGGGGCGAGAGCATGATCGAGGCGCACATCTGTCACGGCGACCTCGTCCTGGTGCGGCGCCAGGACTCGGCGCAGCCCAACGACATCGTCGTCGCTCTCCTCGAGTCCGACGCCGGCGGCGACGCCGAGGCGACGGTGAAGCGCTACCTCCGCGACGGCGCCCGCGTCGTGCTCAAGCCCGAGAATCGGACGATGAGACCCATCGTGGTCGACCCGCGCGAGCGGCACGTCCAGATTCTCGGCAAGGTCATCGGACTGCTACGCGGCTTCTGAGGAGTCGGAAAGGAAGGTCGTATGGCTACCCGGGCGCTCACCTACACGCTGGTCCATCGCCGGGGCTCGCGCGCCTTTTTTTTGGCGCGTTCTACTCAACACATGGAGAGATGCGGTGCCGCCGAGGGTGGCCTACCCCAGGCGCGCCTCGCCCGCGAACTGGCCCGCGCGGCCCTGGCGCTGGCCGCGGTCATCGGATGGGGCGCCGTCGCTCTGCTCCTGGCGGGATGACGCGCGTGGCCGTGCGCCTGTACACCTTGGCCTCGATGAAGAGGTCGAGCAGCGCGGCGTCGATGCGGCCGGCGCGGCGCTCCTCGTTCAGGATGTCGAGCGCCGTGGTCGGCGGCACGGCATTCTTGTACGGGCGGTCGCCCGACGTGAGGGCGTCGTAGATGTCGGCGATCGTCATGATCTTCGACTGCACGGGGATCTCGTCCGCCTTCATCCCGTACGGATAGCCCGAGCCGTCGAGCTTCTCGTGGTGCGAGCGCGCGATTTCGGGGATGCGGCGGAACTCCTTCGTCCACGGGATCTGGGCGAGGAACTGGTAGGTGTGGACGACGTGGGACTGGATCTGCCGCACCTCGTCCGGCGTGAGGCTCCCCCTGGGGATGGCGAGGATCGACGCCTCCTCCGGCGTGATCAGCGTCCGGCCGCCGCCAAGGTCGTCCTCGA
Source organism: Candidatus Rokuibacteriota bacterium (assembly GCA_003221695.1). Taxonomy (GTDB): domain Bacteria; phylum Methylomirabilota; class Methylomirabilia; order Rokubacteriales; family CSP1-6; genus 20CM-2-70-11. The sequence continues at coordinate 44,631 of QHSX01000066.1, forward strand.
GGCTCCGTCGCGCGAGCCGCTCGATCTCCTCGACGAAGTCCCGCGGCAGGATCGCCGGCTCGTTCGCCAGCACGATGCGCGCGAGGCTCGCGTCGAGGTCGGTCAGAGAGGCGCGGAGCTCTGCGTCGAGAGTCCGGGTGTGCTCGCGGTAGCGCCGCTTGCCTTTCTCCAGGAGGTACTCGATCTTCCTCCTCGCGTACCTGAGCTCGAGGCCCCGCTTGACCAGCTCGGCTCGCTGGCGGATGCGGTCGAGCTCCGCGGGGTGGAGCTTCTTCGCCTTCACGAGCACCTGCTCGCGCACGCCGACCTTGCCGAAGTCGTGCAGGAGCGCGGCGTAGCGGAGCTCCATCAGCTCGTCAGTCGTGAAGCGGAGGGGGGCGTAGGGCCCGGTCGTCACGAGATCCACGGCCTCCGCGAGCGCCACCGTGAGGTTCGCGACCCTGAAGGAGTGGCCCGAGGTGGTGGGGTCGCGCGACTCGATCGCGGTCACCGAGGCCTGCACGAAGCCCTCGAAGAGCTGACGAACCGCCTCGTAGAGCCGGCTGTTCGCGATCGCCACCGCGGCCTGCGACGCGAGCGAACCGGCGAGCTTCTCGTGGCGCGCGCTGAACGGCTTGACCAGCCGCTCGATCTCCTCCCGCGTCTCGAGGCGTCGGGCGACGTCCGGCTTGCAGTTGATGAGCTGGAAGACGCCGATGGTCTCGCCCTGCGGCGTGCGCATCGGCACGACGAGGGTCGACTTGGTCCGATAGCCCGTCTGCTCGTCGAACGCGCGGTTGATGCGGTACGGCGCGCCCGACGGCGGCGCGTACGCGTCCTCGAGGTTCACGATCTTTCCGGCGAGCGCGACGTGGCCCGCCACGCTGTCGTTCGTGAGGGGTAGCGTAGTCGCGCGGAACGGGATCTCCACCGAATCGTTCTGTGCGAGCGCAAAGCGGAGGTGGCGCGTGCCGTCGGCCGCCTCGTCCACGAGATAGAGCGAGCCGGCGTCGCTGTTCGTGATCTCGCGCGCCTTGGTGAGGATCGTCTCGAGGAGCTCGCGGGGGTTCCGCTCGGCGGAGAGCCGGATGCCGATCGCGTTCAGCTCGGAGAGCTCGCGGTCGAGGCGCGCGACCTCGGCCTCGGCCTCGAGATCGGCGAAGGCGTTGCGCACGGCGCTGGCGACCACGGCACGCGCCGCGCCCTCGGGCACGAGCGCGTACCATGCGGCGGAGTCGGGGCCCGGGGCGGCGGGATCGACGAGCGCCACCAGGCGGACGTGGCGCCCGACCTGGAGGATGTCGCGCGAATCGGGCACGATCAAGAGTACGGTCGGGACCACCTCGGCCACGCGATCGGCGGACAGCGTCCCCACGTCGTACTCGTCGGCGAGGAGGTGGGCGGCCGCCGCCGCCGCGCGCGAGCTCGTGTCGTAGAGGACGCGGCGATGCATGAGTCAGCCTAGGGTGGGCGCTCGATCGAAGTCAAGGATGGGCGGCGGCCCGTACAATCGACGCCATGGCCGACTTCCGGCACCTCGTGAGCCTCTGCCTCGAGCTCGAGCGGACTCCGGCACGGCTCGAGAAGCTCCGCCTGGTCGCCGGGTTCCTCCGGGCGCTGCCGGCCGAGGACGTGGCGACCGCCGTCCTGTTCCTGACGGGCCGGGCGTTCCCCCCAGCCGATCCACGGGCGCTCGGGATCCGCTGGCTGCCGTCCGCCGACGAGCCGACCGCCGGGCCCCCCCTCAGCTTCGCCGACGTCGCTGCCGCGTTCGCCGCGATCGCCGAGACCCAGGGGCAGGGCGCTCGCCAGTCCAAAGAGCGTCTCGTGGGACAACTCCTGGCCCGCGCGTCCCAGGCCGAGCGTGAGATCCTCGCGCGGGTCGTCAGCGGCGAGATGCGGACGGGCGTCTCCGACGGCCTCGTGCTGGAGGCGATCGCTCAGGTCGCCGCGGCGCCCGTCGGCGCGGTGAGACGCGCCGCCCTGCGGCTCGGCGACCTCTCGACCGTCGCCGGCCTCGGCGTGACCGGCGGCGCGGCCGCGCTCGCGGCGGCAACCGCCCGGCCCGGCGTCCCGCTCCTGCCGATGCTCGCCGAGATCGCCGCCGACGTGGACGAGGCGCTCGCCGCCCACCGGGGCCGCTCGGCGCTGGAGTTCAAGTACGACGGCGCGCGGATCCAGCTCCACCGGGACGGCGACGGGGTGGCGGTCTGGACGCGGCGCCTCTCCGACGTCACGCGAAGCCTCCCCGACGTGGTCGCGATCGCGCGCCGCGACCTCGGTCACGCGCCCTTCATCCTCGACGGCGAGGTGCTGGCGCTCGATCCCGCGGGCCGGCCGCTTCCGTTCCAGGAGCTGATGCGGCGCTTCCGCCGCGTCCACGGTGTGGATGCGCTGGTCCGAGAGATGCCGCTGGCGCTCTACTTCTTCGACTGCCTGATGGTCGACGGCCGCTCGCTGATCGACGAGCCGTACGAGCGGCGCTGGGAGGCGCTCGCCGGGGTCACCGGCGGGCGCCACCTTGCCGAGCGCGTCGTCGTCGCCGACGTCGAGGCGGGGCGCGCGTTCTTCGCGCGGGCGCTCGAGGCCGGGCACGAGGGGGTGATGGCGAAGGACCTCGAGAGCCCCTACGAGCCCGGCGGCCGCGGCAAGCGCTGGCTCAAGCTGAAGGCTGTGGAGACGCTCGACTGCGTCATCGTGGCCGCGGACCGGGGCTCGGGGAGACGTCGGGGCTGGCTCTCGAACTATCACTTGGCCGTGCGCGACGGCGACGCGTTCGCGGACGTCGGCAAGACCTTCAAGGGGCTCACCGACGCTCAGTTCGCCGAGATGACCTCGCGGCTCTGGGGGCTCGCGACGGCGGACGACGGCTACACCGTACGCGTCCGGCCCGAGGTCGTCGTCGAGGTCGCGTACAACGAGATCCAGAAGAGTCCGACGTATCGCTCGGGGCTCGCGCTCCGCTTCGCCCGCATCACGAAGATCCGCGACGACAAGGGCCCGACCCAGACGACGACGCTCGCCGAGCTCTCGACGCTCTACGAGAGCCAGTTCGCGACCAAGGGACGGGCAGTGTAGAATCTCCGCGCGTGACCGAACGCGTCTCCACCGGACTCCCGAAGCTCGACGCGATGCTCGGCGGCGGCCTGCTGCCCGGCACGCTGGCGGTCGTCTACGGCGCGACGGGCATCGGCAAGACCCACCTGGGCCTCACGTTCGCCGATCACGGCCGCGTCGCCGACGGCGCGCGCGGCGTCGTGCTCGACATGAATGGGCGCGGCGACTCGCAGCAGCACGACGCCTACGCCGCACGCCTCTTCGGCTGGACCCTCGCGACCTGGCGCCACGCCGTCACGCCGATGAGCGACCCGTACCCGCCCGCCGCCGAGATGCAGGCGTTCTACTCGAACGCGCTCCCGTGGGTCGGGCGCGTCCGCGACTTCCAGGTGGCGACGCCCGACGGTGGCGCCGAGTTCGACTGGAACTGGAAGGCGATGTACAACCGCGCCCTCTACACGGTCCGGCCGTTCATGTATTTCCACTTCGCCGCCGGGACGCGGCGCGTGGTGGTCGACGGCGTCGAGCCGATGGACACGCCGGCGGACTCGATCCAGTTCTTCATGTTCGACGAGCTCTACCGGAAGACGATCCACCGCGACGCCGAGACGCTCGGGATGGAGATCTGCATGCCGGTGTGGAAGCACCGGGCGTTCATCGACGCCCACGGCTACGACCACGCGCGGATCACGACGCTGCTCCTCGTCACCACCGAGGAGACGCGTCTCGAGGATCTGCTCGCGCGGAAGGTGGCCACGGGGGACATCGGCGCGACCGCGAACACGATCCTCGCGCTCGGCAGCGAGCGGGTCGGCAACCGACTCGCCCGGATGCTGTGCGTGGTCAAGCATCGCGGGAGCCCCATGTCCGACGAGATCGTGGAGTTCCGGATCACCGAAGGCGGCGTCACGCTCGGCTGACGCGGGCGCGCCAGGGTCTCCCATGCCCGTCTTCCGCCTCGAGCGCCTGACGCGCGCCGAGGTCGCGGTCCTGCGCGCGGTCGCCGCCCTCGCGGGCCGACACGGCGCGGCCGTGCTCGTGGGCGGGACGGTGCGCGACGCGTGGCTCGGGCGCCGGCCGGGGGCCGGGGTCGACCTCGACATCGCGGTCCCCGCGGGAGCCCTCGATCTTTCACGGCGCGTGGCGACGCGGCTCGGCGGCGCCTTCGTCCCCCTCGACCCCGAGCGCGGAACGGGGCGCGTCGTCGTCGCGGGTGTCCGGCTCGACGTGACCGATTTTCGCGGCCCGTCGCTCGCGGCGGACCTCGCGGCCCGCGACTTCACCGTCAACGCCCTCGCCGTTCCGCTGCGCGAGCTGGCGACACACGGCGCCGCGCCGATCGTCGATCCCACCGGGGGCCTCGCCGATCTCCGCGCGCGCCGCCTGCGCGCGCCGGCCTCCCGCGTGCTCGCCGACGACCCCCTGCGCGCGCTCCGCGGCGTGCGTCTGGAGGCGGCGCTCGGCTTCCGGCTGACGCGTGGGACGGTCGCGGCGATCCGGGCCGTCGCGCCAGCGCTCCCCGCCGTCGCCGCCGAACGCGTGCGGGACGAGGTGCTGGCGGTGCTGGGACTTCCCGCCGCGGCGCGCGCGTTCCGGCGCATGGACGCGCTCGGGCTCCTCGGCGTGCTCGTGCCCGAGGTGGAGGCGATGCGCGCGACGGCCCAACCCGCGCCGCACCGCTTCCCCGTCCTCGAGCACTCGCTGCGCGCCTTGGCCGCGGCCGACCGCGTGCTCGCGCGTCTCGCCGCGCTGGTGCCGTTCGGCGAGGAGCTCCGCGCGCACATGGACGAGCCGCTCGGCGGTGGCGTCACGCGCGGCCAGGTGCTCAAGCTCGGCGCGCTCCTCCACGACGTGGCCAAGCCCGAGACGCGGCGCCTGGTCCAGGGTCGCGTGAGGTTCTTCGACCACGACGTGGTCGGCGCCGAGCGCGCCCGCGCGATCGGCCGACGGTTGCGCCTGCCCGAGCGGGCGCTCGGGGTGCTCGAGCGCCTCGTGCGCCACCACCTGCGTCCGATGCACCTTGGCGCCTCGGGGCGGCTGACGAACCGCGCGCGCTCCCGCTTCTATCGCGACCTGCGCGAGGACACGCAGGACCTGCTGCTGCTCGCGCTGGCCGACGCGGCCGCGGTGACCGGCACCTCGCCGTGGAGTGTCTGGCGGCGCGCGCTGCTGATCCGCGACCTCCTCGGCGGCTGGCAAGAGCTGCAGGCGATCGAGGCGGCGCCGCCGCTCCTCCGGGGCGAGGACGTCATGCACCGGCTCGGCCTCGCCCCCGGTCCCGCCGTCGGCCGGGCGCTCGCGCGGGTGCGAGAGGCCCAGGCGCTCGGACGGCTGAAGACACGCGACGAGGCGCTCGCCTACCTTGACTCGCTGTCGGCGGACCCCTAGATTATCGGAAACTCGACCGCTGGAGTTTCCGGAACTCGACGGAGATCGATCTCCCTCGATACCGAGGAGGCGCGCAATGACCCTCCGCCGAACCCTCGTGGCTCTGGCCCTCACCCTGCTCGTCCCGCTCGGAGCGGCCGCCGCTCCCGCGGGCAAGGTCGTCATCGCCCAGGGCGTGGACCCGACGACGCTCGACATGATGAACCAGTCGGAGACACCCGCGTCGAACCTGGGGCGCCACATCTTCGACATGCTCTACGAGCGAGACCCGGGCCTCAAGGTCGTTCCGGCGCTCGCGGCCGAGATGCCGAAGCTCGTGGCGCCGACGACGTGGGAGGTCAAGCTCCGGAGAGGCGTGAAGTTCCACAACGGGGAGGATTTCGACGCCGAGTCGGCGAAGTGGAGCCTCGAGCGCCTGGCGGGCGGGCAGGGGAAGCTCCGGGGCGCGACCTTCTTCGCGCCGATCGACCGCGTCGAGATCGTGGACCCGTATACGATCCGCGTGCACACCAAGAAGCCGTGGCCGACGTTCACCAAGGTGATGACGTTCGTGCAGGGCAGCATGTATCCGCCGAAGGCGTATCGGGACAAGGAGACGACGTTCATCTCGAAGAACCCGATCGGCACGGGGCCCTACAAGTTCGTCCGGTGGTCGAAGGACGAGGAGATCGTCCTCGAGGCGAACGAACGGTACTGGCGGGGCGCGCCAAACATCAAGACGATCGTCTTTCGGCCGATCCCCGACGACGCCGTGCGCGTGGCGGCGCTTCAGAACGGGGAGATCGACCTGGCGGTGAACATCCCGCCGCACCTGGCCGCTATCATCGACAAGCACCCGAAGCTCTTCCTCTCGACGGCGCCGTCGATCCGCACCATCCAGCTCATGTTCTACGCGCACCAGATGGATGCCCAGCACAAGCCGGTCGGGCCGTACGATGGGCCCACCGCGGACAAGCGCGTCCGCCAGGCCATCGCCTACGCCATCGATGCTGACGAGATCATCAAGGGGGTGCTCGACGGTCGGGGCGTGCGCGTGGCCACGATGCTCCCGTCCATGCACTTCGGCTATGACCCGTCGCTCAGGCCGATCAAGCACGACCTCGACAAGGCGAAGAAGCTCCTCGCCGAAGCCGGGTTTGCCGTCGGTCTCGAGGTCACGCTGCACGGCCCGCGCGGCCGCTACGTGCGCGACGCCGAGGTGGCCGAGGCGGTGGCCGGTCAGCTCACGAAGGCCGGGATCCGGACGACCCTCCGCACCTACGACTTCGTGACCTACCTGAACAACATGGTCTACGTCCACAAGGCCGGACCGATCTGGCTGATCGGCTGGGGCGTGGGGACGACCGACGCCGAGAATGTGTACGTGCCGCTGTTCAAGTCGCCCGGCATCTTCGTGAACTGGCACAACGAGGAGTTCAACCGTATGGTCGACGAGGCCCAGGCGATCATGGACGACAAGAAGCGCCTTGAGCAGTACCACCGGATCAACCGCCTCTGGGTCGAGGAGATGCCGGCGGTGCCGCTCTACCAGCAGCTCGACCTCTACGGGGTAAGCAAGCGGGTCAACTGGAGGGCTCGCAGCGACGAGGTCATCCAGGCGTTCAGCATGTCGCTCAGGGAGTCGCAGTAGCGTCGCCGCTCTACGATGCGTAGTATAGGAGGCGCCGGGCGGCCGTAATTCAGTGGCAGAATGCCAGCTTCCCAAGCTGGACGTCGCCGGTTCGAATCCGGTCGGCCGCTCCAACCTCTCAGGGGGTTACGGGAAATCGCCCGTAGCCCCCTTCGAGTTTCTGACATTTTTCTGACATTTCGGCGTCGAATCTCGCCGCGGTCCTGGCCCGAGCTCTCTCTGCCGTCTACCTGGGTGGGCGGTAATCGCGGCGGTCGAGACAGCCGTCGTACATCACGCGGTTGATCGGGAGCCAATCGGTCCTGTTGATGCCACGCCGGTTTCGAGTGGTGGGGCTGAGGGGATACGCAGAGGCAACCTTGATCCACCGGCTCCGTTCCTGCGCGATGACCCTGATCTCGTCTGCGACTTCTGAGAAGTCCTGGTCCTGGCTCAGGATCACGGCCGCGTCGTACTCGCCACGGTGTGCCATGCGGATGACATCCAGCGCCATCCGGATGTCGACACCCTTTTCTTCG
>QHSX01000023.1 GCA_003221695.1 Candidatus Rokuibacteriota bacterium
GTTGTACGCGCAGCTCCGGCACGCGTTGTAGGACGGCGTCGCCGCGAAGGCGCGCGCGCGGATGCCGGCCGCCGCGGCCCGCACCGCGGCGATCGCCTCCTCGAGGTCCGCCTCCGCGGGCGCGTGCCGGCCCACCAGGTTCGACTCGAGGAAGCGCAACTCGACCCGCTGCGGCAAGGCGCCCGTCATCTCCCGCCACGCGAGCGCGTAGAGCTTGAGCTGGAGACTCTCCGCCGCGCGACGGTCGGAGACCTTCTGCCTCGCGATCTCACCGGTCTTGTAGTCGATGATCGTGGCGCCCAGGAGGTCCTCGTCCACGCGATCGAAGCGGCCGCGGACCCGGTCGGGCCCCAGCGCGAAGCCGAACTCTTTCTCGACGTGCGTCGGCTTCTGTCCGCTCGCCTCCTCCTCGTGCCAGAAGCGCGTGAGCGCCTGGCGGCCTGCGCCCTTGCGCGCCTCCTCGTGCTCCCGCGTGAGGAACCCCTGGTTGTCCCACTCGCGGTCGTAGACGCCGAGGAGATCCTCGAGCGGCGTGTAGTTGCCAGCGGCGCGGCGCAGCAGGTAGTACTCGACGACCCGGTGGACCGTGGCGCCGTACACCACGGCGTGGTGGCGAAGGATCGGCACGCGGAGCATGTGGACGTAGCGGTACTTCAGCGGGCACGTCTGGTAGTCGTCCACCTGCTTGTGGCTGATCACGAGCTCCTGTTCCGGCGGGATGGGCGCGAGCGTCTGGTCGGCCACCTCCGCGGGCGGCGCGAAACGCTGGATCTCCTCGATCGCCTTCGCCGTGAACGGACGCGCCGAGTCCTTCGGCAGATCGAGCGCCTCGAGGACGAACTGGCTCACCTTTCGCTCGCGCGTACCGCCGTAGTCGCGCGCGCTCGTCAGGTGGAGCTCACGCTTCGCTCGGGTCATGCCGACGTAGAAGAGGCGACGCTCCTCCTGCTTGTGGAAGTCGCCCGACGGGAGCGTCTCCTTGATCAGCTCGACGGGCAGCTCGAACGCGTCCTTCCGCCCGCGCAGCGGGAACTTGTCCTGGACCAGCGTGACCAGGAACACCACGGGGAACTCGAGCCCCTTCGCCTTGTGAACGGTGAGGACGCGCACGGCGGGCGTCTCGACCTCCGCCTCGGCAACGGCCGGGTCTTCGCCCGCATCGATCAGCGCATCGAGGTGGGTCACGAACTCCCGTACGTTGTCGTAGCGGAGCGCCTTCGAAGCGTCCTGGACGCGCCGGAAGAACTTCGAGATGTTCTGCACCTCGGCCTCGTCCCGCGCCGTGGCCGCCTTCGACATGCGTGCGAGCCAGCCCGAGTCCACGAGGAACTGGTAGAGCAGCTCGCCCGTCGGCATCTCCCGCGCCAGCTCCATGTAGCGCGTGAGGTCGGCGACCAGGCGCCGAACCGCCTCGCGACCCTCGTCGTCCACCTCGTCGCGCAGCTCCCGGATCGTCTCCACCGTACGAAACACGTCGAACAGCCACCGGTGGCGGCGGTCGGCGTAGGTCGAGCAGCGCGTGAGGTCCACGATCGGCACCTGGTAAAGGTCGGACGACGCGAGGTAGTGAACGCTCACCGAGTCGTCCGGATGGGCCACCGCGCGCAGGAACGCGATGAGGAGGCGGATCTCCGGACGCCCGTAGAGCCCCGCGTTGCCGGAGAAGGTCCACGGGATCCCCCGGAGGTTGAGGGAGCGCAGGAACTGCTCGGCGTCCGCGTTCGAGCGGACGAGGATGGCCACGTCGTCGTATCTCCACGCCCCGTCGGCGACGCGCTCGGCGATCAATCGCGCGACCGCGTCCGCCTCCTGCGTCGCGGTCTCGAAGTGGCGGTGCTGAGGCTCGGGGCCCGTCGCTTGCTTCACCGCGGTGAGGTGCTTGCTGATCCCGTACTTTACTTCGAGCCGATCGGGATCGTTGTGCTTGATGAGTCGGTAGGCGCTGTCGAGGATCCGTTGGTGCGAGCGGTAATTCTCGGTGAGCACCACCTGTCGAGCCTTCGGATAGCGCTCGAGGAAGCCGAGAACGTTGGAGATCGCTGCGCCCCGCCACTTGTAGATGCTCTGGTCGTCGTCGGCGACACACGCGACGTTCGTGTGGCGCGCGCCGAGCAGCTTCACGATCTCGAACTGCGCCCAATTCGTGTCCTGGAACTCGTCGACGAGGATGTGCCTGAACTTTCGCTGGAGCCCGGCGAGCACGTGCGGTCGCGAGCGCAGGAGTCTGAGGGCGTGGACGATCTGGTCGCCGAAATCGATGGCGCCGCTCGCGGCCATCAGCTCCTGGTATTTCGCATAGGTCCGCGCGAGCTCGAGCTGCTGCGCGGCACGCTCGCGCAGCTCTTCGTCGTCGGGCGCCGCGCGGGCGAGGGCCGCCAGGCGCTCCGCGTGGGCGGCGTATTCCTCGGGCGAGACGTCCTCGTCCTTGCAGCGGCTGATCAGCGTGATCAACGCCCGGATGTGCCGGGTCGGATCGCCCAGGGGCCGGTAGCGCTCGAGCGGCAACTGGAAGAGCCGGTCACGGAGGAAGATGACCTGCTCGGCACGATTCAGGACGCGGAAGTCGGGCTGGAGCCCGAGCTCGAGGGCGTGCTCCCGCAGCAACCGGTCGCCGAACGCGTGGAAGGTGGCGATCTCGACGTCCGCATACCCGTAGGGCACGAGGGTGTCAACGCGCTCCTCCATCTCGGCCGCGGCTTTGTCGGTGAAGGTGAGCGCCAGGATCTCCTCGGGACGGGCCTTCTTCTGGGCGATGAGCCAGGCGATGCGGCGGGTGATGACGGTGGTCTTCCCCGTCCCCGCACCGGCAATGATGAGAAGGGGGCCGGCGTCGTGTGTGACGGCCTCGCGCTGCGTATCCTTCAGGCGGTCGAGGATGCGGTCCGCCGCCATCCGACTCTGACTATACTACGCCGGGATCAACACGACGCTGCGATCAACGACGGACGTCGGGACCGTCGCCGAGGACCTCCTCGACGTCACGCGGCGTGACGAGCGCGATGTCGCCCCACATCGAGCACTTGAGTGCGCCGACGGCCGTGCCGACGTCCACCGCCTCCTGGAGCTCGCGCTTCTGGAGCACGGCCCAGAGGAATCCGGCGACGTACGCGTCGCCCGCGCCGATCGGATCGACCACCTGGACCGCCGGCACGCGCCGCGGACGATAGAAGCGGCTCCCGTCGAGCGCCAGCGACCCCGCCTCGCCCAGCTGGAGGCTCACGGTCGCTCGCGGCGCCAGCCGCGCCAGCGCCTCGAGCGTCTGCTCGGCGGTGCCCGTGAGGTTGAAAATCGTCCGTGCTTCCGCCTGGCCGAGGAAGAGATAGCGGACCTCGGGCAGCACCGCGTCCAGGAACCGCCGCGCCTCGGCCGGCGCCCAGAGGCTCGCGCGGTAGTTGACGTCGAACGAAAATGTCGGCGCCTCGCGGATCGCGCGCCGCACGAGGCTCCGGGGACCGTCGCCGAGCGCCGGCGTGATGCCGGTCAAGTGGACCAGCCGCGCGCGTCGCACCGCCTCCCAATCCACGTCCCCCTCCGTGAGCCGGGCAAACGCGGAGTCCCGCCGGTCGTAGAGCACGCGGACCGGCCGCGGGGGCACCCCGTACTCGAGGAAGTAGAGGCCGACGCGGGCGTGTTCGGTCATGCGGACGTGCGCGCAGTCGACGCCGTGACCCACGAGGTCGCGCCGGATCCGCTCGCCCCACTGGTTCGCGGGAAGCGCGGAGATCCAGGCGACCTTTAGGCCGAGCCGTGCGCAGGCTGCCGCGACGTTCGCCTCGGCGCCGCCGATCTGGACGTCGAGCTGGCGCGCAGTCTCGAAGCGGCCGGGCGACGGGATCGCCAGGCGCAGGAGCACCTCGCCCAGCGTGACGAGGTCGTGCATCTAGAGCGCCCGCAACTCGACCTTCACGGAGCTCCCGAGGATCAACGGCATCGACATTAGCTCAGGACGCCGGTCGCGACCGAAGGTGACGTGGGCGGGCTCGCCCTTCTTCGCCCACGACGAGAAGTACGTGAGGTCGAAGCGCGCTGTCGGCTTCCCGGAAACCGGATCGGGGTCCACCTTGAGCGCGAACGGGGCCAGCTCGGCGCGGTACATTTGCTGGACGTCGTCCGGGCCCTCGTCCTCCGCTCGCTTCCGCCGGACGACGTGCGTTTCGTAGCTCCCGTCCGCCCGGGCGGGCCAGACGCCGTCGGCATAGTTGAGGGTCGCGCTGATGGAGTCGTCCACATGCAGCCCCTCGGGCACCCGCACGAGGTCCTCAGCGACACGGGAGCGGCGCAGGAAAAAGGTCTCGCCACGGAAGCGGTACTCGACGGTCCGGCGGGTCCAGTCGTACCGGAGCTCCGTGCGCGATTCCCGGCCCTTCACGCTGAACCAGGAGCGCCCCTCGAGAGGCGCCCAGCGCCCGTCCTGGAGGAACCCCCGGGACTCGAGCCGGTTGGCGATGCCGTCCCCCTCCCCTACGACCGTGACGCGATAGTGGCCGGCCACCCGGTCGATCGCCTCACTGAGGGCCCCGTCCAGGTGAAAAGTGAGCAGGCCATAGAGGATGCCGACCTCCGCGGTGTAGGTCCTCTTCCGCTCCTCGGACGCGGTGGCCCACCCCCGTGCCGCCCAAGCGCCCACCGGGGCTAGGAGGACCGCCAGGGGCAGCCCGAAGAAGCGGCGACGGCTGATCAGGTGCCTAGACATGTCAGAGTGGTTCGCCTATTCTAACAGTCTGCCGGTATGGAACTTTTGTCGTTCCTGGGGGACTCCTGCTAACGTAAAGCGCTGGG
>QHSX01000024.1 GCA_003221695.1 Candidatus Rokuibacteriota bacterium
TTCGGCGGCGAGGAGAGCGCCGGCGCTAGCTTCCTGCGCCACGACGGGACGGTCTGGACGACCGACAAGGACGGCCCCATCATGGCGCTTCTGGCGGCCGAGATCACCGCGCACACCGGCCGCGATCCAGGTGAGCACTACCGGACGCTGACCGCGGAGTTCGGCGCGCCCTATTACACGCGCGTCGATGCGCCGGCGACGCCCGAGCAGAAAGCGCGTCTGCAGCAGCTCTCGCCGGAGACCCTCACCGCCGCCACCCTCGCCGGCGAGCCGATCCTCGCCACCCTGACCCGCGCTCCCGCCAACGACGCGCCGCTCGGCGGCCTGAAGGTCGTGACGGCCAGCGGCTGGTTCGCAGCCCGGCCCTCCGGCACCGAGAACGTCTACAAGATCTACGCCGAGAGCTTCAAGGACGAAGGGCACCTGAGGGCCATCCTGACGGAAGCGCAGGCGATCGTGGGTGGGGCGTCATGAGCGCAGGCGAGGCGCACGAGGAGCCACGGCCATGCTCTCCCACCGACTGATCCAGCTGATCCAGGACCACGCGGACGGCCTGACGCGCGAAGCCTTGCAGGATCTCCTCACCAACTCGCGAACGCCGTCCTTCCGCAAGGTGCCGTGCGAGGAGATCGAGGCGCGCATCGGCGCCCTCTACCGCAACCTCGGCAACTGGATCGGCGCCCCCGACGACGCCGTCCGCGCGGGGTACGAGGACTGGGGACGCAAGCGCTTTCGCCAGGGCATCCCGGTCAGCGAGCTCATCTACACCATGATCCTCGCCAAGCATCACCTGCGGCGTTACATCCGCGACCACGGGCTCGTGGAGTTCTCGGGCGATCGCATTGCGCCCGCCGAGCTGCTGCCCTTGCAGATGCACAGCCTGCAGGAGGCCAACACGATGATCGGGGAATTCTTCGACCGGGCCCTCTATCACCTCGCGCGGGGATACGAGCTGGAGGGCGCCGCCGAGCGGCCTCGCGCCGCGTGCGCAACTACGACCCGGGCGCGCTGACCCACGAGGAGCGAGGCCATGCCTTCGATCTCCGCATCCGTGACCGGGCTGCTCGACGCCCACGCCGACGCGCTGGCGCGTGAGGTCGTCTCGGACCTCATCAAGAATCCCCGGACACCTCGCCGGGCTGCAGGGCCGGGAGTCCATGATCGGGGAGTTCTTCGATCGGGCGGTCTACTATCTCCTGCGCGGATACGAGATGCAGGCGGCCACCGCCCCGCGTGCAGCCCGTGGCCGTCCGGCCTGATCCCGCATCCGCCATGGTCGGCATGACCGACCTCTGCCCGCGCCTGTTGCCGCCGGGCTATCGCGGCGCTGGCGTGCTGCTGCACGTCACCTCGTTGCCGTCGCGCCACGGCATCGGCGACCTCGGCCCGTCGGCCTTCACCTTCGTCGACTGCCTCCGCGAGGCGGGCCAGGAGTGGTGGCAGGGGTTGCCGGTGGGGCCGACGGGCTGGAGCGATTCGCCCTACCAGTCACTGTCCTCGTTCGCGGGCAACGGCCTGCTGATCAGCCCGGACCTCCTCGTCGAGGAGGAATTGCTCGGAGAGAGCGACGTCGAGGGCCGCCCTTTCCCGCGCTGGCGGTGGATTACGAACGTGTCGTCCCGTTCAGGCAGCGGCTGCTGGACGCGGCATGGCGGCGCTTCGTCGGGGGAGCCCGCCCGGACCTCCGGGTCTCCTTCGAGGAGTTCTGCGCGCGGCATGCGGAATGGCTCGAGGACTACGGTCTACACCGGCACCCACGACAACCCGACGACGCGCGGCTGGTACGACGGCCTGCCGGAGGCGTCGCGCCGGCGGCTGTGGCGACACCTGCGCCGCACCACCGGCGAGAGCCGCGAGGTCGCTCCGGCGCTGCTGGGCCTGGCGTGGTCGTCCGCGTCGGCCCTAGCCATCGCGCCGTTCCAGGACGTCCTCAACCTCGGCGACGAGGCGCGGATGAACGTCCCTGGCCGGGCCGAGGGCAACTGGCGCTGGCGGTGCACGGCCGACACGCTGTCGCCGGCGGCCTTCGAATCGCTGCGTGAGCTGACGACCAGCTCGAGCCGGCCCGGATCCCGGCGCGCTCCACTGCGGGAGCGTGCCGCGAGCGTCGCCTCGTAACCTCGACCGAGCAGCGTCAGCCGACATCGAAGCCCTGGCGCCGCCAGCGAGCCGCGGACGCCGTAGGGCGCGACCCTCACGGGCCGTGCCGCTCCCAGAACATCGCCCCGGCGCCGAGCAGCCGCTCGTCCTGGTCGATGACGGGAAACGCGGTGAGCTCGACCTGCAGCCGCACCCGATCACTGCGGCGCAGCAGCCAGCGGCGCGCGTGGGCGGGGCGCCGCTGCTGAGAAGACCACGGTCCCCGTCGTATCGACCACCAGCACCGGCACGAAGAGATAGCCCGCCAGCTGGCGGACCAGGATCATCTCCAGCGGCTGCTGGGCCATCAGTCCGCGGCGGCGGTGATGTCGGGGACCTCGGCCTTCGTCCAGCTGGCGTCCGGGTTGAACGTCTTCATGGCCAGGCCGAGGGCGCGCGTGTTCGGCCCGAGGTCCTTCTGGTACACGACGCCGTCGTGGTTGACGATGAAGGTCATCACGCCGGAGACGCCGTACTGCGCGGGGAAGGCGACCAGTGCGAAGCCCGCGATCATGTGACCACGCGTGACGTAGTCGTATTCGCCGTCCGGCGCAGCGGGCCCCTGGGCGGCCAGGATCCGGTAGAGATACCCGTGGAATGGCGTCGGGCGCGAACCCTCGCGCCGGTAGCCTTCGGCCCGCGCGCTGGCGACGAGATCGCCGAGCGGGCTCGGCGGCTCGCCGGGCCGGGTGGGCCAGTAGAGGCCATCGCGCTTGCCAGGAGTGCTGGCGAACTGCTGCGCGTACTCGAGGACGCCGCCGCCGGTGCGGTCCTCGGCGTAGTACTCGCGCTGGGCGTCCACGTAGGCCAGGCACGTCTCGATCGTGAAGAGCTCATTGCGGCCGATGCGCCGCGCGAGGATCTCCTCGCGCCCCCGCCGCGCATCGAACCACCAGCGCTCGCCGTCCTTCACGAGCGGGATCGGAAACGGCCAGTCGTCGGGGCCGACCTGCAGCACGGTGGTGGTGCCGTAGGGAATGAGCCGGTTCGCCGTGTCGTACGCCTGCAGGAACTTCTCGCGGCTCTGTCGATCGGACACCGGATCGCCCGACGAGACGAGCGTGCGGCCCTCGCTGCCGAGGATGCTCACCAGCCCCTTGGTGTCGCCGCCGCGCAGCGCAGCCACGAACGCCTGCGTCGCCGCCTCGGTGGACTCGAAGCGTTTGGCCTTCATCACCGCGGGCCTCGGCGCCGCCGGCGGTGGCGTCGCGGCCGGGGCCGCGTCGGGCTTGGTGGGCGCCGGCGCCTGGGCGTTGGCCGCGGGTCCGGCGTACGGAGCGACCGCGGCCGCGATCACGAGAACGACCGACCAGGTTCGCGGAATCATCGACGACCTCCCCCGCGGCCACCGCCACCGCCGCCGGCCCGGCCGCCGCCAGCGCCTCCACCACCACGGGCTGCTCCAGTCGAGCGATTGAAGCTCCCGCGGCTGGCGTTGCCACGATTGCTGAAGCTCTGCGCGTCCCGCCCACCACCGAGGCCGTCGAACGCGCCGGCCTGGCGACCCTGGAACCCACCGGCCTCGCTGATGCCGCCGGTGCGGGGCGACGCCTGCGCGCCGCGATCTCCGAAGCCGCCTGCGGGCTGCTGGCCGATCGCGCCTTGCTGCGGTCGACCTCCCTGCTGACCGAGCCCGCCTTGCTGGCCGATCGCACCCTGGCTGGGGCGTGCACCCTGCTGGCCGAGTCCGCCCTGCGCCGTGCGGCCACGGAAGGACTCGCGCGCTTGCGCGTTCGCGGGCCCGGTCTTGTTGAAGCGCTGCTGCGTGGCGGTGTCGCGGTACTGCACACCCTTGCGATGCGCGGGGTCGTGCTGCCACTGGCCCCGGCCCTGCCCGCCCGCGCCGGAGCCCCGCTGGCTGTTGTTGTGCTCGACGCGGTTTCGAGCCTCGTTCCGGTTGTTCACGTTGTTCGTGAAGTTGTTCGCGGTGCTGTTGTTGACGTTGACCTCGCCGCCCCCGGAATGCCAGTCGCAGTCACTCCACAGCGCCGCGCCGACCGCCATCCCGGCCGCGAACGTGAAGGCCCCGGCGGCGAAGTAGCCCGGTGGATACGGGTAGTAGGGCGGGTAAGCCGGGGGGAATGCGCCATAGACGACCGTCGGGTCATAGCTCGGCACGTAGACGACCTGTGGATTGGGCTGCTCGATCTTGATGATGGTCGGCGGAGCCTGTGCAACCTGCACCGTGGTCTGGGCGGGCGGCGCCTGCGCGACCGTCGGTGACGGCGCCGCAGCGGCGGGCTCCACGATGACCTTCTGCTCCGGGGTGCTCTTGAGCTGCCCGTTGGCCTCGGCGCGTGCGCGCAGTCGCTGGATGCCGGCCATCACGTCGTTCTGCTGCGCCAGGAACGCATCTCCCAGCTTCTGCAGCCAGTCGAGCTTGTCGTTCAGCATCGTGAGCACCTGGGGAAAGAAGATCAGCGACTTCACGCTGTCGTCCCAGGTGTACTGCTTGAGCGCCTCGTTGAGCTGATCGCCCTGGACCTTCGGGTTCTCCTTGACGAAGCGCGCGGCCTGCACGACCTCGAGCGGGTACGTCGAGGCCATGAGAATCTGGGCCAGCAGCTTGTCGGG
>QHSX01000029.1 GCA_003221695.1 Candidatus Rokuibacteriota bacterium
GGCGTCACTCCGTCAGGCTTTCGCCCATTGCGGAAAATTCCCCACTGCTGCCTCCCGTAGGAGTCGGGACCGTGTCTCAGTTCCCGTGTGGCTGGTCGTCCTCTCAGACCAGCTACCCGTCATAGCCTTGGTGAGCCGTTACCTCACCAACTAGCTGATAGGCCGCGAGCCCCTCCAAGAGCGGTAGCTTGCGCCACCTTTCCTCCCCGCGTCTGGCGACTCGGGGAACGTATCCAGTATTAGCCTCCCTTTCGAGAGGGTATCCCGGTCTCAAGGGCAGGTTACCCACGTGTTACTCACCCGTACGCCACTCGGACCGCCGAATTATTGCTAACCCGACGATCCTCGTTCGACTTGCATGTGTTAAGTACGCCGCCAGCGTTCGCTCTGAGCCAGGATCAAACTCGCCATAAACAGCGATGAACCTGGTCCTCAAGCTCGAACGGTTCCTGCGATTACTGCTTGGCAGTCACTCGGCCGAGCGCAAGGCTCGTTAGAACGGATGGTGCTCACACCTTTTCGGTGAGCCAGTAGCATATCCAGATTTCAAAGAGCACTACGGTCAGCTTGAAAGGTGACCGGCTTCCGCGAGCGAAAATTCACTATACGGGCCTAGCCCTTATCTGTCAAGTCTTTCCGTCCCCCCTGGGCGTCCCGACGCCGGCCCTCACGCCACCATGGCCAGGTGGTACGTCTTCTTGCCCTTCCGAATGATGAAGAACCGTCCGTACCGCGCGAGCTCGCGTGAGAGCCGTGTGTCGGCGTCCCTCACGGGCTGTCCGTTGACGTGGATGGCCCCGGCGGCGACGAGCTCCCGTCCTCGGCGCTTCGACTCTGCGAGACCGGCGCGCGTCAGGAGTTCGACGATCGAGAGGGAGCGGAGATCGGCGTCGCTCAGCATCGTCTTCGGCATCCCCTGGCACGCTTGCGCGAGCTGACGTTCCGTCAGCCGCTCGAGGTCACCGCTGAAGAACGCGGCGCTGATCTCCTCGGCCTCGCGCGTCGCCGCGGCGCCGTGCACCAGTGTCGTCACCTCGCGCGCCAGCACCCGCTGCGCCTCGCGCTCCTCCGCGTGGCGACCCAGCTGGGCGCCCAGCTCGTCGACCGTGTCGCGCCCGAGGAACGTGAAGTACCTGAGATAGTCGACGACGTCCGCGTCGCTCGTGTTGAGCCAGAACTGGTACATCTCGTAGGGCGATGTCTTCGCCGGGTCGAGCCACACAGCGCCGCTCTCGGTTTTCCCGAACTTCGTCCCGTCCGCTTTCGCGACCAGCGGCAGCGTCAGGCCAAACACCGCCTCGCCCTCCACCCGGCGGATGAGGTCCGCGCCGGCGGTGATGTTGCCCCACTGGTCGCTCCCGCCGATCTGCACCGTGCAGCCGTACTTACGAAACAGGCACAGGAAGTCGTACGCCTGCAGCACCTGGTAGCTGAACTCGGTGTAGGAGATGCCAGCGTCCGCCCGGCTCATGCGCGATCGCACCGACTCACGCCCGAGCATACTGCCGAGCGAGAAGTGCTTACCGACGTCGCGGAGGAACGAGACCACCTCGAGCTTCGACAGCCACTCGTAGTTGTCGGCGAGGATCGCGGCGTGCGCGCCACCGGTGAACTCGAGGAACCGTTCCACCTGTCGCTTCAGCCGGGCCGCCCACTCCGCCACCTGCTCTTCGGGGTTGAGCGCGCGCTCGCCCGACTTGCCGCTCGGGTCGCCGATCAGGCCGGTGCCGCCGCCGATGAGCACGATGGGGCGGTGGCCCGCCAGCTGGATCCGCCGGAGCGCCAGGAGGGGTACGAGGCTCCCGACGTGCAGGCTGTCGGCCGTCGGGTCGAAGCCGCAGTAGACCGCGCGGGGCGCTTCCGCCAGATGCGCGTCCAGTTCGTTCACGCCGGTCGCGTCCGAGATCAGGCCGCGCCACTGGAAGTCGCGGAGTATGGGTGATCGCGTGCCGGTTTTCATCTCTTTCCTCGCCGGGGCGTCCCATTCTACGACGAACGCGCCGCTCGCCGGCAAGCTCGCAGAAGGTCGGGTGCCCACGGCCGCGGCCCCCGGTATAATGTGGCCGATGGCCGTTTCAAACACCCCGTTCCCCGAGTCCCACCCCCCTCGTTCGCGCGCCCACGTCTGGCTGCGCCGAGGGCTGATCGCGATCGGTGCGCTGACCCTGTTCGTGGGCTCCGCGGTCGGCGTGGGCGCGCTCTGGGCGTTCATGATCCTCCCCCGCTCGCTCCCGTCGGTCACAGAGCTCGAGACGCTCCAGCCCGTCCAGGGCAGCAAGATCTACGACGACAACGACGAGCCGATGACCGAGCTGCACGTCGAGCGCCGGATCTTCGTACCGCTGGCGCAGATCCCGCAAGTCCTCCGCGACGCCATCATCGCGACGGAGGACCGGCGGTTCTACTCGCACTGGGGCGTGGACCCGATCGGCATTGCGCGCGCGGTCGTCCAGAACTACCGGCGCGGCCGGATCGTCGAGGGCGGCAGCACCATCACGCAACAACTCGCGAAGGTGCTCTTCCTCACCGCGGACAAGAGCCTCGAGCGAAAGCTCAAGGAGGCGGTCCTGGCGCTCGAGCTCGAGCGTCGCTACTCCAAGGACCGCATCATCGAGATGTACCTGAACCAGGTGTACTTCGGTCACGGCGCGTACGGCGTCGAGGCGGCGGCGCGAACGTACTTCGGCAAGTCGGTGTCCGAGCTGACCGCGCGTGAGGCCGCGCTCCTCGCCGGGCTGCCACGCGCGCCCTCGAACTACTCACCGTTCGACCACGCCAACGCGGCCAAGCGTCGGCGCGAGCTCGTCCTCCGACGGATGGTGGAGTACGGCGCGCTGAGGGAGGAGGATGCTAAGCGGATCGCGCGGACGGACCTGGGCCTCATCGCGCCCGAGCGGCGCCGGACCACCGGCCAGTATTTCCTTGACTACGTCCAGCAGACGCTCGAGGCGAAGTACGGCGCCGACCTCGTCTTCAAGGGCGGGCTGAACATCTACACGACCCTGAGTCCCTCGATGCAACTCGCGGCGGAGCAGGCGATGCGCGACGGGTTGAAGGCGCTGGAGGGACGCTCCGCTAAGGCGCGTCCCGGGGAGAACCCCGAGGGCGCCATCATCACGATCGAGCCGCAGACCGGCTACGTGAAGGCGATGGTCGGCGGCTACGACTTCCTTCGCAGCGAGTTCAACCGCGCGGTCCAGGCGAAGCGCCAGCCCGGCTCGGCCTTCAAGCCGGTCATCTACATCGCGGCGCTCGAGGCGGGCTTCACGCCGGCCACCCGCATCGAGGATTCGCCGGTGTCATATCCCACGGGCTCCAACGGGCAGACGTGGAAGCCCGAGAACTACGACCGCATCTTCCGCGGTCCCACGACGCTCCAGCAGGCGATCGAGGAGTCGGTCAACGTCGTCACCGTCAAGCTCCAGGAGCGCATCGGCATCAACAAGACCGTTCAGGTGGCGCGGCGGCTCGGCATCACGAGCCCACTCGACATCAACCTGAGCTTGGCACTCGGCACCTCCGACCTGTCGCTGCTGGAGCTCACGTCGGCCTACGGCGTGCTGGCGAACCAGGGCGTCTGGATGCCACCGGTGACGGTCCGGTACATCACGGACGCACAGGGCAAGCTGCTCGAGGAGCACGTGCCTGAAGGGCGCGAGGCCGTGGCGCCAGAGACTGCATACGTGATCACGCACATGCTCCGCGGCGTGGTCGAGCGCGGCACGGGTCAGGCGGCGAAGGTGCTCGGCCGGCCGATCGCCGCCAAGACCGGCACGACGAACGACTACTCGAACGCGTGGTTCGTCGGCTTCACGCCGCGCCTCGCGACGGGCGTGTGGGTAGGCTACGACCTGCCGCGAAGCCTCGGACGCGACGAGACGGGTTCGCGGGTCGCGGTGCCGATCTGGGTCGGGTACATGGGCAAGATCCTCGCCGAGAGCCCCAAGGAGGATTTCCCGGTGCCCGACCGCGTCGCCATGCTCCTCGTGGACGAAGACCCCTCGGGCGAGTGCATCCGTCCCGTGCCGATGGCGTTCATCAAAGGGACCGAGCCGCAGGTCTCGTGCTCGGGCTTCGGCCAGCGCCGGGCGGAGACCTCGCCGACGGCGGGTCCGGGCCCGAGTTCGCCACAACCGCTCCCGCCCCGGCCTAAGAGCGACAACAGCCCCTAGTTCTTCACCGCCGGAAAGCGCGCGCCGACCGTCGACCACGCGACGCCATCGGTGAGTAGCTCGCGAAAGACCGCCTCCAGCTCTGCGACCGGCACGCGGATCTGATCCATCGAGTCCCGCTCTCGGATCGTCACCTTCGCATCGCCGGCCTCGCCGCGGTCGCGGTCGCCCACCGTCTGGACGTCCACCGTTACGCAGTAGGGCGTGCCGACCTCGTCCTGGCGGCGGTAGAGCCGGCCGATCGCCGCGGTGTCGTCGTAGACGCTCATCCACCGGCGCGCGAGGCGCCGTTGGATCTCACGGGCCGTGGCGACGATCTCGTCCCGCTTCTTGAGGAGCGGGAGCACGGCGATCTTGATCGGAGCGAGGTCGGTGTGGAGGCGCAGCACCACTCGCTTCTCACCGCGCACTTCCTCCTCGCGGTACGCGTCGACGAGAAACGCCAGCACCGACCGGTCCGCGCCCGCCGAGGGCTCGATGACGTAGGGCACGATGTGCGTCTTCCGCTCCTCGTCGAAGTAGGTCAGCGCCTTCCCGCTCGTCTTGCCGTGCTGCTTGAGGTCGAAGTCCGTGCGGTTGGCGATGCCCTCGAGCTCGCTCCACCCCATCGGGAACTCGTATTCGATATCGGCCGTCCGCTTGGCGTAGTGGGCGAGCTCCTCCCGCGCGTGCTCCCTGAGGCGGAGGCGCGCGCGGCGGACGCCGTAGCGCTGGTACCAGGCGAAGCGCTCCTCGATCCAGCGCTCGTGCCAGACCTCGTCCGCCGGCCGGCCGTCGATCAGGTCGTTCGGGTTGACGAAGTACTCGATCTCCATCTGCTCGAACTCGTGCGTGCGGAAGATGAAGTTCCCCGGCGTGATCTCGTTGCGAAAGGACTTGCCGATCTGAGCGATCCCGAACGGCAGCTTCAGCCGCATGGACTGGAGCACGTTGTCGAAGTTGACGAAGATGCCCTGCGCCGTCTCCGGCCGCAGGTACGTCACGGCCGCGTCCTCCTCGACCGGGCCCATGAAGGTCTTGAACATCAGGTTGAACTGGCGCGGCGGGGTGAGCTCGCCCTTGCCACACGCCGGGCAGAGCGTCCGTCGCGCGCTGCAGTGCTTGCAGGGCTCGCCCGCGGGGATATCGAACTTGTTGCCCTTCGTCGCGGGGCAGTAGTGGACCCACGACGTCTCGTCGAGCTTGTCGGCACGGAAGCGCCGCCGACACGCTCGGCAGTCGACCATGGGATCCGTGAAGTGGTCGAGGTGCCCGCTCGCCTTCCAGACGTTCGGGTGCATCAGGATCGCCGCGTCCAAGCCGACCATGTCGGGCCGGAGGTAGACGTTGTCACGCCACCACACACGCTTCACGTTGTTCTTCAGCTCGACACCGAGCGGGCCATAATCCCAACACGAGGCGATGCCGCCGTAGATCTCGCTCGACTGGAAGATGAAGCCCCGGCGCTTGCACAGCGAGACGACCACGTCCATATTCATGGACTCGCCTCGCCTCCTGCTGCGGCTCGTACTGCCACATTCATGGACTCGCCTCGCCTCCTGCTGCGGCTCGTACGGTCAGAGTCATGGGCTCACCCCGGAAGTCGGCTCGAGCCGTCGCACGTCGCGCAGAAACTTGGCCGTGCGTGTCGGCTGGCCGATCAGTCGCGAGACCTGGGCGTCCAGGAAGGCTCCGATCTCGTTCTCGCTCCTGCCGATCGGCATGACGAGCGCCTCCTCCCAACGTTCCGAGCGGAGCCACTCGAACGCCGCCAGCGTCGCGGGCCGGGCGGTGACCATCCCCGCGTCCTCGCGCGCGCACGCCTCGCAGACGACACCGCCCGCGCCGAGGGCGGGCCGGGGGAAGGGGTAGGCCCGACCGCACACGGTACACGCGTCCAGCCGCGGCCGATGCCCCAGCGTCTCCAGAGCGCGCACGCCGAAACAGACGGCCACGCGCGCCGGCGGAACCGGTCCCTCGAGAGCGCGCAGGCTCCGGACCAGCAACGCGTAGAGCGCCACGTGGCGGTCGTGCTCGGCCGTCAGCCGCGCCACGCATTCGACAATCCACGACGCCTGCCCGAGCCGCTCGAGGTCACGCCGCACCCGGTCGAACGGGTGCAGGACGTCGAAATGGTCGATCCGGACCAGCTCGCTTCGGCCCGTGTCGAAGAAGACCATCTCACCGAGGGTGAAGAGCTCAAGCGCGCCGGCGAACCGCGACCTGATCCGGCGCGAGGCCTTGGCGACGCCACGGATCTTACCAAAATCGCGCGAGTAAAAGGTGACCACCCGATCGCTCTCGCCGAGCGGGAACGAGCCGATGACGACCGCCGCAGATTTGCCGAGCGCCATCAGGACGTCAGCATGAAGCCGAACTCGCGCAGCGCCCGCCCGTCACGACGCCAGTGGAGGCGGACCTCGACCGTCAGCCCGAGGTACACCTTGATCCCGAAGAACGCCTCCAGGTCCCGCCGCGCGGCAGTGCCCACGCGCTTGAGCAGGGCCGCGCCCTTGCCGATGAGGATGCCCTTCTGCGACTCCCGCTCGACAAAGACCTTGGCGCGAATGTAGAGGCACTCCGGCGCCTTCCGCTCGACAAGCTCCTCGACGCGAACCGCCACCGCGTACGGCACCTCCTCGCGCGTGAACCGAAAGACCTTCTCGCGGATGATCTCCGCGACCCAGAACGTCTCGGGCTGGTCGCTGGTCGCGTCCTCGGGGAAGAAGGGCGGATGCGCCGGCAGGACTCCCACGATGAGCTCCAGCAGTCGCTCGCAGCCGGTGCCCATGGCAGCGGAGACAGGGACGAGCTCGCGAAAGGGGTGCGCGCCCTGCCACGCCTCGAGGACCGGCAGCATCCGCGCCTTCGGCCGCAAGAGGTCGGTCTTGTTCAGCACGCAGAAGGCCGGTCCCCGGTAGGCCTCGAGCGGCTCCAGCACGAGCCGGTCGGGATGGGTGCGCTGCGCGGCGTCGACGACGAGGCAGACGAGGTCGACGTCCTCGACGGCACGGCGTGCCGTCTTCTGCATGAAGGCGCCGAGCGCACCGGTGGACGCGTGGATCCCGGGCGTGTCGACGAAGACGATCTGCGCGCCCGGGAGGTTCTTGATGCCGGTGATCCGATTTCGCGTGGTCTGGGGGCGCGGCGAGACGATCGCCAGCTTCTGGCCCACGAGGCGGTTCAGGAGGGTGGACTTGCCCGCGTTCGGGCGGCCGATAAGGGATACGAACCCCGCGCGATGGCTCACGCGAGGAGCCCCGTCCAGAGCCGCGGGGGCACCCGACGGCGGCCCGACGCGAGGATCTGCCGCTCGCGTGCGTGCATGAGCTCCGCCTCGACGGGGTCCCGGTCGTCGTAGCCGACGAGGTGGAGCACGCCGTGGGTGACGAGCAGGTCGAGCTCGAGCGGCAGCGGCACGCGGAGCCGGCGCGCCTGGCGGCGGGCGGTGTCCGCCGAGATCACGATCTGGCCCACGAGGGGACTCGGCCCGTCGGGGACTTCCAGCGGAAACGCCAGGACGTCGGTGCGCCGCCGAACGCCACGCCAGGCCGCGTTCAGCCGGCGTATCGCATCATCGCCGAGAACGAGGACCTCGACGTCGCCGCCCGCCCGTCCCACCGACGCCAGGGCCGCGCGCGCGGCCCGCACCAGACGCGCCGGCCTGACGGCGACGCGCCGCTGGCGATTCGCGACCGCCACCGCCATCAGGCACCGTCGGCGGCGTTCCCGTTGTCACGGGCCCGCGCGTCGTGGGCGTCGTACGCGCGGACGATCGCGGAGACGAGCCGGTGGCGGACGACGTCCCCCTCGTCGAAGTAGACAAACTCGATGCCCTCGACACCCCGGAGCACGGTCTGGACCTCGATCAGCCCCGAGCCGCGGGAGGCCGGCAGGTCGACCTGGGTGATGTCCCCGGTGATCACCATCTTCGAGTTGAACCCGAGGCGCGTGAGGAACATCTTCATCTGCTCGGTCGTGCTGTTCTGTGCCTCGTCGAGAATGATGAACGCGTCGTTGAGGGTCCGTCCGCGCATGTACGCGAGCGGCGCGATCTCGATCGCGCCTTTCTCCATGAGGCTCTGGACCTTCTCCGCCTCGAGCATGTCGTAGAGGGCGTCGTAGAGCGGGCGCAGGTAGGGGTGGACCTTCTCGTAGAGGTCGCCGGGCAGGAAGCCCAGGCGCTCCCCGGCCTCCACGGCTGGCCGGGTCAGCACGATCCGCGCGACCTCGCGCTTCATCAGCGCCGACACCGCCATCGCGACGGCGAGGAACGACTTGCCGGTCCCCGCGGGCCCGATGGCAAAGACCATGTCGTGCTTGCGGATCGCGTCGACGTACCGCTTCTGGCCCGGCGTCTTCGGCGTGATCCATTTTTTCCGGGACGGGACCGCGATCGCGTCGTTGAACACCGCCTTGAGGTCCGCCTCCTCGTTGTCCGACAGCATCCTGAGCGCCGCGCGGACCTCCAGCGTGCGCACCGGGGTGCCGGCGCGCACGAGATCGGCGAGCTGGACCAACGCGCGCTCGGCCTTCCGCACCTGCCGTTCGTCTCCCTTGAGCATGATGTCGTGACCGCGCGCGACGATGCGAATGTCGAGCTCGTGTTCCAGTGTCCGGAGGTGATCGTCGTTGCGCCCGAGGAGGGGTAGCAGGTCGACGTCGGGGGCGAGGGAGATTCGTCGCGTGATCGTCGTGGCGTCGCTCAACTCCTGGGTTCCCTCTCCAAGTGTATCACTCGGGTGGCAGATCGAGCTTGATGTGCAGCTCCTTGAGACGCTCGGGCGGGACCGGTGCCGGCGCCTGCATCAGGAGGTCCTGGGCTTGCTGGTTCATCGGGAACGCGATCACCTCGCGAATGTTGGTCTCGCCCGCGATGAGCATGACGATTCGATCGATACCAGGCGCCGAGCCTCCGTGGGGCGGGGCGCCGAACTTGAACGCGTTCAGCATCCCGCCAAAGCGCGCCTCGACCTCCGCTCGACTGTACCCGGCGATGGCGAAGACCTTGTACATGATGTCGGCCCGGTGGTTTCGGATCGCGCCGCTCGAGAGCTCGACCCCGTTGCACACGATGTCGTACTGGTAGGCCTTGATCGTGAGCGGGTCCTTCGACTCCAGCGCCTCGAGGCCGCCCTGGGGCATCGAGAACGGGTTGTGGCTGAACTCGATCTTCCCCGTCTCCTCGTTCAGCTCGTACATGGGGAAGTCGGTCACCCAGCAGAACCGGAACGCGTGCTTCTCGATGAGGCCGAGCTCCTCGCCCAGCTTGTTCCGGACCCTCCCGGCGAGCCGGTCGGCCGCAGGACGCCGCTCGCAGACGAAGAAGATCGCGTCGCCGTCGGTCGCCCCTGTCTGGGCGCGGAGCTTGCCGAGGTGCGACGCGTCGAGGAACTTGGCGATCGGCCCCTTCGCCCCGCCCTCCGCGAGCGCCACATAGCCGAGGCCGGCAGCGCCCTCGGCGCGCGCCCACTGGCCGAGCTTGTCGAAGAAGCTGCGGGGCTGCGCCGCCCCCTGGGGCGCGCGCACGCCGCGGACGACCGCGCCCCCGGCGATCGCGGCGGCGAACACGGCGAACCCGGAGTCGCGGAAGGCCGCCGTGACGTCTCGGATCGCGAGCGGATTGCGGAGGTCTGGCTTGTCGGAGCCGTAGGTCAGCATCGCCTCGTCGAACGGGATCCGGGGGAACGGCGGTGGCGTCACGACGCACTCCGGACGGAACTCCTCGAACACACCGTGCAGGACCGGCCCGATCGCCGCGAACACCTCCTCCTGGGTGACGAACGACATCTCGAAGTCGAGCTGGTAGAACTCGCCCGGCGACCGGTCGGCGCGGCCGTCCTCGTCACGGAAGCAGGGGGCGATCTGGAAGTAGCGATCGAACCCGGCGACCATGAGGAGCTGCTTGAACTGCTGCGGCGCCTGCGGCAACGCATAGAACTTCCCGGGATGCACGCGGCTCGGCACGAGGTAGTCACGCGCGCCCTCCGGGGAGCTCGACGTGAGGATCGGCGTCTGAAACTCGGTGAAGCCGGCCCCGAGCATGCGCCGGCGGATCGACGCGATGACATGGCTCCGCAGCAGAATGGTCCGGTGGAGCTTCTCCCGCCGGAGATCGAGGAAGCGGTGGCGGAGGCGCGCGTCCTCCGGGTACTCGGCGTCGCCGCTGACCTGGATCGGCAGCGGCTCGGCGATCGAGAGGACCTCGAGGCCCTCGACGGCGAGCTCGATCTCCCCGGTGGGGAGCTTGGGATTCACCGCCTCAGGCGCGCGGGCCACCACCGTCCCGGTCACCGTGACGACGCTCTCGAGGCGGAGCCCTTCGGCCGTCCTGAGGTGCGGGCTCGAGCCCTTGAGAACGCACTGGGTCAGCCCGTAGTTGTCGCGAAGGTCAATGAACAGGAGGCCGCCGTGGTCGCGCTTCCGGTGGACCCAACCCGAGAGCCGCGCCGTCGTAGACGTGTGCTGCGCCCGGAGCTCGCCGCACGTGTGGGTCCGGTAGCGCGGCAGCCCGCCGCTCATGCGCGCCCCCCGAGGGCCAGCAGCTCGTCGACGAGCCCGGACAGCGGCACCGCACGCTGGGCGCCCGACTTCATGTCCTTCACCTTCGCTTCACCGCGAGCCAATTCGTCAGGACCGAGGATCACAGCATGAAGAACGCCGAGCCGCTTCGCCTCCTCCAGCTTCGAGGCGCGCTCCAGCTCCCGCGTGAGCTTACGCTCGCCGTGCCCGACCTCGACGACGATCCCCTTCGCGCGCAGCTCGCCCGCGACGGGAAGCAGTCGTCTCAGAGCCTCGTCCCCCAGCGGAATCAGGAACACGCCAGGACGTCGATCCTGCCAGGCGCCTTGAGCGACGTCGGGCAGGAGCTGAACGACGCGCTCGACTCCGACCGCGAAGCCGATGCCGGGATCGGGCGGACCGCCGAGCAGCTTGATCAGCCCGTCGTATCGCCCGCCACCCGCCACCGCGTTCTGGGCGCCGAGCTCCGTCGTGGTGAGCTCGAAGGTCGTTCGCACGTAATAGTCCAGGCCTCGGACCAACCGCGGACTCACGACGTAGCGTATCCCCATCGCCTCGAGATACTCCCGTGTCTTCCCGAAGTGGGGCGCACAGTCCTCACAGAGGAAGTCGCCGAGGGCGGGTGCGCCGTCGAGCACCCGTCGACACTCGGGCTTCTTGCAATCGAGGACCCGGAGCGGGTTACGCTCCATCCGCTCGCGGCACTCGTCGCAGAGGCGGTCGGCGTGCGCGCGAAGATAGCGGACGAGCTCCGTCCGATAGCGCGGCCGACACGTTGGATTCTCGTCGCCGAGCGAGTTGATCTCAACTTGAAGCCGCTCCGCCAGGTCGAGCCGCCGGAAGAACTCGACGAGCATCGCGATCACCTCGGCATCGAGCGAGGGGTGCTCGTCGCCGAGGGCCTCCACGTCGAGCTGGTGGAACTGGCGATATCGGCCCGCCTGGGGCCGCTCGTAACGGAACATGGGGCCCATCGTGTAGAGCTTGATTGGCTTCGGGTGGACGAAGAGGCCGTGCTCGATGTACGCGCGCAGGAGCCCCGCCGTCGCCTCGGGCCGCAGCGTCACGGAATCGCCGCCCCGATCCTCAAACGTGTACATCTCCTTCTGAACGATGTCGGTCGCCTCGCCGATGGACCGGGCGAACAGGTCGGTGCGCTCGAAGATCGGCAGGCGAATCTCCTCATAGCCGTATGAGTCGAACACTTCGCGCGCGATCCGTTCAACCCGGCGCCACTTCTCGCCTTCGCCGGGCAGGATGTCGTGGACGCCGCGAACGGCGTGGATCGTCATGCGGACGGCCCGCC
Source organism: Candidatus Rokuibacteriota bacterium (assembly GCA_003221695.1). Taxonomy (GTDB): domain Bacteria; phylum Methylomirabilota; class Methylomirabilia; order Rokubacteriales; family CSP1-6; genus 20CM-2-70-11. The sequence goes on from QHSX01000029.1 coordinate 11,980, forward strand.
CTGGGACGTTAGCGTCACGCCCAGAGATCGGGGAGCGAAATGGCGAGGCCCGGGAAGACGCCCGGTCGCAACTCGTCGTCACCGCCGACCGCCGCACCGAGCCGATAGGCGCCCTCCACCAGCTCGAACGCTTCGACCGTCTTTGCCTCGGCGTCCACGAGCCAGTAGTGCCGGACACCGTGCCGGGCGTAGGCGTTCAGCTTTCTCACGCGATCGCGCCGGGCCGTCCCGGGCGACAGCACCTCCACGAGAAGGTCGGGCGCCCCCTCCACCCCGCGCTCGGCGATGATCTCGAGGCGGTCCCTGACCACGAAGACCAGGTCGGGCTCGACGGTGGTGCTTGGATCCAGAAGCACGTCGAACGGCGCGACGTACACCTCGCCCAGGTCGTGAGCCCGCACCCAGGCGTGGAGGATCGTGAACAAGTTCCCGACCGCCTTCTGGTGAGCCCGGCGCGGCGACGGCTCGGCGAACAGCATCCCGTCGATGATCTCGTACCTGAGCCCGTCGTCGGGGAGCGCGCAGTAGTCCTCGTAGGTCAGTCCCGAACGTCCGGTCTCCACCGAGTATCGTGTCCCGGCCTCGCTCATGCCGTCAGTGTACCGCGACCTGAGACGCGCGGACCATCCGGGGGTGATCGGCGAGCGGGCGGACGAGGGATCCGACTGGTGAGCGCCGGACTCAATCCGGAGTCGTCATGATGATCTGGGTTTCGCCCACCGTGTTGAACCAGTTCTGGTAGCGAACCACGGCGATCACGAGGGTCGGCGCGCTCTCCCCGGGGATCGCGCCGAGCGCCGTCACCGTGCCCTCGAAGCCCGAGTTGACCGTCTGGAACCGGTACCCGGCGGGGCCCTTGTAGACGACGGCCAGCCGTCCCGGGAGCTGGTTCTGGGGGATCACGATCTCGTCGATCCCGTCACCGTCCAGGTCCACGGCGAGGGGCTGGGGCTCCGAGGTGTAAATGAAGCTGCGGCCGCCCCGCTCGATCTGCGTCATCACCTCGAGCTTCACGCCGCCACCGCCGACCGGCGTCGCCGAGCGCCACGTGTCCTCCGTGTCGATCGAGATCCGGAGGCGGTTGTACTCGTCGATGAACGCCAGCGCGCGCGGACTTCCTTTGCCGGCGCTGTTGGCGAAGGTCGCCCCGGTGGCCCGGAACGTGCTGGGCACGCGGACACTCGCCTCGGTCACGAGCTTGCCGTCCTTCAGGCTCACGCGCTGGGCGTCGCCCTTCTTGAAGAAGCCGTTCTGCGAGAAGGGCTGGGCCCACAGGGTCTTCTTGATCCCGTCGCCGTTCACGTCCACGGCGAGCAGGACATCGGGCACCTCGTCGGCCAGCACCGCCGGCTTTCCCCCCTTCGTCGTGAGGATGAACGAGTTCATCAGAAGGCGGGGGTTCGGGTGATAGCGATTGACCACGACGTCGAGCTCGCCGTCGCCGTTCAGGTCGGCGAGCTGCGCGCTGAAGGCGCGCCCCCGCGCGTCCGCCTGGTAGGTCCATTGCGGCTCGAGGGTCCGCTCGACGATCTTGTAGAGGTAGATCCGCTCGCCGTCGGTGACGACCATGCGGGGGATCTGATCCTGAGGTCCCACCGCGACGTCCATCGCCACGACCGCGAAGGGAAACTTCGCGACCTCCCTGAGCGGCATCGACGACTCGCCGCTCGAATACGTGCCGGCGTCGAGCTCGCCCGTGAGAAGCCGCGAGAGGAGCGATCGCGTCGACGCCGGCGTCTGGCTCTCTCTGGGCTTGCCCGACGCCGAGAAGTCGCCCTTCGGGGTCGCCTTGATGGAGGGCGGCACGAAGAGTGCGGTGGTCAGGAGCGCGTTCGGCCCGGGGAGAGTGAAGAGGCGCACGTCCATGTACGGCTTCCCCTGCACCCGGCTAAAGGCGACGACGAGCAGGCTCTCGACTTTGTACCGCAGCCCAACCTGCGCGAGTCCCTTGCCCTCGAGCACCTCCTGGCCCTTGATCCCCTGCTGGGCGAGCCACACGTTGATCGCGTCACCCAGCGCGATCTGGAAGCGCCCGGTCCGGTTCAGCGCTTCGATCAGCTCGTACGTCGCCGCCTCCGCCAGATCGTTCTTGACGCCCTCGACGATCGGCAGCAGCGTGAGTTTGATCTTCCCCGCGGAGACCCGGACCTTGTCGCCGGGACGAATCGCGGTTCCCTCGACGACCGCGCCCGTCGAGTACGCCTCCTGGACCTGCCGCACGGCGACCTTGCCGACGACCTCTTCGGTGCGGCCGAGGATCTCTCCCGTCTTCGGATGGCGGAGCTCGCGCCCCTCGCGGTAGGCGGTCAACTCCACGCCAGCGACGAGCCCGTCGCGCTGCCCGATCGACAACGTGACCGTCGTGCCCTGGACCTCGAGCACCTCGCCGTCCACCCTGGGGAAGAGCGCCAGGATCTGGTTCACGAGAACGCCCAGCGTGGCAGTCTGTGCCGACGCGCCGACGGTGGCTGCGAGGACGAGCAGCGAGAGGACCGTGGCGCCTGCAAGGAGGCGACCCTTGACCATAGGCGGTGCCAGCTTCTCACACCCTGAGATGAAAGTGAAACGGGGCATGGGCGGTATCCACCCATGCCCCGCTCTGCTGCCCGCAGGAAACGACGGTTAGAAGCCGAACCTTATCCGCGAGGACACCGCGTAAGCGTCTTTCGCCTCACGTATCGTGTGCACGCCGTTGACGATCTCCGCCGTGTTCAGCGCTTTACCCGACGCGAGGTAAGCACCGATGACATCGAACCCCACGTTCGGGGCGAACTTCCACCCGAACCCGATATTCGTCTCGGTACCGATGTAGCTGGAGTCGCCTTTCGCGAAGCTCTGGCTATCTATCACGGTCCGGCTACCGGACGCGTTGACACCCGTGTCGATGTCGACCTTCTCGGCCGTCCACGTCGGGTTGATGGTCAAGAACACGCTGAACGCTGGGGTGAGGGCGTAGGTCCCTCGGAGACCCAGCTGGGCGCGGCCGTAACGGTCGTAGCCGACGAAGCTGCACGCCTGGGCCATGACGGCACAGCCCGTTCCGTAGTCCTGGTCGCTCAGGCCGATGATCGCGCCCCAAGAGGAGTAGTAGCCCGTGTCTGTGTCGAGCGGCTCGTAGTAACTGATCCGCTTGCCCAGGTTGTCCCGGGCCTTGTTGCCCGTGGTGTAGGCTCCGCGGGCTTCGACGAGCAGCGGGCCGAGCTGGAAGCTGCCGATGGCGTCGAAGTAGAAGGCGCTCTTCTTTGCTTCAGTGACGAGGGACGCGCCGGCGCTGGTGTTGGTGACGGCCCGCTGGTCACGAGTACCCCACTGGTAGAGCAGCGTGGGATCGAAACCCCAGGGGCCAAGCCGCCAGCTCGCGTCGAACCCGATGGTGTGACGGTTTTCCTTGAGCGTCGGATCGCCGCCCACGTACCACGTGCCGAACGTCGCTGCCGCGTTCGTGGTCCCGCCTGCGAGATGAGGATCTGCCGCGTCACGGCGAGCCGCGCCGTCCGTCGCGCCTTCGGCGCGGAAGAAGGAGTAGATCGGCTTGATGTCGAGCCCCTTGTACACCGTGTACTCTGGGCTCACGATGACCGCGAAGTCGTGGCCACGGCTTCCCTTTGTACCCCCTGCGCCGCGGTTCCCGCCCCCGACCTCGCTCTCGACCACGACGTAGGCGAGCTTGGTCTTGAGGTTTGGCGCGAATGTCGTGGTCGCCGAGAAGCCGGGGAAGTCTCCGGTCGCGTAGGCGACCTTGGTCTTGTCGGTGAGGTCGCCGAAGGACTGGAGACCCGCCCGCCCCCTGGTCTCGACCGGTATGAACGGCAACAGGCTGTCCTTGCCGGTCAGATCGAACTCCGTATACATCCACTTCATCTCGATGACGCCGGTGACGTCCGTGTTCAGACCGGAGTCAGCCGTCGTCCCGCCGTGCGTAGCGAGGGCGCCGGCGGCGGTACCGGTAGCGCTCACGTTTTTACCCGGACCGCCGCCTTTTTGACCGATCACGCCGTAGGTCAGGTCGATCTCGAGTCCCATCACGGCCTTGGTTCGCCCGACCTCGAATGTGAAGTCAGGACGGAACCGGGTCCTG
>QHSX01000030.1 GCA_003221695.1 Candidatus Rokuibacteriota bacterium
AACGTGGGGTGTCTGCTGCGGGGCGTCGATAAAGAGGAAGTGGAGCGGGGGCAAGTTCTCGCCAAGCCGGGGTCCATCACGCCCCACAAGAAATGCAAAGCCGAAGTCTATGTTCTCACGAAGGAGGAGGGGGGGCGGCACACGCCGTTTTTCAACGGGTACCGGCCGCAATTTTATTTACGGACGACGGACGTGACGGGGGTGGTGACGTTGCCGGCGGGGGTGGAGATGGTGATGCCGGGGGACAACGTGACGATGGCGATCGAGTTGATCACGCCGGTGGCGATGGAGAAGGAGTTGCGGTTTGCGATCCGGGAGGGGGGGCGGACGGTGGGCGCCGGCGTCGCCACGGAGATCACGGAGTAGCCGGTGCGCGAGATCATCGCTCTCGCGTGCACGACGTGCCAGCGGCGGAACTACTCGACGACGAAGAACAAACGTACCCATCCCGACCGTCTCGAGTTGAAGAAGTACTGTCGGTGGTGCCGCAAACATACGGCGCACAAAGAGACGAAGTAGGGGTGTAGCTCTAACGGCTAGAGCACCGGACTCCAAATCCGGGGGATGGGGGTTCGAATCCCTCCACCCCTGCCATGCACTCACGGACAGGGTTAGGACGACATGGGGTATCTGAAGCGCGCGCAGGAGTTCTTCGGCGAGGTCCTCGCGGAGTTCCGCAAGGTGACCTGGCCCAACCGGCAGGAGCTGACCAACTCCACGGTCGTGGTAATCACCGTCACGGTCGTGGTCGCCTTCTTCCTGGGCGGTGTGGACATCGTGCTGGCCAGGATCGTGGAAAGGATCTTGCGATGAGCGAAGAAGCGACGACGACCGCGACGAACAAACAATGGTTCGTCGTCCACACGTACTCGGGATTCGAGAACAAGGTCAAGGAGGCCATCGAGTCCCGCGCGAAGATCTTCGGCATGACAGACAAGATCACCCGCGTCCTGGTGCCGACGGAGAAGGTCGTCGAGGTGCGCAACAAGCAGAAGCGCGAGACCGAGCAGAAGTTCTTCCCCGGGTACGTGCTCGTCGAGATGGAGCTGACCGACGACACGTGGCACCTCGTGCGCTCGACGCCCAAGGTCACTGGGTTCGTCGGCTCGGCCTCGAAGCCCGTCCCGCTCTCGCAGGAGCAGGTCGACGACATCATGCGGCAGATGGAAGCGGGCGCTGAGAAGCCCAAGCCGAAGTCGGTGTTCCAGCGCGGCGACAAGGTGCGGGTCATCGACGGGCCGTTCGTGAATTTTCAGGGCGTCGTCGAGGACATGAATCCGGAGCGCGGTCGGATGAAGGTCGTCGTGCCGGTGTTCGGCCGGCCGACCTCGGTCGAGCTCGAGTACTACCAGGTCGAGCGGCTCTGATGGGCGTCTCTCGATGAAAAAAATTCAGGCGATCGTCAAGCTCCAAATCCCGGCAGGCAAGGCGAACCCCTCGCCGCCCGTGGGACCCGCGCTGGGACAGCACGGCGTCAACATCATGGAGTTCTGCAAGGGCTTCAACGCGCAGACCGGGAGCCAGGAGGGGCTGATCCTGCCGGTCGTCGTGACGATCTACCAGGATCGCTCGTTCACGTTCATCGTGAAGACGCCGCCCGCGGCGGTGCTGCTGAAGCGCGCAGCGGGGATCGCAAAGGCATCCGCGGTACCGCACAAGGACAAGATCGGGAAGGTGACGCGGCAGCAAGTGCGGGAGATCGCGCAGACGAAGCTGCCCGACCTCAACACGGCCTCGATCGACGCAGCGATGCGGATCGTCGAGGGCACGGCGCGCAGCATGGGCATCGATGTGGTGTAGCGAGCCGTTGGGGCAATGGCGATTCGCCGGACGGGGCCGCGCCGTACCCACGGCTCGCCACCCACGGCGTGCACCGGCCTCGCGGCACCCGCTCCAATGCGTGGAAGGGAGACCGACATGGCGACGGTGGTGAGCAAGCGGTACGATGCGGCGGCCGCGAAGATCGCGCCCGGCAAGCTGTACTCGCTGGAGGAGGCCGTCGAGATCATCAAGAGTATGCCGCCGACGAAGTTCGACCAGTCCGTCGACCTGTCGTTCCGGCTCGGTGTCGATCCCAAGCACGCCGACCAGATGGTGCGCGGCGCGGTGGTGCTGCCGCACGGCATCGGCAAGTCGGTACGCGTCGCGGTCTTCGCGAAGGGCGACAAGGAGCGCGAGGCGCGCGAGGGGGGGGCCGACGTCGTGGGGGCAGAGGACCTCGTCGAGCGGGTACAGGGCGGCTGGATGGAGTTCGACACCGCCATCGCCACGCCCGACCTCATGGGTCAGGTTGGCCGCCTCGGGAAGGTGCTCGGGCCGCGCGGCCTCATGCCGAACCCGAAGCTCGGCACCGTGACCTTCGACATCGCACGCGCGGTGCGCGAGGCGAAGGCGGGCAAGGTCGAGTTCCGCGTGGACAAGGCCGGCAACGTGCACACGCCGATCGGCAAGTACGCGTTTCCCGCCCCCCACCTGGTGGCGAACGCGATGGCACTCATCGAGGCGATCGTGCGGGCCAAGCCCGCGGCGGCGAAAGGCACCTACCTTCGGTCGCTCACCATCTCGACGACGATGGGGCCGGGTGTGCCGCTCGACGTGCAGGCGATCGCGAACCTGTTCAAGAAAGCGGTGTAGGGCGGAGGATCCGACGGTGCCAACGCAAGCGAAGGTCGACGCGGTCGCGGAGCTCCGGACTCGGCTCGCCGAGGTGAAGACCGTGGTGCTCACCGAGTACCGCGGCCTGACCGTGCAGCAGCTCTCCGATCTGCGCAAGCAGCTCCGCGCCGTGTCTGCGGAGTACAAGGTCATCAAGAACCGTCTCACGCGGCTGGCGATCAAGTCCTCCCGGCTGGAGGAGCTCGGTGCGCATCTCACGGGCCCCACGGGCGTGGTCTTCTCGAAGGAGGACCCCGTCGCCCTGGCCAAGGCGCTCCACGCGTTCGCGAAGACGAATCAGGCGCTCGCGATCAAGGCAGGGTACGTGGAGGGCCAGATGCTCCCGCCGGCGCAGCTCAGGGCGCTCGCCGACCTCCCGTCCCGGGAGCAGCTGCGCGCCCTGCTGGTCGGCACGATCCAGGGGATTCTGGCACAGCTCGTCGTGGTGCTCACGGCGCCGCAGCGCGAGCTCGTGTCCGTCCTGCAACAGCGCGGCAAGAACGCCGCCGAGTGACGTCGGCGGACAATTTCGAGAAGGAGGAGTGATCGATGTCCACGGTTGAGCAGATCGCCGAGCAACTCAACAAGCTGTCGCTGCTCGAGGCCGCCCAGCTCTCCAAGCTGCTCCAGGAGATGTGGGGCGTGTCGGCCGCGGCGCCGATGGCGGTGGCCGCCGGACCGGGCGCCGCGGGGGCCCCGGCGGTGGGCGCGGCCGCAACGGAGGAGAAGACGGAGTTCGACGTCATCCTCACGGCCGCTGGCGAGAAGAAGATCCAGGTCATCAAGGTCGTCCGCGAGCTGACCGGGCTCGGGCTCAAGGAAGCGAAGGACCTTGTCGACGGTGCCCCGAAGCCGGTGAAGGAGAAGGTCACCAAGGCCGAGGCGGAGGAGATGAAGAAGAAGCTCGACGAGCAAGGCGCGACGGTACAGGTGAAGTAGGCGCGGGTGGTCCACCGCGCGTTGGTTCAGCCACGGGGTTGACGAGAGGGCGGGAAACCGTCCTCGGGAGAGGGTATGGCAGGCACTATCCAGTGCGGGCGCCGCAGCCGTAAAGACTTCGGCAAGATCCCGTCGATCGTCGAGATTCCGAACCTCATCGAGGTGCAGAAGCGCTCGTACGAGACGTTTCTGCAGAAGGACGTTCCCTCGGACCGCCGGGAGGAGATCGGGCTCCAGGCGGTGTTCAAGTCGGTGTTTCCCATCGCCGACTACAACGACAACGCGCTGCTGGAGTTCGACTCGTACCACTTCGGTGATCCGAAGTACACGGTCGAGGAGTGCCATGACCGCGGCATGACCTTCGCGATCCCGCTGAAGGTCACGCTCCGTCTCGTCGTGTTCGACCATGATAAGGAAGCGAAGACTCGAACCATCCGGGAGCAACGCGGTCAGGAAGTCTACCTGGGTGAACTGCCCCTCATGACCGACAAGGGCACGTTCATCATCAACGGCACCGAACGGGTCGTCGTCAGTCAGCTCCAGCGCTCGGCCGGTGTCTTTTTCGACGACGACAAGGGCAAGACGCTCGCGTCCGGTAAGCCGCTTTACTCGGCGCGCGTGATCCCCTACCGCGGGTCGTGGGTCGAGTTCGACTTCGACGCCAACGACCTGCTGCACGTGCGCGTCGATCGGCGGCGGAAGATGTACGCCACCGCCTTCCTGCGCGCGTTCTGGTTCCTGGAGAAGAGCACGTCCAACAACCCGCAGATCCTCGCCGACGAGGAGATCCTCGGACACTTCTACGAGAGCGAGGACGTGCTGGGGTTCGAGGAGGGCAACGCCTGGGTGAAACTCAGTCCCGATGCTCATGAGGGCGTGAGGGTCGCTGAGGACGTGAAGCCGCCGCGCCATCGCGAGCCCATCGTCACGGCTGGCAAGACGCTCACCGCGAAGCTGATCGAGAAGCTCGTCGAGGCGAACGTCGAGAAGATCGCGGTCCGCGCCGAGTCCCTCGTAGGACGGCGGACCGCCGCGCGCATCGTGGACGCCGAGAGTGGCGAGGTGCTCGTCCAGACGAATGCCGAGATCACCTCTCAGATGCTCTCGCAGATCATGGGCCGGCGGGTGGCGCCGTTCAAGCTGCTCGTGCCCGTGCTTCCCGGCATGCCGACGGTCAAGCCGGCGGACAAGAAGGTTGACCAGTCGATGTACGAGACGCTGGCCCGCGACCACGTCAAAAACCCCGACGAGGCGCTGGTCGAGATCTACCGCAAGCTGCGGCCCGGCGATCCGCCCACGGTGGAGTCGGCGCGCGCCCTGTTCCGGGGCATGTTCATGGACCCGCGGCGCTACGATCTCGCCCGCGTCGGGCGGTTCATGATCAACAAGAAGCTCCAGATCGAGGCGCCGCTCTCCGTTAAGACGCTGCGCAGCGAGGACATCGTGGCGGTGATCCGCCACCTCCTCATGGTCAAGCTCGGCTCCAAGTCGACCGACGACATCGACCACCTCGGCAACCGCCGCGTTCGGTCCGTCGGCGAGCTGCTGGAGAACCAGTTCCGTGTGGGCCTGACGCGGATGGAGCGGGCGGTCAAAGAACGGATGTCCATCTCCGACATCACGAATCTTATGCCCCATGACTTGATCAACGCGAAGCCTGTCTCCGCAGTGGTCAAGGAATTCTTCGGTTCGTCTCAGCTTTCTCAGTTCATGGATCAGACGAACCCGCTGGCGGAGCTGACCCACAAGCGCCGCCTCTCGGCGTTGGGTCCGCGCGGCCTCTCTCGCGAGCGCGCGGGATTCGAGGTGCGCGACGTCCATCCGACGCACTACGGCCGGATCTGCCCGATCGAGACGCCGGAAGGCCCGAACATCGGCCTGATTTCGTCACTCTCGACCTACGCGCGAACGAACGAGTTCGGCTTCATCGAGACGCCATACCGGAAGGTCGTCCAGGGGCGCGTCACCGACGAGATCGTGTTCCTGACCGCGCTCGAGGAGGAGCAGTTTGTCATCGCCCAGGCCAACGCCGAGATCGACCGGAACGGCCGCTTCGTCCAGGAGCGGGTCTCGGCGCGCAAGGGCGGGGAGTTCCGGATGGTTCCGCCCGAGGAGCTGCACTTCATGGACGTGTCTCCGAAGCAGCTCGTGTCGGTGGCCGCGTCGCTGATCCCGTTCCTCGAGAACGACGACGCGAATCGCGCGCTCATGGGGTCGAATATGCAGCGCCAGGCGGTGCCGCTCCTGCAGCCCGAGGCGCCGCTGGTCGGTACCGGGATGGAGCACGTGGTCGCGCGTGACTCGGGCGCGGTCGTCGTGGCCAAGCGTCCGGGCGTGGTCGAGTACGTGGCGGCGGACCGCGTGGTGGTGCGTGCCGAGAGCCGGTCGAAGAAGACCGATCCGGTACAGGACCTGCCGCTCGACATCTACAACCTGACGAAGTATCGGCGGTCGAACCAGAATACCTGCATCAACCAGAAGCCTATCGTCCGGAAGGGCCAGCGCGTGGCCGTGGGCGAGGTGATCGCCGACGGCCCGGGGACCGACCAGGGCGAGCTCGCGCTGGGCCGGAACGTGCTCGTCGCGTTCATGCCGTGGGGCGGCTACAACTTCGAGGACGCGATCCTCGTCTCCGAACGCCTCGTCAAGGACGATCGGTTCACGTCGATCCACATCGAGGAGTTCGAGATCCAGGCGCGCGACACGAAGCTCGGCAAGGAGGAGGTCACCCGCGACATCCCGAACGTCGCGGAGGAAGCGCTCAAGGACCTCGACGAGTCGGGCATCGTCCGGATCGGCGCCAAGGTCAAGCCGGGCGATATTCTCGTGGGCAAGATCACGCCCAAGGGCGAGACCCAGCTCACCCCCGAGGAGAAGCTGCTGCGTGCGATCTTTGGCGAGAAGGCCGGCGACGTCCGCGATACCTCGCTCACCGTCCCGCCGGGCATCGAGGGTACCGTGGTGGACGTCAAGGTGTTCTCGCGGCGGGGCGTGGACAAGGACGAGCGGGCCAAGTCCATCGAGGAGGAGGAGGTCGCGCGCCTGGAGAAAGATTATCAAGATGAGATCGCGATGGTCGAAATGGAACGCGATCAAAAGCTGAAAAACCTCCTCGTCGGTAAGACGCTCCTCCAGGAGCTGTTCGACCCCACCAACAAAACGCAGCGGCTCGGGAAGAAAGGCGACCGGATCGCGCGCGAGGATCTCGAGAACTTCTCGTGGAACGAGCTGAAGAAGGTCAAGATCAAGGAGGACGAGGGTCTCGCGCAGACGATCAAGCGCATCGAGGAGCTTGCCGAGGAGCAGATCGCGATCTACGACTCGATGCTCGAGGAGCGGATCGGCCGGCTGCGCCGTGGCGACGACCTGCCGCCCGGTGTGATCAAGATGGTGAAGGTCTACGTGGCGGTCAAGCGCAAGCTGTCCGTCGGCGACAAGATGGCGGGCCGTCACGGCAACAAGGGCGTCGTCTCCAAGGTCCTGCCCGAGGAGGACATGCCCTACTTGCCCGACGGGACGCCCGTCGAGATCGTGCTGAACCCGCTCGGCGTGCCGTCCCGGATGAACGTCGGCCAGATCCTCGAGACACATCTGGGGTGGGCCGCCCGGGCGCTCGGCCTCTGGGTCGCGAGCCCCGTCTTCGACGGCGCAACCGAGGAGGAGATCAAAGAGCACCTCACGCAGGCGAGCCTGCCGACCTCCGGCAAGACGATTCTCTACGACGGGCGGACGGGCCGGCGCTTCCATCAGGAGGTGACCGTGGGCCAGATTTATATTCTGAAATTGGCGCACCTCGTGGACGACAAGATGCACGCGCGGTCCATCGGGCCCTACTCGCTCGTGACCCAGCAGCCGCTGGGCGGCAAGGCGCAGTTCGGCGGCCAGCGGTTCGGAGAGATGGAGGTGTGGGCGCTCGAGGCGTACGGCGCGGCCCACACGCTCCAGGAGATGCTCACCGTCAAGTCCGACGACGTGGAGGGACGCAACCGTATCTACGAGGCGATCGTGAAAGGTGAAAACTTCCTCGAGCCCGGGACGCCAGAGTCGTTCAACGTGCTGGTGAAGGAGCTCCAGAGCCTGGCGCTCGACGTCGAGCTGATTACGAAGGACGGGAAGAAGGCATCGTGAAGGAGCCAGCTCCTACAAAGGAGAAGACTGAATGTTGACGGATCGGCCTTTCGGCAGCCTGATCAGAGAGGACAAGCCAACCAAAGATCTGTGGGGCATCCTCGATCGGCATGCGAAGCCCATCACGTTTGACGCGATCCGGATCAAGCTCGCCGCGCCGCAGAAGATCCGCGACTGGTCGCACGGCGAAGTCAAGAAGCCCGAGACCATCAACTATCGGACGTTCAAGCCCGAGCGTGACGGTCTGTTCTGCGCACGCATCTTCGGCCCGACGAAGGACTACGAGTGCGCGTGCGGCAAGTACAAGCGCATGAAGTTCGCGGGCGTGGTGTGCGATAAGTGCGGCGTCGAGGTGACGCGTGCGCGCGTGCGCCGCGAGCGGATGGGACACATCGAGCTCGCCTCGCCCGTTTCGCACGTTTGGTTCTTCAAGGGACTCCCGAGTCGTATCGGCCAGCTGCTGGATATGTCCCTGCGCGAGCTGGAGAAGATCCTCTACTTCGAGGAGTACGTGGTCCTCGACTCGAAGATCCCGACGACGAAGAAAAAGGACCTGCTCCCCGTCGACAAGGCGCGCAAGCTCCTGGAGGAGCACGGCGCCGACGCGCTCAAGGTGGGGATGGGCGCCGAGGCCATCCGGGAGCTGCTACGCGACATGGACCTCGACTCGTTGGCGCGCGACCTCCGCGCCCAGATGCTCGGCGAGACGTCGGTCCAGAAGCGAAAGAAGATCGTCAAGCGACTCAAGGTCATCGAGGCGTTTTTGAAGTCGGGCAACCAGCCCGAGTGGATGATTCTCGAGGTCGTCCCGGTCATCCCGCCGGAGCTCCGCCCGCTGGTGCCGCTCGACGGTGGGCGCTTCGCGACCTCGGATCTGAACGATCTGTACCGTCGCGTCATCAACCGGAACAACCGGCTGAAGCGGCTCATGGACCTTAAGGCACCCGAGATCATCATCCGCAACGAGAAGCGTATGCTCCAGGAGGCCGTGGACGCGTTGTTCGACAACGGCCGTCGGGGCCGGGTGATCACGGGTCCGAACAACCGCCCGCTCAAGTCGCTGTCGGACACGCTGAAGGGCAAGCAAGGCCGCTTCCGCCAGAACCTGCTCGGGAAGCGAGTCGACTATTCGGGCCGGTCGGTCATCGTCGTGGGGCCCTACCTGAAGCTTCATCAGTGTGGTCTTCCCAAGAAGATGGCGCTCGAGCTCTTCAAGCCCTTCATTTTGAGGAAGCTCGAAGAGCGCGGGATCGCGTCCTCGATCAAGGCCGCGAAGAAGTTCGTCGAGAAGGAACGGCCCGAGGTTTGGGACATCCTGGAAGACGTCATCAAGGAGCACCCGGTCCTCCTCAACCGGGCTCCGACGCTCCATCGTCTGGGAATTCAAGCCTTCGAGCCCATCCTGGTCGAGGGCAAGGCGATCGAGATTCATCCGCTCGTCTGCACCGCGTTCAACGCCGACTTCGACGGCGACCAGATGGCGGTCCACGTGCCGCTCTCGATGGAAGCGCAGCTCGAGGCCCAGGTGCTCATGCTGTCCTCCAACAACATCCTCTCACCGGCGAACGGCGCGCCGCTCGCGGTGCCGACGCAGGATATGGTCCTCGGTATCTACTACCTCACCAAGGAACGTCTGGGAACCCCGGAGCGTCCGGTGCGGGGTGAGGGGCGCCTCTTCTCCGACACCGAAGAGGTGCGCATCGCCTACGACAACGAGGACGTCGATCTCCAGGCGCGGATCCGCCTGCGCTGGAACGGCGAGGTCATCGAGACGACCGTGGGGCGGACGCTGTTCAACGGCATCGTCCCCGAGCCGCTGCGATTCGTGAACCAGGAGCTCAAGAAGAAGGAGGTCACCGCGCTCGTCGGCCGCTGCTACAACCTGCTCGGCAACGAGGTGACGGTCGCGTTCCTCGACGAGCTGAAGGACGTGGGCTTCCGCTACGCGACGCTGTCGGGGCTCTCGATCGGCATCGACGACATGCACATTCCCTCCTCGAAGGAGCGGCACATCGCCTCGGCGCGTGAGCAGGTCAACGAGGTCGAGCAGCAGTACCAGGACGGCGTCATCACGAACGGCGAGCGCTACAACAAGGTCGTCGACATCTGGGCGCACGTCACCGAGCTGATCTCGGAGGAGATGTTCCGCGAGCTCGAGGCGGGCGAGCAGGGTGGCGAGTTCAACCCGATCTACATGATGGCTGATTCCGGCGCACGGGGTAGCAAGCAGCAGATCCGCCAGCTCGCCGGCATGCGCGGCCTCATGGCGAAGCCCTCGGGCGAGATCATCGAGACACCGATCACCTCGAACTTCCGCGAGGGGCTCACCGTCCTCGAGTACTTCACCTCGACCCACGGCGCCCGGAAGGGCCTCGCGGATACGGCGCTGAAGACCGCCGACTCCGGGTACCTCACGCGGCGGCTGGTCGACGTCTCACAGGACGTCATCGTGAGCGAGTACGACTGCGGCACCGTGAAGTACATCGAGGCAACGCCGCTGGTCGAGGGCGGCGACATCATCCAGTCACTCCGAGACCGCATCCTGGGGCGCGTCGCGGCGGAGGACATCCGCGACCCCCTCTCCGGCGAGATCATCGTCCAGGTCAACACGGAGATTACCGAGGAGCTCGCCCAGAAGATCGAGGATTCGGGTCTTGAGCGTGTGCGCATCCGCTCCACGCTCACGTGCGATACCAAGCGCGGGATTTGCGTCATGTGCTACGGGCGTAACCTCGGCACCGGGCGGCTCGCGGAGCTCGGCGAGGCGGTGGGTATTATCGCGGCCCAGTCCATCGGCGAACCGGGCACGCAGCTCACGATGCGGACCTTCCACATCGGCGGGACGGCGAGCCGCGTCGTCGAGGCGTCCAAGCACGAGTCGAAGAGCGCGGGCCTGGTCAAGTACCACAACCTGCGTACGGTCGTGAACCGTGACGGCGACCTGGTCGCGACCAACCGCAACGGTGAGATCGGCGTGGCCGACGAGCGCGGCCGGGAGCGGGAGCGCTACCCGGTGGTCTACGGTGCCAAGATCAAGGTCAAGGCCGACCAGCGGATCAAGGCGCGCACGGTTCTCGTCGAGTGGGACCCGTTCACGAATCCGATCCTCACCGAGTTCACGGGCCGGGTCGAGTACCAGGAGATCCTCGAGGGCGTGACCGTGCGGGAGGAGTTCGACGAGGTCACGGGCCTCGCCCGCAAGGTCGTCATCGAGGATCCGGAGGGCAAGCTCCAGCCGGGCATGATCATCCGGTCGGCGGACGCGGAGAACGTCGCCGGCGAACGGCACCGGTACCCGCTGCCGGTGGGCGCAAACCTCGCGGTGGCCGACGGCGTCGAGGTGTTCGCGGCCGACATCATCGCCAAGATCCCTCGAGAAACGACGAAGACCAAGGACATCACCGGCGGTCTCCCGCGCGTCGCCGAACTGTTCGAGGCGCGCAAGCCCAAGGAGCAGGCGGTCATCACCGAGATTGACGGCCGCGTCGAGATGGGCGGCTTCGTGAAGGGCATGCGCAAGATCGTGATCCGCGCCGACAACGGCGAGACGCGTGAGTACCTGATCCCGCGGGGCAAGCACATCAGCGTCCACGAGGGCGACCGTGTGAGGGCGGGCGAGCCGCTCATGGACGGGTCGCCCAACCCGCACGACTACCTGGCGGTGCTCGGCGACCGCGAGCTGCAGCGCTACCTCGTGAACGAGGTGCAGGAGGTCTACCGCCTCCAGGGCGTCACGATCAACGACAAGCACATCGAGATCATCGTCCGCCAGATGCTCCGGCGCGTCCGGATCGAGGAGGTCGGGGACACCGAGTTCGTGGTGGGCGAGCTCGTGGACAAGTTCGCGTTCCAGGAGGAGAACGAACGGGTCATCGCTCAGGGCAAGCGGCCCGCCACGGCGAAGCCCGTGCTGCTCGGCATCACGAAGGCGTCGCTGTCGACCGACAGCTTCATCTCGGCCGCGTCGTTCCAGGAGACGACGCGCGTGCTCACCGAGGCGGCCATCTCCGGCAAGACGGACGAGCTGCGCGGTCTCAAGGAGAACGTCATCGTCGGGCGGTTGATCCCGGCGGGCACGGGGCTCTCGAACTACACCCGCGTCGAGGTCCTGACGCCGGGCGGCGAGGCCGTGAAGACGCTCGACAGTGTGCTCTCGCTCACGCCACCCCCCGTCCCCGAGACCGGCGAGGCGGAGGGCAACGTGGCGGCCGCCGGCTAGGAACGGGAGTGACGACTTTGACATCAAAGGGTCTCTCGGTTATAAAGTGTGGGTTTTGTCACCGTTTCAGGTGATGGAGAGCGATGCCGACCATTAACCAGCTGGTCCGACGGGGTCGCGAGGCGGTACGGAACAAGTCGAAGACGCCCGCGATGCAGGCGTGCCCGCAGAAGCGCGGCGTCTGTATCCGCGTCTACACGACGACGCCGAAGAAGCCGAACTCGGCTCTCCGGAAGGTCGCTCGGGTGCGGCTCACCAACGGCCTCGAGGTGACCTCGTACATCCCGGGCGTCGGCCACAACCTCCAGGAGCACTCGATCGTGATGATCCGGGGTGGCCGCGTCAAGGACCTCCCCGGGATCCGGTACCACATCATCCGCGGGACCCTCGACACCGCGGGCGTCGCCGGGCGGAAGCAGAGTCGCTCGAAGTACGGCGCCAAGGCGCCCAAGGCAGGGGGGGCGTAGCCCATGCGACGGGCGGGCGCCCCGCGGCGCGAGGTGCTGGCGGACCCGAAGTACGGGTCGCGCCTCGTTGCGAAGTTCGTGAACATCATGATGATCCGCGGCAAGAAGTCGACGGCGGAGCGGATCATGTACGACGCCCTGGCGTCGATCGAGGACCGGGCCAAGCAGGATCCGCTGAAGATGTTCAAAACGGCCATCGACAACGTGAAGCCGGCCGTCGAGGTGAAGTCGCGGCGGGTCGGCGGCTCGACCTACCAGGTGCCGGTCGAGGTGCGTCCCGACCGACGGACGTCGCTGTCGATGCGGTGGATCATCGGCGCCGCGCGGCGCCGTCCCGAGCGCTCGATGGCCGAGAAGCTCTCCGCCGAGCTGCTCGACGCCGCGAACAACCGTGGCACCGCCGTGAAGAAGCGTGAGGACACGCACAAGATGGCGGAGGCCAACAAGGCGTTCGCTCACTATCGCTGGTAACCGAAGGGCCGAACCGAGAGGGGGGCCGAAGGCGGGACCCCCCTCTTCGCATGTATCGGGCAGACACGACAGAGTCGAGAAAGCAGGGACGAGAGGTGGAGCGGCAGTACTCGCTGGAGAGGACGCGGAACATCGGCATCATGGCGCACATCGATGCCGGCAAGACGACCACGACCGAGCGGATCCTGTACTACACCGGCCGATCGTACAAGATCGGCGAGGTGCACGAGGGCACCGCGACGATGGACTGGATGGTCCAGGAGCAGGAGCGGGGGATCACCATCACGTCCGCCGCCACGACCTGCTTCTGGCGCGATTGCCGCATCAACATCATCGATACGCCCGGTCACGTGGACTTCACCGTCGAGGTCGAGCGCTCGCTGCGCGTGCTCGACGGGGCGGTCGCCATCCTCGACGCGGTGTCGGGCGTGGAGCCACAGACCGAGACCGTGTGGCGTCAGGCGGACAAGTATCGTGTCCCCCGGCTCGTCTACGTCAACAAGATGGATCGCGTCGGCGCCGACTACTTCCGCTGCATCGAGATGCTCAAGAGCCGACTCGGCGCCCACCCGGTGGCCATCCAGATCCCCATCGGCCGGGAGGATCAGTACCGAGGGCTCGTCGACCTGATCGACCAGGTGGCGCTCGTCTGGCAGGAAGACGACGAGACGCTGGGCAAGGAGTACACGCAAGTCCCGGTCCCCGCCGACCTCGCCGCCCTCGTCCACGAGTATCGGGAGAAGCTGATCGAAGGGCTCGCCGAGGTGGACGAGCACCTCATGGAGAAGTACGTCGCGAACGAGCCCGTCAGCGCCGCGGAGCTACGGGCGGCCGTGCGCAAGGGCACGATCGCGATGCGGCTCTTCCCCGTCATCTGCGGCGCGTCCTTCAAGAACAAGGGCGTCCAGCCGCTGCTCGACGCGGTCATCGACTACCTGCCGTCGCCGCTCGATGTCCCGCCGGTCCAGGGCATCAATCCCGAGACGCGGGCGCTCGAAGAGCGAAAGGCGGCCGATGACGCGCCGTTCGCCGCGCTCGCGTTCAAGATCATGAACGACCAACACGTCGGCCAGCTCGTCTTCCTTCGCGTCTACGCCGGCACGCTCGAGGCCGGCTCGGCAGTCTACAACTCCACGAAGGACAAGAAGGAGCGGGTCGGGCGCCTCCTGCGCATGCACGCCAACAAGAAGGAGGAGGTCGAGGCCGTCGCCGCTGGCGACATCGCCGCGGCCATCGGTCTCAAGCTCACCACCACCGGCGACACCCTCTGCGATCCCAACAGGCCGATCGTGCTCGAGTCGATGACGTTCCCCGAGCCGGTGATCGCGGTCGCGATCGAGCCGAAGACGCGCGCCGACGAGGAGAGGCTCGGCGTGTCGCTGTCGCGTCTGGCCCTCGAGGATCCGACGTTCCGGGTGACGAGCGAGGAGGAGACGGGCCAGACGCTCATCCACGGGATGGGTGAGCTGCACCTCGAGATCATCGTCGACCGCCTGCTGCGTGAGTTCAAGGTCGACGCGAACGTCGGCAAGCCCCAGGTGGCCTATCGGGAGACGATCCGCAAGCCGGCGACCGCGCAGGGACGCTACGTGCGCCAGACGGGCGGCCGCGGCCAGTACGGCGACGTCTACCTCGAGGTGGAGCCCGCGGCGCCCGGCGAGGGGTTCTCGTTCGAGAACAAGATCGTCGGTGGCGCGATCCCCAGGGAGTTCATCCCCGCGGTCGAGAAAGGTGTGCGCGAGGCGCTCGAGACGGGCGTCCTCGCGGGCTATCCGATGGTCGACGTGAAGGTGCGGCTGGTGGACGGCACCTACCACGACGTGGACTCGTCGGAGATGGCGTTCAAGATCGCGGCCTCGATGGGCTTCAAGGAGGCATGCCGCAGGGCCAAGCCGGTCCTCCTCGAACCCGTGATGGACGTCGAGGTCGTTACGCCCGAGGAGTACATGGGTGCCGTGGTGGGCGACCTGAACAGCCGCCGCGGCCGCATCGTCTCGATGGAGGCGCGCAGCGGCTCCCAGGTGATTCGCGCCCACGTTCCCCTGGGGCAGATGTTTGGTTACGTGACGGATCTCCGCTCGATGACGCAGGGGCGGGCGACGTCCACGATGCAGTTCGCCCGGTACGAGGAGGTTCCGGCGGCGATCGCCGAAGAGATCATGGCGAAAGTCGCGGGGAAGCCGGCGGCACGCGCCGGCACCCGCTAGAACACGGAGTCGGAGGCCAGACCCATGGCGAAGGCGAAGTACGAGCGGACGAAGCCGCACGTGAACATCGGGACGATCGGGCACATCGACCACGGGAAGACGACGCTGACGTCGGCGATCACGAAGGTGTTGCACACGAAGTTCAGCGGGGTGGCGGTGCGGGAGTTTGGGTCGATCGACAACGCGCCGGAGGAGCGGGAGCGGGGGATCACGATCGCGGTGGCGCACGTGGAGTACGAGACGGCGAAGCGGCACTACGCGCACATCGACTGTCCGGGGCACGCGGACTACATCAAGAACATGATCACGGGGGCGGCGCAGATGGACGGGGCGATTTTGGTGGTGGCGGCCAACGATGGGCCGATGCCCCAGACGCGGGAGCATGTGCTGCTGGCGCGGCAG
>QHSX01000008.1 GCA_003221695.1 Candidatus Rokuibacteriota bacterium
CCCAGATGGCGCCGCCGCCCCGATCGCATCACCATCATGCGCGGGCGAGTCGCCACTCGCCACTGACAGCGCGAAGAGAAGGATGACAAACCTCGCACAGCGAGCACGACACACACGCGTCCGTCGTCCTCACAAACGAGGAGGAGAGAGAGGGCGCTGATACGACCAAACAACGTCAAGCTCCACACCTATTCCACACCATCATAGGACTGCTGGTACGTGGGACGTGAGCGGGCTTTGCGGTGATTTGAAATGACCCCGAGCCCTCATCGCGGTTTGCTTCAAACCCTCGAGGCTCTGCCGGGACTGGAGTGACTATGGCATCTGGCGGCGAGGGTCGAAGGAACAGTCCGATGACTTACACTCGATCCGATCCTTCTGATGGTTTCTTCGATGGGCTCCAGAGCTTTGGTTTCCCTCCGCCCTGCCATCCAAGCTACGGGGCGTCTGGCTGTTGCCCCGGTGGGACTGCCTCGTAGTGTCCGAAAACTCATCGCATGGCCAGGCTCAGGCCGCGCGGCGGTAGTATCGCAACAGCCCGCCCAACCGCTCGCGGCAACGCACGTGGGTGCCCCGGAGAGAGCGGATCTCTGGTGTGATCAACTCGTTGCTGAGCCCTTGATGGTTCCGCTCCCCATGGTAGTGCGCCACGAACTCGTCGACGGCGCGGAGCAGCCGACGTTCCCCGAAGAAGATCAGGCGGTCGAGACATTCCGCCCGGATCGAGCGCACGAAGTGCTCCGCGTAGGCGTTGGCATTGGGCGCCTGGATGGGCGTCAGCACGATCCGTACCCGCGCGCTTTGGACGATACGGCGGAATCCGTCCGTCCACTTGCTGTCACGATCGCAGATGAGCACCTGGTGGCGCGCCAGGAACCGGTCGACCGCATCGGTGAGTCGCCGCGCCGCCTGCGCCATGAACCACCCATCCGGGGTCGGTGTCGAGCCCGCCACGTGAACCCGTCGGCTCCGGAGATCGATCACGAACAGCGTGTAGTACGTGATCAGCTCTCGAGGGGTCCAGACTTCGCTGGTGAAGAAGTCGGCCCCCGCGATCGCGCCCCAGTGGGCCCGCAAGAACGTCCGCCAAGATGACGGCCGCTCCGGCGCGGGCACGATCCCGTTGTCTTTCAGGACCTTGGCGATCGTACTCCGGGCCACGCCATGGCCCAGGTTCTTTAGCGCCCCCTGGATGCGCGTGTAGCCCCACCCCGGATTCTCCGTGGCCATCCGCAGAATGAGGGACGAGATCTCCCTCATGATCCCAGGACGGCCTGGCCGCCCCGGCGTGAAGGTCCACTTCCGGGCGATCAGGCGGCGGTGCCATCGGAGGATCGTGTCGGGCGTCACGATGGTCGCGACCTGCCGCAAGACCCGTCGGCCGAGTCGGCGTCCCCTCGCCGCGAGGCGCCGGCGCTGGTCATCGGTCAGCCGGAGGCGGCGCCCCTTCAGCTGCTCCTCCAGGACGCGGTTCTCCTCTACCAGGTACTCGATAACGTGTTGCTGGTGACGATGACCCATCCCGCGAGGGTCAGGAGCAACACCTGCAAAGGAGAGAAAGTGGCCTTCATTGGTCGATCTTACCCGGAGTGGGGAACGAGCAAGGACCCGGCTGAGTTTTCGGACACTACGACGCCAGGTGATGGACGCGTTTCCCTATGAATCGGCGCCCACGTACGTGCTCCGCGATCGGGACGCGACCTATGGTGACGAGTTCACGCGCCGAATCGCAGACATGG
Organism: Candidatus Rokuibacteriota bacterium; assembly: GCA_003221695.1. Classification (GTDB taxonomy): domain Bacteria; phylum Methylomirabilota; class Methylomirabilia; order Rokubacteriales; family CSP1-6; genus 20CM-2-70-11. Next base: position 1,740 of record QHSX01000008.1, read on the forward strand.
GTATTCGCGAGGTCCTCATCGCCCGGCGCGCCCCATGGCAGAATCCTTTCGCCGAACGCCTGATCGGCTCGATCCGCCGGGAATGCTTGGACCACGTCATCGTGCTCAATGAGCGCCATCTCCGCCGCCTGCTGCGCGCGTACCTCGCCTACTACGACACCGTCCGTCCCCATCAGGCCTTGAACAACACCAGCCCTCTTCCCCGGAACGTCCAGCCGCCGACGCGGGGGCCCATCGTGGCCATCCCGCAGGTCGGTGGCCTGCATCACCGCTACCAGAGCGCCGCCTAAGCGCGCCGTCCGAGCCCCGGATCCTCCTTCACTCAGCCGTGACGTCTGCCGCTGGTCCTCTACCGACAGACAGTTCTCCCCGCTATCAAGCCTTCCGCGGGGCCGCCGAGACGGCGGCCCCGCTAGATCGTCAGATCAGTGCCGTCAAGCAAGTCGTCTGTGGGTGCGCTGAAGGTATTTTCGACCGGGACAAGAGCGCTCTTGGCGGGAGTATCTCTGGGCCGGAGGGTCGCCGAGGGCAAATCTTCGGAAAATGGGCCGTCAGCCTCCCGGGGCGACGCGGGAACGGCCCGTGTGACGCATTCCGAACGGCAGAACGGGCTTCTGGCACGTCACGTCGTGCATTCAGAAACGCGAGGGAACGAGAACTTGGTCCAAATCGAAAATCCCGGCGAAGAGCACTGGGCGCTAGCTAGGTACGGCCGATGCCGACTCGACTGCTGCCCCTTTTTCACCTGGGAGTGTCGATGCTGCTGACCGACCGCTGCTCTTGCCGCTACTACAAGGAGATGCACTCCGATCGAACCCGCGTGTGTTCCTCGCCTTCAATGCCGCGCGGGACCCCTGGTGACACCAACTGGCGAACTATATTCGAGACACTGACAAAAACCAAATCGCTCTTCCCGAGCGTTGAGAATTGCAGGTTGATCGTCAGACTGTTTCCGTTCTGATTGCCGGACGGTATTGGAGAGTCCCCCCAAATGTCCTTTGTCGCCAGATAATGCGTGGTCGACGGTGGCACGACGGTGATGTCCAGGGGCTCCCCGGAGATCGAGAAGTCCCTGTTCGGCGGGAACGGCGTCGAGGTTGCAGGTCCACCATCAAAAACGGTCGCACCGAACGCATCACGAATCGTAATTCGCTGGATCGTGACAGACTCGAGAGTATTGTGATTCCGGACGGCGATACTCGTATAAAACATTTCGGACAACCCTATGCTGGGATTGGAGCGCACCGCGTGAACCCCGCCACACCCGACCTCTCCACTGCGAACACCAGCCGCTCCGACGCTGACCAACGTCAAGACCCCAGCCATCACCATTCCAATGGTGAGCAGCCCCTTCATGTTCGCCTCCTCACTCGTAAGTACGGTTAGGGGATGAAGCAATGCAACGAGAACAGAATAATGCAACGGCCAAACTCGTCGTGGACCACCGCCAACCTCTTCAAGGCGCGATTGGGAACTCAGAGAGTTCTGCGGCTCGCGTTGCCGAAGATAAGAGCCACGCTACATGCGTTTGGGCGGCATGTCGCAGAGGCACAGTGAGATTCCACGGAGTGCAATGCTGAGAGACCACGAGCGCCAAGGTGGCTCGCCGCTCGTGAGGGGTCCCTTACACACGGATACGCCGATCGGCCGCGGAACCTATCCCACTGACGGAACTTGGCTTTCACTCCAGCCGATAGTGCCCCTTAAATTTCGAATAACCCTGGTACGTGCCGTCGGCGGAAGGGCGCAGGTTTGTATACGCGTACTCTCCCTCACCCCTGACCCCCGCGAACTTCCCGGTTCCACCCAGGTACTTGACCGTCCCATGTTGGGTGGCCGCTCCGAGCTTTTGCGCCGGCGCCTCGAACTCGAGAAGCCATTGGTCTCCGGCTCGGTCCAGGTAGACGCAGTGCCCTTGATTCCGGCCTACACCCTTCACATAAAGCACCTGGCTCATGCACCGGCCCGAGAGGTCATTGAACGGCCCTGCGCCGGAATCCGAGACGATGAGGCCCAGATTCTCGCTAGTGACAAGAAGAAGGTCGTCGCCTATTTTCGTCGCCTTGAACGTCCCGCTGAAGGAATGTGTCCCCGAGAGGTCGCCTTCCTTCGCCATCTGGGCTTTCTCCTGAGCCAAGCTCGGCTTCGGAGCGAGCAGGATCAACCCTGCGATAAAAGACAATGCGAGCGCGGTGGTGAACCACTTGCGATTAGTACGCATCATGGTCGTCGTCCCTCCCCATCCCGTGGCGCCAAGGGTCGTCATTTCCTTCGCCCGGGCGCTAAAAGGTGAACCTCACTCTACGAGACGGTCCGCTTTCGCACGCAGAGATGCTGGGATCGTCAGGCCGAGCGCCTTCGCGGTCGCCAGATTGATTGCGAACTCGTATTTAGTGGGCAGCTCGACGGCGAGCTCCGCCGGATTGGCGCCCTTCAGGATCTTGTCCACGTGTCCGGCTGACCGTCGGAAGATGTCGGCCAAGTCGGTCCCATACGAGATCAAGCCGCCCGCATTGACATACTCCTTCTGGGGGTACATCGCCGGGAGGCGATTGTTGCTGGCGAGGCTCACGATTCGTGCCCGAGAAGAGAACATCAGAGCATCGCCGACGACCACGAGCGTGTCGGCGCGAGCCCTCGCCATATCGGCGAACGCCTCTTCGAACCCGTCGGGCTTGTCTACCTCGAACGGTCGGGCTTCGATGCCGGCCGCGCTGGCGACGACCTGCCAGTCCTTGACGGAACGAA
>QHSX01000009.1 GCA_003221695.1 Candidatus Rokuibacteriota bacterium
ATAGACGGCGTGGTGGTCCGAGAAAACCACCCCCGATCGTGCGAGGGCGAAGTAATTCGGCATGTTTTCGGGAGTGATATCGTCCGCTCGCAGTCCATCCCATACGAAGATGATGACCCTCCGCGGAGTTGGTCCGCCCGGCTGCGGCGTCGCGGCTTCTCGTCCAAATCCGAGCACAACAAGCGACAAGATGATCAGGAAAATGAATCTCTTCATTTTCATGGGTGACCTCGTTTCATTCGAGGGCGGTCGTTCTCCGGCGGCACTCCTCATCGTCCAGATGACCTCGACCACTGCGGACCCGCATCGCGGGTCGTCGCCTTCCAGGCCGCGGTAATCATGCTGCCACCGACGTGTTCTGGCTGAGCACGGTGGCGATCTTCTGCCAGCCGTCGACCCTGCGCAACCTGATCTGCCCGCTGGACCACGAGGCTGAAGAGCAGGACCACCGCCGAGTCCTCGGTGGGCAGCGAGCTCTGCGTTTTCACGCGTCGGCGAAATTCCTCATGGAGCCGCTCAATCGTGTTGGTGGTTCGCAGTGTCTTCCGCTGCTCTTTCGGGAACCGGAAGAACGTCAGGAGCTCCTCGCCGCCTTCCCGCAGGCTCGTCACCACACCCGAGCAGCGCTTGCCCCAGGTGCGCTCGAAGAGCGTGTAGGCAGTGCGAGCCGCCTCAGCATTGGCCGCGTGGACGATTCGATGGAAGTCGTCGCGGATCTCGGCAAGCGCGTGTTTGGGCGCTTTGCGCTCGAGGTTGCGCAGCTTGTGGACGCAGCAGCGTTGAACCGCAGCCCTCCGCCACACCAACTCGACGGCGCGTCGCAACCCGGCGTTACCGTCGATGATCGCCAACAGCGGCGCTCGCAACCCTCGTGCGACGAGATCGTCGAGGCAGCCTTTCCATGCCGAGAACGACTCGCCCCCGCACAGTTCGAGGGCGAGCAGATGCTTGTGCCCGTCGGACAGGACGCCGACGACGCCCAGCACCGGCACGCTGACGACCTTTCCGGCGCGGCGTACGCGCAGAGCAAAGCCATCGAGGTAGACATAGATCACGTCGAGGTCGGCGAGCGAGCGGGTCCGCCATGCCTCAAGGCCGCCCTTCAGCGTGGCCACCACGCGTGACACGGCGCTTTTCGAGAGAGGTGCGGCCTTGAGCAACGGCTGGAGTGCGCCGCGAATCCGTCGGGTGTTGCCGCCTGCCAAGTACGTGGCGACCACGGCTTCATTGACCTCCGGCATTCGCCGCTGATACCGCGGGACGATTGTCGACGTCCACTCTTTCGCGCTGGCGCCCCTGAAAAGGGTGGCCCGAGGCAACGCGAGAACAACCGGGCCGGTCGGCCCCGTCAGCGTCCGCTCTCGGATGCCATTGCGGTAGCCCCGTCGTACTTCATTGCGCTCGTAAGGGCTCGTCCCGAGCGCGGCCCGCAACTCCTCGTGCACGGCGGTCTCGATCGCAGCGCGGACGTGCTGGTGGATCAGTGTGCTCAGCGAGACGGGTTCAAGCTCATGCGCTCCGACCGACTGGCTGATACCCTTGCCCATGGCGCGTTCCTCCGGTCGCCGCCCTGGCAGGCGGTGTGCTGGTCGTGCACTTCACCAACCGGAAGAATGTGCCACTTCTCTTTTCCACCAGACCCGGGACACGACCGCGACAAACTGCTCGACAGTTGTCTACGCGACAGCCAGCCCGACGCGGGAAGCCGCAGCCCCATGCTCAATTCATCAGAGGCACCGGCACCACTCCGCATAATCCGGTCGTGCGCATAACACCGGCTATGCTCAGCTCTGCATAGGCGGCGATCCCACTCCGAGTCGGGAGGACATCCGGCTCACGCGCCAGCTTGCCGACTGCGCGCGGCTGTTCGACATCGCGCTCCACGACCACATCATCATCGGCAACGGTTCCCTGAACTGGACCTCGCTCGCCGAGCGGGGGCTGCTCTGATCCGTGGGACCATATGGATGGCCTTCGACCGCGATTGCTATTTGGATCTCCGCAGGTCCGACTGGTGTCAGGCCGAACGCCTGGGCCACGTTCGGGCCATGCACTCGCCCGATGGTCTCGTCGTCTGCGTCCACATTGATCACGGGCAGCACATCATCCAGACGGTGGCCCTGCAGCAGCGTTCGGCAACCAGCCCCACCAGGAGGTGACCATGGGAGACGAGATGAACCTCATCGCCAAGGTGCCGTTCTTCATCGGACACCAGACCTTCGCCATGACCCTCCGGTACGCCCACCTGAGCCCCGATAGGCTCCGGGACGCCGTTGCCGCCTTGGATGTGCCCGCCGAGGTGGCTGCCTTCAGCACAAAATCAGCACATGGCGCGGTAGAATCGACCGAGCGTCCTGTAAGTGGCCGTGCGCCTGTAGCTCAGTTGGATAGAGCATCGGACTTCTAATCCGAGGGTCGCAGGTTCGACTCCTGCCAGGCGCACCAAATCCTCTTTATAGTTATGCGCCGGAGAAGAGGCGACACTTCTGAGCGTCCTCCTGGCGTCGCTTCCGGTACGATCGAGGCGTCAGAATGAGGACGGATCGACAGGTCGTGGCGGCGACGTGGCTCGGCATGCTGGTGCCGACGCCCGCCGTGCTCGCCCGCACGCTCCTCACCTGCTACGCTCTTAGTGCCGCGCTGCATCTCGCGACGATCAGCCTCTCGACGCTGCTGCCCCTCCACGTGGTTGAGCTCGGTGGGACAAAGACGCAGGTCGGCCTCCTCTTTTCCGTGATGACCGTGGTCTCGATGGTCGTGCGACCCAGCGTCGGGGGCTGGATCGATAGGTATGGAGCCCGCCCCGTGATCCTGCCGGGTGCGGCAGTGTTGGTCGGAACGTCGTTCGCGTTCCACGCGGTCGGGACGCCGACCGCGTTGATCGGGCTCATGGCGGGACTCGGGCTCAGCAGTGGCCTGATCTCGACGCCGGCCTCCGTGCTGACGGCGCAGGCCGCGCCTCCCGAACACCGGGGCGAGGCGCTGAGCACGTACTATCTCGCCTCATCGGTCGCAGTCGCGGCGGCACCACCTGCCGCGTTTGCGCTCCTCCAAGGAGGCGGAATGCCATTGGTCTTCTCCATCGTTACCGTGCTTGCCGTAGTGATCGGTCTGCTGGCCGTGTCCCTGCCGCCAGATGTCCGCCGGACTGCATCGGGGCCGACCCGTCGGCTCCGCCTCTGGAGTCGGCACGCCCTACCGGCCTCCGGCGTCCTGATCCTGACCACGATGGGGCAGAGCGCGGTCTACGCTTTTGTGCCCCTCGCCGTCATCGCGAGCGGAAAAAGCGCGCTCCTCATGTGGTTCTTCGGCCTCTACTCGAGCTGGCTCATCGTGTGTCGGGCATTCTTGCGCGCGCTCTCGGATCGTGTCGGTCGCGCCCACGTGCTCGAGCCCGCCATCGCGGCGTTCGCGCTCGGCCTCTTTCTCCTCGCGCTGCCACCGACTCGGATGTCGCTCCTCACGAGCGCGGTGCTCTTGGCGAGCGGCGCATCCGTCATGTATCCGACCCTGCTGGCTCTCGTCGTGGACCGGACACCCGAGCCCGAACGGGGCCTCGCCATGGGGACCGTGTCGGCGGCATGGGATTTTGGGATCGTGGTCGGTGCGGCCCTTCTCGGTTTCATCATCGATCTCTCGTCCTACCGAGTAGGCTTCGTCGCGGCCGGAATAGCGGCAATCATGGGCCTGACGACGTTTCTCGCCATGGAGCTCCCGGGACGTGAAGGAGAGTAAGAAGGGAAGTCCCGCGATCGTGCCGTTCGAGGCATCGCACGCGCCGGCGGTGCTCGACGTCATCGGCGACGTGTTCCGCGAATACGCGATGACCTTCGAGCCGTCGGGATTCGACGCCGACCTCACCGATATCCGCCGCTGCTACCTGGAGCGCGGAGGCCGGTTCTGGGTTCTCGTGGACGAGGGCCGCGTGGTGGGCACCGTCGCGGTCGTCCCCACTGGGCGGGTCGGCTGCGAGGTCAAGCGGCTCTATCTGCTCCCCGAGTACCGTGGCCGCGGCCTCGGCCGGGCGCTCCTGGACCAGACGCTCGACTGGGCGACGGCATCTGGCTATGGGCACATCGTCGCGTGGTCCGACGCGCGACTCGGGACGGCGCACGCCGTCTACGAACGCCTGGGGTTCACGAGGTTCGGCGCGCGCACCGTGGAGGACGCGGACCGGAGCCGCGAGTACGGCTTCAGGAAGGAGCTCGCGGCGCCTTGACCGCCAACGAGCGGCCCTGGCTGCCGCCTGTGACGTCTGGGAGGCGACTGATGGAGATCAAGGGAGCGGTCGCACTGATCACCGGCGCGGGCTCGGGCATCGGTCGGGCCACAGCGCAACGGCTGTCGCGTGACGGTGCTTCCGTCGCCGTCAACGACATCGACGAGCAAAGCGCGCGCGAAACCGTGCGGTTGATCGAAAGGGGCGGGGGCCGCGCCACGCCAATCCCGGCCGACGTGGCCAACGACGGCGACGTGCGCCGGATGATCTTCGGCGCGCGCGAGCGCTTCGGCCGGCTGGACATCGTGGTGAACAACGCGGGAGTCGTCGAGGCGGGCGACACGCAGCGGGTTGTCTTCCCCGAGCTCGCGCCCGAGCGATGGATGCGCACACTCGACATCAACGTGCGCGGTGTACTGCTGGGCACACAGCACGCCGTCGACGCCATGCGCGAGCAAGGAGGAGGCGTGATCATTAATATCTCGTCGATGGCTGGCATCGGAACCGGCTCGCATCCGGCACCAGTGTATGCGGCCAGCAAGGCGGCCGTCGTCCGGTTCAGCGCCGCACTGGCGCCGCTCGCGCGCCGGATGAACATCCGCGTCAACTGCATCTGCCCGGACTGGGTCGATACCCCGATGGTTCACCGCACCCGCTCCGAGATGTCCCCCGAAGAGTGGCAGGCCATGGCTCCAGCCGTCATGACTCAGCCGGAGGAGATTGCCGAAGCAGTCGTCCGGATCATCAACGACGACAGCCTCGCCGGCCGCGTCATGCTGTGCGTCGGCCCCAAGCCGTGGCCGCTTGCCGAGCCGTCCAAGAGAACGTCCTGAAAGTCGCCTAGCGCAGCCGACGTTCCGCGCTGCATGGCGCGGCGAGGCGTAAGCGACGCCCCTGCCTGTCCATCTGGTAGCGTGATGGGAGTCATGAGCGTTCTAATCCGAGGGCCGCAGGTTCGACTCCTGCCAGGCGCACCAACAACGACGATGTCTAAAACCGCTCGGCGCGCGCTGCCGTTCGCGGTCCTGCTCGCCGTCGGCGTGCTGGCGGGAGCCACCCTCGCGGGCGCCGAGGTCCGGCACGTCACGATCGAGTCTCGCGTGGACCTCCTCGGCGGGCGCCCGTTCGGCGCCGCCGGCGCTTACGAGAAGCTCACCGGCGTGGTCGACTTCGCCTTCGATCCCGCGAATCGCGCCAACGGTCGCATCGTGGACCTCGAGCGCGCCCCGCGGAACGCCGCCGGATTCGTCGAGGCGCGCGCGACCTTCATGGTCCTGCGCCCGAAGCGCGTGGCGCGGCCGGGCGTGGCGCTCGTCGAGGTCAGCAACCGTGGTGGCAAGGCCGCGCTCCCGTACTTCAACGGCGCGGACTGGAGCCACGACCCGACGAGCGAGGCCGAGCTGGGCGACGGGCTCCTGATGCGGCTGGGACTGACCATCGTCTGGGTCGGCTGGCAGTTCGACGTGCCGCCCGAGCCGGGCCTCCTGAGGCTCGAAGCGCCGGTCGCGCGCGATGGCGACCGTCCCATCGAAGGCCTCGTGCGGTGCGACTTCACGGTGGACCGGGCGGTGAGGACGCTCGCGCTCGGCCACCGCGGCCACGTTCCGTACCCGCTGGCCGACCCCGACCACCGCGACAACGTCCTCACGGTGCGCGACGGCCGGCTCGCGCCGCGTACGGTGGTGGAGCGCCGCGACTGGCGCTTCGGATCTGAGGTGAACGGACGCGTCGTGGAGGACCCGGGGCACATCACCATGGCGCGCGGCTTCGAGGCCGGCAAGATCTACGAGCTCGTGTACCGCGCGCGCGACCCGGTCGTGAGCGGTCTCGGCCTCGCCGCCATCCGTGACGTCATCGCGTACGCCAAGCACGACCCGCAGAGCCTCTTCCCCGCGCGGCTCGGGGTGGCCTTCGGCGTGTCGCAGACCGGGCGCTTCCTGCGCCACTTCCTCTACCAGGGCTTCAACACCGACGAGCGCGGGCGCCAGGCCTTCGACGGCATGCTCGTGCATACCGCGGGCGCCGGCCGCGGCAGCTTCAACCATCGCTTCGCGCAGCCCTCGCGCGACGCGCATCGTTACTCGTCGTTCTTCTATCCGACCGATCTCTTCCCGTTCACGAGCCGGCCTCAACGCGATGCCGAGACGGGCCGGGAGGACGGGCTCGCGGCGCGGCCGCTCGACCCCACGCACTGGCCCCGCGTCTTCTACACCAATACCGGCTACGAATACTGGGGGCGGGCAGCCTCGCTCATCCACACCTCGGTGGACGCGCGCCGCGACGTCGAGCCGCTGCCCAGCGAGCGGATCTACCACCTCGCGTCGGCCCAGCACTTCGTGGGTCCATTCCCGCCGCCGCCCGGCTCGCGTCTTCCCGGCGCGCCCGCCTTCCGCGGCAATCCCCTCGACTTCTTGCCCACGCTCCGCGCGCTCCTCGTGCGGCTCGTCGAGTGGGTCGCCGCGGGGCGCGAGCCGCCCCCAAGCCGCTATCCGCGTCTGGACGCGGGCACGCTCGTCCCGATCGAGCGGGTCCGGCTGCCGCGCATCCCCGGCATCGCGCTCCCGCGCGTCGTCCACCAGGCGCACCGCCTCGACTTCGGGCCGGGATGGCCCGAGGGCGTCATTACCGTCGAGCCTCCGCGCGTCGGCACGCCGTTCCCGGCGCTCGTCCCGCAGGTGGACCCGCTCGGAAACGAGTTGGGCGGGGTGCGAGGCGTCGAGCTCCTGGCACCGCTCGCGACCTACACGCCGTGGAATCTCCGCACCGGCTACCCGGCGAACGCCGACGAGCTTGTCGACTTCCTCGGAACGTGGATTCCGCTCTCGCGTACGGCGGCCGACGCCGCGCGCACGGGCGACGCGCGATCCGCGATCGCCGACCGGTACGCCTCGCGCGCGAGCTACCTCGAGGCTGCGCGCGCTGCCGCGCGCTCCCTCGTGGTGGAGGGCTTCCTTCTCGCAGAGGACACTGACCGCGTCGTCGACCACGCCGCGCGCCAGTGGGACTGGCTCATCGGAGCCGAGCGCGACCCGGTCCGCTGAGCCGCGTCGGCGGTCCGCCAGCGCATCGCGCCTTGACGCCCACCGTCTTTCCTGTTACCCGTGGGCCCTTCGCCCCCCGGGTTC
>QHSX01000046.1 GCA_003221695.1 Candidatus Rokuibacteriota bacterium
GACCGGCCGTCCGGTCGAGTCGGAAATTTCGAAGAAGGCGCGCGCGGGCGAGCAGATCGAGCTCTGGCCCAGTCAGTGGGGGGCGAAGAGCTGGGCGCACGCTGCGTTCAACCCGGAGACCGGGCTCCTCTATGCCAACACCATGCACGTGTCACGGCTGATCCGCTTTCTCCCTGTGGAGTACAAGCCTGGCCAGCGCTACCAGGGCTTCGAGAATCTGCCCGTTCCGAATCCTCCGCCCGGCCCGATCGCGCACATCGACGCCATCGATCCCCTCACTGGAAACCACAGGTGGCGCACGCCGCTCATGGACGTTCCGCACTACTCGGCGATGCTCACGACGGCGGGAGGTCTGCTGTTCACGGGCAAGCAGACTGGCGAGTTCATCGCGCTCGACGTGGGCACAGGGAAAACGCTGTGGCAGTTCCAGACCGGATCGGGTATCAATGCGCAGCCGATCACCTACACGAATCAGGGAAGACAGTACGTCACTATCTTGTCCGGTCTCGGCGGAGTGAACCAGGCTCGGATGCGCCAGCAGCTCGAGAACGTGCCGCGTGGCGGATCGGTGTGGACTTTTGCACTCATGACGGAGTGAAGCTTGGCTGGCGTGCGGATGACGATATCCGGCCTCGTCCTCTTGGTGGGCGGCGCGGTGGCCGCAGCGCAGAACACGGGTCCGAATGATTTCACGGTGGCCCAGATTCGCGCCGGAGCGGCGATCTACGCCCAGAATTGCTCGGCCTGCCACGGCGCCCGCATGGCCGACCCGAATGCGGCGTTCGACCTGCGCACGTTTCCGCTCGATCAGAAGAGCCGCTTCGTCAACTCAGTGACGAAAGGCAAGCACCAGATGCCACCGTGGGGCGACCTGCTGAACACCGAGGACGTCGATGCGCTGTGGGCTTACGTGGTGGCCTGCGGCGGGCGCCCGAGGGGGGAGCCTTGTCCGTCGAGCTGAGCTCCCGTAGCTCTCGCGTGCAAGGGAAGGGCGGGGAAGGCCGTCGGAACGGTTCTCGGCGGGTAATCCGTCAATGAGGATTGCGATTTATCGATTGTCTCTATTCCACGCGTGTGATGAACCGGCTAGATCATGAGCGACGGCATCCTCGGAGCAGATCGGGGTCTCGAGTGGCACCGGGCCGTGGCACCCGGCGTTGAAGTTCGTGAAATCACTAGCCACGGGCTCGCCCTCTCAAGACCGAGACGCGGGTTCGAATCCCGCTGATGGGGCCACCAGCTTATTTGGGCGGCGCCGGGTTTGCCGCGGCCGGTGTCCTGCGGTGGTTGTAATGGTCTATGACACGTGCTGATATCGAGCGCCTGAGCCGAGAATACTCGGCAGGAGAACCCAGAGAGGGCCGCCTCGCCAGAGCACTTCAGGTAGACATACCGGTCTGGCGCGAACTCGGCGACGAGATCTTCCGCGACCTGGATCATCACGTCTTCGGCGTCGGCTGGTGGGCGCCAGGCCCTGGCACATCGCGTCGCGTACTGATCAGCGACCACCTCTACAGCTGTGTTCGTGGCGTCGAGCCCAATCTCATCCTTGTCGAGCGAGAGGTGAGTACGAGCCCGGTGGTAGTACGCGAAGTAGCGAGTCAGGGTGCGGCGCAGGTGCCGTTCGCCGAGGACGAGGACGTGATTCAGACACTCGCGCCGGATGGAGCCGGTGAGCCGCTCCGCGAAGGAGTTCTGCCATGGGCTGTGAGGCGCCGTTAGGACTTCACCGACGCCCATGCCCTTCACGCGTTGCCGGAACACGTGAGCGTAGACCGAGTCGCGATCGCGGAGGAAGTAGGACGGAGCGGAGTCGTCCGGGAAGGCGTCCACGATCTGCTGGGCGGTCCAGACAGCGGTGGGATGCTCGGTGACATTGAAGTGGAGGACGCGCCGGCGGTCGTGGGCGAGCACGACGAAGACGAACAGAACGCGCAAGCGCGCGGTGGGAACAGTGAAGAAATCGATGGAGACGAGGTCCCGGACGTGATTGGTCAGGAACGTGCGCCACGTCTGCGACGGCGGTGAGCGGCGCTTCGGGAGCAGGCGGGAGACGGTGCGCTCAGCGACGTCGATGCCGAGCTTGAGGAGTTCGCCATGGATTCTGGGAGCACCCCACAGGGGATTGGCCGCGGCCATCCTTCTGACCAGGGCTTTGATCGCGGCGTCGACGGGCGGGTGGCCCGCCGGGCGGCGCCCGGAAAGCGTGGCCCAGTGGCGGCGAAAGCGGCGTCGCTGCCAGCGCAGCACAGTGGCGGGAGTCACGATGACGAGGGCCTGCCTCCAGGCGGGCCACACTCTAGACAGCCAGACCCAAAGGAGCCGATCGCTCCGTTGGAGCTTCGGCCGGTTCACCCTCCGCTTGTAGACGGCCAGTTGCTGCCGCAAAGCAAGGTTCTCGAGGGCGAGCTGGCGGTGGCTGCCGAACAGGAACGGGATGAGTCGGAGCAGATGGATCAGGAGGATGATCATCGGGCTAGGATCTTCTCCGGATCAGAGCAGACAGATCAACCACTTGCTCACCGGACGGAGTTTTGGCGAAGGACACCCATGGGATGACGACGATTCCGCCAGACGCCGCAAAGAAGGCCCAAGCGGCGATTCGAGACAAGTAGCTTGCCGATCACCCTCGACAGTTCAATGAAGAGCGCACGAGCGCCGACGCCCACCGGCGCTCGTGGTCTGTTCCCCCCCGCCTGCCGATCGCCGCGAGTCTGGTGATTACTCGCTGTCGACTTTTCCGCCTGCGATGATCCGAAGGTTCATGTGGGCGTTGACGAGTACAGCGGGCACGAGCCATTCCCGGTACGACTTCCCTTTCTCAGGCCGCTCGTAGGCAGCCAGGGCGTCCTCGTCGAGGTCGAGTTCGACCTCGATAAGGGTGATGTCTATCGTGTCGATGTCTACCGGCTGGCTCGTCAGCAACACGCCGGTGTAGCGGTCCGTGGTCCCGAAGGAGCCGGTCGCATCCGTAAAGCCCTTCGCGAGGATTGCCTTAGCGTTTTTAGCCGTCGTCCGGTGAAAGAGCTTCATCACACCCCGTCTGTCAGGACCGTGGGACACGGACCGCGGTATAGCCCAGGGCAGACACTTTTCCACGGTGCAGGCGCCGTTCCCGCTCGCACCGCTCGACGGCCACATCCCGCCGCTGCTGTCGGCGGTCGCCGTGCCGGCGCTCCATGATCACCTTGACCCCTCCGACACCAGCAAGAATCTTCGTGAGGTGCTCGTACAGATCGGTCTCCTTGAACAAGACGACGATCAGGAACTGGACATCAGGAAATGAGCTCGAGGGCAGGGTAGGGGCGAGGATGTTGGCCTGCGCCCTCTTCCCGGATTCCACTTTCACCTCGAGCGAGTCACACGCCGGATATCCGGAATTGCAAAAGATTTCGAAGTGTCCGGGCGTCACCGCTCGCGGGAGCGTAGCACACTCGGTTGGGCGAGTGCGACGAGAGTTCCGCTCTGCGCCCGCGTCTCCTGCACGCCAGGACCTCGAAGGTAATCTCGGTCGCGCATATCAAGCGGCCAGCGACCGAAGCGTTGTTTCACGACTGTCCATCGACGGCGCTCCGACGTCGCCTTCGTCGTTCTGTGTGACGGCTTGGCCGCTCACTTGTTCGCCACGTGATCGAGAGCTGGTCAGGCGGCATCGAGGTCGTCTCGGCCGCGAGCTGCACCGCTCGACGACGCCGGGAGGGCGGATGCTGAGAAGTATTTTCGCGTCCGTTGCCGGCGTCAGCCCTTTGCGGGCGACCCTTCGAGGCGGAAGCGAATCCTGTCCGCGCAACGCACTGCACAAAGACTGATCCAGGTCGTTTTCCACATCCAGTCGCGGTGAATCGGAAGAATCTTCTCGACGTCTGGCTCAGCTTCTATTGAGCCGCTGCCCACCATCTTGTCTGCTGCCATCACGAGCGTTTTTCCGCGGTCAGCAATCGCCGCGACGCGTACAAGTCTTGAGCGGCCTACCGCAGTTCAGCGGGCAGGGTAAGTCAAGGCTGCTCACTGGTCACGTCGGGGGTAGCCCGTTGCCTTCCACCGCCGTCGCCACTGCCGGAACCGCCATTCTCGTTTCACCGTTTCGCCGAAGGCCAATGGGATGCCCAGCAGCAGGACGCTGGCAACGACCACGGCCACCAGAATCCAGCCTCCGGTATGGTTCATCGTCGCGCGTTGGGTAACCGCCTCAGCAGTAAGGGGCGGCAGAGGTAGCCGGGTGGGCCTCAATCTGGCGGGTATCCATTCGCACGGAGATCATAACCTACGCTGCTCAAGGCGCAGGAGAGCTTGAAGGCGCCGGCGGCAGAAGATGTCGGAGGAGACGACGCCGACGCCGGCGAGGAAGTCCACCGAGCAACGTTCTGAGCACTTCGCCTTGTCCAGAATCACCCGACCCGCCGGGATGGCTCACGTCTTGCCCCCTCAAGACCGAGACGCGGATTCGCATCCCGTCAGTCTGAGATCAGAGCGGTCAAGTGCGGCTCACGCCTCGGTCACCTGGAAACCTCCGTATATTCGAAGGAAATAGCGGCGAGGCGCGTGAGCGTATCATCGGACCGTCTTCCTCGACGAGATCGGCTCGCTGCGCCTGGACCTCCAGACGAAGCTCCTCCGCGCGCTGCAGGAGCGCGAGATCGAGCGCCTCGGCGGGCTGCGGCCCGTCGCGATCGACGTGCGCGTGGTCGCGGCGACCAACGTCAACCTCAAGAGCGCGGTGCGGGCGCGCGAGTTCCGTGAGGACCTCTACTACCGCCTGAACGTCGTGCCCGTCCACGTGCCGCCGCTCCGCGAGCGGCGCGAGGACATCCCGCTCCTCGTCGAGCACTTCGTCCGGAAGACCGCGCGTGAGTGCCACCGCGACGTGCGGGGCGTGTCGGCGGGCGCGCTCGAGGTGCTGACGCGTTACGACTGGCCGGGCAACGTGCGGGAGCTCGAGAACGTCATGCACCGCGCGGTCGTGCTCGCGCGGGGCCCCGTCATCCAGCTCCAGGACGTCCCGCTCGACGTCGCGCTGCCCGACACGGGCCCACGGCTCGCCGAGGACACGGGCCCGCCGCTTCGGGAGGCGATGGAGCAGTTCGAGCGTCAGTACATCCTGCGCGTGCTCGAGCGCGTCGGGTGGAACATGAGCCGCGCCGCGCGCGTGCTCGGCGTGCACCGGAACACCGTGCTCGCCAAGCTCACCGCCTGGGGCATTCAGCGCCCGACGAGCGCCGACGGGCGCAGCCTGAGTCTCTAGCCCAGTCCCGGACGCGCTCGCGGCTCACGACCGCGGTGGCCATTTCCCCTCAGAAACACCACGAGCGCCGAGGTACGCTCGGCGCTCGTGGCGACGACGCGAGTTAGAGGTTACGCCGGCGGGGGAGGGCTCGCGAGGCACACGACAAAGGCCTGGAGCTCCATGGCCTCGAGAGTCGGATTGAACACGATGACTTTCCATCCGTGAGGCGCAGTGTTGTCCAACGTGGGCGCACCGGAGGCGTCCGAGATGGGGAAGGAATCAGAGACGTGCATCTTTTCAGCCGTGCTACCGACACTCGTCGCGAGGCCGCCGCCGGTGGCAAAGTCGGATCCGTTACACAGAACTTGTGTTTCCCCGGTCAGCTCCGGGTCGACGAAGACCGCCGGAGATCGTAAGACGTAGGTCCCCACACCCTGGGCCTGGGCGTGGGCCGCCCCGAACGCGAGCATCGCTGACGACATGGCAATCACCAGTACCGCGAGGTCTCTTCGCATCACGATCCTCCTCGAATCTACCGAATCATTGCTCCTGCCTCGCCACACCGCGGACCCTTACGGCCGACTGAACGTCGTGCCGGTCCGGGTCACGCCGCGCCGCACGACCGACTTCGCGGTGCTCACGGCACGTCGAAGGTGGCTGTGACCGACCTCGACGCGCTCATGGACACCGTGCAGGTCGTGTCGAGGACCGTGTCGCATCCGGTCCAGCCTGTAAAGATCGACCCGGCGTCGGGAGTCGCCGTCAGCGTCACGCTGGTCCCGCTGTTGTAGGTGGCCGTGCAGGTGCCCGAGCAGCTGTTGATCAACCCGTCGCTCGAGCTCACCGTGCCGGTGCCCGTCCCCGCCGTGCTGACCGTGAGCGTGAAGCGCTGCACGTCGAAGGTCGCCGTGACTAACCTCGACGCGCTCATGGTCACCGTGCAGGTCGTGTCGAGGACCGTGTCGCATCCGGTCCAGCCCGCAAAGATCGACCCAGTGCCGGGAGTCGCCGTCAGGGTCACGCTGGTCCCGCCGTTGTAGGCGGCTGTGCAGGTGCCCGGGCAGCTGATCGACCCGTCGCTCGAGCTCACCGTGCCGGTGCCCGTCCCCGCCGTGCTGACCGTGAGCGCCCACCTGTTCGTGAGGCACACCACAAAGGCCTGGAGCTCCAAGGACTCGAGAGTCGGGTTGAACACGATTATTTTCCATCCATGCGGGGCAGCGTTGTCCAACGCGGGCGCACCGGAGGCGTCCGAGATGGGGAAGGAGTCAGAGACGTGCATCTTTTCAGCAGTGCTACCGACACTGCTCGCGAGGCCGCCGCCGGTGGCAACGTCCGACCCGTTACACAGGACTTGCGCCTCTCCGGTCAGCTCTGGGTCGACGAAGACCGCGGGAGATCGTAAGACGTAGGTCCCCACAGTCTGGGCTTGGGCGTGGACCGCCGCGAACAAGAGCACCGCTGACGACAGGGCCATCACCAGGACCGCGAGGTCTCTTCGCATCGTGCTCCTCTCAAGGCTAGTGGCTCTCGACCTGCAGGCGGTTCAATGGGCAACCGCCCGCGTTAGCGTCGGAGAATTCCATGGCCTCGCGAGCCCACCAATCGGGGCGTTACCCTCAAATCGAGCCAGAAGTTCCTTGAATGATGCCCCCGGGTGATCCTGTGTCTGAGGCGGCCCGGACACTTCAGAAGGAGGGTGGGAGTGGGCGGGCGCCGACGGGCCGCCGGTCACTCAGGCGTTGATCAGCCCGTACATGACGCGCCAGAGCGCGAGGAAGTCGCGCCCCTCCCGCCAGCCGCCGCCACCCTCGACGTGCTCCACGATGCCGACCAGGACGAGCGTGGTGCGCTCGGGCCGAGCGGCCGCGAGCCGGAGGGCCTCCGTGTAGGGGACCGCCCGGTCGCTCCGGCCGTGAATCAGGACCAGGCGCGCACGGATGTCGCCCACCACGCCCAGCGGCGAAAGGTCGTTGAGGTAGCGCTCGAGCGCGGGCGGGAGCGCGGCCAGGAACCGCGCCGCGCGGTCGGCGTCGGCGGTCATGAGCTCGGCGCGCGCGGCCGGCTCGAGCAGGTCGGTGTTGGCGGCGACGAACGACCGCACCACCTCGGGCTCGTGGGCGACGCGACCCCGGACGCCGCCGTACGCGTAGACACCCGTCAGCCAGAAACGGAGCACCTCGCGCGCCGACGCGTACCCGCCGAGGCTCACGACCGCCTGCACGCGCTCGCGCACGCGCGGATCGGCCGCCGCGAGAAGGGCGGGCCCAGCGCCGACGCTCACGCCCAGGACGATCGATGGACGGGCGAGCGCAGCGAGCGTCGCCACGACGGGCGCGACGTCGTCCGAGCGCAGGCGCCCGTGGGTGAGTCCGGGGATCGTCGGGACGGCGACGTCGAAGCCGCAGCGCGCCAGGAGCGCCGCGGCCTCGCGGACGCGGGGGTCGTCCTTGCCCTGGGGGGTGAAGCCGTGGACGAACACCAGGGGTGTGCCGCCGGCGGGCCCGGCGAGGACGTAGCGGTCCACGGCGGCGCCCGGAACCGAGAGCGGCTCGCGCGTCGGCGCGGACGTCAGCGCCGACAGCGGCGCCAGCCGGCCCTGGCTCAAGAACTCGACGAGGAACGCGCCGGCCCACAGCGCGCGGCGACCGGCGTGCGCGACGGGAACGAGAAGGACGAGTGCGAGGAGGAGGCCGGCGAGCCGGGCTACTTCCGGTTGACGCACTTCACGAGGCGCCACCCGTTGAGCATGTTCGCCCTCGCGACGAGCTCGGGCTCGAGCCCGACCACGGCGAGGAGCGGCCCGAACGCGAGGTTCGATTTCCAGCCGAGCCGCGTGCAGAGGGGTGCGACCAGGTCCTCGAGCCACCCCACGATCCGTCGCTCGCTACGGAAGTGATTGAGGATGACGAGGACGCCGCCGGGCTTGACCACACGGCGCATCTCGCGGAGGACGGCGACCGGATCGGGGACCGCGGAGATCGTGTACGTCGCCACGGCCTTGTCGAACTCGTCGTCCTCGAAATCCATGGACGTGGCGTCCATGACCTTGAGCGTCACGTTCGGCATCGCCAGCGTCTGCACCCGCTCGACGGCTTTGTCGAGCATCTCCTCGGACAGGTCGATCCCGGTCAGGCGGGACGCCGGCGGGTAGAGGGGTAGGTTCAGGCCGGTCCCGATCCCCACCTCGAGCACGGACTCGCCGCGCTGGATGTCGAGGTGCTTGACGGCCGCCACGCGGCCGGGGGCGAAGATCCAGTCGAAGATGAAGTCGTAGACGGGAGCGTACAACTCGTAGGCGCGCTCGACCTGCCTCTTCTCCAGCGCCGCGTCCACTCAGGGCCCTCCAACATTTTGGGTTTTGGATTTGAGGCCGGCGAACGACGGATCGAATGGCTGACGGTATTCTACCCGCTGCCCGGAGCCGTTGCCAAGCGTCTTTTGCGTCAGAGCAGAAACTTCATCAACAGGGTGGCGAGACCGAGGAACGAAAAGAATCCGCACACATCCGTGAAGGTCGTGATGATCACGCTGGACGCGATCGCGGGGTCGATCCTGAAAACTTTGAGCGCGATCGGGATGAGCGTTCCGACGACGGCGGCGACCAGCATGTTCAGGACGAGCGCGACCCCGAGGATCAGCGAGAGGAGCACCTGGCCCTTCCAGGCGTACGCGATCGCGGCGATCACCAGGCCGTTCGCCGCGCCCGTCGTCAGCCCGAGCCAGAGCTCCTTCGAGAGGACGCGCCGCAGCACGCTCGATGTCATGTCGCCGAGCGCGATGCCCCGCACGACGACGGTCGCCGTCTGGGTGGTGCCGATGCCACCCATCGAGGCGACGATCGGCATGAACACGGCGAGGGTCGCGAGCGAGTGGATGGATGACTCGAAGAGCCCGATGACCGACGCCGCCAGGACCGCGGTGCCGAGGTTGATGAGGCGCCAGATGAGGCGCTTGGTGAACACGCTCCGCGGCGGGTCGAGCACGTTCTCATCACCCGCGACGCCGCCGAGGCGCTGGATGTCCTCGGTCGCCTCCTCGCGGAGGACCTTGAGCACGTCGTCCACGCCGATCGTGCCGAGGAGCCGCCGGTTCGCGTCCACCACAGGGATCTGGATCAGGTTGTAGCGCTGGACGAGGCGCGCGACCTCCTCCTGGTCGGTGTCCACCGTGACGCTCTCCACGTCCTCGGTGCGGATCGTCCGGATCGGCGTCGCGGGGTCCGCGGTGATGAGGCGGTGTGGGGGCACGAAGCCGACCAGGTGGTCGTGGTCGTCCACGATGTAGACGTAGAAGGCGCCGTCGCCCGTCTTCGCCTTGCGGATGTGCTCGATCGCCCGCGCCACCGTCACCGTCTCGGGCACGGCGACGAAGTCGGGAGACATGAGGCGGCCGGCGGTGCCCTCGCGGTACTCGAGGAGCACCTGCACCTCCTCGGCCTTCTCCTCCTCCATGAGGTCGAGGAGCTCCTCGGCCTGCTCCTTCGGCAGCTCCTGGACGACGTCCGCGACCTCATCGCTGGGCATGCGGTCGAGGGCGCGCGAGACCTCCGCCTCGTCGAGTGAGCCGATCAGCTCGCGCAGGATCGGATCGTCGAGCTCGGCGAGGACCGCGCCGGCCTGCTGGGGGGTGAGGAGCCGGAACACGCGCACCTGGTCTTCGAGCGCGAGCTCGCGGATCACGCCTGAGACGTCGGCAGGATGCGCCTCGGCCAGAACGTCGGCGAGGCGCTCGTCGCGGCCGCCGTCGAGCAGCTCCCGGATCGCCTCGGTGAGCCGAGTCGTCTCTTCCATCTCAGCTCCGGAGCGCCTGGAGGAAGCGCGCCACGATCGCCTGTCTCAGCGCGTCGCCTGCCGGCTCGCCGACGCGGGCCTGCCAGTCGCGCAGGCGGATCACGGCCTTCGCCATCGCGCGGTGACCCCCGGCGCGGCCGACCTCGCCGAACGCGCGGCGCACCACGTCGCCCGCGGCGCGGACGTAGCCCACGTTGCGCACGCTGATGTGGAGCTCGCCGTTCACGGTCCCGGACACGACCGACCACTCCGCGCCCTCGATCTGGAGGAAGAACTCCGCGAACTGAGCGACCAGCTCGGGGTAGGCGACGGGACCGAGGTGCGAGAAGACGACCCCGTGCGTGAGCTGCCGGCGCGCGATCCCGAGCGCCAGGACGTCGAGGGCCTCGTTGGGCAGCTCGGGGCGCTCGATACGCCGGAGCGCCGAGTGGTTCGCGCGCGGGTGCAGGTACGCGAACGCCTCGAGGTCCGCACGGGTGGCGCCCCGCTCGAGGTGGAGCGTGTCGGTCTTGATGCCGTAGAGGAGCGCCGTCGCGAGGCGCTGCGTGATCTTTACGTCTGCGGCTCGCAGGTATTCGGTCATGATCGTCGAGGTCGCGCCCCACGCGGGACGGATGTCCCGGAGGTGCGCCCGTGTGGGCGTCTCCTCGGGGTGGTGGTCGATGACGAGGTCGACCTCGCCGAACGCCTCCTCGAAGAAGCTCGGCTGGGTGTCCACCATCGCGACCATGTCGTACTCGTCGATCGCGTGCGCCTTGATCTCCTCGACGTCGATGTCCAGGATGCGGGTCATCGCCCGGTTCTCGGGACGCGTGATCGTGCCGAACGTGGCGATGGGCGCCGCCGCCTTGGTCCGCCCGAGGAGCGTCCGAAGCGCGAGGGCCGAGGCGATCGCGTCGGGGTCAGGGTCGTCCTGCATCATGATGAGCACCCGGTCGGCGGACGCAAAATGGCTGCGAAGCCGTTCGACCCGGCTCCGTGCCGAGGCTCGCGCAGACGTCCGCTCAGGCATGCTGTCTCAGAAGTATGCTCCGCCCACGCCGCGGGACAAGCGGATTTATCCGAGGAACCTGTTCCGGAAATCCCTGAGGGCAGGGCTCGCCTGGACCCGGCGGCGGAGGGCACGATCGGTCGCGCGCGGCCCGGTGGAGGCCCGCGGAGCGAGGATCCGGGCGAGCGCCCGGGGCGCCATCAACCCGTGCTCGAGGACAACATCGCGGATCGCGGCGGACCGGGCCTGCGCCTCCTTGACGACCTCGGCGGCGACGTCGTAGCCGAGGTAGGGCGCGAGCGCCGTGGCCTCGACGTGGCTCCGCGCGAGCAGCTCGCCCACCCGGGCGCGGTCGACACGGAGGCCGGCGATGCACCGCGTCCGCAATAACCGCGTCCCCCGCGTCAGGAGCTCGAAGCTCTCGGCGAGGTTCGTGGCGCAGAGCGGCGTCATCACGTTGAGCTCGAGCTCGCCCGCCGCGGCGGCCAGGGCGATCGCGTGGTCGTTGCCCGATACCTGAAAGCACGCCATCTGGACGGCCTCGGCCACGGAGGGGTTGACCTTGCCGGGCATGATCGATGAGCCCGGCTCGACCTCCGGCAGGGAGAGCTCGCCGAGTCCCGCCCGGGGTCCGGAGGCGAGCAGGCGGAGGTCGAAGCAGATCTTGCCGAGGTCCACCGCGAGGCCGCGCAGCGCGCCCGAGCACGCCAGG
This sequence comes from Candidatus Rokuibacteriota bacterium, assembly GCA_003221695.1. Taxonomy (GTDB): domain Bacteria; phylum Methylomirabilota; class Methylomirabilia; order Rokubacteriales; family CSP1-6; genus 20CM-2-70-11. Next base: position 11,721 of record QHSX01000046.1, read on the forward strand.
AGCGGCCGCAAGCTCCAGGCCGCGGTGACCGTGCTCGGCGCCGGACGCAGGCGCAGGCCCGTGAGCCGGGAGAGCTCGCGGACGACCAGGACGCGGAAGCGCGGGTGCGCCGTGAGCCCGGTGCCCACCGCCGTGCCGCCCAGACCCACCGCCGAGAGCTCTGCCTCGGTGGCCATGAGCGCGGCCCCCGCGGCACGGATCGCTTCGGCCCAGCCGGCGAACACCTGTCCGTACGTGATCGGGACCGCGTCCTGGAGATGGGTGCGCCCGACCTTCACGACTGCTCGCTCGCGGCGGGCGAGCTGGGCGAGCGCGCGCTCGAGCTCGCCGAGCTCGTCACGGAGCGCCGAGAGCAACTCCAGCGCCATCAGACGGATGGCGGTGGGCGTGACGTCGTTCGACGACTGGGCGAGGTTGACGTGGTCGTTGGGGTGGATCGGCGTGTAACGCCCGCGTCGGCCGCCGAGGCGCTCGTTGGCCAGGTTCGCGATGACCTCGTTCACGTTCATGTGGATGGGCGTGCCGGCGCCGGCCTGGAACGCGTCGAGCACCGCCGCGTCTGGGACCGTTCCCGCGGCGACGCGGTCGGCCGCCCTGACGATGGCGCGCGCCCACCCGCGGGGGAGGAGGCCGAGCCGAGCGTTCGCCCGCGCCGCGGCCGCCTTGACGCGCGCGTAGGCGCGGATCAGCGCGGGGTGGGGCGCGCGCCCGGAGATCTCCCAGGTCTCTCGGGCTCGCTGGGTGAAGACGCCGTAGAGCGCCCGCGCCGGGACGTCCTTGACGCCGAGGCTGTCGCGCTCCCGGCGGGTCCGCGTTACGCGCCGAATTTGGTCAGCCGGAGCGCGTTGGCCATCACGAGCGGCATCAAATGGTGCGACGGGAGGACGCCGAGGCTGCCGGCCGCACACGCGCGCTCGGTGAAGGCGGTCACCGGATCCGCACCGCAGTAGCGGCTCCAGAGGAGCACGGGCACCGGCTGCCAGCCGTGCGCCGCGAGCACCGAGGGCGTCGCGTGGTCGCCCGTGATCACGAGGACATCGGGCTTGAGCGCGCGTAGGTCGGGGAGGAAGCCGTCGAGACGCTCGAGGGCGGTCACCTTCGCGCCGAAGTCGCCATCTTCGCCCGCCTTGTCCGTGTCCTTGTAGTGCAGGAAGAAGAAGTCGTACGCGTCCCAGTGCGCGCGGAGCGTCGCGAGCTCCTCGCCGAACGTGCCGCCCGTCTTGAGCACCTCCATGCCCACGAGCCTGGCCAGACCGCGGTACATCGGGTAGGCGGCGATCGCCGCCGACCGGAGACCGAAAATCTCCGGGAAGCGCGGGAGCTTGGGGAGCTGGTCGAAGCCGCGCAGCAGGACCATGTTGGCGGGCGCCGAGTCGGCGAGCCGGCGGCGCGCGTCGGCGACGAACGCGTTCACCCGCTGCGCCGTGGCCTTCGCCTTCGGCTCGAGCGCCTTCACGGGAAGCGGAGCCTGGCCGAGCGCCTGCGGATCGGTCTCTGAGAGCCGGCCCGAGAGTTTGCCTGCCTTGCCTCGGCCGCGCAGGACCAGGGCGAAGCGGTGTTCCTTCACGGGCTCGACGAACATTTCGACGCCTGGCAGTCGGATCCCACGTAGCCGCTCGGTCAGGCGTACGCAGACCTCGGTGGTGATGCGCCCCGCGCGCCGGTCGGTGATGCGACCACTGGAGTCGACGGTGCAGAAGTTACCGCGCGCGGCCACATCGCCGGGGCGGAGGTCGAACTCGATCCCGAGGGCCTCGAGGACGCCGCGCCCGACCTGGTAGCGGAGCGGGTCGTAGCCGAAGAGCCCGAGGTGCCCGGGACCGCTGCCGGGCGTGATCCCCGGCGCCACGTGGCGGACGAGGCCGCACGCCGACTCGGCGGCGAGCGCCGAAAGGTTCGGCAGGCGCGCGGACTCGAGCTCGGAGCGGCCGGTCTCGGGGCGCGGCAGGCCCCCCAGGCCGTCGAGCGAGAGGACGACGATCTTCGTGGCGTTCTGGACGACGAGCGGTGCGATCAGCTCCAGCATCGCGTCGGACGCGCTCACGCCTCCTTCACGGAATTCTCGAGCCGCCCGAGCCCGGTGATCTCCATCGTGACGACGTCGCCCGGTTGGAGGAACACGGGGGGCTTCTTGGCGAACCCGACGCCCGGCGGCGTCCCGGTGGCGATGAGATCGCCGGGCGCCAGCGTCATGAGCCCCGAGAGATAGCTCACGAGGTAGCGGACGTCGAAGATGAACGTCTTCGTGTTGCCGTTCTGCATCTGCTTGCCGTTCACCCAGGTCCGGAGCTCGAGAGCGTGCGGGTCGGTGATCTCCTTCCGGTCGGCAATGTAGGGGCCGACGGGCGCCGCGGTCTCGAAGATCTTCCCGGCCATCCACTGGCTCGTGATGAACTGGAAGTCCCGGGCGCTCGCGTCGTTGATGATCGTGTACCCCCACACGTAGTCGAGCGCCTGCTCCTTGGGGACGAAGCGGGCGGTCCGCCCGATGACGACGCCAAGTTCCACTTCCCAGTCGAGCTGCTGCGAGCCGCGCGGTCTCAAGATGGGCTCGCCCGGGTCGAGGATCGCGTTCGACCACTTGGCGAAGATCGGCGGCTCCTTGGGAATCGGGTTGCCCGTCTCCTCGGCGTGATCGCGGTAGTTGAGGCCGATGCAGATGAACTTCCCCGGATCGGCGATGGGCGCGTGAAGGCGAGCACTCGCGGCGGGCACGGTGACCCACTCGGTGATGGACAGGACCGCCTCCGCGGCGGCGGCGCCGCCCTCGAGGAAGCCTCGAGTGCTCTGCGGCACCAGGACTCGGGCGATCTCGTGGGCCCGCACGACGCCGCGCCGAGTGAGGGTGGTGGCGAGGCTCGCCTCGATGTCGGCGATGCGATCGCCCTGGAGCGCGCCGAGGCGGGGTGACTGGCTGTTGGTGGAGAAGCGGACGAGCTTCATGGGTCGCGGCCTCCCGGCAGAAATAGTGACCAATTATAGCCTCTCGCGAATTTTCGCGCCGAGAGCGGTTTGATATATGCTGGGCTTCTCCAGATGGAGAGGCTCACCCGGGACCAGGAGGTCATCCGATGAGGCTCACGACTCGGTCGATCGCGTTCGCGGTCGTGGTGTCGCTGCTCGGTGCAGGTCCGCTCGCGACGTTTGCGCGCGCGCAGCAAGCGCAGCCGCCTGCCGAGCAGCCTACGCCACAGCCCGAGCAGCCTGCGCAGTCCGCCGAGCAGCCCATGCAGGCCTCACCGGAGCCGGGGCCGCAGCCTGCCGAGCAACCCGCCCAGGCCGCACCGCCACCCGCGCCGCAGCCCACCGCCGAGCCCGCGCAGGCCGCACCGCCACCCGCGCCGCAACCGGCGGTGCAACCCGCTCAAATGCCGGCGCCGCCCGCCCGAGAGCCGCAGGCCATGCCGGAGCCGGTCATTTTCGAAGAGCCCTCCGAGTCGACGGTGGGGTACGCCCTGGCCGCCACCATCATGAATTTCGCCTTCGTCCCGGGCAAGGCGGTGACGTGCGTCCTGGGCATGGCCGTCGGCGGCGGGTTGCTGCTCGTCACGCTGGGTGCCGCCTACAAGGGCTCCATGGCATTCGCCAAGGAAGGGTGCGGGGGCAAGTGGGTCCTGACGGCCAAGGATCTCAGAGGGACCGACTACATCCTCGGCGTCGGCGAGCGCCGCGAGTAGAATTCGGCGACGCGCGCTCGTCGCACTCCTCTTCGGCGCGCTGCTGGCGGCGTTCGCCGCCGGCCTCTGGGGCACCATCCTCCGACCCGCCGCGTACGAGGTGCGGGGTACCATCGTGGCGCGCCCCGCGCCGGACCTCGTCCTCGTCAGCCACGATGCGGTGCAGGGGCTCGGCATGAGCGCCATGGAGTTGATGGCGATCGCCGCCGAGCCCACCCTGCTCGACGCCGTCGGCCCGAGGCCCGGCGACCGCGTCAAGCTCGCCGTCCGGGCGACCGAGGATCGACTTGTCCTGCTCCGCATCGAGCGGATCCCTTGACTCAGCGCGCGCGGCTGAGCCCGCGCACGTAGGCGACCAGCTCACGGATCTCTTCCTCCGACAGGGCGGCGCCGAAGGCGGGCATCCCCGGCCGTCCGAAGGGCGCGCCGCCGTTCTTGATGATGTCGACGAGGTACTGGTCGGAGCGCTGATCGAGGCGAGCGGCGTCGGCGAGATTGCCGGGACGGATCAGGAAGAGCGAGGCGCGCCAGGAACCGCGCCCGTCCACGCCGTGGCACGTGACGCAGAGCGCGTAGAAGAGCCGCTCGCCGCGCGAGGCGCCGCGGGGTGGCCGCGGCGTGTCGAGGAGCGCCGCGAGGCCCGCGGCGAAGACGCCGATCGCCGCGATCGCGAGGACGAGGACGATCAGCGGGCGGCGCATGGTCCCCGAGGATAGCACCCGGGCTCGCCGCGTCCGACGCACACGCCCTCGGGGTTTGCCCGAAAAGCCACTTGACAAGAGCGGCCCCCGAAGCATAAAGAAGCTAATTCTTCAGCGTGGTTGGCGTTCCACTCGACCGGTCTTGAGGACAGCCTAAGGAGGCTCGGCGATGAGCGATCCCCGATCCGCCCAAACCGCCCCCGCAACCTTCAACCGCCGGAAATTCCTGACGGTCACCGGGGCGGGGGTCGCGGGTGGCTCCCTTGTGGCCATGCTCGACGCCCGCCAGGCGCCAGCGCAGATCAAAGGGACGACCCTGCGCATCTTACAGTGGAGCCATTTCATTCCCGCGTACGACGCCTGGTTCGACAAGTTCGCGAAAGAGTGGGGAGACCAGAACGGCGTCAAAGTGCGGGTCGACCACATCCCCCACCTCGAGCTGCCGGCGCGCATGGCCGCGGAGTTCGCCGCAGGCGCGGGCCACGACATCATCCACAACGGCTCGTCGATCCTGACGCGGCTCTACTACAAGAGCCTCCTGGACATCTCGGACATCTACGGCCAGATCGGAAAGAAATACGGCGGCTGGATCCCGGCGGCCAGGTCCTTGGTCGAGGTCGAGGGGCGGCAGTACGGCTTGCCGATCTACTACATTCTCCTCCCGATGCTCTGGCGCAAAGATCTGTTCGAACAGGCCGGCCTTCAGCCGCCTGACACCTGGGAGCTGGCCCGGCTGGCGGCGCGGACGCTCAAGCCCAAGGGCCATCCGACGGGCATCCAGTTCTCCCAGTGCGCCGACGCCAACCTGAACTGGCGGTCGCTCCTGTTCAGCTTCGGCGGCGCGGAAGCGGATCCATCCGGGGAGACCATCCTGGTCGACTCCAAGGAGACGCGGGAGGCGCTGCGTTTCGCCAAGGCGATCTTCGACGAGGGCATGACGCCGGAGGTCTTCTCCTGGGACGACGCTTCCGACAATCGCTTCCTCGCCTCGGGCGTGGGGTGCTGGATCCACGACGCGATCTCGGCCTACCGCACGACGGAGGACACCAACCCGCCCGTCTTCAAGAACACCTTCATCGCGATGGAGCCGGCGGGGCCGGGCGGCAAGCGCGTCAGCGTCTCGGCGGCGAACGTCTGGATGATCTGGAAGTTCGCGAAGAACCAGCCGGCGGCCAAGGAGTTCCTCGTCCATCTCCTGGACAACGATCGCGAGGGCATGGTCCAGAGCCGCGGCTACAACATGCCGTACCTCAACGACGGCTACAAGAAGCCGATGCCGGTCATCGGGACCGACCCGAAGATGCAGATCCTCCAGGATTTCCCGAAGATCGTCGCGTTCTACGGCTATCCCGGTCCCTTCACGACCCCGATCCAGGAGGTCGTCAACCTCTTCGTCCTGCCCGATATGTTCACGCGGGCGGCCCGCGGCCAGGCAATCGAGGACGTGATGAAGTGGGGAGCGGGGGAGTACCACCGGATCTTCGCCAAGCACAAGAGGGCATGACCCCAGCTTCGCTGAGCGGCGGCCCGGAGCCAGCGGCCCGGGCCGCCGTCGTTTCTGTGCCCGTGGGGGCGACGCGGCGGGCCTGGTGGCGGACCCACAGCGCCCAGCGGTACGTGTTTGGCTACACCCTCTTGGCGCCGGCGGCGCTCTACGTCCTGTTGCTCGTCGGAGCGCCGTTCGTGTTCTCGCTCTGGCTTGCGGTGAGCGACGCCAACGTGAGCGATCCCGTGGCCAGGTTCATCGGCCTCGAGAACTTCCGGTCCGCCTGGGAGATGGAGACGTTCTGGATCGCCTTCCAGAACAGCGTGGTGTTCCTGGTCGTGGCGGCGATTTTCAAGAGTGTTCTGGGCACGTCGCTCGCCTTCCTCCTGCTCCAGCAGTTCAAGGGAAAGAAGCTCATCCGCGGTCTCGTGGTGATTCCGTTCACACTGCCGATCGCGATCAGTGTGCTCTCCTGGAAGTGGATGTACGACTCGCAGTTCAGCGTGATCAACTGGGCGTTGAGCCGCGCGGGACTGATCGGCGGGTACGGCTCGCCCGACTGGCCGATCTGGCTCGGCCAGCCGCATCTGGCGCTGGCCGCGTGTATCGCGGTCAACGTGTGGCGCACCTTCCCGTTCAGCGCGATCGTGCTCCTCGCGGGCTTCACCGCGGTGCCGCTGGAGGTCCTCGATGCCGCCAAGGTGGACGGCTGCACCTTCATGCAGCGCTTCCGCCACGTGGTGGTGCCGATGATCTTTCCGATCCTGATGATCGGGTTTCTCTTCGACACGGTCTTCACGCTCTCCGACCTGAGCGTCGTGTACCTCCTGACCCAGGGCGGCCCCGGTAACGCGAGCAAGATTCTGCCCGTGCTCGCGTACCAGGTCGGCATCCAGGCCGGCAACCTCGGCCGGGGCGCCGCGATCGCGCTCTTCCTGGTGCCGCTGCTGTTCCCCGCGCTCTTCCTCGTCCTCCGGAACCTGAAGCGGCGGGAATGGTAGTGCGAGCCGCAGCCGCGAGGCGAGGCGAGTCTGTGAGCGGGGTCGTGCGAGCCGCAGCCGCGAGGCGAGGCGAGTCTGTGAGCGGGGTCGTGCGAGCCGCAGCCGCGAGGCGAGGCGAGTCTGTGACCGGGGTCGTGCGAGCCGAGCGGCGGCCGCGGAGGCTCGGCGACGCGCGCCGCGAGGCGAGTCTGTGACCGGGGTCGTGCAAGCCGTGGCGCCACCGCGGACCAAGCGCCAGAAGGAGCTCCGGCGTCATCTGCTGGTCTACGCGGGCCTCGCCCCGTTCGTCCTGATCGCCGTCTTCCCCATCTACTGGATGCTGATCACGGCGTTCAAGCAGGAGCCCGATCTCTACCGGATGGACAACATCCCGTTCTGGTTCAACCTGCCGCCGACGCTCAAGAACTTCGAGATCCTCTTCTACCAGACGAACTACGGCGCCTGGATCGTCAACACCATGACGATCTCGGCCTGGGTGGCGCTCATCACCCTCCTGACCGCCGTCCCCGCGGGGTATGCGCTGGCCCGGCTCAGGCTCCCCGGCGCCGAGAACATCGGCATCACCATCTTCCTCACCTACCTGGTCCCGGCGATCATCCTCTTCCTCCCGCTCTCCCGCGTGATCGCGACGCTCGGGCTCCAGGACAGCTGGTGGGCGCTGGTCGTCGTCTACCCGACCTTCACCGTCCCCTTCTGCACCTGGCTGATGATGGGCTTCTTCAAGACGGTGCCGATGGAGATGGAGGAGGCTGCGCGCGTGGACGGCTGTGGCCAGTTGGGCGCGCTCGTGCGCGTGGTGCTGCCGGTGAGCCTGCCCGGGGTCCTGACCTCGGTGATCTTCGCCTTCACCCTCTCGATGCAGGACTTCCTCTACGGGCTCGCGTTCGTCTCCCCGGGGGACCAGAAGCCCGTGCCGGTCGGGGTGCCGACAGAGTTGATCCGCGGCGACGTCTTCTTCTGGGGCTCTCTGATGGGAGCGGCGTTGCTGGTCGGCCTGCCGGTCGCGATCCTCTACAACTTCTTCCTCGACCGCTTCATCCAGGGGATCACGGGCGGTGTCGTCAAGTAGGACAAAGCTGGCGCGACGGGGAGGTTTTGGAGGGGGGGTGAAGCCCCCCTCCGAGGAATTACTCGGCGTCGGGCCTCTGCACCGGATCCGGCCGGCCGGGATAGCCGACGTGGAGCATCAGGTACTTGACCGTCTTGTCGGTCTTGTTGGTATGGTTGTGCCACCATCCGCCGTTGTCCATGAACGACTGGCCGCCGGCGTGGTACTGGACGCCCTTGATTCCGACGGGGCCCGCCTCGTAGTCGGTCGTCAGCACCCCTTCGATGACGTAGATGTACGTCGGGACTCTGAACTGCTGGCGACCGGTCTCACCGCCAGGTTCGAGGCTGACGGTCGCGCCCGTGATGAAGAGCGGCGCATTGATGGTCGCGTTAAAGCTCCCGAGCGAGGTCACGAGTCCCTTGACCGTAACCCCCTTCGGAGCCTTTGAGTCCTGGGCATCGGCCGGCAGGCCCACGAGGCCGACGAGAAGGGCCACGATGAGGGCGAGAGACACTCGAGTGAGCATGGGTTCACTCCTCGTGAAAGGGTGTGAGCGGCGGCTGAGTCCTCTAGCGTGGCGAAACCTAGCATCCGAGGTTTCGCCATGTCAAGAATGACGTGGGCCGGGCGGACGGTGTGGACGCCCGCGGTTATCGTCGGCATCCTCTGCCTTTCGGACGGCTCCGCTCCGCCCGCGAGAGCCGGTGAGGTTCACCTCGCGAGCGGGTTCAGGATCGAGGTCGTGGCGACCGGCGTCCCGAGGCCCGCCCAGCTCGCGTTCACGGCGTCGGGACGCCTCGCCGTCTTGAGCCACGGCTGGCGCGGCGATGCCGCGGCGGAGATCTTCTGGCTCGACCCTCTCGCCGCGATGCCCATCGACGCCTCTCGGGCCCCCAGGGTCGTGATCCCGTTCGCCGAGGGGCCGCGAAAGACCGTCCTGGGCAGCCTCGCCGTCGATCCGAAGTCGGGAGACCTCTTCCTCGGAGAGGAGAACGGGAACCGCATCTACCGGCTCACGGGCGTCGGACGCCTGACGTCGATCGCTGTCGGCCTCAACCATCTCGTCGGCGGCTCGAGCCTCGCGACCGATGGGCAGGGGCGGCTCGTGGTGCTCGACTATGCGAGCTTCGAGAGCCGGCTCCGCTCGGAGACGCCTCCGCCTCCGTCGTTCGACTGGCTCGCCGGCGAGGATTACACGGGGCCGCTCGTCTTCCGCATCGATCCCGAGGCGGACGTGCCGCTGCCGAGGCACCTGGACATCGTCGCTCCGATCTTCCCGAAACCCCCGATGCGCCGGGTCGCCGGGGAGCCGTTGCACCGGTTCATCGCGGTCGTGCCGATCGGCACGGGCGAGCTCGCCTTGCTCAACTCCGTGGGCGAAGTCTTCCTTCTGTCGCCGGAGGGCGACCTCCGGCGTCTCGCGCGGCTCCCCTCGGGGCACTTCCACCGGACCAACATGGCGGCGGCACCCGACGGCAGCGTGTTCGTGTCGAGCGGGTTCCACATCCGCGAGATGTACCGTGTCTCGCCCACCGGCGTCGTGACGAGCCTCGCCCGCGAGCTGAGCGACCCCCAGGGGATCGCTGTGGACCAGGCGGGCGCCCTCTACGTCGCGGAGACGGCCCTGCACCGGATCATGCGCATCGTCCCGACCGCCCGCTGACCGGTCAGGCCCCTTCGACCATCGCCGCCGTCAGTCCGCGCACGTAGCTGCGGGCGAACACCGCGCAGATCAGCACCACCGGGATCGCCATGAGATTGATCCCTGCCACCGCGAGGAGCTCGTCGAGGGCGACCTCCATGGTGCCCAGGCCGGCCGGGATCGTCTGGTTGTGCTCGCTGAGGAGGAAGACCGACGCGAGCGTGAAGTCGCTGGCGATCGTTCCCAGTGCGAAGATCCCGGCGGCGATGACGACCGGCCGGCTCATCGGCAGGATGATGCGGAAGAAGGCGGTCGTGCGGCTGGCGCCCTCCACGAGGGCGGACTCCTCGACCTCACGCGGCAGGTGCTGGAAGTACGCCGAGAGGATCCAGACACAGAACGGCAGCGCGAGCGTGGGGTAGATGAGCACGAGCGCAAGGATGTTGTCGTCCAGGTGGAGGCCAAGCACGACCTGGTAGAGAGGGACGAAGAGGATCGTGTGGGGGATGACGTAGACGGCGAAGATGGCCCGGCGCCACCACCGGAAGCCGGGCGGCTGGAGCCGTCCGAGGGCGTAGGCCGCGAGGATGCTCGCCACCAGGGTCACCGCCACCGAGCCCGCAAACACGATGATGGTGTTCTCGAGCCAGGCCAGGACGGGGTAGGAGCGGCGGAGCGCGCTTCCGACGAAGCCACGGACGTCTCCCTTCCGCGCGAAGAGCTCCTCGAAGTTCTCGAACGTGGGGTTCAGCACGATGAGGGGGTTGCCGAAGATGTCCTCCTGCGCGGTCTTCAGCGACTGCACGAGCATGAAGTAGATCGGGAAGACGCAGTAGATCGTCGCGACGAGGAGCAGGCCCCCGTGGCCGAGCCTGCGCCACCAGGGCTTCGGGTTCACGCGCCTGTCCCTTCCGGGGGATCGAAGATTCTAAAGCACACCAGGAGGACGACGAGGAAGAAGGGGACCAGCATGAGTGAGAGGGCCGACGCCGCGCCGAACTGTCCCCCTCTGATCGCCAACCAGTACGCGTGGGTCCCGATCACGGGGAAGACGATCCGTCCCCCCGTGAGCATCCACACGTTGGCGAGGTCGGCGAAGGCCATCGCGAGCGAGAGGAAGACCGCCAGGGCGAAGAACGGCTTGAGGAGGGGCACCGTCACGAGCCAGAAGCGGCGCCACGGGCTCTTCGACTCGAGCACGGCGCACTCGAACAGCTGGGGCGGGATGGCGTTGATCCCCGCGAGCAGGAAGACCCCGATGAACGAGCTGCCGCGCCAGATGTTGAACAGCGTGACGCTCACAAAGGCCCAGGCCCCCCCACCGAACGCGCTGTCCACGGCGTACTTGATGTTTCCCATGAGCACGCTGTAGGCGGTCGGAATGGGCGGGCTCAGGGTCCAGTACCAGCCGATCACGCTCACGCTCGCCGGGTACGCCCAGGGCAGGAAGACCGCCAGGAAGACCAGGGCGCGGCCGCGGAACGGCCGGGCCAGCAGCAGGGCGAAGCCCGTCCCGAGCGCGAGCTTGGCGACGCTCGTGACGGCGGCGTACACGACCGTGACCGCCGCCGCCCGCCAGAACTCGGGGTCGGCGAGAAAAGCGCGGTAGTTCGCGAGCCCGACGAACGCCGGCGGGCCGTCCTTGAGCGGCGAGAGGTCGGTGAGGCTCGTCCAGACCTCCCAGCCGACCGGGTACGCCAGCACCGTCAGGAGCAGGAGCAGCGTCGGGGCGAGGAGGAGGTACGCGAGCTGGATATCGCGGCGCCGCGTCGTGGTGGCGGCGCGCATGCTCAGCGCGGCGCCCTAGATCGCCAGCTCGGTGTTGACGTCGAAGAAGTGCGCGCGGTCGGGCGTCATGGCCAGCCGCGTCTTCTCGTGAACCTTTACGCGGACGGTCGGCTCCACCCGGGCGACGATCGTGCTGTTCGCCGCGCGGAGGTCCAGCAGGATCTCGGAGCCGAGCGGCTCGACGACGTCCACCACGGCGTCGAAGACGTACTCGCTCGGGTCGCTCCCGGACGCCAATTGGAGATCCTCGGGGCGGACCCCCAGCGTGACCTGCTGGCCCTTGTAGGGCATGAGGCGGCTCGTGTGGGCGGGGGGCACCTTCACGCGCAGCCCGTGGGCCTCGGCCCAGAGGGCGCCGTTGGCGTCGGCCACCTTCACGTCGAGGAAGTTCATCGCGGGCGAGCCGATGAAGCCGGCGACGAACTTGTTCGCCGGCTTCCCGTACAGCTCGAGCGGCTCGCCGACCTGCTGGATCCAGCCGTCCTTCATGACGACGACCCGATCGCCGAGCGTCATCGCCTCGACCTGGTCGTGGGTCACGTAGATCGCGGTGGTCTCGAGGCGCTCGTGAAGCCGCTTCAGCTCGACGCGCATCTGGACGCGGAGCTTGGCGTCCAGGTTGGAGAGCGGTTCGTCGAAGAGGAAGACCTGCGGGTGGCGCACGATCGCGCGCCCGACCGCGACCCGCTGCCGCTGGCCGCCGGAGAGCTGTCGTGGCTTGCGTCGGAGCAGCTCCTGGATGCCGAGGATCTCCGCCGCCTCCTGGACCCGCTTCTGGATCTCGAGCTTCGGAAACTTCCGCATCTTCAGGCCGAACGCCATGTTGTCGTAGACGGTCATGTGCGGGTAGAGCGCGTAGTTCTGGAACACCATGGCGATGTCGCGGTCCTTGGGCGGGAGGTCGTTGACGACCCGGTCGCCGATCATGATCTCGCCCGCGGTGATCTCCTCGAGCCCCGCGACCATCCGGAGCGTCGTCGACTTGCCGCATCCCGAGGGCCCGACGAGGACCATGAACTCCTTGTCGCGGATGTGGAGGTTCACGTCCTTGACGGCATGCACCTCGTCGTACTTCTTGTTGAGGTTCTTCATCATCACCTGCGCCATGGTGGTCTCTCCCTCTCGGTTCAGCCCTTCACGGATCCGGTGAGGCCCGTGACGTAGTACTCCACGAAGAACGAGTAGACGAGGGCGACGGGGATCGAGCCGAGCAACGCGCCCGCCATCAGCTGACCCCAGAAGTAGATGTCGCCGCGGATGAGCTCGGAGACGACGCCGACGGGGACCGTCTTCTTCTCGGGCGACGAGAGGAAGACGAGCGCGTAGATGAACTCGTTCCACGACAGCGTGAACGCGAAGATGCCGGCCGACAGGATGCCGGGGACGGCGATCGGGAAAACGATCCGCAGCATCGCGCCGAAGCGCGTCGCGCCGTCGATTCGCGCGCACTCCTCGAGCTCCCTCGGGATCGTCTTGAAGTAGCCCATCAAGAGCCACGTGCAGAACGGGATGAGGAACGTCGGGTACGTCAGGATCAACGCCCACGGCGTGTCGCCCAGCTGGAAGGTACGGATGATGTTCGCGAGCGGAATGAAGAGCAGCGTCGGCGGCACCAGGTAGGTCACGAAGATCGAGGTCCCCAGGGTCCCCGCCATGGGGAACCGGAGCCGCGCGAGCGCGTACCCCGCCAGGAGCCCGCAGAAGAGCGAGATCGCCGTGGAGGCCACCGCGATGAAGAAGGTGTTCCACAGCCACTGCGGGAACGTCGTCTTCGCCATCAGGTCGCGGAAGTGCTCGAGCGTCGGCTGCAGGGTCCAGAAGGGCGTGTTGGTCGCCGCTCGCCACGAGCGGTACAGCTCGGCGTCGGGGCGAATGGCGGTGATCAACATCCAGTAGAAGGGGAAGAGCGTCCCCACGACGAAGACGGTGAGGGGGATGTAGAAGTACACCCACTTCTTCCACGTGCGCTCGATGAGCATGACCTACGCGCCGTCCATTAACCGGGCACATCGCACGGCCCACTGGGCCGTGCGTCCCGGGCTGTCGCCACGCCCGTGCCCCGCCGCGACCACGGGCGCCGGCCGCTCGCTCGCGCGATCCGAGCCGCTGCGACGCGCCAGTCTCATGCGCCGTCCATTCTTCGCAGGTAGCGGAGCTGCAGCCAGACGACGACGAAGAGCACCGGGAGCATGAAGAGCGAGATCGCGGCGCCCTCGCCCAGGAGGCCCGTCGCCACGCCGACCTGGTACGCGTACGTCGCGAGCAGGTGCGTGGAGTTCGCCGGCCCGCCTCCCGTGAGCACGTAGATCAGCTGGAAGTCGGAGAAGGTCTGGATGACCGAGAAGACGACGACCACGAGCGTCACCGGCTTGAGGAGCGGCCACGTCACGTACCAGAAGCGCCGCCAGCCGTTGGCGCCGTCGAGCGACGCCGCCTCGTGCAGATCGGGATTGATCGTCTGCAGTCCCGCCAGCAGCGTGATCGCGAAGAACGGCATGCCGCGCCACGTGTTGACGACGATCGCGCACCACATCCCGTAGGTGCCGTCGGAGAGGAACGGGAGCTTGGTGGTGATGAGGTCGGCCCTGTACAGGAGCCAGTTGAGCACGCTGAAGGTCGGATCGAACATCCAGCGCCAGGCGAACGTGGACAGCACGGTCGGCACGATGAAGGGCAGCAGCATCGAGGCCCGGACGATGCGCTTGCCGCGAAAGTGTCGGTTCAGCAGGAGGGCGAGCCACATCCCGAGCGTCAGCTTGAAGATGGTCGCCCAGAACGTGTAGACGAACGTGTTCCCGAACGCCGTCCGGAAGATCGAGTCGTTCCAGGCCTTGGCGAAGTTCCGCATGCCGACGAACTCGCCCACGTTGCCGACGCTCGTGCTCGACAGCGCCAGCCAGACGCCCATGATGAAGGGATACGCGATGAAGGTGCCCAGCACCAGGACGGTGGGCGCGAGGAGGAGGGCCGCGAGCGCGCGCTCGTTCTCGAGGAACCGCGTGAGCCGCCGGGGCTCGGTGGCCCGCGGGTGGGGCAGCACCACCTCGAGCCGGGCGGCGCTCCCCGCTCCTCCGGCGATCGGCTTGTTCACACCTTACCCGTAGATCTTGCTCAGCTCACCCGCGGCCCACTTCACCGCGTCCTCGGCCTTCGTGCCCTGGCAGGCCTTGGCGTACATGTCGACGATGATGTACTTCGTGTAGGCCTCGGTCGCCCTGGCCGACGGCGGGCCCGCGTAGCCGATCATGCGCGAGGCGGCCGCCGCCTGACGGTAGATCTTCATCGGCGGGTCGACCCGCTCCCACATGGGGTGTTGCTCCCAGTACTTCGTGGAGCCGACCGAGAAGCCCTCGGCGACCTCGAACCACTTCGCGAACTGCTGCTTGCCGTGGAGCCACGTGAGGAAGTCCTTGGCGAGCTTCACGTTCTTCCCGTACCGCATGACGGCGTGCGAGAACGCCACGTGGTAGCCGTGGGTGCCGGCGGGCCCGTTCGGGATCGGCCCGTGCTGGATGTCCTTCACCATCGGCTCGCCCTTCTCGTCCTTGATCTTCTCCTGGCCCCGCTTGGCCGCGATGTAGATCGAGGCGCCGTTGAGCGTCGCCGCGATCTCGCCCGCCAGGAAGGCGCGGTTGTTCGACGTGTCGTCCCACGCGAAGCCGCCCTCGTCGCACGCGTCCTTCCAGAATGCCTGCATGAACTTGACGGACTCGAGCGTGGCCGGGGCGTCGAGCACGACCTTCTTGCCCGTCCGGTCCACCTCCATGCCGCCGAAGGCCCACACGAGCGGGTAGGACCACGCGGGCGCGTCGCCGAAGGTGTGGCCGAGCGTCTGGCCCATCGGCTTGCCCTTCTTCTTGAGCTTCATCCCGACCTGCCGCAGCTCGTCGAGCGTCCTCGGCCACGTGGTCTGCCCGACCTCCTCGAGCCAGGACTTCCGGTAGGCGAACTGGAGCCCGACGATGCCGTGCGGGAGCGCGAGCCAGCGCGCGCCGTCCTTCGCCGCGGCCTCGGACTGCGCGTAATAGGCGCCCTGCTCCTTGCCCTGCCACTCGCCCAGCTCGGTAACGTCGACGAGGCCGTTCGCGTAAAGGTGCGGCCAGTTGTGGAGCATCATGATGATGTCTGGCCCCGCGCCCGACTGGATCGCCGCGGTGATCCGCGGCTGCAGGTCGTTGGCGTTGATGAACTCGAAGACGACCTCGGCGCCGAGGGCCTTCGAGGCCTCGCTCGCCTGGCGCCTGAGCTCCACGTCGCACGCGGGGACGAAGTCGACCCACCGCAGGATGTTGAGTCGCGTTCCCTGCGCGAACGCCGGCGCCCGGCGCGCGGCGACGATGGACTCGAGGCCGGTCGCCGCGACGGACGCGGCGAGGCCGGTGGTCGTCAGGAACTCTCTGCGTCGCATGTGCCCTCCCGGGCGGGGTCGCCCGCCTAGCCCTCGTAGATCTTCTTGAGCTCCGCCTCCGCCCACTTGACGGCGTCCTCGGCGCTCATGCCCTGGACGGCCTTGGCGTACATGTCCGTGAGGATGTACTTCGAGAACCCCTCCGTCGCCTTCGCGGTCGCCGGTCCCGCGTGGCCGAAGATCCGCGTGCTCCGGGCGGCTGTGCGGAAGATCTGGAGCGGCTTGTCGACCGTCGACCACATCGGGTTCTTCTCCCAGGCCTTCGTCGCGCCGACCGAGTAGCCCCCCTGCGTCTGGAACCACTTCTCGTAATTCTCCTTCTTCTGGAGCCAGCGCAGGAAGTCCTTCGCGAGCTTCGGGTTCTTCGAGTACTTCATGACCGCGTGCGACATCGGGACGTACATCGTGAACGCGCCGGCGGGCCCGGCCGGCAGGTTCTGGTGGTCGATGTCCTGCCACATGGGCTCGCCCTTCTCGTCCTTGATCTTCTCCTGCTGGCGCTTGGCCACGATGTAGATCGACGCGCCGTTGAGCGTCGCCGAGATCTCGCCGGCGTGGAACGCGCGGTTGTTGTTCGTGTCGTCCCACGCGAGGCCGCCCTCGTCGCAGCACTCCTTCCAGAACGCCTGCATGAACTTCACCGCCTCGACCGCGCCCTTGCTGTTGAGGACGACCTTCTTGCCGGTCTTGTCGGTCTCGGCGCCGCCGAAGCACCACAGCATCGGATAGCAGAAGGTCGGGGCGTCGCCGAATGTGTGACCGAGGGTCTGGCCGTACGGCTTGCCTTTCTGCTTGAGCTGGGCGAACAGCCTCCGCGCCTCGTCCCAGGTCTTCGGGTATTCGTGAGCGCCGGCCTCCGCGAGCCACGACCGCCGGTAGGCGACGGCGTTCCCGATGATCGAATGCGGCACGGCGAGCCAGTGGCCGCCGACGTGGGCCGCCGACGGCCAGACGTCGTAGAAGCCGCCCTCGGACCTCGCCAGCGCCGTCGCGAGATCGCTGACGTCGACGAGCTGGCTCCCGTACAGCTGCGCCCAGTTGTACAGCATGATGAAGATGTCGGCGCCCGAGCCCGACTGGATCGCGGCGGTGATGCGCGGCTGGAGGTCGTTCGCGTTGATCGTCTCGAGCACGACCTCGGCGCCGAGCGCCTTGGAGGCCTCCGGCATCTGGCGCTTGAGCTCGACGTCCGATTCGGGAATGAAGTCGACCCAGCGGACCCAGTGCAGCTTCGTCCCCTGCGCGTAGGCGGGAGCGCGGCGCGCGGCGACGACGCCCTCGATCCCGCTCAGTGCGACCGCCGCCGTGGTCCCCGTCGCCTTGATGAACTGCCGGCGATTCAACCGCTTGGCGTCCATGCGTGATCCTCCTTGATCAACACAGCGGGCAATCATCAGCCGGGAGCGACGGTGCTTCCGGCGGATCGCTCAGTGACCGCGCTGAGTGGGCTTGACCTCCGAGAAAAGCGCCGAATTTGTAGCATCAGCGACGCGAGGTGTCAACTGGCTGTTCCACCCTCCTGGGTGGAATTAGCGCACTCTAAAACACTCACCGCAAGTCGTGCAAGGGGCCGGACGGAGGGGCACGGCATCGCGGCGGGTGTTCCTTCCGGAAATTCCGCGCGCCGTTCGTTCGCGAGCTAACCGAGCGCGCCCTGGGCCAGCAGGCTGGGCCGTCGAAAGGTGAAGGCGAGCGCCATCGCCCCGACGCCAACCGCGGTCGAGGTGATGTAGAGCCAGGCGTAGGTCCCGAGGGCGTCGTGGATCCAGCCTCCGGCGAACGAGCCGAGCCCCATGCCGACCGTCGAGATGAGGAAGACCGCCCCGTAGGCCGTCCCCATCACCTTCTCGCCGAAGTACTCGCGCGTGACGAGAGCGTAGAGCGGCATGACGCCGCCGTAGGCGACGCCGAACACCACGGCGACCGCGTAGAAGCTCCAGGCCTCGCGCGTGAAGAGGTAGGAGGCGACCATGACCGCCTGGAGCGCCAGGCCAGCGACGAGCGTACGCTTGGCGCCGACCCGGTCGGCGAGGAGACCGCAGCCGATCCGCCCGGCGATCGACCCCAGGCCGGAGACGCCGAAGACGGTCGCGGCCGCCATCCCCGCCACGCCTTGCTCGATCGCGTGAGTCACCATGTGGAAGATGGGGCCCGAGTGCGCCGCGCAGCACGCGAAGTGCGTGAGCGCGATCGCCCAGAACTGCGGGGCGCGCAACACCTGGGCGGTCGAGTAGTCGCGCTGCGGGGCCGAGCGTCCTCCGAGCGCGACCGTCCCCACGTCACCCGGGGCGTTACGGATCAGGAGCGCCACCGGGATCACCACGAGCCACGCGAGGTCGCCCAGGAGCAGCATCGCGACGCGCCAGTCGAACAGGCTCGTCAGCCAGCGACTCAGCGGCGCCATCAGGAACGTGCCGAGGCCGATCCCGGCGGAGACGACGCCGACGGCGAGGCCGCGGTTCGTCGTGAACCACTTGGTCGCCGTGGCAGTGAGCGGCGCATAGAAGGCGCCCACCGCGAACCCCACGAGGACGCCGAAGGTCACGTAGAACTGGCCGAGCGTCGCGACCTGGCTCGACAGCACGAGCCCCAGACCCAGGACGAAGCCGCCGGCGGCGGCGACGACGCGGCCGCCGATGCGGTCGGAGAGCGCCCCCCACACGAACGAGCCGAGCCCCATCGCGAGCCAGTTGATCAGGGCGACCAGCGAGATCGCGCTCCGGCTCCAGCCCATCGTGTCCTCGATGGGCTTGAGGAAGACGCCGAGCGAGAAGAGGGCGCCCATCGCGACGGCGATCACGGTGGCGGCGGCCGCGAGGACGACCCACCCGTAGAAGAGTCCGCGCTGACCCATCGGTGTCGATTACGATAGCATGAGCGCCATGTGGCGTCTCGTGTGGCCGGCGGTCGCGTTCGTCGTCACCGTCGTGGCCGCGCTCGCCCTGCGCGCGCTCCTCGCGCGAGCCCTCCGCCGCCGGACTCGCGCCCAGGACGGCCTCGCGGCCTTCCTCCGGGCGGTCCGGCTGCCGTCCTTCCTGTGGACCGCCGTCCTGGCGCTCTACGTGGCGATCGAGGCGTCGGAGCTCCCGCCACGCCTCACCGCCGGCCTCGAGACCGTCTTTCAGGCCGCCCTGATCCTGTCCGTCACGTTCACGGCGGCCAGCCTCGTGGCGACCCTCGTCGGCCACGCGAGCGAGCGACGCGCCCTCGGTCTCCAGGTGACCGGGCTCGCCCAGACCGTCGCGCGGGTCACGATCTACATCGTCGGCGCGCTCGTCCTGCTGAGCGTGCTCGGGATCCACGTCACGCCGATCCTCACCGCGCTCGGGGTCGGCGGTCTCGCCGTCGCCTTGGCGCTCCAGGACTCGCTCTCCAACCTCTTCGCCGGCCTCCACCTGCTCGCCGACAAGCCGATCCGCGTCGGCGACTACGTGAAGATCGCGGACGCGGTCGAGGGCTACGTCGTCGACATCGGCTGGCGCTCGACGCGTGTCCGGAGGCTCCAGAACACGGTCGTCGTGGTGCCGAACAAGAAGGTGGCCGAGTCGGTCATCACCAACTACGACCTGCCCGAGCCGCGCGTGTCGCTCGACATCCCGGTGAGCGTGGGCCATCGGAGCGACCCGGAGCACGTCGAGCGCGTGCTCGTCGACGAGGCGACGAAGGCCACGGGACAGATTCGCGGGCTCCTCGCCGAGCCCGCGCCGTTCACCCGCTTCATCCCCGGCTTCGGCGAGTCGTCGCTCGATTTCACGCTGATCTGCCAGGTCGCGTCGTTCGTCGATCAGTATCTCGTCCAGCACGAGCTGCGAAAGCGCATCCTGCGCCGCCTCCGCGCGGAGGGGATCGAGATCCCGTATCCGGTGCGGACGGTGGAGCTGCGGGACGAGCGACCCGACGTCTAGCCCGAGACGGGCTCAGGCCCGGAACGACTCCACACGACGCTCCCCGGAACGCTATCCGAGGCGCGGGCGCTCGCGAACGAGCGCCAGGACCGGGAGCCCGCCCGCCATCGTGAGCGCCAGGCCGAGCCAGGGTCCGCGGTAGCCGCCCGCCCACTCGACGCAGGCGCCGAAGACCGGTGGGCCGAGCGTGACGCCGAGCGAGGAGACCGCGAGCCCGAGGCCCACGGCGGTGGCGGCCGCGCGCGGGCCCGCCAGCTCGGCCATCAGCGTATGCTGGACGCCGTTCCAGCCGATCCCGAAGAAGCCGAAGACGATCGCGAGCGGCACCAGCCAGAGCGCGGAGGACCCCGGCCCCGTGAACGCGATCGCGATCGAGCAGAGCGCCGAGCCGCAGCCAGCGATCGTGAGCGGCGTGCGGCGTCGGCCCCCGAACGTCCGGTCGGAGAGCACGCCGAACGCGATGCGTCCCAGCACGCCGCCGGCCTGGGCGAGTGCCAGATAGCGGCTCGCCGCGAGCAGCCCGAGGCCAACGACGCCTTGGAGGTAGAGCGCGAGGAACGCCATCCAGACGGTCTGCGTTGCGGCAAAGACGAGCGTGGCGAGGGCGACGAGCCAGAGGTCCTTCGTGAGGAGCACCGCGAGGACGGGGCCGCGCTCGCCGGGCGCGCGCCGCGCGAGGGCGTGGCCGGGCGGGTCGTGATAGATCAGCGCGCACGCGACGGCGCAGACGACGATGAGGAGGGCCCCGACCACGACCGCGCGCCGCCAGCCGAGGCGAAGCGCGAGCACGGGAAGGATCGCCGCGCCCAGCATTCCTCCGAACGGCAGCCCCACCTGCTTGAGCCCGACGACCGTTGCGCGCCGCCTCTGCGGGAACCACGACATCGCGGCAGTGGTGGACGCGGGGTTGAGCGTCCCGTAGCCCACCCCCGCCACGACCATCAGCGTGACGAAGACCGCGTACGACCGCGCCGCGCTCGCGCCGGCGAGCCCTGCGGCGATCAGCGCCTGGCCGAGGACGAGCGTCTTCGCCGTGCCCCAGCGGTCGGCGAGCATGCCCGCGAAGAGCGACATGGCGACGGGACCGAGATAGTAGGCGGAGAGGAACGAGCCCGCCTGCGTGAGCGTGAGGCCGAGGTCGCTTCGGATCAGCGACGCGATCGCCGGGATCCCGAGCGGCCCGATGTTGGCGACGGTCTGCGCCAGCACGATGAGCGTGAGGATCACCCGGCGCCTGGTCGCCGGGTCGGCGTCCGGTGGGCGGGTCACGAGCGGCGGGTGGCGAGGCGGGCTTCGGCGGCGCGCAGGTCGGCCTCCGTGTCCACGCCGATCGTGGGCTCGTCCGTCTCGACGACCACGATCGGAATGCCGTGCTCGAGGAAGCGGAGCTGCTCCAGCCTCTCGGTTTGCTCGAGCGGCGAGGGCGGCAGGCGATGGAACGCCTCGAGCGCCGCGCGCGTGTAGGCGTAGAGGCCGACGTGCTTGAAGCGGGGGACGCCGCGGCCGTCGCGGTCGTAGGGGACCGGGTACTTCGAGAAGTAGAGCGCACGGCCGTCGGTGGCGCAGACGACCTTGTTCACGGCCGGGTTGTCCGCCTCCTCCGGGCGGAGGCGAATCTTGAGGGTCGCCACCTGCGTGTCCGCACGCTCACGGAACGGTGCCAGGAGGCGCGCGATGTGGCCCGGTGTGACGCAGGGTTCGTCGCCCTGAACGTTGACGTAGACGTCCGCGGCGCGCGACTGGGCGACCTCCCAGACGCGATCCGTGCCGGACGGATGGTCGGCCGACGTCAGGAGCGCGGGGACGCCGTGCCGCGCGCACGCCTGGACGACCTCGTCGGCATCGGTCGCCACGAGCACCTCGGCGAGGTCCGGCGAGCGGCGCGCCGCCTCCCAGACGTGGACGACCAGGGGCTTGCCCGCGATGTCGCGCAGTACCTTGCGCGGAAGGCGCGTCGAGGCCAGGCGCGCGGGGACGACGCCGAGGGCCGAGAGGCGCCGACTCACGACCCCACGCTCACGGAAACGCGCGCAGCGTCCGGCGGAGCCCGGCCCGTGCCTCGGGCGGCGCGAACGGCACGATCACCGGCTGCGTCAGCCCGGCGCGGACGAACTCGACGATGCGAGCGCGGCAGAACGCCTCCTCGCCGACCACGCCGAGGCCGTCGAGGACGCGCGCCGAGATCCGCTTCACCGCACCCGCCCGATCGCCCGCCTTCCAGGCGGCGTTCACGCCGTCGACCTCGTCGCCGAACCCCGCCGAGCGGAAGAAGCTCGCGTAGGCGTCCACGATCGCGTAGCCGGTGATCTCGCGCGCCAGCGCCTCGCGCGCCGTGGCGGGGTCGTCGGTGACGCACGTGCGGACGAACGACGCGATCTCGAAGCCATCGAGCGTCCGCCCCGCCCGCCGCGCGCCGCCCGCCAGGCGCTTGATCGAGGCCGGCACGGTCTCGGGCGGGATCCAGTTGAGTACCACGCCGTCCGCGATCTCGCCCGCCAGCTCCAGCATCTCGGGGCCGAGCGCGGCCAGGACGATGCGGACGGGCGTCTCGGGAGGCGACGCCGTCATCCGGAAGTTCTTCACGCGGTAGAACGTGCCATCGAAATTCACGCGCTCCCCGGACGCCGCCAGGCGGACGATCTGGACGGCCTCGCGGATCTGCCGGAGCGAGTTCTCGAAGGGGAGTCCGTGCCAGTCGGAGACGATCGTGCGACTCGAGAGGCCGAGCCCGAGGACGACACGCCCCGGCGCCAGGTGGCCGAGGCTCGCGGCCGAGACTCCCAGGACCACGGGCGTGCGGGTCTGGACGGGGACGACCGCCGAGCCCACGTGGAGCCGCTCGGTGTGGGACGCGATGAGCGTCATCACGCTGATCGCATCGTACCCGGAGGACTCGCCCACCCACGCGGTGTGGTAGCCGCGCGCCTCGGCCTCGCGCGCGATGGCGACAAAGTCCGCCACGGGTTCGGAGGCGAACGGGGAGAGGCCGATGCCGAGCCGCGGCGCGCTCACACGTCGGTCTTGACGGCGTCGCGCGCGGCCTTCGCCGCTCCGAAGAGGAAGCGCTGGTCGTTCACCATCCCGACGAGCCTCCAGCCCTCGCGGATGCGCCGGTTGACGGTCTCGGGCTGGAGGCTGTGGATGCCGGCGGCGACCCCGTGGCGACGGGCCGCGGCGAGGACCGTCTGCATCGCCGCCTCGAACTCCGGATACGGCGGCTCGAGCGAGGGCGGGAGGCCCGCCGACGCGCACCAGTCGTTCGGCCCGACGTAGCACGCGTCGACCCCGGGGACCGAGAGGATCGCGTCGATGTTCGCCACGGCGTCGACGTGCTCGATCTGGGCGATGACGAGGATCTCGTCGTTGGCGCGCTGGAAATAGGTCGGCGCGTCGGTCTTGAACGACAGCGCGAAGCGCCCGGCGCCGAGGCTGCGCACGCCCTCGGGCGGGTACTTGCACGCCCGGACGAGCAGCTCCGCCTCCTCGCGCGTGCGGATGTTGGGCGCGAGCACGCCCCACGCGCCGGCGTCGAGCACGCGCTTGACGTTCTCCTCGTCGAGCGCGTGGACGCGGACGAAGGGCGCGCACGGGTAGCGCGTGATCGTCGCGAACATCGTCGCCAGGGTCGCGAGGTCGATGGGCCCGTGCTCGGTGTCCACGAGGAGCCAGTCGAAGCCGACCGACGCCATCAGCTCCGCCACGAGCGGGTCGCCGAAGTTCAGGAGCGAGCCGAAGCACGCCTTGCCGGCGGCGAGCCGCTGCTTCACGTGGTTCGGGGTCATCGGACGGCAGTATAGCGCGGGAGGCTTGCCGCCGGTCGAGCCGTGCGCTAGGCTCGCATGAGTCCTTGAGGTCCCGCGGATGGGTCTGCTCGACGGCAGGACCGGCATCGTCTTCGGTGTCGCCAACAAGCGCTCGATCGCCTGGGCCATCGCCCAGGCGCTCGCGGGCGCCGGGATGCGTCTCGGGTTCACCTACCAGGGTGACCGCCTCAAGGAGAACGTCGAGGAGCTGGCGGGGACGCTGCCCGGCTCGGTGATCTACCCCTGCGACGTCGCGTCGGACGGCGAGATCGGCGCCGTCTTCGCCGGCGTCGCGCGCGACCTCGGGCGTCTCGACACGCTCGTCCACTCGGTGGCGTTCGCCCAGCGCGAGGACCTCGAGGGCGACTTCGTCGGGACCTCGCGGGAGGGGTTCCGCGTGGCCCACGACGTCTCCGCGTACTCGCTCGTCGGGCTCGTGCGCGCGGCGCTGCCGCTGCTCGAGAAGTCGGATGCGGCGTCGGTGATCGCGATGACGTACCTCGGCGCCGAGCGTGTCGCGGCCGGCTACAACGTCATGGGCGTGGCCAAGGCCTCGCTCGAGGCCTCGGTGCGCTACCTCGCCGCGAGCCTCGGCCCGAGGGGGATCCGTGTCAACGCGATCTCGGCCGGTCCCGTCAACACGCTCGCCGCGCGCGGGATCCGCGGCTTCACCGAAATGCTCAAGCATCACGCGGAGAAGGCGCCCCTCCGCCGCAACGTCGAGCTGCGCGAGATCGGAGACACCGCGCTCTTCCTCGCCTCCCGCATGGCCTCGGGGATCACGGGCGAGGTCATCTACGTGGACTGCGGCTACAACATCATGGCGGTGTAGATGAGCGTCCCGAGGGGGCGGCCCGTCGAGCCGGTCAGGGCGCCGCGCGGCGCCGCGATCTCGTGCAAGGGCTGGCCGCAGGAGGCGGCGCTCCGGATGCTCATGAACAACCTGGACCCCGACGTGGCCGAGCGCTGGGAGGACCTCGTCGTCTACGGCGGCTCGGGCAAGGCCGCGCGGAGCTGGGAGGCCTACCACGCGATCGTCGCGACGCTCCGGCGGCTCGAGGCCGACCAGACGCTGCTGATCCAGTCGGGGAAGCCCGTCGGCGTCTTCAGGACGTCTCCCGACGCGCCGCGCGTCCTGATCGCCAACTCCATGCTCGTCCCGGCGTGGGGTGACTGGGAACATTTCAGGCGCTACGAGGCGATGGGGCTCACGATGTACGGCCAGATGACGGCGGGCTCGTGGATCTACATCGGGACGCAGGGGATCCTCCAGGGCACCTACGAGACGTTCGGGGCGTGCGCGCGGAAGCACTTCGGCGGGACGCTCGCCGGACGCCTCGTGCTCTCCGCGGGGCTCGGGGGGATGGGCGGGGCCCAGCCGCTCGCCGTCACGCTGAACGGCGGCGTCGGGCTCTTCGTCGAGATCGATCGCGGCCGGATCGAGCGGCGGCTGCGCCTCGGCTACGTCGACCGGATGACGTCCTCGATCGACGAGGCTCTCGGCTGGGCGGAGGTGGCGCGGGCGACGCGCACGGCGCTCTCGATCGCGATCCACGGCAACGCGGCGGACGTTCACCCGGTCCTGGCGAGCCGCGGGGTACGGATCGACGTCGTCACCGACCAGACCGCGGCCCACGACATGCTGAACGGCTACATCCCCGCGGGGCTCTCGGTCGAGGCCGCGGCCGCGCTCCGCGCCCGCGATCCCAGGGACTACCTCACGCGCGCGTACGCCTCGCTCGCCGAGCACATGCGCGCGATGCTCGAGCTCCAGAAGAGCGGCGCGATCCTCTTCGACTACGGCAACAACGTCAGGCGCGAGGCCGAGAACGCCGGCGTCACCGACTTCGCCTACCCCGGCTTCGTGCCGGCGTTCATCCGCCCGCTCTTCTGCGAGGGGCAGGGGCCGTTCCGCTGGGTCGCGCTCTCGGGAGACCCAGAGGACATCTACGCGACCGACCGGGCACTCATGGACGCGTTCCGGGACAACGCGCACCTGGTCCACTGGCTCCGTCTCGCGCACGAGCGGGTTCAGTTCCAGGGGCTCCCCGCCCGCATCTGCTGGCTCGGCTACGGCGAGCGGGCGACGGCAGGGCGGATCTTTAACGACCTGGTGGCCACCGGGCGGGTGAGGGCGCCGATCGTGATCGGCCGCGACCACCTCGACTCGGGCTCGGTCGCCTCACCCAACCGCGAGACGGAGTCGATGCGCGACGGCTCGGACGCGATCGCCGACTGGCCGATCCTCAACGCCCTCGTGAACACGGCGGCCGGCGCGACGTGGGTCTCCGTCCACCACGGCGGCGGCGTCGGCATCGGTTATTCGATCCACGCCGGCATGGTCGTCGTCGCCGACGGCAGCCCCGACGCGGCGCGGCGGCTCGAGCGCGTGCTGACGACCGACCCGGGCACCGGCATCATGCGCCACGCCGACGCTGGCTACCCGGAGGCGATCGCCGGGGCCCGGCGCCACGGCCTCGACCTGCCCGGGATCACGTCGTGAGGGTGGGGGCGATGCTCCCGGCCGACCTCGTGGTCACGAACCTTGCCGAGCTGGTGACGTGCGAGCCCGCGCTCGGCGAGGGGCCGCTCGGCGTGATCACGCGGGGAGCGCTCGCGGCTCACGGCGGCCGCATCGTGTGGGTCGGTCCCGAGTCGCGCCTGGACGCGGAGGTGGCCGCGGCGCTGGGCGCACGACGACTCGACGCCGGTGGCGGCGTCGGGCTCCCCGGCTTCGTCGACTCCCACAGCCACCTGATCTTCGCGGGCTCGCGCGAGGAGGAGTACGCGCTCCGCGCGAGCGGCGCGACGTACCGGGAGATCGCGGCGGCGGGCGGCGGCATCCTCTCCACCGTGCGCGCCACGCGGGCGGCGAGCGTCGACGCGCTGGTCGAGCTCGCGCTGCCGCGCCTCGCGACCGTGCTCGCGCACGGCACGACGACGCTCGAGGTCAAGTCGGGTTACGGGCTCACGACGCCGGACGAGCTCAAGATGCTCGACGCCGCGCACCGCCTGGGCGCGCTCCAGCCCGTTGCGCTCCACGCGACCTTTTGCGGCGCGCATGAGGTTCCACCCGAGTTCAAGGGGCGAACCGACGCGTACGTCGATCACGTCGTGCGCGAGATGCTACCCGCGGTCGCCGAGCGGCGGCTCGCGGAGTACGTCGACGTCTTCTGCGACGAGGGCGTGTTCTCCGTCGCGCAGGCCCGACGCATCCTCGAGGCGGGAGCGCGGTACGGGCTCCGGGCCAAGTTCCACGCCGACGAGTTCGTCTCGCTCGGCGGCGCCGCCCTCGCCGCCGAGCTGGGCGCCCTCTCGGCGGATCACCTGTTGAAGTCGCGCGTCGAGGACGTGGTCAGGATGAAGGCGGCGGGCGTGACCGCCGCGCTGCTCCCCGGGACCGCGTTCTTCCTCGGCCTGCCGTACGCGCCCGCCCGGAAGTTCCTCGAGACCGGCGTGCGCGTGGCGCTCGCCTCCGACTTCAACCCCGGCTCCGCGATGGGGCCGAACCTCCAGCTCGTCATGACGATGGCGGTGAGCCAGATGACGATGAGCCCCGAGGAGGCCCTCCTCGGCGTGACGCTCCACGGCGCCTACGCGATGGGGCTCGAGGCGGAGCTCGGGTCGCTCCGACCCGGGAAGCAGTGCGACCTGCTCCTCGCCCAGGTCCCGAACTGGCGGTACCTCTCGTACCTCTACGGCGTGAACCACGTGAGCCGCGTCGTCAAGCGCGGCCGGCTGGTGTGTGGGCAATGATCGGACGGAGCCGGGTCGCTCCTTTGTCAGGCCACCCGCCGCGTGCGGCGGCCTCGCGGCCCCCGCTACCATGACCCAGCGGCTCGTTCCCGACCTGGTCCTCACGGACGCAGGTTGGCAATCCGGGCGGGTCGTGGTGGTGGAGGGCGGCCGCATCGCCGCGCTCGAACACGTGCACCGCGTCTGGCCGAGCGATGTCATGCTCACGGGCAAGGCGCTCCTGCCCGGGACGGTCAACGCCCACTGCCACACGTTCCAGTCGCTCCTGCGCGGTCTCGGTGACGACCTCGACTTCATGAGCTGGCGCGACCGGGTGCTCTACCCGTTCTCGGAGAAGCTCGACCGCGCGGGAATCGCGCTCGGCGCCGCCTTCGCGTTCGCCGAGCTGCTGCTGCACGGGGCCACGACGTGCGTGGATTTCTTTTACCTCAATGACGACGGCAACGAGAACGCCGAGGCGGTGATCGACGCGGCTCGCCGGGTCGGGATCCGTCTCGTCCTCGCGCGCACGATGTACGACTGGGAGGGCGCGCCCCGGCGGTACTGCGAGACGGTCGCCGACGCCGCGCGAAGAACGCGCGCGCTGGTCGCCGCCCATGCGGGCGACGCGACGGCGCGCGTGCAGCCCGCACCCCACAGCCCTCATGGCGCCTCGCCCGCGATGATCCGGGCTGGGTGGGAAGTGGCGGAGACGGAGCAGGTCCCGTTCCACATCCACGTGGCGGAGGGACGCTACGAGGGCCAGCGGACGCTCGCGGAGCACGGCGCCACGCCCATCCGCTACCTCGACGCGCTCGGCGTGCTCGGGCCACGGATGATCGGGGTGCATGGCGTGTGGCTCGACGACGACGAGATCGCGAGGATGGGGGCGCGCGGCGCGGCGCTCGCCTACTGCCCGAGCTCCAACATGTTCCTCGGCGACGGCATCACGCGCATCCCGGAATTGCTGGCCGCGGGCGTGCGGATCGCGCTCGGGACCGACGGCGGGTCGGCCAACAACCGGCTCTCCGTGTTCGAGGAGATGCGGATGGCCTCGCTGCTCCAGCGGGTCCGCCTCCTCGACGGCTCGGCGCTCGACGCCGAGCGCGCGTTCGCGATGGGGACACGTGCGGGCGCCGCGCTGCTGGGGCTCGACGCCGGCGTCATCGAGCCCGGCAAGCTCGCCGACCTGGTCGCCGTGAACCTCGAGGACCCCTCGCTCCACCCGCGCACCGACCTCCTCAAGTCCGTCGTCTACGCCATGTCGCCTCGAGCCGTGAGCGACGTCTGGGTGCACGGGCGCCACGTGGTCGCGTCGGGACGCCTCACGACCGTGGACGAGCGCGAGCTCCTCGCGCGCGTCCTCGAGCTGACCAAGGGATGGTCGATCTCGACGGCGGCCCGCTGAGCCTCGAAACGGTCGAGGCCGTCTCGCGCCGCGGCGAGGAGGTCCACCTGGCGCCTGCCCCGGCGCGCGCGCTCGCCGCGGGGCGGCGCTTCGTCGAGGGGCTCGCGGCGAGCGCGACGCCGATCTACGGCATCACGACCGGCGTCGGCAAGCTCAAGGACGTCGTCATCCCGGCCCCCGAGCGCGCGGAGCTCCAGCGGAACCTCGTCCTGAGCCATGCGGGCGGCGTCGGCGCGCCCCTCGCCGAGGAGGAGGTTCGCGCCGTCATGCTCCTGCTCGCCGCGTCGCTCGCGCGGGGCGCCTCGGGCGTACGCCCGGCGGTCGTCGAGACGCTGCTCGCCTGCCTGAACCGGCGCGTGCACCCCCTCGTGCCCGAGCAGGGATCGCTGGGCTCGTCGGGGGACCTGGTGCCCCTCGCGCACGTGGCCCTGTGTCTCATCGGCGAGGGCGAGGCCTGGTTCGACGGGCAGCGCGTGCCGGCGCGAGAGGCGCTCGCGCGCGCCGGGCTCACCGCGCTGGCCCTCGAGGCGAAGGAGGGCTTGGCCCTCCTCAACGGGACGCACCTGATGACGGCGCTCGCGGCGCTCGCCGTCACCGACGCGCTTCGTCTGGTTCGCCTCGCGGACGTCGCCGGGGCGATGTCGCTCGAGGCGCTGATGGGGACCAACGCGGCGTTCGACGAGCGGATCCACCGGCTCCGGCCGCACCCGGGCCAGCTCGCGTCCGCGGCGAACCTGCGCCGCCTGACGGCCGAGAGCGGGATCATCGCCTCGCACCGCGACTGCACGCGCGTGCAGGACGCGTACAGCCTGCGCTGCATGCCACAGGTCCACGGGGCGGCGCGCGAGGCGCTCGGCTTCGCACGCGACGTGGTCCTGCGCGAGCTCGGGAGCGTCTCGGACAATCCGCTCATCTTTCCGGCGGACGGCGCCGTGCTGAGCGGCGGCAACTTCCACGGTGAGGTGCTGGGCCTCGTCCTCGACACGCTGGGGATCGGCCTCGCCCAGCTCGCCGGCATCGCCGAGCGCCGCGTCGACCGCCTCGTGAACCCGCTGACCTCGGAGGGGCTCCCGCCCTTCCTCTCGCCGCATGGCGGACTGCATTCGGGCTACATGCTCGCCCAGTACGTCGCCGCGGCCCTCGTCGCCGAGGTGAAGACCCTCGCGCATCCGGCCAGCGTCGACTCCATTCCTACCTCCGGGCTCCAGGAGGACTACAACTCGATGGGCGCCGGCGCGGCGCTGAAGCTCCGGCGGGCGCTCGGCCTCGTGCGCCAGGTGCTCGCGATCGAGCTCGTGCTCGCGGCGCAGGCGCTCGACCTGCGCGCCCCCCTCGAGCCCGGCCGTGGCAGCGAGGCGGCCCGCGCCGCGGTCCGCCGGCGTGTCGCGCCGCTCGGCAACGACCGCTACCTCAAGGCGGATCTCGATGCGGCGCGTGCCCTCGCCGAGGACGGAAGCGTGCTCGCGGCGGTGGAGGCCGCCGTAGGACCGCTCGGGTGAACACGCGTGTCCCCGCGCTCGTCGGAGCGACGCTGCTCGTCGCCTCGGCCGTGCGCGCCGAGCCGCCGCGCGAGTGGTCGCTCGGCCCGACGGGCAGGGGCGCCGCCCAGTGGACGGCGCGTGAGGGCCGGCTGATCTACCGCGGCGGCGCGACCGTCGGGTGGGCGCTCGTCCAGGACGCGCCGCTCCGCGACGGGTTCGTCCAGGTGCGCTTCCGATCCATCGGTGGCCGGGAGGACCGCGCGGGCGGCGTCATCTGGCGCTGGCGCGACCCGCGCAACTACTACGTCGCCCGTGCCCACACGCTGGCCGGCAACGTCCAGGCCTTCAGGGTGGTGGAGGGCCGGCGCGACGACCTCGTGCCGGACGGCGGGGCGACCGACTTCGACAGCCGCGGCGCCGAGTCGCGGGCCTGGCACACGCTACGTGTGGACTTCGCGGGCGCCGAGTTCCGGGTGTCGCTCGACGGCCGGCGACTCTTCGCGGTGCGCGATGCGACGCTCGAGGGGCCGGGGGCGGTGGGGCTCTGGTCGAA
This sequence comes from Candidatus Rokuibacteriota bacterium, assembly GCA_003221695.1. Classification (GTDB taxonomy): domain Bacteria; phylum Methylomirabilota; class Methylomirabilia; order Rokubacteriales; family CSP1-6; genus 20CM-2-70-11. The sequence goes on from QHSX01000046.1 coordinate 42,360, forward strand.
GGCCGACAGCGTGACGGAGTTCGAGCGGTTCGAGTACGGAGCGAGGTGATCCGACGGCGACGCGTCGGCGCTCAGCCCGGGCGCTTCAGAGAAACGACGGTGTCCCGGGTCGCGGGCGCCGCCTCGGCCTTGGTCATGCGACAGTGCCCCTCGAAGAGCACGCCCTCCTCGATCACCACGACGGGCGCCTCGACGTCACCGAAGACGCGCGCCGTGCCCCGGATCTCGACGCGCTCGGAGCCGAGGACATTACCGACGACCTCGCCGTTGATCAGCACGACCCCGGCGCGGATCGCGGCGTTGACCACGCCCTTCTCGCCGACGATGAGGGTGTCGTTCGACACGATCTCGCCCCGGAAGCGCCCGTTCACCATCGCGGTTCCGGTGAACGTGTACTTTCCTTCGATCTCGGAGCCCTCGTCGATGAACGCGGTGAGGTCGCTCGGCTTGCCCGACGGTTTCGTCCGCTTCTTCCCGAACATAGTCGACGCTCCGCGCGCCGCGGATGGCCGCTGCGCGGTTTGCTGGCCCGCCCGCTTGTCTCGATCACGTCGACCGGCCGCTGGGCGCGCGGCTGGCCGTTCTCGTCCCTGAACATCCGCGCCCCGCTCACGAGTCACGCACCGCTCGAGTGAGCGCAGAAATTCAGATTAGGGCTCGTGCCCCGGAGGTGTCAACTGCGGCGTGGTTATACATCGGGTTGGGCAGGCCCGGACCGAACCACCTCCACGCTGTGGGTCGGCCCGCTCGATCCGGCCGAACGCCTCCGCCAGAGCCCGCTCGGGCCCCCGCCACACCGTGAGATCATACCCCTACAGCCGTGATCGCAGGGCGGCGCCGCCCTGCCGCGGCGGTCCACGAACGCCAGAGGAGAAACGGGATGAGCCTCCGAGATCGGGTCAAGAATATCCTGATGCAGCCTCGACGCGAGTGGCGGGTGATCGCCAGGGAGCCTTCGAGCGTCGCCGAGTTGTACCTGTCATACGTCGCCCCGCTGGCAGCCATCGGCCCGCTGGCCTCGATCGTCGGTCTCTCGGTGATCGGTTACGGCAACCCCGTGACGGGACGCACCCGCGTCGCGTTTGGCACGTCCATCGGCCACGCCGTCGTGGCATACGTCGGGAGTCTGATCGGTGTCTACGTGCTCGCGCTCATCATCGAGCGCCTGACCACGACCTTCTCCGGCTGGGAGGATCAGCTCCAGGCGTTCAAGCTCGCCGCGTATTCTTGCACCGCCGCCTGGCTGGCCGGCGTCTTCCGCCTGATTCCGGCGCTGGACATCCTGATGCTCCTGGGCTTCTACAGTCTCTACCTCCTGTACCTGGGCGTTCCCGTGCTCATGAGGGTGCCGGAACGGAGCGTCGTGGGTTACACGGCGACGGTCGTCGTCGCGGCGTTCGCCATCGTCCTCGTGATCGGCGTGATCATCACCTGGGTCGTTCCCGATTCGACGTCTCCGTGAGGCGGAGGACGCCGCGACCGTCTGAGTGATCGGAAGGGCTTCAGAACGACCGGATCAGGCGCTCGACCCGTTCGTCGTGCGACTGGAACGGGTCCTTGCAGAGGATCGTCTCGCGCTCCGGGTCGTTGAGCTTGAGGTAGACCCAGTCCACCCGGTAGTCCTTGCCCTTGAGGTTGGCCTGCCGGATGAACTCGCCGCGGAGGCGTGCGCGCGTGGTCTGCGGCGGCACGTGCTTGGCCTGCTCGATGGTCTCGTCGTCGGTGATCCGGTCGACGTGGTCGTTGGCGACGAGACGGTAGTAGACGCCTTTGTCGGGGCGGATGTCGTGGTACTGGAGATCCAGGAGCGAGACCTTGGGGTCCCGCCACGTCAGCCGGTGGCGGTTCATGTAGTTCTCGATGAGCTGGCGCTTGATGACCCAGTCCAGCTCGCGGCCGAGCTGCATGGGGTCCGTCTCGAGCTTCCCGAGCACGTCGGTCCAGCGCGTCAGGACGTCCTTCGTCGCGGGGTCGGGGCTGATCGAGTCCACGTACCGCGTTGCGTACTCGAGGTACTCGAGCTGCATTTGGAGCGCGCTGATCGTACGCCCGTCCTTGAGCTTGATGGCCTCCCGCAGCGTCGGATCGTGAGAGATGTCGCGGATGGCCTGCACGGGCGATTGCAGCGAATAATCGCGGTCGAAGAATCCGTCTTCGATCATGTCAAGCACGAGCGCGGTCGTCCCGATCTTCAAGTACGTCGCGACTTCAGACATATTCGAATCGCCGACGATGACGTGGAGGCGCCGATATCTCTCCGCGTCGGCGTGGGGCTCGTCGCGCGTGTTGATGATCGAGCGCGACGACGTGGTCGCGCCGGAGATCTCCTGACAGATATGCTGCGCCCGCTGGGAGAGGCAGTAGTGGAAGCCGCGTGGGGTCTGGAGCACCTTGCCGGCGCCCGCGAAGATCTGCCGGGTGACGAAGAAGGGGATGAGGGCCTCGGCCAGCCGCTGGAAACTCACGTCCCGGCTCACGAGGTAGTTCTCGTGACAGCCGTACGAGTTGCCCGCCGAGTCGGTGTTGTTCTTGAACAGCAGGATGTTTCCCGAGATCCCGTCCTCGCGCAGGCGCTTCTCCGCCTGGTGCAGGAGGTCCTCGACGATGCGCTCGCCCGCCTTGTCGTGGATGACGAGCTCGGCCACGTCGTCGCACTCGGGCGTCGCGTACTCGGGGTGGAATCCCGTATCGAGGTACAGGCGCGCCCCGTTCTCGAGGAACACGTTGGCGTTCCGCGCGCCGGGGATCACCTTCTCGAACAAATAGCGCGCGACGTTGTCGGGGCTGAGGCGCCGCTGGCCGTTCAGGGTGCAGGTGAGACCGTATTCGTTCTCGAGACCGAAGATCCGACGCTTCATCGGAGGGGCGGCTCCATGCCTGCCCTCAGCCTAGCACGCCTTACCTCGCCGTGCCCAGGAGTTGGCCGAGCGCCTCCACGGGAATGCGCCGGAACTTGCGCTGAACCTTCGTCCGGTCGAGGACCGCCACCTCGAGGTCGCGCTCGCTGAGCGGCTTGTTCTGCGTCACCGTCAGCGCGCGGACGCCGAGACCGAGTGCCTCGCCGAGTGTCTGCCCCTCGCGGTAGTGGTCCTTGAGGAACCGGCGGATCTCGTCGGCCTGGCCGCCCATCGCCGCGTAGTTGTGCTCGTCCTCGATCGTGCCGTCGTAGAGGATGTGGTAGATCTCGTTCTTCGAGCCGTTCGCCTCGGCCACCTCGGCCACGAGGACCTCGACCTCGAACGGCTTGATGTCCTGGGTGAAGATGCTCCCGAGCGCCTGCGAGTAGGCGTTCGCCAGTGCCTTGGCGGTCACGTCGCCGCGGCTGTAGGAGTACCCCTTGACGTCCGCATGGCGGATGCCGGCGATCCGGAGGTTTTCGAACTCGTTGTATTTGCCGACGCCCGCGAAGGCGATCCGGTCGTAGATTTCCGAGATCTTATGGAGCAGGGTCGAGGGGTTCTCGGCGACCAGCAGGATGCCGTCGGCGTACTCGAGGCTGACGATGGAGCGCCCGCGCGCGATGCCCTTGCGGGCGTACTCCGCCTTGTCCTTCATCATCTGCTCGGGGCTGACGTAGTAGGGCAGCGGCATGACGTCAGGCGCCCGTCGCGTTGCGGGCCCGGTCGGCGCGGATGGCCTCCCACACGCGGCGCACCTCGTCCTCGGGCACCTCGGCGAACCCGGAGCGGGTGATCAGCTTCACGGTGGGGAAAATGCCGCGCACGAGGTCGGCGCCGCCGGTGCCCACGTCCTCGTCGGCGGCGTCGAAGAGCGCCTCGAGCGTCGCCCGGAGCGCCTCCTCGCGCGTCATGTCGCGCTTCCAGAGCTTCTTGAGCGAGTCGCGGGCGTAGCTGGCGCCGGAGCCCTGCGCGTCGTAGTTGGTCTCCTCGTAACGGCCACCGGTGATGTCGTACTTGAAGAGCCGCCCGACGCCCGCCTTCTCGTCGTAACCCGCGAAGATCGGCACGACCACGAGACCTTGCATCGCGGCGGGCAGGTTCATCCGGATCATCTGACTGAGCCGGTTGGCCTTGCCCTCGAGCGAGAGGTTCTCGCCCTCCACCTTCTCGTAGTGCTCGAGCTCGGTCTGGAAGAGCCGCGCCATCTCCGTCGCGGGCCCGGCCGCGCCGGCGATGCCGACGCCGCTCAGCTCGTCGGCCTTGAAGATCTTCTCGATTCGCCGGCTCGCGACCTGAAAGCCAGCGGTCGCCTGCCGGTCGCCGGCCATGATGACGCCGTCGCGGTACCGTACGGACAGCACCGTCGTTCCGTGCGGCGGCTCGTGCGGCACCTCCTGGGGCGTGGGCGACGCGCTCGGCATCAGGTGCGGCGCCTCGCGCCGGAGCAGGTCCATGAAGCTCGGGTTCGAGTAGTCGTTGAAGACGCCTCGCCAGCGGCCCCCCGTGTCCATCATTGCCGTCACATCCCGCCGCTCGACCGGGAGATGTTGCGGAGCAGGTCCGCCGCGGTCGGCGACTCGGTGAGGAGCTGGCGGACGTGCGCCTCGGTGCCGCGGAGCGGCTCGAGCATGAAGATTTTCTTCAAGGGCCCCTCTTTGAGATCGAAGATCACCGAGTCCCAGCTCGCCGACACGATCTCGTCCGCGTAGCGCTGCAGGCACATCCCGCGGAAGTACGCGCGCGTGTCCTTGGGCGGGTCGTAGATCGCCTTGGAGATCTCGTCGTCGGTGACGAGACGCTCGACGGCCTCCGCCTCCTCCAGCTTGGCGTACAGGCCCTTCCCCGGGCGGATGTCGTGGTACTGGAGGTCGATCATCTGCACGCGCGAGTCGTCCCAGGCGAGTCCGTGCTTCGCCATGTAGTTTTCGATGAGCTGGCGCTTGATCACCCAGTCCAGCTCGCGGCCGAGCCGCATGGGGTCCCCGGCGAGGCCGTCGAGCGTGTGCTCCCAGCGCGTGAGGACGTCCCCGACCCAGCCCTCCTTCTCGCGGTCGCGGTAGTAGCGCTGCGCGAGCTCGAGGAACTCTCGCTGGACGTCGACGGCGGTCACCGAGCGGCCGTCCTTGAGCCGGATGGGCTCCCGGCACGAGAGGTCTCGCGACACCTTGCGGAACGCGAGGACCGGGCTGTCGAGCGAGAGGTCGCGGTCGATGAAGTCGTCCTCGACCATGCTGAGGACGATCGCCATCGTGCCGACCTTCAGGTAGTTGGCGATCTCGCTCAGGTTGGCGTCACCGACGATGACGTGGAGTCGACGGTACTTCTCGGGGTCGGCGTGGGGCTCGTCGCGCGTGTTGATGATCGGGCGCGAGTGCATCGTTTCCAGGCCCACCTCGGTCTCGAGGAAGTCGGCGCGCTGCGAGATCTGGTAGTCGCACTGGTCGGCGTTGTTCTCTGCGCCGACCTTGCCGGCACCGGTGAAGATCTGGCGCGTGACGAAGAAGGGCATGAGGTGCTGCACGATCCGCGCGAACGGCACCTTGCGATCCATGAGGTAGTTCTCGTGGGTGCCGTACGAGTTGCCCTTGCTATCGGTGTTGTTCTTGTAGATCAGAATGCGCTGTTCCGGGGGCGAGACCGCCTCGGCTCGCTGCCGCGACAGGTTCAGAATGCGTTCGCCAGCGCGATCCCAGATGACCAGGTCTCTTGGATTCGTCGTTTCTGGACTCGAGTACTCGGGGTGGGCGTGATCGACGTAGAAGCGCGCGCCGTTGGACAGGATGAGGTTGATGAGGCGCGACTCCTCTTTGGACGTGCCTTCTTTCTCCTCCATGTACTCGAAGCCGCGCGCGTCGCGCAGCGGACTTTCGGCCTCGTAGTCCCAGCGCACGCGCGAGGACCGGTACGTCTCGTAGGAGTTGATGAGCAGGAGAGACGAGAGGATCGGGTTGAAGTCCGGCTGGTTCTTGACCGTGATCCCGTACTCGGTCTCGATGCCCATGACTTTCGGGATGGCCATGCGGTTCCTCGCTCCCTAGAGAACAGAAACCCCTGGCCCCGGGGCCAGGGGAAGGACGAGGGGGGCGCGCCGCCCCCCTCTCGATCGCGATTACAGATATTGTCCGGTGTTGACGATGCGCTCGACGCTCCGCTGCTTCTCCTTGGACTCGCCCATCAGTGGCTTCACGTAGACGATCCGCTCACCCTTCTTCCCCGCGATCTTCGCCCAGTCGTCGGGGTTCGTGGTGTTCGGCAGGTCCTCGTTCTCCTTGAACTCCTCGCGGACGGCGGTCTTGAGATCCTCGGTGGTGATGCCCTTGGGGCCGCCGCCAATCAGGCGCTTGAGTGCCAGCTTCTTGGCGCGACGGACGATGGACTCGATCATCGCACCCGAGGCGAAGTCCTTGAAGTAGAGGACTTCCTTGTCGCCGTTCGCGTACGTGACCTCGAGGAACCGGTTCTCCTCGGAGAGCGCGTACATGGCCTCCACGGCCCCGGTGATCATGACCTCGATCGTCGCGCCCATCTCTCCCCGCTTCTCCGACTCGGCGATCGGGACGTCCGCGGTGAGGTACTTCTGGAAGATGTCGGTGGCGGCGCCGCGGTCGGGCCGCTCGATCTTGATCTTCACGTCGAGCCGGCCCGGGCGAAGGATCGCCGGGTCGATGAGATCCTGCCGGTTCGAGGCTCCGATGACGATGACGTTCTTGAGGCCCTCGACGCCGTCGATCTCGGCGAGGAGCTGGGGAACGATCGTGGTCTCGACGTCCGAGGAGATGCCGGTGCCACGCGTGCGGAAGAGCGCGTCCATCTCGTCGAAGAAGACGACGACCGGGACGTCCTCGTTGGCCTTCTCCTTGGCCTTCTGGAAGATCTCGCGGATCTTCCGCTCGGTTTCGCCGACGTACTTGTTGAGGAGCTCGGGGCCCTTGATGTTGAGGAAGTAGCCCTTGATTTTCTCGCCGCGCTTCTCGGAGATCTTCTCGGCGAGGTTGTTGGCGACGGCTTTGGCGATCATGGTCTTGCCGCACCCGGGCGGTCCGTAGAGGAGCACGCCCTTGGGCGGGGTGAGCTTGTGCTCCTTATAATAGTCGGCGTAGAGGTAGGGGAGCTCGACCGCGTCCTTGATCGCCTCGATCTGGTCGATGAGCCCTCCGATATCGTCGTAGCCGATGTCCGGGACCTCTTCCAGAGTGAGATCTTCCACCTCGCTCTTCGGAAGCTTCTCCAGGAGGTATCCGGACTTGGCGTCCATGAGGATGTGGTCGCCGGTCTTGAGCCGCTGCGAGCGGAGCGGGTCGGCGATGATCCCGACCTTCTCCTCATCGGCGCGGAGCGTGACGACCGCACGCTCGGGGTCGAGCTGCTCCTTGAGCACGACGACCTCGCCCTGGATCTCGTAGCCGGCCGCCTCGATGACGTTGAGCCCCTCGTTGAGGATCAGCTCTTGTCCGGGCTTGAGCGCCTCGGGCTTGAGCGAGGGATGGAGGTTGACCTTGACCTTCCGGCCCTGCGAGAGGATGTTGACGGTCCCGTCGTCGTTCGGGGAGAGGTACACACCGTACGTCGAGGGCGGCGCGCAGAGCTTGTCCACTTCTTCCTTGAGCGCCGTAATCTGCTCGCGCGCCTCGTAGAGGGCGTTCACGAGCTTCTCGTTCTGGTTGAACGCCTGCACGAGCTGGCGGTTCGCCTCTCGCAGCTTGTTCTCGAGGATCATGAAGTCCTTGGGGGCGTCCTCGAGCTTCTTCCGGAGATGGACGGTCTCGGCCTCGAGCGATCGGATGTAGGCTTGCAGGTCCTGGATCTGAATTTCGTATTCCGTGAGCCGGCGGCGCGTGCTCGAATCGGACATGGAGGCGGGCAGGAACTTTGAGAAGCCCTCGCGACTGGGGCTACTCTTTTTGTCGAACTCCTTCATAGCCCATCCCTTCTCACCGGTGTGCGCCGCTCGTCCAGGAGCACTCGCCTCGTGCTCGAAGTATAGGCGGCTGTAAAAAAGAAAGTCAAGGTTGGCCGCTTACTTACCGTCAGTTGAATCCTTGAATTTGCAGCATTTTTTACCTCATGGGCCGTTCCGGGCCCGTTCCGTGTGTTCGCTCGGTCACTGTCGGCTTTGGACAGCAAGTTTCGTACCGCGGTTCCCGTTCCTCTGCCCGTCGGAACGGCTGGCAGACGCCCAGGGTTCCACGTATATACGTATCTAAGGATGTCGATGCGTGTCCGGCTCGTGCGTCTGCCCGTCATTCTCCTGACGCTCGTCCTTGCGTGGCCCTCGTTTGCGCTGTCCCAGCCCGAGAGCACGCCGGCCCCGTCCAGCACTCGGCGCGAGGTGCGCGTCGGTGTGCCGGGCGTTCCCGCGGCGCTCGATCCCGCCGTGGCGCTCGAGGGGACGATCCCCCTTATCGCGCGCCAGGTGTTCGACACACTCGTCGCCTATCACGACGGCACGACCGACGTGGAGCCGGCACTCGCGACCCGCTGGTCCGTCTCTCGCGACGGCCTCACATGGTCGTTCACGCTGCGCGACGGCGTGCGGTTTCACGACGGGACCCCGCTCACCGCGGCGGAGGTCACGGCGAGCTTCATGCGCCAGCTCGGTCCCGAGGGCGCCGCGACGGCCACGGTCTGGCCGGCCCTTTTCCGAGGGACACCCGGCGTCGTCAGGGAGGTGAGGGCGGCCGACACGCGCACCGTGCAGATCGTGCTCGTCCAGCCCTATGCGCCGCTTGTCACCGTGCTCGCACATCCCGGGCTGGGAGTCGTCAAGATCGTCACCGGGAGTGACGGCACGGCACGCCTGATCGGCACGGGCGCCTACCGTGTCGTCGACGCGTCTTCCGGACGATTGGCACTCGAGGCCGTGCCCGGCTACTGGGGGTCTCCCCCGAAGTCGGAGCGTCTCGTCTTCCTCGAGGTCGATGACGACGACCAGGCCGAGGCCGAGCTCGATGCGCGGACGCTCGACGTCTGGTTCCCGCCGGGGCCGCCGCGGCGCACCGAAGGCGCGCTCTCGCTGCCCGGCCTCCGCGTCGGCTACCTCGCGTTCGAGACCGAGAAGGTGCCCTTCTCCCGGCGAAAGGTGCGCCAGGCCCTGGCCGCGGCCCTCGATCCGGTGATCATCGGCGTGGCGCTCGAGCGCGCGGCAGTTCCGCTTCAGTCGTTCTTGCCGCCGGGTATGTGGGCGCGGCGGGAAGGCTCGCCCGTGCTCGGCGGAAGCCGCCGCGCGGTCAAGACGCTGCTCACCGAGGGCGGCTGGTCCGAGGGCTTGCGGCCCAGACTGCTCGTGCCGTCGGAGGCGTCGTCGGTGAACCTCCTCAAGGTGGCCGAGGCCATCCGGGCCGCGCTCGCCCCCCAGTCCATCCACCTCGCGCTCAGACCCGAGCCCGCCGACGCAGCGCGCGCGATCCTCCAGCGGGGCGATCACGACCTGGCGCTCCTCGAGGCGCCGGTGACGGGGGGGGACCCCCACCTGTTCCTGTTTCCGCTCTCGACGAGCGAGGCGGCGATCAAAGGACCCCGGGCCGCGAACTTCTCCTTCTACCGGAACCCACAGCTCGACGGACTCCTGATCCGCGCCAGCCAGCTCACGTTCCGCTCCGAGCGGCAGCGGCTGTACCAGCGCGCCCAGGTCGTGCTCGCTCAGGAGCTGCCGTGGCTGCCGATCTACGTGCGCCTCAACTGGGCGCTCGCGCGAGAAGGCGTGCGGGGGCTGCGTCTGCATCCCACGGGCTTCCACCGACTCGACACCGTCACGATCGAAGCTCCGCGCTAGTGTTCGTCCTCGGAGGTCGCGGTCGACCGCCGGCACGCGGCGCGGTCACGCCTCGAGCCCCGGACAAGGTGGTAGAGTGCCCCTATGCCGTCGATCGCCGACTCCGTCGTCGAGATGGTCCAGTGGGTGTTCCCGGAGCACGCGGGCGCGCCGGGCCAGATCCACGGCGGGCGGATGATGCAGTGGATCACCGAGGCGGGAACGCTGGCGGCGGCGCGCGTCGCGCGCGGCCACGTCGTCCTCGGAGCGACCGACGACATCGACTTCCTCCACCCCGTGAGGGTGGGCCAGATCGCCATTCTGAGGGCACAGGTCGAGTACGTGGGGACGTCTTCGCTCGAGGTCGGCGTGCGCGTGTGGGCCGAGGACGTCGCGACCGGCGCGCGCGCGGTGACGCTCAACTCCCACCTCGTGTTCGTGAAGGTGGGCGACGACATGCGGCCGCGCCCCGTCCCCGTGAAGATCGAGGCCGCGGACGCGGCCGAGGCGAGCCTCGCCGAGGCGGCCAGGCGGCGGCGCGCGCAGCGGCTCGCGCGGTTCGCGCAGAAGGCAGCGCGGCCGCGTGACACGACGACCGAGCCCGACGGCGACGTGCGCTGGCGCTTCGAGTCGGCGCGCAGCGTGCTGCCGGAGGACGCGCTGTTCGGGAACACGATGTTCGTCGGCAAGATGCTAATGGCGCTCGACGAGGCCGGCGGGATCCTGTCGATGCGGTACTGCAAGGGCCTCGTCATGACGGCGTGCCTGGACGCGCTGGACTTCTACTCGCCGATCTTCACGCACGAGGTCGTCACCTTCCGGGCGGGGCTCAACCACGTGGGCACCTCCTCGCTCGAGATTGGCGTCAAGGTCCTGACTGAAGTACCGTGGTCGGGGGAGGTGCGCCACGCCTGCACGGCGTTTCTCACCTACGTGCACCTGGGCCCGGACCTGAGGCCACGGCCGTGCCCGCCGTTCACCCCGGAGACACCGGGCGAGCGGCGGCGCTGGAGCGAGGCGGTGGCCCGGCGCGAGGTGCGGCTCGAGCGCGTGAAACGACTCAAGGCGGCACTCTCGAACGAAAGAGGGTAGGGCGATGTCAGGGCATTCCCGGTGGTCGCAGATCAAGCGTAAGAAGGGCAAGGCGGACGTCCAGCGGGGCAAGCTCTTCTCGAAGATCCTCCGCGAGATCACCGTCGCCGCGCGGAACGGCGGCGGGGATCCCAAGGCGAACATGCGCCTCAAGGCCGCGATCGAGATGGCCAAAGAGGCGAACATGCCCCAGGACAACATCAAGCGGGCGATCCAGAAGGGCACGGGCGAGCTGCCCGGTGAGTCGTACGAGGAGATCACGTACGAGGGGTATGCGCCCGGGGGCGTCGCCGTCCTGATCCACGTCCTGACCGACAACCGTAACCGGACCGGGCCCGAACTCCGTCACGTTTTCGAGAAGCAGGGAGGCAACCTGGGCTCCGCGGGCGCCGTCGCGTGGATGTTCGAGCGCCAGGGCATGATCCAGGTGGATGCCGAGAAGATCGGCGAGGACGACCTCCTCGCGAAAGCCCTGGACGCCGGCGCCACCGACATGCGGCGCGCCGAAAAAGTTTTCGAGATCACCACCGCGCCTGCTGAAATGGACCGGGTGCGTGAGGCGCTCCAGCGGGCGGGCGTGCCCGTCCTCGAGGCCCGGGTGACCTACGTGCCGAGGTCGACGGTCCGGGTCGAGGGCAAGGACGCGACCAGCGTGGTGCGACTGATCGAGGCCCTGGAGGAATTGGACGACGTCCAGTCCGTGTACGCTAACTACGACATCCCCGACGAGGTCCTCGAGGCTATCGCGGCTGCCTAGCCTCACGGTTCTCGGGATCGACCCCGGCCTCGCCGCCACGGGGTATGCGGTGATCACGCCGGCCCCGGGCCGCGCCGTGGTCGTCGACAGTGGCGTCGTCGACACGGCGTCCGACCTGCCCCTCGAAGCGCGGCTCTCCACGATCTACGACGTCGTGGACCGGCTCCTGGTGAGCCACGCGCCGTCCGTGCTCGTCCTGGAGGACGTCTACACCGCCTATCGGTTCCCGCGGGCGGCGCTGCTGATGGCGCACGCCCGTGGCGTGGTCTGCCTCGCCGCCCGCCGGCACGACGTGACGGTCCTGACGCTCAGCCCCGCGGAGGTCAAGCGCGCCGTGTCGGCCAACGGCGCCGCCTCGAAGGATCAGGTCCAGCGCTCGGTCGGACGGCTCCTCGGGCTCGAGCGACTCCCGACGCCCTCGCACGTGGCCGACGCGCTCGCCCTCGCGCTCACGGGGCTGTCGCGGCTCGGCGGGCGGCTCGCGTGATCGCCATGCTGTCGGGAGTCGTGAGGAAGAAGCTCGAGGACCGGATCGTGCTCGAGTGTGGCGGCGTCGGCTACGAGGTGTTCCTGCCGCCGATCACGATTGCGCAGCTCGAGCACGTCACGGCGGGGCGCGGCGACAAGGCGAGCGAGCTCGAGCTGGTCGTCTACTACCACGCGACACGCGATCAGCCCCGCCCCGCGCTGATCGGGTTCACGTCGGACCTCGACAAGGAGTTCTTCGAGAAGCTCATCACCGTGAAGGACGTCGGGCCGATGGTCGCGGCTCGCGCGCTCGCCGCGCCCGTCGCGGAGGTGGCGGCGGCGATCGCGCGCCAGGACGAGAAGTACCTGCGCGCGCTGCCGGGCATCGGCCCACAGAAGGCGAAGAACATCGTCGCGCAGCTCCAGGCCAAGGTCGCGAAGTTCGCCCTGGCACGGCCCGGCGTCTCCGCGGAGCCGGTCGCGGCCACGCCCGCCACCGGTGCCGCCGACGGTCTGCGCGAGCTCGCGTGGGAGGTGCTCGTCAAGCAGCTCGGCCACCGCCCGTCCGAGGCCTCGCAGCTCATCACCGACGCGCTGCGGCGCCGACCCTCGATCACGACGCCCGAGGAGCTGTTCGACGAGATCTATCGCGGGCAGAAGGCGTGAGCGCGGCGGCGGACGAAGGCCGGATCCTGAGCCGGGAGGCGGCGCCCGAGGAGGCGCTGTTCGAGCGCCAGCTCCGCCCGCGCTCGTTCGACGAGTACGTGGGCCAGGAGCAGACGGTGGCGAGCCTGCGCGTCTCCGTCGAGGCGGCCAAGCTCCGCCACGAGTGCGTGGACCACGTGCTGCTCTACGGTCCGCCCGGACTGGGCAAGACCACGCTCGCCGGCATCATCACCAACGAGATGGGAACGACGCTGGTCACGACGTCGGGCCCGGCGATCGAGCGCGGCGGGGATCTCCTCGGCATCCTCAGCAATCTCAACGAGAAGGACGTGTTCTTCATCGACGAGATCCATCGCCTGCCGCGCGTCGTGGAGGAGCTGCTCTATCCGGCGATGGAGGACTTCGCCGTCAACTTCGTCATGGAGAAAGGCCTGCACGCGCGATCGATCAAGCATCGCCTCGCGCCGTTCACGCTGGTCGGCGCGACGACGCGCCCCGGGATGCTGTCGGCGCCGCTGCGGGAGCGGTTCGGGATCTTCCATCACCTCGACTTCTACTCGGAGACGGAGCTCGCGCGTATCGTCACCCGCTCGGCGGCTATCTTAGAATCGCCCGTCGATGCGGCGGGCGCGCGCGAGATCGCGCGCCGGGCGCGCGGGACGCCGCGCATCGTGAACCGCCTGCTGCGTCGCGTGCGCGACTACGCGCTGGTCCACGGCCACAAGGAGATCACCGACCCGGTCGCGCGCTCCTCCCTCGACCGCGAGGGCGTCGATGCGCGCGGGCTGGACCAGCTGGACCGTCGGTTTCTGACGGCGATCATCGATCAGTACGGCGGCGGGCCGGTGGGCATCGAGGCGATTGCGGCGACGATCAACGACGAGGCGGAAACGCTCGCCGAGATGGTCGAGCCCTACCTCCTGAAGATCGGCTTCGTCACCCGGGCGGGAACCCGCGGCCGCCGTGCGACGCGCGAGGCGTATCTGCATCTCGGCAAACAGCCGCCGGCGTCGGCCCCGGGGCAGGCGGGCCTGTTCGAGTGAGCGGCGTGCACGAGATCGGCCGGATGCTCGTCGTCTTCGGGCTCCTGATCGCGCTCGTCGGCGTCGCCCTGGTGCTCGTGGGCCGGGTGCCGTGGCTCGGCCGGCTCCCGGGCGACGTTCACATCCAGCGCGGCAACTGGACCTTCTACTTCCCGCTCGCCACGTCGCTCCTGCTGAGTGTGGTCCTCAGCCTGATCCTGTGGCTCCTGGGCCGGCGGTGAGGACGGTCCGAGCGGCCCTCACGACGCTCGGGTTCGTCCTCTTCCCCCTTTCCGCCTTCCTCGTCCTTTCCCCCTTCCTCACCGTTGCCCCCTTCCTCGCCGTTGCCCCCTTCCTTTCCGTTCCCCCCGCTCACGCGTCGGGCACGATCCGCGTCGCGATCGTCGAGAGCGCGCGCACCGTCGAGCTGCACGGGGTGTCCATCGTGGTGACCGAGCTCGGCGCCTCGGGCACCGACGCGAGCGCGTGGCGGGCGGACGTCGTCCGGGCGCTCGCCACCGGCCCGAGCGTCGAGATCGACGGGCGTCGCGCGCGGAGGTTCCGGCTGACGAGCGAGCGCCCGATCCAGATGAACGGCCGCGAGTACCCGGCGACGCTCGAGGTCGTGAAGAACGGCGAGGGCCTCGCGGTCGTCAACGAGTTGCCCCTCGAGGACTACCTGGTCGGCGTCCTGCGCGCCGAGACCAGCGAGCGGTGGCCGCGCGACATGCTGCGCGCCCAGGCGATCGTCGCGCGCACGTACGCCGCGTACCATCGGATGCTCAACGCGTCGAAGCCGTACCACATCGTCGCCTCGACGGTCCATCAGGCGTACGTCGGGGTCGTCCCGTCGTCCTCGCCCGTCTGGGACGCCGTCCGTGACACGCGGGGCCAGGTGCTCTTCTGGCGAGGGGGTCTCTTCCCGGCGTTCTACCACGCCACGAGTGGCGGATACACCGAGGACCCGCGCACCGTCTTCGCGGCGCCCAACATGCCCGCGCTCAAGGCGATTCGCGACGAGTTCTCGGCGGGCGCGCCGCACTCCGCCTGGAGCCTCGACCTCCGGCTCGCCGACCTCTCGGAGATCCTGCGGCGCCACGGCCTCGACATCGGGTGGGTCAAGGCGGTGGAGGTGACCGAGCGCACGCCGTCGCTCCGCGTCTCGGCACTCACGATTCACGGCACGCGCGGGCGGGCGCCCCTGCGCGGCAACGACTTCCGCCGCATGGTCGGCTACGAGATGCTCAAGTCCACGCTCTTCGCCGTCGCCGTGGACGGTGCGAGGGCGCACTTCGCCGGACGCGGCTACGGTCACGGCGTGGGCATGTCGCAGTGGGGCGCAAAGGCGATGGCCGAGCGTGGCTACAGGGCGGAGGGGATCCTCGAATTCTACTACCCGGGCGCAACGCTCGGTGTGCTCGACGAGCCGGCGCGCGCCTCCCTCAGACCGCCCTCGGTGGTTCCGCCCGCGCGGCTTGGGCTCCCGTGAACGGCGACATGCGGAACGGAGCCGGGGCGCCGATCACCTGGGGGGATTTCGAGAAGGTCGACATGCGCGTGGGCGTCGTCACCGACGCGCGGGCGTTTCCCGAGGCGCGGCGTCCGGCGTACCGACTCTGGATCGACTTCGGCCCGCTCGGCGTGAAGCGCTCGAGCGCGCAGATCACGGCCCACTACCGGGCCGAGGAGCTGATCGGCCGGCGCGTGGTCGCGGTCGTCAACTTCCCGGCGAAGCAGATCGGCCCTTTCGTCTCGGAGGCCCTGGTGCTCGGCGCCTACGACGAAGCGGGCGAGGTGATCCTGCTCCACCCCGACCGGCCTGTCCCGCCAGGCTCGAAGATCAGCTGAGTCCGCCTCCCTCGCCGGGTCGCGTCTCGCGCGTCTCCATCATGATGACGGCGTCAGGGCTCCGGCTCGTCGATCCCGCTCTCCGCGCCCGCCGCTCGCAGCGGGTGGTCGGGTGTCGGTCCCGCGACTCCGAAGAACAGCGTCCCCGCGACCGCCACGTACGCCACGTACGCGGCGACCTCGAGCAGCGACGGCCGGGCGCGATAGCCGACGAGGCCGCTCAAGAATCCGCCGAGGACGCTGTGATCGCTCAGGAGCGCCGAGGTGTCCCACAGCGCGTCGGTCGCCGGCAGCACGCCGAGGCCCTGGAGCTTGCCGAGACCCGTGCTGAAGAGCCCGGCCGCGAGGAACAGCAGCACGATGGACGTCACGGCGAAGAAGTGCCGCACGCTGAGGCGCGTCCCGCCACGGAAGATCGTCCAGCCGAGCGCCGCCGCTGTGAGGACGCCGAGGACGCCGCCGGTGAGGCCGCCCCAGCCCGCCCCCTCCGCGGTCTGCGACATGAGCCCCCAGAGAAAGAGGACGGTCTCGGCGCCTTCGCGGAAGACCCCCGTGAACGCGATGAGGCCGAGGACCGAGAGCCGGCGCGTCGCCTCCGCCTCCGCCACGCGTCGCTGGACGTCGCGCCCCATGGCGCGCGCGTGGCGGCTCATCCACCAGCCGTGCCAGGTGAGGAGACCGACGGCGGCGAAGATCACGGCGGCACCGACGAGGTCGGGGCCGAGGTCCAGCAGAGGGCCCGAGAGGAACGTGACGGCGATTCCCATCAGGATGCTGGCGACGAGACCCAGCGCGCCGCCGAGCGTCACCCAGCGGTAGTGGGCGCGCGCCCCGAAGCGGTCGAGGCACGCGTACACGATACCGAGGAGCAGCGCGGCCTCGAACCCCTCGCGGAGGGTGATGACGAACGTTGCGACCATCGGCTACTCGGCGACGATCCGGCCCTTCGCCGTGCTCGCGTGGTACTCGCCGAAGAACGGGTACGTGCCCGGCTTCAGCGCGCGTACCCGGATTCTCAGCGTCTTCCCACCGGGGATCACCTTCTCGATCCTGAGCTCCTTGCTCTCGAACTCCTCAGGCCCGGGATCCTTGTTGGTGACGACGAGGACGAAGGCGGCGCCCGCCTTGACGCGGACCTCCTCGGGTTGGAAGCGGTTCTGCTCGATGACGATCGGCACTTCCGACGGCGGGTCGGCCGCTCGGGCGACGCCCGGGGTGGCCGCCAGGGCGCCGAGGGCGAGTGCTGCCGCGAGAGCTCCCATCACGACCTCCCTCCGGCGCGGGCACGCGCCGCGGAGATTAGGTGTACCTAATTCTAAAAATACCGTCAACCTTCTTTTTCCCGCGTCGCTCGGCCTTCCGGAAAATCGCCGGCGGCGCCGTCGGGGCCGGCGTGGGCGGAGCCTCGGCGGGAGGCTCGGGCGCGGACCGGGGGCGATCGCGCCGACCATGTACACTGACGCGTCGTGGACCTGGTCGAGTTCGACTACGCGCTGCCGCGGACCGCCATCGCGCAGACACCCGAGGCGTCCCGCGACGCCTCGCGGCTCCTCGTGATCGACCGCACCCGGGGCGCGCTGGACGACCGCGCGTTTTCCGAGCTCCCGGACCTGTTGCGACGGGGGGACTGCATGGTCGTGAACAACTCGCGGGTGATCCCGGCGCGGGTCCTCGCGCGGGACCGGGGCGGGCGCCCCGTCGAGCTGCTCTTCTTCGCGCGCGCGGACGCGCGGTGCTGGCGGGCGCTGGTGCGACCGGGACGACGCTGTCGGGTGGGCGCGGAGCTCTCGGTCGCGGGCACGCGGCTCTCCATCGTCGGCGCCGACCCCGACGGTCCGCGGCTCGTCGAGTGCCTCGACGGGACGATCGAGGATCTGATGGGTACGCACGGCCTCCCGCCGCTGCCGCCCTACATCGAACGGTTCGCGGCGCCGACCGCGGACGATCGCGAGCGTTACCAGACCGTGTACGCGGGGCCGCCGGGATCGGTGGCGGCGCCGACGGCAGGCCTGCACTTCACGCGCGCCGTGCTGGACCGCGTGCGCGCGCGCGGGCTCGAGATCCACGAGCTCACGCTGCACGTCGGTCCCGGGACCTTCCGCCCCATGAGGGCGGCGACGGTCGAGGGCCACCGGCTGCCGCCGGAGCGCGTGTCGATTCCGCCGGCGGTCGCCGACGCGGTGAACCGGGCGCGCGTCGAGGGACGGCGGGTCCTCGCCGTGGGGACCACGACGACGCGCGCGCTCGAGAGCGCGGCCCAGGCGGACGGTCGCGTGCGGCCGCTCGAGGGCGACGCGGGCGTCTACATCACGCCGGGCTTTCGCTTCCGTGTCGTGGACGCGCTCCTGACGAACTTCCACCTGCCGCGCTCGTCGCTCCTCGTCCTGGTCGCGGCGTTCGCGGGTCGCGAGTTGATCTTGAAGGCGTACGCGCACGCGGTGCGCGCGGGCTATCGCTTCTACTCCTACGGCGACGCGTGTCTGTTGTTGTAGCGGGGCCCGCGAGGCCGGCGTGAGACGGGTGACCTTCGAGGTGGTGGCGAGCGACGGGGCCGCGCGCTGCGGGCGCCTCACGACCGCCCACGGCGTGGTCGAGACACCGGTCTTCATGCCCGTCGGCACGCGCGGCGCCGTCAAGAGTCTGGCGCCGGACGACCTCCGCGCGGCGGGCGCTCAGCTCGTGCTCGCGAACACCTACCACCTGTTCCTCCGCCCGGGGCACGAGCTGATCCGGACGCTCGGCGGGCTCCACCGCTTCATGGGCTGGGACGGCCCGCTCCTCACGGACTCCGGCGGCTTCCAGGTCTGGAGCCTCGCGAAGCTCCGCCGAATCACCGAAGAGGGCGTGGAGTTCCGGTCGCCGATCGACGGCACGTCCCACTTCCTCTCGCCCGAGCTCGCGATCGAGATCCAGCGGGCGCTGGGCGCCGACGTCATCCATCCGCTCGACGAGTGCCTGGCCTACCCGGCGACGCACGAGGTCGCGGCGCGGTCGCTCGAGCTCACGCTCCGCTGGGCGGCGCGCTCGAAGGCGGCCCACGACGTCGCCTCGGGCCAGGCGCTCTTCGGGATCCTCCAGGGCGGGACCTACGAGGACCTGCGCCGTCGCGCCGTGAGCGCGACGGTGGCGCTGGGCTTCGACGGCTATGCGATCGGCGGCATGGCGGTCGGGGAGCCCAAGCCCGCGATGTACGACCTCACCGGGCTCGTCGCCGGGCTCCTGCCCGCCGGCGTGCCGCGCTACCTCATGGGCGTCGGCAAGCCGGAGGACCTCGTGGAGGCGGTCGCGCGCGGCGTGGACATGTTCGACTGCGTGCTGCCGACGCGCAACGCGCGCAACGGCCAGTGCTTCACCGCCGAGGGGCCCCTCACGCTCAAACAGGCCCGGTACGCGAAGGATGCGTCGCCGCTGGATCCCGAGTGCGCGTGCTACGCGTGCCGCACCTTCTCTCGCGCTTACCTCCGCCACCTGTTCATGTCGGACGAGCTGCTCGCGTACCGCCTCCTCTCGCTCCATAACGTCCACTTCTTCCTGCGGCTCGTGCGGGAGATGCGCGCGGCGATCGCCGAGCGGGCGTTCGACCCATTCAAGGCTCGGTTTTTCGCGCGTTATGCAGTATTATCCGTGGATGTTTCGCGCCGCTCACGCCGGTGACCTCGCCTTCGCGGCCTCGTCGCCGCCGGGCGGAGGCGGGTCCACCGCCGTCCTCACGCAGCTCCTGTTCTTCGCCGCGATCTTCGCGATCTTCTGGTTCCTCCTGATCCGCCCGCAGCAGAAGCAGAAGCGCGAGCGCGAGCAGATGCTCGCCGCCCTCAAGCGTGGCGACCGCGTCGTCACGACGGGCGGGTTGCACGGGACGATCACCAGCCTCGACGACCACAAGGTGGTGCTGCGCGTCGCGGACCAGGTGCGGCTCGAGTTCGACCGTAGCGCCGTCGGACGGATCCTCGAGCCGCAGGACGACAAGAATGCCTAGGAACGTCTGGTCGCGGGTCAGCCTCGTCACCGTCATGGTCATCGTGTCCGCCTGGTCCCTCTACCCCCTGAAGCGGACGATCAACCTCGGCCTCGACCTGCAGGGCGGTATCCATCTCGTGCTCGGCGTGGAGACCGACAAGCACGTCGCGAGCCAGACCGACCGCGCCGCGGAGGACCTCAAGGCCACGCTCGAGCGCAAGGGCATCGCGGTCAAGCGCATCGCCCGCGAGGGTGACGCGACCGTGGTCGTCGAGCTCGCGAGCCCGCAGAGCTGGAACGACGCCTTGACCGCGGCCTCCGAGCTCGGGAACTTCGAGCGGCGCGACGAGGACCAGGCCGCGGGCCGCTTCAAGCTCATCATGAGCGAGCGCGTGATCAGCCGGCTCCGCGACGACGCGGTCCGCCAGGGGCTCGAGACGATCCGCAACCGCGTCGACCAGTTCGGCGTGGCGGAACCCACCATCACGCGGCAGGGGACCGAGCGGATCCTGATCCAGCTGCCGGGCATCCAGGATACGGCGCGGGCGAAGGCGCTCATCGGCAAGACGGCGCTCCTCGAGTTCAAGCTGCTCGACGAGCGAACGCCGGTCGAGCAGGCGCTTGCCGGCCAGCTCCCGGAGACGTCCCAGGTCCTCTACCGGCGCGAGATCGAGAAGCAGACCAAGGTCGAGCGCAAGGTGCCGTACGTCGTGCAGAAGCGCAGCCTCCTGACGGGGGCGGAGCTGACGCGCGCCGAGGTGCAGGCAGACCCGAACTCCCCCGGCAACTGGCAGGTGGCGATCGAGTTCACGTCGACGGGCGCGCGGATCTTCGGCGAGGTCACCGAGCAGAACGTCGGCAAGCACCTGGCGATCATCCTGGACGGCAACGTCTATTCGGCGCCCCGCATCAACGAGCGCATCCCCGGCGGGCGCGCGGTCATCACGGGCCAGTTCACGGTGGACGAGGCGCGCGACCTCGCGATCGTGCTCCGCGCCGGTGCGCTGCCCGCTCCGGTCACGATCCTCGAGGAGCGGACGGTCGGACCGTCGCTCGGCGCCGACTCGATCCGCCAGGGGCTGATCGCGATCACGGCGTCGGCGGCGGTCGTTTTCGCGTTCATGCTCTTCTACTACCGGCTCTCAGGCCTCATCGCCGACGTCGCCCTCGGGCTCAACCTCCTCTTGCTCTTCGCCTGCATGGCGGCGATCGGGGCGACCCTCACGCTGCCGGGCCTGGCGGGGATCGCGCTCACCGTGGGCATGGCGGTGGACACGAACATCCTGATCTTCGAGCGGATCCGCGAAGAGCTGCGGGTGGGGAAGACGCCGCGAGCGTCGATCGAGGCCGGATTCAGGCGCGCCCTGCGCACCATCATCGACACGCACCTGACCGTCATGGGGACCGCGGTCATTCTCGTGAGCTTCGGGACAAGTTCCGTCAAGGGCTTCGGAGTGTCGCTGTTCATCGGGCTCGCGGCGAGCCTCTTCACCGCCTACTTCTTCACGCGTCTCCTGTTCGACCTCGTGTACATGGGCCGCCGCAAGGCCGAGGCCGTCTCGATATGAAGCCTCGCGCATGGAATGGATAGCGAAATGAGGAACGGAACCGGTGCGCACGATGGAGCGCACGGTGACGTGCGGAACGGCGCCGCGCCGCACCTTTGTCAGGCCACCCACCGAGTCGCGCCTGGCTCGCGGCCCCCGGTACAATGATCGAGCTCTTCAGGAACCCGAACTACGACTTCATCGGCAAGCGCAAGTGGGCGTACTACGCCTCGATCGCCTTCACCCTGATCAGCCTGACCTCCCTGATGGCCAAGGGTGGTCTGCGGTACGACATCGACTTCACCGGGGGCACGCTCACCCAGGTCCGCTTCGAGCAGGCGCCGTCCGTCGCGCAGATCCGTTCGAGCCTCGCGACGATCCATCTGGGCGAGTCCATCATCCAGAGGTTCGGGGACGAACGCGAGTTTATCATCCGCTTGCCGCTCGCGGCCGTGAGCTCCGAGGAGGTCCAGCAGCGCGTCCGGGCGGCGCTGACGGCCGGCGGGCTCGGAGGGTTCGAGATCCGTCGCGTCGAATTTGTCGGGCCTCAGGTCGGCCGTGACTTGCAGCTGCAGGCGGCCTACCTCGTGCTCATCGGCCTCGTGTGGATCGCGATCTACATCGCCCTCCGCTTCGACCTCAAGGGCGGCGTCGCGGCGGTCATCGCCGTCATCCACGACGTGATCGTCTGCCTGGGCGCCCTCTCGCTCACGAACCGCGAGTTCTCGCTCCCGGTGCTGGCGGCGCTCTTGACCATCATCGGCTACTCCGTCAACGACACGATCGTCGCGTACGACCGGTTGCGCGAGAACCGCGGGAAAATGGTCCCGAAGGGCCGCACCTTCGCCGAGCAAATGAACGACGCGGTCAACCAGACGCTCTCGCGGACCATCCTGACCTCGCTGACCACGTTCTTCTCGGCGGCGGTCCTGCTCTTCTTCGGGGGCAAGACGCTCGAGGACTTCGCGTTCGTCCTCTTCGTGGGGGTCATCACCGGGACCTACTCGACCACGTACGTGGCCGCGGCGATCGTCGTGGACTGGACCCGGTACGTCGAGGGGCGGCTTCGGCGGTCCAAAAAAGCGGTGGCGAAAGCCTGAAGGACGCGTAAAATCATATGTTTAACGCGAGGGTTTCGCACCGTGACGCAAATTCAGGCGCTGATCGAGGAGATCCCGAAGTACCAGCCCGGGGCTGATCTCGGCCTCCTTGCCCGCGCCTACGAGTTTTCGGAGGCGTCACACCGCGGGCAGCAACGCGCCTCCGGCGAGCCGTACCTCAGCCACCCCGTCGAAGTCGCCACCCTTCTCGTGAACTTCAAGATGGACGTCACGACCGTGACGGCGGGGCTGCTGCACGACGTCCTCGAAGACACCAAGGCCACCAAGGAAGACCTCGAGCGCGAGTTCGGCGCCGAGATCGCCGAGCTCGTGGACGGCGTGACGAAGATCGGCAAGCTCGCGTTCTCCTCGCGCGAGGAGCGCCAGGCCGAGAACTTCCGCAAGATGCTCGTCGCCATGGCGCGCGACCTGCGCGTGCTGATGATCAAGCTCGCCGACCGCCTGCACAACATGCGGACCCTCAGTTACCTGCCTTCCGACAAGGGGAAGAAGATCGCGCAGGAGACGCTCGACATCTACGCGCCCCTGGCGCACCGACTCGGTATGGCCAAGGTGAAGGCGGAGCTCGAGGACCTGGCGCTGCGCAGCCTCAACCCGGAGGACTACGTCGACCTCCAGAAGCGCGTGGCCAAGCGTCGCCTCGAGCGCGAGGCGGACATCAACCAGGTGATCGCGATCATCGAGCGGAAGCTGTCGGAGGTCGGGATCGAGTCGCAGATCCGCGGCCGGCCAAAGCACTTCTACTCGATCTGGAAGAAGATGCACGATCAGGGCCGGGAGTTCGACGAGATCTACGACCTCACCGCGGTCCGTGTCATCACGATGTCCGTCCGCGACTGCTACGGCGCCCTCGGCGTCATCCACTCGCTGTGGAAGCCGGTGCCCGGCCGCTTCAAGGACTTCATCGCGATGCCGAAGGTGAACATGTACCAGTCGCTCCACACGACGGTCATCGGTCCCAAGGGCGACCCGGTCGAGATCCAGATCCGCACGCGCGAGATGCACCGGATCGCCGAGGAGGGCATCGCGGCGCACTGGCTCTACAAGGAGAAGAAGTCGGGCAGGGACAAGCTCGACGAGTCGCTCCTCTGGCTACGGCAGCTTATCGAGACCCAGCAGGACATGAAGGACCCGCGCGAGTTCATGGACACCGTGCGCGTCGACCTGTTCCCCGACGAGGTGTACGTCTTCACGCCCAAGGGCGACGTGAAGGCGCTCCCCGAGGGTTCCACGCCGATCGACTTCGCCTACGCGGTCCACACGAAGGTCGGCGAGCACTGCGTCGGCGCGAAGGTGAACGGCAAGCTCGTGCCGCTGCGCTACACGCTCCGCCAGGGGGACATCGTCGAGATCATCACGGCGCCGAGCCAGCATCCGAGCCGCGACTGGCTCAAGATCGTCAAGTCCACGCGCGCCAGGTCGAAGATCAACCAGTGGCTCAAGGTCGAGGAGCGCGCGCGCTCGATCGAGCTGGGCCGAGAGCTCTTCGAGCGTGAGGCCAAGAAGTACCGGCTCAATCCGACGGCCCTGCTCGGCGGGGAGGAGATCAAGAAGGCGGCGGCCGACCTCGGCTACGCGACCGGCGACGACCTTCTGGCGGCGCTCGGCTACGGCAAGAGCTCGGTGCACCAGCTCCTGAACAAGCTGGTACCCGGCGCCCTCCTCGAGCCGCCGGAGCGGGCCAAGACGGCGACGACGGCGCCGCGCCCGAAGGGCGACCAGGGCGTCCGCATCCGCGGCGTGGACGACCTGCTCGTCCGCTTCGCGAAGTGCTGTAACCCGCTCCCCGGCGACCAGATCGTGGGCTTCATCACGCGGGGGCGCGGGCTCACCGTCCACGGACGCGATTGCCTCACCGTCGCCAAGAGCGTCCTCGACCGGGAGCGGCTCATCAACGTCGAGTGGGACGCGGCGGAGCCCGGCAAGCGCCCCGTCAAGGTCGCCGTCTACATCGGCCGGGATCGCCCGGGACTCCTGGCCGAGATCACCGGGGCGATCTCGTCACGCAACGGCAACATCACCAAGGCCGAGGTCACGGTCACCGACGACCGCCGGGGCATCAACCACTTCGTGATCGAGGTCGCCGACCTCCTCCAGCTCCAGGACATCATCGGCGCGATCCGCGAGATCAGGGACGTCATCAACGTCGAGCGCGTCCGAGGACTCTAGGTTGGCGAGGGGTCCTGTCGCGGCTCGCGGCGCGCGCCGTGCTCGCTCCACCCATCCCCCAGTGGGTCCCTTACGCTGCGCGCGGCGCGCACCGCTCGCCGCGCCACCCCTCGCCAACCCGACTCCTTCTCGCGCTCGGGCGTCATGACGCGGCGGCAGTTCGAGGCGCTGGTGGACCGGGCGCTCCGGCGCCTGCCGCGGACGTTCAAGGACAAGCTCGCCAACATCGCGGTCGTCGTCGAGGCCTGGCCGGATGACGCGACGCTCGCCGAGCTCGGCATCGAGCCCCCCGACACGCTCTACGGGCTCTACCGGGGTGTCGACCTCACGCACCGCGACTCGAGCTACGGCAACGTGCTCCCCGACACGGTGACGATCTACCAGGGCCCGATCGAGGAAGACTGCGACGACGAGGAGGAGATGGCGGAGCTCGTGCGCGAGACCGTCGTCCACGAGGTCGGCCATTACTTCGGTCTGGACGACGAGACGATGGAGCGCATCGAGGACCCCGACGCGTAGATGACCGCGGGCCGGCGGCTCGTCGACGCCCTCGTCGCCGTCGCGTCCCGCTACGAGCCCGCGGCGCGCAAAGAGAAGCTCCGCCTCCTCGGCGCGCTCGCGGGTCGGCGCCTCGGGCGGCCGCGGGCGCTCCTCCGTCTCCACGAGACGCTGTGCTTTCTCCAGGCGTACCCCGACGATCCCGAGGTTCTCGAGCACGTCGACCGTGCGCTGGCGGAATTCCCCCGGCGCGTGGCGCGACTCCGGGCTGCCGCCCGCGGGCGCCTCCACGATTCCGGCATCGTGAACACGACGCTCGATTACCCGTTTGGTCTTCCGATGGCGCGCTGGCTCTCCACGCGCTTTCCGCGCGACTGCGAGGTCGCGTGGGCCCGCTTCGTGGACACCGAACGGTTGGACGAGACGCTGTCGCTCCTCGCCGCCGCCGCGGAGGGGGACGCGTTCAGCGAGGGCGGGATGGGCTGGCGCGCCTGGCTCCGCGTCGCCAAGGGCGGCCGGCGGATGAGCGACCTCCAGCTCCTCCTCGAGGTGTTCGAGCGGACGGGGCTCCCGGAGGAGACGCGCGACTGGCTCTACGAGAGCCTGGCGCTGCCGGTCATGTGGCGCCTCCGGTCCGTCGGCGCCTCACGCACGCTCGCTCGGGTCCCACCCGCCCGCGTGTTCTTCCACGCGGACGGGCTCGAGCGGCGGGCGGCTTCCCTCGTCGACGCGCTCGCGCGACCGCTGCCGTCGCTGCGGCGGGCGCCGCGCGCCCTGGCCGAGGCGCTGCTCGAGGCGGCCCGCGTGGCAATGGCCACGCGCCAGCGCGAGCTTCACGCCTTCTCGCATCCGAACCCCGACGACGTCCTGCTGGTGGACGCCGAGCGCGGCGTCCGGCTCGTCTTCGTCGGGATCCTGCCGGGGTTCCGCCTGCCGCTCGAGGGCTACTACGCGTTCCTCGCCCTCAAGAACGGGATTCCCGTGGCGTACGGCGGCGGCTGGGAGCTCTTCGGCACGCTCGACTTCGCCGTCAACGTCTTCGCAGCGTTCCGTCAGGGGGAGTCGGCGTTCGTCGCGACCGAGCTGCTCCGGGCGTACCGGCGGATCTTCGGGATGCGAACGGTCGTCGTGGATCGCTACCAGCTCGGCCACGAGAGCGCCGAGGCGCTCCGCTCCGGGTCCTTCTACTTCTACCACCGCCTCGGCTTCCGGCCCCGCGATCCGGTGGTGCTGGGCGTGCTGGCGGCCGAGCAGTCGAAGATCACCGCGGACCGGTCGTATCGCTCGCCCATCCCGGTCCTCACGCGGCTCGCAGGGGCCGAGGTCTATCTGACGCTCCCGGGGGGCCACCCCCAGCCCGAGCAGCGTCTCCGTGCGACAGATGTCTCGGGACTCGTCGCCCGCTTGATCGCGCGCGACTTCGGCGGCGACCGCCGTGTCGCCGTGGAAGAATCGACGGCCCGCGCGCGGCGCGCGCTCGGCGTCTCCGGGTGGACCGCCTGGCCGGCAGCCGAGCGTTGCGCCTTCGCTCGGCTGTCGCTGGTCGCGGCGCTCATCACGGATCTCGAGCGGTGGCCGTCCGCGGAGCGTCGCCGGCTCGTGCGCGTCTTCCGCGCGAAGGGATGCGGCAGCGAGCGCGCGTACGCCAACCTCCTGGACTCTCATCGTCGGTTTCGACGCAGCCTCGAGGCGCTGGTCACGTAAGTTTTCGCTTGACAGTCACTTTCATTCATCCGTATGGTTTCAGCAGATGCTGAAAGGCGGGGAATCAACGAAACATGCTCAAATCCGCGGAGATCCAGCGACAGGTGGCTCAGCGGCTTCGGGAGCTTCTTCCCAAGGCAAAGGCCTGGGAGGAGCGGACCGACGTCAAAATCGCTGGGCACGCCGCGGGTTTAGTGGTCCGGTTCCGCCTCGTCGATCAGGAGCATACCGTGGTCGTTGAGGTCAGCTCACTCGGGCAACCGCGACAGATCAGAGGCGCAGTCACGAGGTTTTCGGAGATCCGTCGCGAGCTCCCGGGGGCGTATCCCGTCGCCGCCGCCGTCTACATCGGGCCCCAGAGTGCCCGGATCCTCAAGAGTCACAACCTCGGGTACGTCGACCTCTCCGGCAACTGCTACCTCGCCTTCGAGAACGTCCTGATCGAGAAAGAAGGCAAGAAGAACCTCCGTCCCTCGACGCGGCCGCTCCGCTCGCTGTTCGCGCCGCGCGCCACCCGGGTCGCGCGCGTGCTCCTCGTCGAGCCGGCGCGGGCCTGGCGTCTCGAGGAGCTGGCGCGCGCCGCCGAGGTGAGCCTGGGCCACGCGCACAACGTCGTGAAGCGACTTCAAGAGCTCGCCTGGGTGGAGCGCGACGAGAACCAGAGGATCCGTCTCGGCAAGCCCGCCGACCTCCTCGAGGGCTGGTGCGAGTCGTACACCTACCGGGCGAACGAGATGAGCGCCTACGCCGCGCCCGAGCGCGTGACCCGCGCGTTCATGAGCGCGATCGCGCGCGCGGCGACGGCCGAGGGACGTCGCTACGCGTTCACCCTCAACGCCGGCGTGTCGCTCGTGGCCCCGAGCCTCCGCGTGCCGGCCGTGCACTGCTATCTCGACGGGGACCCGGCCCCGCTCGCCGCCGCGCTCGGGCTCCGCGCGACGGCCGAACCGGAAGGCGCCGTGCACTTCCTCGCGCCCTACGACCCCGGCGTCTTCTACGCCACGCTGGAGAAGGGCGGGCTCACGGTGGTGTGTCTGCCGCAGCTCTACGCCGACCTCGTGCACTACGAGCGGCGGGGGCGTGAGCAGGCCGAGCACCTCCGTCGCGAGGCGATGGGCTACTGATCGGCCCAGGCGCGCAGTGAATCCCAGACCGAGAGGAGGTGAGAACCGAGATGAAGAAGAAGGCGACGAAGAAAAAGAAGAAGAAGTAAGTGTCGTGGGTCCGCGGTGGGGGGTGGCCGCCTCCCACCAGCTACCAATCGGGAGGGGGCGACGCCCCCTCCCGTTTGTGCCTGTGCTTAAATGACCTTGGTGACCTTGCCCGCCTTGAGACACCGGGTGCAGACGCGCAGGCGCCGGGTCGTTCCGGCGACCGCGACCCGCATCGAGACGAGGTTCGGGAGCCACCGTCGCTTCGTGAGCTTGTGCGCGTGGCTGATCGTATGACCGACCGCGGGGCCCTTCCCGCAGATATCGCAGCGCTGCGCCATGCACGCTCCTTGGGATTGATCCGCGTCGTGGGGGACGCCGGCTTTGTATAGCACGGGCGCGCGCACGAAGCAAACGGCGGCGCCGGATCTCCGGACGCCGCTCCGCTTCCTCCCGGGCGTCGGGCCCCGGCGCGCGGCCCAGCTCGAGCGCAAGGGGCTCCGGACCGTCGAGGACGCGCTCTTTTTCCTGCCGCTCCGCCACGAGGACCGTACGCGCCTGGTGGACTTCCGGTCGCTCCAGCCGGGCCAGGTCGCCACGTGCTCGGGGACGATCGTGGGGCTCTCGCCGCCGCCGCCGGGACGGTCCCGGGCGCCGCTCGTCGTCATGCTCCGCGACGAGAGCGGCTACGCGCAGGCGAGCTGGTTTCATGGCGCCTACCTCGCGCGCGTGTTCACGCGCGGCCAGCGCCTGGTCCTGCACGGCCGGGTCACGCGCTTCAAAGGGGCCATCGTGATCCAGCAGCCGGACTACGAGATCGTCGAGAGCGACGACGACGAGCGGCTGCACACGGGTCGGCTCGTGCCCGTCTACTCGCTGACCGAGGGACTGCCGCAGCGCCCGCTCCGCACGCTCATGTGGCGGATCGTCGACACCTTCGCGCGGGACGTGCCGGAGGCCCTGCCCGAGGCGGTGCGAGAGCGGCGCAGGCTCGTCGCCCTGCCACAGGCGCTGAGCGACTGCCATTTCCCCGGGACCGAGGCGGCGCTCGCCACCGCGCGCCGCCGGCTCGCGTTCGACGACTTCCTGCTGCTCCAGCTCGGCCTCGCCATCCTCCGGTCGCGGACGACCCGCGCGCGCGGCGTCCAGATGAGCCCGCGCGGGCAGCAGGTCGCCCGTCTCCGCGCGTCGCTGCCGTGGCCGCTCACCCGCGCGCAGGAGCGCGTGTGGGACGAGATCCGACGGGACATGGCGGCGCCCCACCCGATGCACCGGCTGCTCCAGGGGGACGTCGGCTCGGGCAAGACGATCGTCGCGGCGCTCGCCGTGCTGACAGCGGTCGAGGCCGGCTACCAGGCCGCGGTGATGGCGCCGACCGAAATCCTCGCCGAGCAGCACTTCATGACCTTCCGCCAGCTCCTCGAGCCGCTCGGTGTGCCGGTGATCCTGCTCACCGCGTCCCTCAAGCCGCGCGAGCGCGCCGCGCGCCGCGCCGGGCTCGCCGCGGGCGAGGCGCCGTGCGTCGTCGGCACGCACGCGCTCGTCCAGGAGGGTGTGGAGTTCCGCCGCCTCGGGCTCGCCGTCGTGGACGAGCAGCACCGGTTCGGCGTCGAGCAGCGTGCACGCCTCCGCGGCAAGGGCGAGCATCCCGACCTCCTCGTGATGACCGCGACGCCAATCCCGAGGACGCTCGCGCTGACGCTCTACGGCGACCTCGAGGTCTCGGTTCTCGACGAGCTGCCGCCGGGCCGGCGCCCGGTGGTGACCGCCGCGCGAACCGAGTCCAAGCGCCGCGAGATCTACACGTTCCTGCGCGACGAGATCGCCCGCGGCCGTCAGGCCTACGTCGTGTATCCGCTCGTCGAGGAGTCGGAGGCGCTCGACCTCAAGGCGGCGACGGACATGGCGCGCCGTCTCGCCGAGGACGTCTTCCCCGACCTCTCGGTCGGACTCATGCACGGGCGGCTCGGGTTCGAGGAGAAGGACGCGATCATGCGACGGTTCAAGGCGGGCGAAATCAACATCCTCGTCTCGACGACCGTGATCGAGGTCGGGATCGACGTGGCGAACGCGTCGGTCATGCTCGTCGAGCACGCCGAGCGCTTCGGGCTCTCGCAGCTCCACCAGCTCCGCGGGCGCGTCGGGCGCGGCCCGTGGAAGTCGGTCTGCATTCTCTTGACGAGCGGCCGGCTCACCGAGGAGGCCCAGCAGCGCATCGCCGCGATGGTCTCGACGAACGACGGCTTCAGGATCGCCGAGGTCGACCTCGAGCTGCGCGGGCCCGGCGAGTTCTTCGGCACCCGGCAGTCGGGCCTCCCCGAGTTCCGCACCGCCGACCTCCTCCGCGACGCCGCCCTCCTGGAGGAGGCGCGCCGGGAGGCCCAGGCGATCATCGCCGCCGACCCCGAGCTCCGCGATCCAGCGCACCGCGCCCTGCGCGCGAGCCTCCTGGCCCGGTGGCGTGGCAAGCTCGCGCTCGCGAGCGCGGGCTGAGGGGCGCGTGCGGGTGATCGCGGGCGCCCTCAAGGGGCGCCGTCTCGTCACCCCGCGCGGTACCTCGACCCGCCCGACCGCGGACCAGATCCGTGTCGCGCTCATGGACACCCTGACGCCGTGGCTTTCGGACGCGCGCGTGCTCGACCTCTTCGCCGGCGCGGGTGGCGTCGGCCTCGAGGCGCTCTCACGGGGCGCCCTGCACGCGACCTTCGTCGAGCGCGAGGCGCGCGCCGTCGCCGCGCTCGACGCGAACATCAGGTCGCTCGGCGTCGAGGCGCAGGCGCGGGTGCTCCGCCTCGACGCCGGTCGCGCCCTCCGGCGGCTCGCCGCGGACGGTACCCGATTCGGGATCGTCTTCCTCGACCCGCCGTACGCGACGGACCTCGCGGCGCGGACGCTCCAGGCGCTCGGCGCGGGCGGCGTCGCGGCGACCGGCGCGATCGTCGTCGCCCAGCACCTGACCAAGCGCGCGCCCGCGTCCGACGTGGGCGTCCTGAAGGCGTTCCGGACCCGTCGGTTCGGCGAGACGACCTTGACTTTCTTTCGAGCCGAAGGGTAGCCTGAGGGCCGTGGCCAAGCGGGCGGTCTACCCGGGTATGTTCGATCCCGTGCACAACGGCCACGTCGACGTCATCCAGCGTAGCCTCCAGATCTTCGACGAGTTGATCGTCGCGGTCGTCGCGAATCCCTCGAAGGAGCCCCTCTTCACCGTCAAGGAGCGCCTCGAGATGATCGACGAGGCGACGGCGGGGCTCAGCAACTTCCGCATCGTCGCGTTCGACGGACTCTTGATCGACCTGGTCGCGCGCGAGCGCGCCGACTGCATCGTGCGCGGCATCCGCGCGGTCTCCGACTTCGAGTACGAGTTCCAGATGGCGCTGATGAACCGCAAGCTGCGGTCGACCGTCGAGACGGTCTTCCTCATGCCGCACGAGAAGTACACTTACATCTCCTCGCGCCTCATCAAGGAAGTCGCCAGCTTCGGTACGTCGGTCACGGGGATGGTCCCGCCGATCGTCGAGAAGCGGCTGGCGGAAAAGTTCCCTCCCAAGTAACCCGGCGGACCGCCGCCGAAGGAGCCGCACACCGTGCTGGCCGAACGCTTGAAGACGCTTGCCCCGTCGTCGACGCTCGCGGTGCAGGCCAAGGCGAAGGCGCTCCGTGCGCGCGGCGTCGACGTGATCTCGTTTGGCGCGGGCGAGCCCGACTTCGACACGCCCGAGCGCATCAAGGCCGCCGCGATCGAGGCGATGCGGCGGGGCGAGACCAAGTACACGGAGGTCGCCGGCATCCCCGAGCTCCGTGCGGCCGTGTGCGCCAAGCTCAAGCGTGACAACGGGCTCGAGTACGAGCCCGACGACGTGCTGGTCTCGTGCGGCGCCAAGCACACGCTCTTCAACATGGCCGTCGCGATCCTCAACCCGGGCGACGAGGTCCTGATCCCGAGCCCGTACTGGGTCTCGTATCCCGAGCAGGCGCGCCTCGTTGGCGGCGTGTCGGTGGGGGTCCTCACGCGCGAGGGGACGGGGTTCGACCTCGATCCCGAGCGCCTCGCCGCGGCCGTCACGCCGCGCACGAAGGCGATCGTGCTCAACAGCCCGAACAACCCGACCGGCGCCGTCTTCTCGGTGGAGGCGCTCGAGGCGGTAGCGCGACTGGCGGTCGAAGCGGATCTGCTCGTGGTCTCCGACGAGTGCTACGAGGCTCTCACGTTCGAAGGCCGTCACGTCTCCATCGCCGCGCTCGGCCCCGACGTCAAGGCGCGGACGCTCGTCATCAACACGTGCTCCAAGGCGTACGCGATGACCGGCTGGCGGATCGGCTATGCGGCGGGGCCGCGCGCGCTGATCCGTGCGATGACCGACGTCCAGAGCCAGGTGACCTCCAACCCGTCCTCCGTGGCCCAGTGGGCGGCGGTCGAGGCGCTCGCGGGACCCCAGGACGAGGTGCGGACGATGGTGGCGGAGTTCGACCGCCGGCGCCACCTGATCGTCGACGGGCTCAACCGGCTGGACGGCGTCGCGTGCGCCAGGCCGCGGGGCGCCTTCTATGCGTTCGCGAACGTGTCGGGGCTCTTCGGCCGGAGCTCGGCGGGCGCGGCGGGGACGACGCGGCTCGGCGGCTCCCTCGACGTCGCCGCGTTCCTGCTCGAGGCGGCGCGCGTGGCCGTCGTGCCGGGCCTCGACTTCGGCTCCGACGCCCACGTGCGCCTGTCGTACGCGACCAGCGACGCGCTGATCCGGGAGGGGCTCGCGCGCATGGACGCCGCGATCCGCCAGTTGCGTTAGACTAGCCGCGCGTTTGAGGAGGGGCTCTTCGAGCGCCGGCTCCGCCGGCGCAACCTGTCCTGGGGGTTCGCTCCCTCTCGGGAGCGCTTCCCCCGGTTTCGGGAGGGGGCCGTCGCGCCCTTAGGGCGCGCCTGTGGAGTCGCCCCCTCCGATGAGCTAGGGGCCCCGCAAAGGAGAAGGCGATGAAGCTCGAAGGCTCCTACGACGTCCCGGCGCCCCGGGCGAAGGTCTGGGACGTGTTTCTCAACCCCAAGCAGCTCCGGAAGGCGATCCCCGGCTGCGAAAAGCTCGAGGCCCTCGGGGACGACGAGTACAAGGCGACGCTGAAGATCGGTGTGGCGGCAGTGAAGGGGACGTTCGAGGGCAAGGTGCGGCTCCTGGACAAGAAGCAGCCCGACTCGTACCGTCTCGTGGCCGAGGGCAGCGGCGGCCCCGGCTTCGTCAAGGCCGACACGCTGATCACGCTCACCGAGACCGACGGCGGCACGCGCGTCTCCTACAGCGCCGACGTCCAGGTGGGCGGCCTGATCGCCGGCGTCGGTCAGCGGATGCTCGGCGGCGTGTCGAAGATGATGGCCGACCAGTTCTTCAATCGCATGAGCGATTTGCTCCAGTCCTCCTGACCTCGCGCCCCATGGCCTCCCGCTACCTCGAGCCACGCCTGGAGCGCGCGTCACGCGGCGAGATGACGCGGCTGCAGGTGCGGCGGCTCAGGGCCGAGGTCCGGCACGCCCACGCGCACAGCCCGTTCTACCGGAAGAAGCTCAAGACGGCGGGCGTCACGCCCGACGCGGTCCGGACCCTCGACGACCTCGGCAAGGTTCCGTTCACGACCAAGGACGAGCTGAAAGAGAATCAGGCGGCGAACCCACCGTGGGGCGACGTCCTGGCCGTGCCGTTCGCCGACGTGCTCCGCGTCCACATGACGTCGGCGACGACGGGACGTCCGCTCGCGTTCCTCGACACCCGGGAAGACTGGTACGGCTTCTACCACTCCTACGCGCGCGCCCTCTACGCGTACGGCGTCCGCAAGCCCGACCTGGTCATGGCCGCGTTCTCGTACGGGCCGTGGATCGGGTACTGGTCGGGTTTCTATGCGGCCCAGGACCTGGGGTGCCTCGTCTTTCCGGTCGGCGGGCTCACGACCGACCAGCGGATCGACGCCCTTCTGAGCTACCCGATCACGGTGCTCGGCTGCACGCCGTCCTACGCGCTCTTCCTCGCCGAAGCCGCGGCGAAGAAGGGGATCGACCTCGCGAAGCAGACGAAGATCCGCATCACGTGGCACACCGGCGAGCCGGGCGCCTCGATCCCCGCGACGAAGGCGAAGATCGAGGCGGCGTTCGGCGCGAGGGCGTTCGACCTCCCCGGGCTCACCGAGATCGCCGCGTGGGGGTTCGAGTGCGACGCGCGCGCCGGCCTCGTGCATGTGCACGAGGACTACTGCTATCCCGAGGTCCTCGACGAGGCGGACCGGCCGGTCGGCCCGGGCGGGCGAGGTGAGCTGGTCTTGACGAGCCTCTACCGGAAGGCGATGCCGCTCCTCCGATACCGCACGCGCGACGTGGTCCAGGTCGCCGAGCGGACGTGCCCCTGCGGCCGCACCCTGATCGCCTTCGAGGGCGGTGTCCTCGGGCGACTCGACGACATGAAGAAGGTTCGGGGGGTCGTCGTCTACCCGCGACGCGTCGAGGAGCTGGTGCGACCGCACGACGGCGTCGACGAATTTCAGATCGTCTTCCGGCGTCACGAGGGGCTCGACGACATCCTGATCCGCATCGACCCCTCGCCGTCGTTGTCGCGCGCCGAGCGCCAGGGCCTCACGGCGAGGCTCGCCGACGATCTGCGCATCGGGCTCGGGATCCGCGTGACGGTCGAGGTCGGCGAGCCGGGGTCACTGCCTCGCTGGGACCACAAGGCCAGGCGCGTGAAGGACGAGCGCACCGAGGTGCCGTTCTGAGAGGAGTCCGCGCGTGAAGGCGGCGTTCTTCAAGGAGCACGGCGGCCCCGAGAAAGTCGTCTACGACGACTACCGGGACCCGACGCCGGGGCCGGACGACGTCGTCGTGCGCGTGGGGGCGTGCGCGCTCAACCACGTGGACCTGCTCCTCCTCGACGGCCGCTTCCCACCGCCCGAGGGACTGCCCCACGTCAACGGCTGCGAGGTGACGGGGACGATCGAGACCGTGGGCGCCCGGGTGACGGGGCTCGAGCGGGGCCAGCGCGTGATCATCTTCCCGGGGTTCGCGTGCGGCGGCTGCGAGTACTGCCTGCGCGGTGAGCGGACCGTCTGCGTGAAGTACGGCTACCTCGGCGCGCACAAGGATGGCGGCTACGCCGAGCGCGTGAAGGCGCCCGCCGCCAACATCCTCCCGCTGCCCGAGGCGATCGCGTTCGAGGCCGGGGCGGCCCTGCCGATGGCGATGGTCACCGCCTGGCACGCCCTCGTCGCGCAGGCCCGGCTCCAGCCCGGTCAGACGGTACTGGTCCAGGCGGCTGGGAGCGGCGTCGGCAGCGCCGCGATCCAGATCGCCCGCCTCGTGGGCGCGCGGGTCATCACGACCGTCGGCAGCGACGACAAGCTCGAGTTCGCGCGCGCCCTCGGCGCCGAGCGGGTGGTCAACTACCGCACCCAGGACTTCGTCGACGCCGTGCGGACGTGGACGAACAAGCGCGGCGTGGACGTCGTGATCGAGCACATCGGGGGCGAGACGTTCGAGAGGTCGGTCCTGGCGCTCACGCGCCTCGGGACGCTCGTGACGATCGGCTCGCACGACACCCACTGGGGACGCCTGGACCTGCGTCACGTCTACTCGAAGAACCTCCGGGTCGTCGGGACCAACCTCGGATCGATCCTCGAGCTCCGCACGATCCTCGACTACGTGACGGCGGGCCGTCTCAAGCCGGTGATCGACCGCGCGTTCCCCCTCAAGGACGCGCGCGCCGCCGTGCAGTACGTCCTCGACCGGAAGAACAAGGGCAAGGTGCTGCTGGTCCCGTGACCCTCGGGGAGCTCCTCACCCGCGCCGCGCTCCGGCGCCCCGAGGCCGTGGCCGTGGTGGACGGCGCTCGCCGGCTCTCGTACGCCGCGCTCGCCGCGCGCGCCGCGAACGCGGCGCACAGTTTCGGGCAGCTGGGTGTCGGCAAGCGCGACCGGGTGCTGATCGCCCTCAGGAACCGGCTCGAGCACGTCGTGGCGTTCTGGGCCCTCCAGACGCTCGGGGCCGTGCCGACGCCCGTCAATTTTCGCTTCGCGCCTGCCGAGATGACGTACGTGCTCGAGGACTCGGGCGCGAAGCTCGCGCTCTTCGAGGACGCCACCGCCCCCGCCGTGACCGCAGCGGTGCGCGGGTCCGCCGTTCGCCTCGTGTACGTCGGCGCCAAGGCTCCCGCGAGGTCGATTGCCTTCGACGAGATCGGGGGCGAAGGGGGCTCGATCCCCTGCGCCCCCGATGTCTCCGAGGGCGATCTCTCGCTGATCCTGTATACGTCCGGCACCACGGGACGGCCGAAGGGCGTCCCGCGCACGCACAAGAATCACTACGCCGGCGCCGTGGCGCACGTGATCCAGTGCGGCTACACCTGGAGCGAGCGCACGCTCGGGGTCATGCCCCTCTACCACACGATGGGGATCCACTCCCTCACGAGCATGGCTGCCGTGAACGGCTGCTTCGTGTGCCAGCCCGAGTGGTCGGTAGCCGGCGCGCTGCGCCTCATCGCGGCCGAGCGGCTCACGGCGCTCTACCTGATCCCGACGCTCTACTGGGATCTCGTGCACGCGCCGGAGCTCGCCCAGACGGACGTCGCCTCGGTCCGGAAGCTCGCGTACGCCGGCGCGCCGATGCTCGAGCCACTCATCGAGGAATGCGCGAAGGCGTTCCGACCGGACGTCTTCGTCAATCACTACGGCTCGACCGAGGTCTACACGTTCTCGGTCGCTCCCGACGTGAGGCGCAAGCCCGGCTGCGCGGGCCGCGCGGGGCTCCACGGCGAGCTGCGGGTCGTCGTCGCGAGCGCCGAGCGTCGGGTGGGTCCCGACGAGGCCGTCCCCCCGGGCACGAAGGGCGAGGTCATCGCGCGCCTCACGTCCGACGAGGCCTTCGCGGGCTACTGGAACCGCCCCGACGCCGACGCGAAGGCGCTCCGCGACGGCTGGTACTTCACGGGCGACATGGGATACGTGGACGGGGACGGCGACCTCTACGTCGCCGGGCGCGTCGACGACATGATCATCAGCGGTGGCGAGAACATCCACCCGGTGGAGGTCGAGGAGATCCTTGCGCGCCATCCGCACGTCAAGGACGTGGCGGTCGTCGGAGAGGTCGATGAGCGGTGGGGCGAGCGCGTCACCGCCTTCGTCGTGCCGGGCGCCGGCGTGACCGCCGAGGAGCTCGACCGCTTCTGCCGGGAGCGCCGGGACCTCGCGAGCTTCAAGCGGCCGCGGCGCTTCGTCTTCGTCGCGGCGATTCCAAAGACCGCGTCGGGCAAGATCCTGCGCCGGCTGCTCCGGGAGGGCCAGTACACGGAGGTACATCC
Source organism: Candidatus Rokuibacteriota bacterium (assembly GCA_003221695.1). Classification (GTDB taxonomy): domain Bacteria; phylum Methylomirabilota; class Methylomirabilia; order Rokubacteriales; family CSP1-6; genus 20CM-2-70-11. The sequence continues at coordinate 79,331 of QHSX01000046.1, forward strand.
ATGAGCGAGTTCCTGAGGGTGGAGCGGGCGGGCGCGGTGGCGACGATCTGGATCGACCGCCAGCCGAAGATGAACACGATGACGGTGGCGATGCGCAACGAGTTCCCCCTGATCTTCGGGGGCCTCGACGCCGATGCGGCGGTGCGCGTCGTCGTCGTCCGCGGCGCGGGCGGGCGCGCCTTCAGCGCGGGCGGGGACGTCTCCGAGTTCCTCACGCTGGCCCCGGCCGACCTCGAGCTGTGGGGGGACACGCTGACCTCGGCAGAGCGCTGCCGGAAGCCGGTGATCGCGGCCATCGACGGGTATACGATGGGGGCCGGTCTCGAGCTGGCGGTCGCGTGCGATTTTCGGATCGCCACGCTCCGGTCCGAGTTTGCGTTTCCCGAGGTGCGGCTCGGCATGATCCCGGGGAGCGGCGGCACGCAGCGCGCGCTGCGACTCGTGGGGATGACGCGGGCGAAGCTCTTCATGATGACGGGCCGGCGCGTCTCGGCCGCCGAGGCGGAGACGTGGGGGCTCATCACCCAGGCCGTGCCCGACGACACGCTGGACGAAGCCGTCGGGGCGCTCGCGGCCGAGCTGGCCGAGCGGGCGCCGCTCGCGCTGCGCACGCTGAAGATGGTTCTGAACCGCGGGGCCGAGGCGCCGCTCGAGACGGCGCTCGAGCTGGAGCGCAAGGCGTACGCGTGGCTCCGGTCCACGCACGACTACGCCGAGGGCGTGACCTCGTTCCTCGAGAAGCGACCGCCGAAGTACACGGGGAGATAGGCCGTGGCGCACTCGTTCGGGCTGATCCTGGCCAACCGCGCCGTCGTGCTCGGCGCGCTCAAGGCGCGTCAGCTCCTGGACCTCGCGGTCGACGCGGAGCGCGCCCACGTGTTCGACGCCGTCTGGGTGGGCGATAGTCTCCTCGCCAAGCCGCGCCTGGAGTCCGTCACGCTCCTCTCGGCCCTCGCCGGCGTCACCGCGCGGGTGCGACTCGGAGTCGGCTGCCTCGCGACGTTCGTCCACCGCCACCCCGTGCTCTTCGGCCAGCAGTGGGCGAGCCTCGACGTGCTGTCCAGCGGGCGCGCCTGGCTCGTGGTCTGTCTCGGCGGACCGAGCGACGCGAACGCCGCGCAGGCGGCCGAGCACGCGGTGATGGGCGTCCGCTCGAGCGAGCGCGTGGCGCGCCTCGAGGAGGGCGTCGTCATCCTCAAGAAGCTCTTTCACGAGACCCCGGCGTCGCACCACGGCCGCTTCTACTCGTTCGACGGCGTCACGCTCGAGCCGCGGCCCGTCCAGAACCCGTGCCCAGTCTGGATCGCGTCGAACCCCACGGGTCTCACCTGGAAGGGCGGCGCCAGTGCCTCCCAGGCCGCGGTGGAGCGCGCCTATCGCCGCGTCGCCCGCTTCGCCGACGGCTGGATGACGAACAAGCTCTCGCCGGCGGAGTTCCGCGTCGAGTTCGCGCGCGTCCGGGCGATGGCGCGCGAGGAGGGGCGCGACCCCGCGACGCTCGGGAGCGCGCTCTACCACAACATCAACGTCAACGAAGACCGCGCGAAGGCGCTCGAGGAATCGAAGGCCTTCCTCGACGCCTACTACACCGCGAAGTTCACCCCCGAGTTCGTCGAGCAGTGGACGGTCGCCGGCCCTCCGCGGAAGTGTGCCGCCGACCTCCAGGCGTACTTCGACGCGGGGGTCGGCCACATGGCGCTCCGCCTCTCCTCCTGGGACCAGCCGGGGCAGCTCGAGCGCTTCCTCGGCGAGGTCCTCCCGGCATTCGGAGGACGCTAGATGCTGAGCGGCATCGACCACCTCGTCATCGCCGTTCCCGACCTCGAGGTCGCGCGGAAGAACTACGAGGCGCTCGGCTTCACCGTCGTGCCCGGCGGCCGGCATCCGGTCGGCACCCACAACGCGCTTGTCGCGTTCGGCGACGGCTCGTACGTCGAGCTGATCGCCTTCTACGAGACGAACCCGGCGCACAAGTGGTGGGCGCCGCTCCAGAAGGGCGGCGGCCTCGTGGACTTCTGTATGCAGACCGACGACCTCCGCGGCGACACCGCGGCGTTCCGGAAAGCCGGAGTCGAGATCGACGATCCGTCGCCGCTCTCGCGCGTCCGCCCCGACGGCTACCGGCTCGCGTGGGTGCTCTCGATCCCGCGCGGGGACCACCGCGGCGTCGCGCCGTTCCTGATCCAGGACGAGACGCCGCGCGCGGAGCGGGTCCCGCGTCAGACGACCCACGCGAACGGCGTCACCGGCATCGGCGCCGTCACCGTGGCGGTGCGGGACGTGGCCCCGGTCGCCCGATGGTACGCCGAGGTCTTGCGCCGGCAGGCGCAGCCCATCCAGCGGCCCGAGCTCGACGGCGCTGGCGTGCGCGTCACGGTCGGGTCGCACACGCTCGACTTCGTGGCGCCGCGGTCCAGTGCGGGCCCGCTCGGGGAGTGGCTCGCCGCGCGCGGCGCCTCGCCGTACGCCGCCACGTTCCATGGGCCGAAGCCCGGAACCCTCGATCCGGCGAAAACCTGCGGCGCGCGTCTCACCCTGGTCTGAACGGCGCGGGCGTCGATGAACGCTCGTGGGAGGCGAATGCATGCGACGCGTGCTCTGGGCCCTCATCCTGATCGCGGCGAGTGCCGCCCCTGCCTCGGCGCAGCAGGCCGTGAATCTGGCCTTCGCGACGCTCGATACCGGGAGCGCCTGGTACGTCTACGGCGCGACGATGGCGGAGATCCTCCGAAAGACCCTCCCGCCCGGCTCCAACATCGACGTGAAGCCGCGCGCGGGCGGCGTCGGCAACCCGCGGCTGGTGGCGAAGAACGAGACCCCGCTCGGGTTCGGGTTCACCGTGACGAACCGCTGGGCGTACGAGGGCAAGGAGGCCTACGACGCGCGGCTCGACAACCTGCGTGCCCTCGTCGGCGGTCTCGACACCTACTACATGGTCGCGGTCGCCGCCAAGAAGCTCGGCATCGGCTCCGTGCGGGACATCAAGGAGCGACGGCTCGCCGTCCGGGCCACGTCCCAGCCCGTCGGCTCGCTCGGCGAGTTCTCGGCGCGCCAGTTGCTGCGGTCGGCCGACATGAGCTACGCGGACCTCAAGAGCTGGGGCGGCTCGATGCAGCACGCGGGCTACACCGTCATCGTCGACGCCTTCAGGGACGGCCGCGCCGACGTGCTCTTCGCCGTGGTGACGCCGAAGCACCCGTCGATCACCGAGATCGCCAACGCCGTGGAGGTGGCGTTCCTCGGTCTCGACGCCGAGACGATCCAGGCGCTCGTGCCCCTCGGCTACGTGCCGGCCGCGATGCCGGCGGGCACGTTCAAGGGACAGACGGAGCCCGTGCGAACGGTCGGCTTTCCCACGGTGCTCATCACCAACCGCGACCTGCCCGAGCCGATCGCTTACGCGATCACGAGGGCGGTCCTCGAGAACAAAGACGCGCTGGTGCGCGGGCACGCCGGGCTCGCCGAGTTCGACCCGGCGACCGCGTGGCGGCCGGAGAAGGTGGGGATCCCCCTCCACCCCGGCGCCGAACGCGCGTATCGCGAGAAAGGGTGGATGCGGTAGGTGAAGGCCGCCCGTGTCGGGCTGGCGGCGGGCTGGACGGTCTTCCAGCTCTACACGGCCCAGGCAGGGCTCTATGACCTCCTGATCCAGCTTCCCATCCACGTCGGGTGTGCCGTCGCGCTCGCGTTTCTGGCCGAGCCTACCCCGGCGTCGGCGGCGCAGGCCGCGGCGGCGGTGCCGCGGCGTCGCTGGCCCGACGCCCTCGCCGCGCTGCTCGCGCTCGGCTGCGCCGCGCACTACGTCGTCCACAACCCGCGCCTCGCCTCCCGCATGGCGATGGTGGACGACCTCCCGCGGGCCGACCTCGCCGTGGGCGTGCTGTTCGCCCTCCTCCTCCTCGAGGCGTCGCGCCGCCAGATCGGCCCCGCGCTGCCGGGCCTGGCCCTCGCGTTCGTCGGCTACGCGTTCGCCGGGCCCTGGCTCCCGGGCTTTCTCTCGCACGGCGGCGAGGGCTTCATGCAGCTCGTGGACGGGCAGATGTTCACGACGGGCGGAGTCTTCGGCGTTCCGACGCTCGTCTCGGCGACGTTCGTGTACCTCTTCGTCGTCTTCGGTGGGGTGATGTCCCACGGCGGCCTCCTGCGGTTCTTCACCGACGCGGCGCTCGCCGTCGCCGGGCACACCCGTGGGGGCGCAGGGAAGGTCGCGGTGATCTCGAGCGGGCTCTTCGGCACGATCAACGGCAGCGCGATCGCCAACGCCGTCACGACGGGCTCGTTCACGATCCCGCTCATGATGCGCGCCGGTTACCGTCCGGCGTTCGCCGCGGGCGTCGAGGCGACGGCGTCCATGGGCGGGCAGCTCATCCCGCCCGTCATGGGCGCCGCCGCGTTCATCATGGCCGAGACCCTCGGGGTGCCGTACGCGACCGTCGCATTGGCGGCGGCGATCCCGGGTGTGCTCTACTTCGTGGCCGTCGGCGTCATGGTGCACTTCGAGGCCGCCCGCCAGGGGCTGCCGGTGCTGGAGCGCTCCGGGCTGCCGAACCTGCTCGTGGTACTGAGGCGCAACGCGCACCTCCTCCTCGGCCCGGCGCTCCTGGTCTGGTTCCTCGTCGGCGGCCGCTCGCCGCTCTTCGCGGGCTTCTGGGCGCTCGTCGCGGCCGTCGTGGCGAGCCAGGTGCGGCCCGACACGCGGATCGGCTGGCGCCAGGCCGTCGACGTCCTCGTCGGCAGCGCGGGGAGCGCGCTCCCGGTCGCGCTCGCCTGCGCCACGGTCGGCATCGTCGTCGGCGTCGTCTCGACCACGGGGCTCGGGCTCAAGCTCGCGGGCGGCATCGTTGGGATGGCGCAGGGGAGCATGTTCGCGACGCTGGTCCTGACGATGTTCGCCGCGCTCATCCTGGGCACGGGCCTCCCGACCTCGGCCACCTACATCATCACCTCGATCATGGCGGCGCCCGCGCTGATCCAGCTGGGCGTGCCGAAGCTCGTCGCCCACATGTTCGTCTTCTACTTCGGCATCCTCGCCGACCTGACGCCCCCGACGGCGATCTCGACCTATGCGACCTCGTCGATCGCCGGGGCCGACGTCTGGAAGACCCAGTGGACCGCGATGACCCTCGCGCTGTCCGGATTCATCATCCCCTTCAGCTTCGCCTACGATCCCGCCCTCATGATGCTCGGCGCCAGCCCCACGCACGTCGCGCTCAGGACCGCGGCGGCGGCGCTCGGCATCGTCATGCTCGGGGCCGGGCTGATCGGCTACCTGCGCGGGCCGACGCGCCGTTGGGAGCGCGCCCTGCTCCTCGGCGGCGCGCTGCTTCTCATCTTCCCCGGCGCGCTGAGCGACGTCCTGGGTGTAGCATGCTTCCTCACCGTCTACGTCTCGCAACGCGCGGCGGCACGCGCCGGCGTGGAGGAGGTCCCGTGAGCTTCATGGACCTGCGCGGGTGGATCGCGCGTCTCGAGAAGGAAGGCGAGCTGCGCCGGATCACGGCCCAGGTGGACTGGGACCGCGAGCTCGGGGCCATCACCCGGCGCGTCCTCGAGACGAAGGGCCCCGCGCTCCTCTTCGAGAACATCACGGGCTACACGCAGGGGCGCTGCACGAAGCTGTTCACGAGCGGGCTCGGCAGCCGCGCTCGGCTCGCGCGGGCTCTCGGCTTCCCGCCGGACACGTCGAACGCGGCGCTCGTCGCGCACGTGATGACGAAGAACCGCGAGACGATCCCGCCGCGGCGCGTGGCGACCGGCCCCGTCAAGGAGGTGGTCGTCCGCGGCCGGGACGTCGACCAGACGGAGTTCCCCGTCCCGAAGTGGCACTACCTCGAGGGCGGCCGGTACATCCACACCTTCTCCGCGATCGTCACGCGCGATCCCGACACGCGCGTCATGAACGTCGGGATCTATCGCGGCATGATCGGCACGAAGAACACGACGCCGTTCCTCCTGGTCAAGGGGGGCCAGCACTGGGGCCAGCACTTCCTGAAGTACACGGCCCGCGGCGCGCCGATGGAGGTCGCGTGCGTGATCGGCTGGGACCCGATCATGCCCTTCCTCGCGGGCTCGCCGATCCCGGTGGGTGTCTCGGAGTGGGACGTGATGGGCGCCTATCGCGGGGAGCCGGCGGAGCTGGTCCCCTGCGAGACCGTCGACCTGGAGGTTCCCGCGAGCGCCGAGATCGTGATCGAAGGAGTCATCACGGACGATCCGGCGACGTACGAGACCGAGGGGCCCTTCGGCGAGTTCACCGGGTACGTCTCCGACGTTCCCACGCCACGGCCGGCGATGCGCATCACCTGCCTGACGCACCGCCGCGACCCGATCTTCCGCGGCACGCTCGAGGGCACGCTGCCGGGCTCGTACAGCGAGAACAGCGTGATGTCCTCGGTCCAGCGCGCCGCCATCGCGTGGAACATCCTGACCGCCGCCGGCATCCCGGGCGTCCGCGACGTCTTCGTCCCGCCGATCACCAACGGCGTGAACATCGTCGTCCAGATCACGAAAGCCTACCAGGGCCAGCCCAAGCAGATCGCCGCCGCCCTCTGGGGCTCGAGCGCGGCCCAGTTCCGCTACAAGCACGTGACGGTCGTCGAGGAGGACATCGACCCGTCGTCGTACGAGCAGGTGGACTGGGCCTTCGCGCACCGCGTGAACGCGGGGGCGGACGGCCTCGTCGTCTTCCCGGGCAGCTTCGGCTCGCCGATCGATCCGAGCACGCCCCTCGAGGATCGGAACGTGGCGCAGCTCGGCACCGGGCTCTGGAACCGCGTGCTCATCGACGCGACCCGGTCGTGGAGGTTCGAGCGCCGCCCGGAGTGGGGCGGGGAGCGCTTCCCGCCAACCGTGCGCCCGGCTCCCGAGGACGAGGCGCGGGTGCGGGCCCGCTGGGACGAGCTCGGGCTCGGAGACCTCGCGTGAAGATCACCGGCGTCGAGGCGATTCCGCTCGCCGTCCCGCTGCGCGAGAGCGCGCCGCCGTCGCCCTGGACGGGGGCGACGGCCAGGCAGATCCTGGTGCGCCTCACCACCGACGAGGGCCTCACGGGGTGGGGTGAGTGCTTCGCCTACGGCGCGACCCTCGCGGTCGCGAGCGTCGTCGAGGAGGCGCTCGCCCCGATCGTGCTCGGCCAGGACCCGACGCAGATCGCCGAGCTCGTGGACCGCATGCACCGGGCGCTCATGATCTGGGGGCGGCGCGGGCTCGCGATGATGGCGGTGAGCGGCGTCGAGCTGGCGCTGTGGGATCTCAGCGGCAAGGCGCGCGGTGTGCCCGTCTACCAGCTCCTGGGCGGGCTCGCGACGTCGCGCCTGCGCGTCTACGCGAGCCTCCTCAGGTACCAGACGCCGGCCCACGTCCGGCAGGCCGTGTCGGCGGTGGTCGGCCTCGGCTACACCGCGATCAAGCTCCACCAGGTCGACGTCGAGTCCGTGGCCGGGGCGCGGGAGGTCGCCGGCGACGGGATCGAGCTGATGCTCGACACGAACTGCCCGTGGACGGTCGAGGAGGCGATCCGCATCGGCCGAGCGCTCGAGCGATTCGACCTCCGCTGGCTCGAGGAGCCGGTCTGGCCCCCCGAAGACTACGACGGGCTTGCCCGCGTCCGCTCCGCGATCCGCATCCCGTTGGCGTGCGGCGAGAACGAGGCGACGGCCTTCGGGATCCGGGCGATCATCGACGCGGCGGCCGCGGACATCGTGCAGCCCAGCGTGACGAAAGTCGGCGGGATCCTCGAGATGAAGAAGATCGCGACGCTCGCGGCCGTGACCGGCGTGACGTTCGTGCCGCACTCGTACTACTACGGCCCGGGGCTCGCGGCGACGCTCCACGTCGTCGCCTCCACGCCCGGTGTCCCCTACGTCGAGTTCCCGCCCGGCGAGCTCGCGGCGTCGATCCTCGCCGAGCCGATCAAGGCTCGCGGCGGCGCCGTCGCCGTGCCGGACCGCCCGGGGCTCGGCGCCGATCCCGATCCCGACGTGATCGCGCGCTATCCCTACCGGCGCGAGGCGGCGCGCCCCTTCTACCTGACGTAGCGCGTCCGGTATCATTGGTCGGCACATGACGATCGTCCAGGCGCTCACCCCCGAGCAGGTCGCCGCGGCGCGGACGCTCTTCCGCGAGTACGAGCGCTCCCTCGGGATCGACTTGTGCTTCCAGGGGTTCGAGCAGGAGCTGGCGGGGCTGCCCGGCGCCTACGCGCCGCCGCGCGGGCGGCTCCTGGTCGCGGTGGAAGTGCGAAGCCGCAGGGCGCCCGACTGCCGAGGCGAGCCTGAGGTGGAAGTGCGAAGCCGCAGGGCGCCCGACGGCCGAGGCGAGCCTGAGTGGGACGGCGACGCGCCCGCCGGCTGCGTGGCGCTGCGCCCCCTCGCCGACGCCGTGTGCGAGATGAAGCGCCTCTACGTACGCCCCGCGTTTCGTGGACGCCGGGCGGGCCGCCGGCTCGCGGAGGCGGTCATCGCCGAGGCGCGGGCGATCGGCTACACGCGCATGCGGCTCGACACGCTCCCGTCCATGACAGAGGCGATCGCGCTCTACCGTGCGCTCGGCTTCGTCGAGATCGCGCCGTACACCGTGAACCCCGTCGCGGGCGCGCTCTTCATGGAGCTCGATCTCCCTTGACTAGGCGCGCGCGGGCTCGGCGATCGAGGCGCGGAGGGCCAAACAGAGCGGGATCGTCACCAGCACGACCAGTGCGACGATCATGAGTGTCGTTCCCACGCCGACCGCGTCGCCGAGGAGCCCGTAGACGGTCGGCGCGGAGGACGAGGCGCCGACCGACAGCGTGTAGTAGAGCCCGTAGGCGCGCGAGCGCCGGTCCACGGTGACGAGATCCGCGACGGTCGCGTAGAGCACCGACGACGTCCCGTTGAGCGCGATCCCGAGCGGGAGCAGGATGGCGAGGGCGACGGGGAGTGGCACGAGGACGACCAGGGCGATGCCACCGGCGGTCGCCGTCTCCGTCAGGACCACCGTGCGGATCACACCGACCTTCTCCGCGACGAGCCCACAGACGAACTTGCCGATGGCGCCGCCGGCGAACAGGAGCGCGAGCGCCGATCCAACGCCCGCGACCGTCGAGCCTTTGGCGATGAGCGCGAAGGGCAGGAACGTCAGGAGACCCGTGCGGGTCGCGTTGTCGATCATGCCGATCGCGGACAGGGCCTGGAAGCCGCGCGTGTCCCGGATTCCCCAGCCGTTGCCCTCGTACCCGGGCGCGCGTGCCGCGGTGGCCGACGCCCCGCCCGTGGCGAGCCGTGTCAGGAGGAGCACGATGGCGAGCGTCGCGGCGAGCCCGAGGACGCCGTAGCCGGCGGCGGCGGCGCGCCAGCCGACGATCGTCGCGGCGAACGCGACGGCCGCGGGCACGGCGACCTTGCCGAGGTCGCCGGAGAAATTGTAGGTTCCGAGCGCGGCCCGCCGCGCCCCGGTCTCGTACGCCTTCGAGACGAGCGCAGACGAGAGCGGGTGCTGGACGCCTGACCCGAGCCCGGCGATCAGGAGGAGCCCGAGCAGAGAGGCGAAGCCGCCCGCCCACGCACCGATCGTGATGAACCCGCACGCCGTCAGCGCCGTCCCCGCCGCGAGCAGCCGCCGCTCCCCCCAGCGCTCGGCGAGGAGCCCTGCCGGGATCTGGAACGAGGCCATCGCCGCCGTGTACGCCGTGCGGATCAGGCCGACCTGGGCGAGGCTGAGGCGGAACTCCTGGGCCCAGATCGGCAGGAGCACGTAGAGGATGTCGGAGAAGCCGTCGTGGACGAAGTGAGTACCGGACGCGGTGGCGAGCACCGCGCGCGCTCGGGTCTTCACGTCGAGTAGAATACCGCAGCGGAGGTCAGCCATGACGATCAGCATCACGCGCGTCTACACGCGCCTCGGCGACCACGGCGAGACCGGGCTGGTGGGCGGCAAGCGCGTGCCCAAGGACTCGCCGCGGATCGTCGCCTACGGGACGATCGACGAGCTGAACGCGATCGTCGGCCTCGTCCGCACGTTCAACGCGGAGCGTCTGGCCGAGGGCGAGCACCACCGCTGGCTCGACGAGGTGCTGCGGAGAATCCAGAACGAGCTGTTCGACCTCGGCAGCGAGCTCGCCACGCCGCCGGAGGCGGAGTACGAGGGGATGTTCAAGGTGGGCGAGGCGCAGGTCACGGCGCTCGAGCGCCTCATGGACCACTGCCAGAAGGACCTCGAGCCGCTCAAGTCGTTCACGCTACCCGGCGGCGGCCGCATCAACGCCTTCCTCCACCAGGCGCGCACCGTCGCTCGCCGCGGGGAACGCGAGGTCCTCCGGCTGACACGCGTCGAGCCGGTCAACGAATGGGCGCTCCGGTACGTCAATCGCCTAAGCGATGCGTTCTTCGTCCTCGGCCGCTGGGTCGGCAAGCGTATGGGCGAGAAAGAGTACCTCTGGGAGCGGGGGCTCAGCGCGCACGGCCGCCCGCGCAAGAACAAGAAGCGGTCGTAGCCCTTCCTCGGCCAGTCTCAGGGATCCACCCCAGTCTTCCTCAGGGATTTGCCCCGTGGCAAATCCAAAGATCGCCCGATGGCAGCGCTCGGGCTTCCGCTTAACGTGCGTAAGGGATAGCCCTCGGGACAGGCCCGGGCGTACGCGGTGAAAAAGGGGTGTTGATGCGATCGACTGCTGGCGAGCGCGCGCCCGTTCCAAAAGGCACGCTCGACGACTTCGTCTGCCCCGACTGCAAGGCTCCGCTTGCGGACCTCCGCTGCGTCGCGTGCGACCGTGAGTATCGGCAAGTCGACGGCTTCCCCATCCTCTTGTCGGGTGACCCGAGATTCGAGGCGGTGCAGGCGACCGCCGCCGTGTACGACGAGATCTACCGTCGCCAGCAGGGCGTGTGGGAAAACCAGGGACGGACGCGCGAGCTCATCGCGTACTTCGCCACCCTCCTCACCCGTTTCCCGTCCGGCCGCTTTCTCGAGATCGGATGCGGCGAGGGCTTCCTGCTCACCGCGGTGAGGGCGGAAGAGAGGTTCGCGACCGATCTCTCCGTCGAGGCGCTCCGTGCGGCCCGCGCGCGGACGGCGGCGCGCTTCAGTGTCGCGCTGGGCGAGCGATTGCCCTTCCCGGACGAGAGCTTCGATCTCGTCGCGAGCGTCGGCGTGATGGAGCACTTCTTCGACATCGGCGAGGCGCTGCGGGAGACGCGCCGCGTCCTCAGGCCGGGCGGTCACTGCATCGTGCTGACGCACGTCGAGCTGACGCTCTGGGAGCGGCTCGAGGACAAGATCTCGGCGTACCTCTTCCCCGAGTTGCGACTGCGCGCGCTGGCCCGCTGGCTTCAGACCAGGCTGATCGAGCGCCCTCGCCCGGCCGCCCTCGTCCGGCAGCCGATCCAGAACCGGTACACCACGCGGGCGGCGAGGGTGATGCTCGAGACCAATGGCCTGGAGGTCGTCGACGTGCTCCACACGCGGCGCCGTAAGGGGCTGCCGCTCGTCGGTCCGTGGGTCGTCATCTACATCGCACGGAAATGATACATCGCACGGAAATGACGACGCCCCTCGTGTCTCCAGCGGCCCGGACGGTGGCGAGCGCCCATTACTCGGTCCGGCGCCTCGACATGGCCGAGCTACCCCAGGCAAACGATCTCTACAACCGATGCCACCGGGCGTCTCGCCCGCTGGTGGAGGCTGAGTGGCTGTACCGGCGGAACCCCTACGGCGAGGGGATCATCCTGGGCGCCTTCGACCAGGACGGCCGCCTCGTCGGGATGCGGCCGGCGATCGCCAGGCGGTTCTTCTGGGACGGGAAGGAGAAGCAGGCATACCAGTTCACCGATGCGGTCGTCGCCCCGGAGCATCGGAACCGGGGGATCTTCGGGCGGCTCGTCGACAGCGTGTGCGTACTCGGTGAGAAGGAGGATTTCGCTCTCTTCTCGTTTCCCAACGAGCACTCGCTCTCCGTGTATCGGAGAACACCGTCGCTGGCGGAGGCCGGCGTCTGCGAGGTTCAGGTGCGGATCCTGTCCTGGCTGCCGTACCTCCGCTGGCGACTCGACGGTCATGGAGCCGTCCGGCAGCCGCAGCCCGCGATCTCGCGGGCGCCTCTCGAAGCCCGCGGGCTCGGTCTGGTTCCGATCGACCGCTTCGATTCGGATTTCGATGGCATCCATGCTGCGCTCGCGAGCCGAGTGGCGAGCTTCACGCTGCGTCGCCGGGAATTCCTCAACTGGCGATACTTCGGCTCGCCCACCCGGACCTACCACGTCGCGCTCGTCGAGCGATGGGGTCAGCCCCAGGGGTACGTGGCGTTCAGATTGGTCGACCGGATCGCGCACGTGGTCGACCTCTTCCTCTCGCCGGACCCGCGGCTGGCCGAGCGGACGCTCGCTCTCGTGACCCGCTGGGCGCGCCAGAGTGGCGCGATCGCAGTCTACTTCAAGGCCTCGCAGGGCCACCCGTTCCGGCGAGCGCTCCGCGGCGTTGGATCGCTCGCGTGGCTGACGCGAGAGGCCATCGTGCTCGACCGCGCGAGCGTGGACCACCTGGCGTCCAGCCGTGGCCGCCGGATCGGGATCGAGGACTTCTATTTCACGATGGGGGACGGCGACTTCTTCTAATTCCGGAAGGCACGGTGGTCGCGGTTTCTTTGTCTTCCGCGTTCGCGTTCCGTATACACTACGAATCTCCCGATGCCAATCCTGACCGTTCGTGACCTCACCGTCCGCTTCGGCGGCATCCTCGCGCTCGACTCCGTCTCCTTCGACGTGGACGCGGGGCAGATCGTCGGCCTCATCGGCCCGAACGGCGCCGGCAAGACGACGCTCTTCAACTGCCTGAGCCGCCTCTCCCCGCCCGACGAGGGTGATGTCCGCTTCGACGGCCGTCCGATCCTCGGGCTGCCGGCCCATCGGATCGCGGAGCTCGGCATCGGGCGGACGTTCCAGAACCTCGCCCTCTTCCCGACGCTGACCGTGCTCCAGAACGTCATGGTCGGCGTCCACGGCCGCACGCGCAGCGACGTCTTGTCGAATGCGCTCAGGCTCCCGTGGGTCAGCCGCGAGGAAGCGACGATCCACGCGCGCGCGACGGAGCTCCTCCGCTTCCTCGACCTCGGCGCGCTCGCCGACCATCCCGCTGCCGGGCTGCCCTTCGGCACGCTCAAACGCGTCGAGCTCGCGCGGGCGCTGGCGTCGAGCCCCCGGCTCCTCCTCGTGGACGAGCCCGCGAGCGGCCTGAACCACGAGGAGGTGGCCACGCTCGCGAAGCTCCTCCGCACGATCCGAGACTCCCGCGGCGTGACGGTCCTGCTCGTCGAGCACCACATGGGGCTCGTCATGCAGGTCTCGGACAAGGTGGTCGTGCTCGACTTCGGGCGCAAGATCGCCGAGGGCCCGCCCGTGGACGTCCAGAAGAACCCCGACGTCATCCGCGCCTATCTCGGCACCGACCTCCGCGTCGACGCCGGGGCCCGCTGATGGCGCTCCTGGAGGTCGAGGGTCTCGAGGCCCGGTACGGCTGGACCAAGGTCCTTCACGGGATCCGGTTCGCCGTCGAGGACGGCGGGATCACGACGATCCTCGGCGCCAACGGGGCCGGCAAGACGACGACGCTCCGCGCCGTGTGCGGCATGGTCCGCGCGACCGGTGACGTCCGCTTCGACGGGCAGCGCATCGACGGCCGGGCGACCGAGGACATCGTCCGCCTGGGAATCGCGCACGTGCCGGAGGGGCGCGGGACGTTTGTGCAGCTCTCGGTGGAGGAGAATCTCCGGCTCGGCGCGTACGCGCGGCGCGAGCCCGGCGCGCTCGCGCGGGACCTCGCGCGGATCTACGACCATTTTCCGGTGCTGGGCGAGCGGCGGCGCCAGATCGCGGGGAGCCTCTCCGGGGGCGAGCAGCAGATGCTCGCGGTCGGGCGGGCGCTCATGCTGCGGCCACGCCTGCTGCTCCTCGACGAGCCCTCGCTCGGGTTGGCGCCGCTCGTCGCCCGCGAGATCTTCCGCATCGTGCGCGCCATCAACCGCGACGAGCGCGTGGGCGTGCTGCTCGTCGAGCAGAACGTCGCGACGGCGCTCGACCTCGCCGATCATGCCTACCTCCTCGAAACGGGCCGCGTTGTCGTGTCGGGCCCGTCCGCCGAGCTCCGCCGGGACGACGCCATCAGACGGTCGTACCTCGGATACTGAGTGGATGGAGATCTTCGTCCAGCAGGTGGTCTCGGGGCTGGCGACGGGCGGCATCTACGGGAGCGTGGCCCTGGCGCTGGTGATGATCTATCAGGCGACCGACGTGGTGAACTTCGCGCAGGGCGAGATGGCGATGTTCAGCACCTACCTGGCCTGGTCGATGCTGAATGCGGGCGTGCCCTACTGGGCGGCGTTCTTCGCCACGCTCGCGGTCGCCTTCGTGGGCGGGCTCCTGATCGAGCGCGTCGTGATCCGGCCCGTCGAGAACGCGCCGGTCCTCACGGTCGTCATCGTCTGCATCGGGCTCCTGGTGATCTTCAACAGCGTCGCCGGCTGGCTGTACTCCTACATCCAGAAGCCGTTCCCCAGCCCGTTTCCCGAGAAGCCGTTCAAGATCGGCGACGTCTTCTTCGGCGCCCACGATCTCGGGGCACTCGGTGTGACGCTGCTCGTGCTCCTCTTCCTCTACGTCTTCTTCCGTTACACGACGCTCGGCCTCGCGATGCGCGCCGCCGCGCAGAACCCCGTGTCGAGCCGGCTCTGCGGCATCCGGGTCGGCTGGATGCTCGCGCTCGGGTGGGGGTTCGCGGCGCTCGTCGGCGCCGTCGCCGGAATGATGATCGCGCCGATCGTCTTCCTCGACCCGAACATGATGAGTGGCATCCTGATCTACGCCTTCGCCTCCGCCACGCTGGGTGGCTTCACGAGCCCGGGCGGCGCGGTGCTCGGCGGACTCATCGTCGGCGTCGTCGAGAACCTCGTCGGGACGTACGTGCGCTTCATCGGTACCGAGCTGAAACTCACGGTTGCGCTCGCGATGATCCTGATCGTCCTGCTCGTGCGGCCGAGCGGGCTGTTCGGCCGGGCCACGGTCCACCGCGTATGAGCCGCGCGCAGGGGTGGCGACGGGCGATCGCGCCTGCGACGATCGCGATCGCGTGCGCGCTGCCGTTCCTGCTGAGCAACTTCCGCCTGTTCCAGTTCACGCAAGTCGGCATCTACGCCATCGCGCTCCTCGGCCTCAACATCCTCACCGGCTACAACGGCCAGATCTCGCTCGGCCACGGCGCCTTCTACGCGCTCGGCGCGTACACGACCGCGATCATGATCGACAAGTGGAACGTGGCGTACGGCTGGACGATCCCCGTCGCCGGCCTCCTGTGCCTCGCCGTCGGCTTCCTCTTCGGCATCCCGGCGCTCCGACTCGAGGGGCTCTATCTCGCGCTCGCGACCTTTGCGCTCGCCCTCGCCGTGCCGCAAATCCTGAAATATTTCGAGCACTGGACCGGCGGCTCGCAGGGGATCGTGCTGTCGAAGCCCGATCCGCCGCGCGGCCTCGGGCTCTCCCCGGACCAGTGGCTCTACTTCGTCACGCTCGGCGTGGTCGTCGTGCTGTTCGTGCTCGGGGCGAATCTCCTGCGCGGTCGGACGGGGCGGGCGATCGTCGCGATCCGCGACAACCCGATCGCCGCGCAGGCGATGGGCGTGAACGGCGCCCTCTACAAGTCGCTCACCTTCGGCGTCAGCGCGGCGTACACGGGCGTGGCGGGGGCGCTCTCCGCGCTCGCCATCGCGTTCGTCGCGCCCGACGCCTTCAACGTGTTCCTGTCGATCACGTTTCTCGTCGGCATCGTCATCGGCGGGCTCGCGTCGATCTCGGGCGCGATCTTCGGGGCGCTCTTCATCCAGTTCGTGCCGAACTGGGCTCAGGAGATTTCGAAGGCCGCGCCCTGGGCCATCTATGGCATCTTTCTGATCGTCTTCATGTACGTGATGCCGCGGGGCATCGCGGGATCGCTGCGGCTGGCCTGGACCCGACTCGCCCGCGTCGGCGGAACGGGCCGGACGGGCTGACGGTTTCCCAGATGGAGTGCACTCAACGCGTTGACAGGAGGGCACCATGAAGCGCTCGAGCCTCGTCGCACTCGCTCTCATCGGCGCGCTCGGACCGCTGCTCGTCGCGGGCCCGGCCGCCGCGCAGTCCCCGGGGGTCACCCCCACCGAGGTCAAGATCGGCAACACGAACCCCTACAGCGGGCCGGCGTCCGCGTACGGCACGATCGGCAAGGCCCTCGCCGCCTACTTCACCAAGGTGAACGCCGAGGGCGGGGTCAACGGCCGGAAGATCGATTTCGTCACGCTCGACGACGGCTACAGCCCGCCGAAGACCGTGGAGATGGTGCGGCGGCTCGTCGAGCAGGACCAGGTCGCGTTCGTCTTCCAGACCCTCGGAACGCCGACGAACAGCGCGATCCACAAGTACCTGAACCAGGCGAAGGTGCCGCACCTCTTCGTCGCGACGGGCGCCACGAAGTGGGGCGACCCGCAGCACTTCCCGTGGACGATGGGCTGGCAGCCGACCTACCAGACCGAGGGGCACATCTACGCGCAGTACGTCCTCCGGAACGTCCCGAACGCGAAGATCGGGATCCTCTACCAGAACGACGATTACGGGAAGGACTACGTCAAGGGGATCAAGGACGGCCTCGGAGAGGCCGCCAAGAAGCTCATCGCGCTGGAGCAGTCCTACGAGGTGACGGACCCGACGATCGACTCGCAGATCGTGAATCTGAAGAACAGCGGCGCGAACGTCTTCTACAACGTGACGATCCCGAAGTTCGCGGTCCAGGCGATCAAGAAGGCGCACGACATCGGCTGGAAGCCGCTCCACCTGCTCAACAACGTCTCGGCCTCGGTGGACGTCGTGCTGAGGCCCGCGGGGCTCGAGGCCTCGAAGGATCTGATCACCGCCCTCTATCTCAAGGACCCGACCGATCCGCAGTGGCGGAACGACGCGGGCATGAAGGACTGGCTGGTCTTCATGCAGAAGTACTACCCGGACGGCAACACCAAAGACGCGTTCAACGTGTACGCGTACACGGTCGCGCAGGGGTTGGTCCACGTGCTGAAGCAGTGCGGCAAGGATCTCTCGCGCGAGAACATCATGCGACAGGCGGCCAGCATCAAGGACCTCGCGCTGCCGCTCCTCCTGCCGGGCATCAAGGTCAACACGAGCCCGACGGACTTCTACCCGATCGAGCAGGAGCAGCTCGCGAAGTTCGACGGCGAGCGCTGGGTGCTCTTCGGCGAGGTCTACGACGCCGGCAAGAAGTAGCGCGCCACGCCGGGGCGGGGAAGGGGACTACGTCAGCTCGAACTTCTTGATGCGACGGTAGAGCGTCCGGACGGTGAGGCCGAGCGCCCGCGCGGTCTTTTCTTTGTCGTGTCCGTAACGGCCGAGCGCTCGGCGGATCAGCTCACGCTCGGCCTCCTCGAGCGTGGGCACCTCCTGGCCTGGCGTCGCGGCGGCGGGCACGGGCGCCCCGGCGAGCGCCGGGAGGTTCTCGCGCATGATCTCCTCGCGGGCGCCGAGTGCGTACGCGCGCTCGATGAGGTTCTCGAGCTCTCGAACGTTGCCGGGGAAGTCGTACGCCATCAGGGCCGCCTTGGCGTCGGGCGCCAGCCCCTTGACGTCACGGTGGAAGCGCTCGTTGAAGCGCCGGAGGAAGTGGGTCACCAGCGCCGGGATCTCGTCCTTGCGCGCCCGGAGCGGCGGCACGACGATGCGCACGACGTTGATCCGATAGTAGAGGTCCTGCCGGAAGCGCCCGCTCGCGACCGCGGCGTCGAGGTCCCGGTTGGTGGCAGCGATGATCCGGACGTCGACCGCGTGCGTCTTGGCGGAGCCGACGGGCCGGACCTCCTTCTCTTGCAGCACGCGCAGGAGCTTCGCCTGGAGCGCGACCGGGAGCTCGGCGACCTCGTCCAGAAACAGGGTGCCGTCCCGTGCCGAGCGCACGAGGCCGGGCGCGTCGCTGACGGCGCCCGAGAACGCGCCGCGCACGTGCCCGAAGAACTCCGACTCCATGAGCTCGGCCGGGATGGCGCCGCAGTTGACGGGCACGAAGGGGCCCTTGGCGCGCGGCGACTGGCGGTGGATCGCGGCGGCCACGAGCTCTTTGCCGGTCCCACTTTCGCCTTCGATAAGGACTGGGGAGTCCGAGGTCGCCACCGACGCGATCGTCTGCTTCACCTCCCGCATCTGGGGCGACGTCCCGACGATCTCCCGCTCGGCGAGCTCTCGTCCGAGCCTGGCCCGGAGCGACCCGACCTCCTGCCGGAGGAAGCGCCGCTCGATGAGCTGGCTCATCAGCGGGCGAAGCTCCTCGAAGTTCAGCGGCTTGATCAGGTAATCGTACGCCCCGGCCTTGAGAGCGTGCACGGCGTTCGAGACCACCGGATCGCCCGTCATCATCACGACTTCGAGTGCCCCGTCACGGCGCTTGATCTCCTCCAGGACCTGGAGGCCGTCCTTGCCGGGAAGCCACATGTCCAGCAGGGCCACGTCGAACAGCCGACCGTCGAGCAACGTGAGGGCCTCGTCGCCGTTGCCGGCCGCCGTGACGTCGTAGTCCCACCGGGTCAGCGTCTCGACCAGGAGGTCGCGGAGCTGGGCATCGTCCTCCGCGACGAGCACGCGCGGGTGGGTCATGGGCGCGCTCCGTGCCGGCGACCCTCGACCCGGGCGAGGAAGTCGAGGACGGTGCGGTTCCACGCCTCGGGCTGGTCCCGGTTGGCGAAGTGGCTCGCCGGAGCGAGGACGACCAGCGTCGAGCCGCGGATCTTCTGCCGCATGACCTTCATGGGCGCGAGCGACGGGTCTCGGTCGCCGCCGACGAGGAGCACGGGCATCCGGAGCGTCGAGAGCTGGTCGGTGATGTGGTCCATCGCGAGCAATGCGCGGAGCGAGTTCGCGTAGCCGATCGGCGTGAGCTGCCGGTACTCCTCGTAGAACTCCGCCTTCGCCTCCGGGTCGAGGGCGAGCCGCTCGGAGAGGTTCGGATTCGCGGCCATCGCGAACTCCGCCATGGCGTCCATGCCCTGGGTCAGGGTGATCTCGATCGACCGGGCGCGCATGACGACGTTCTGCCAGGTGAGTGGCAGCCCGCTCGCCGACGACGAGTTGGTGACGACCAGCGAGCGCGCGCGCCCGGGGAACCTGAGCGCGAAGCGCGTCACGATCCCGGCGCCGAGCGAGAGCCCGCCGAGGTGAGCCCGGCGGAGACCGAGGTGGTCGAGCACGGCCTTCAGGTCGAGGGCCCAGCGCTGGAAGGAGTACTTCGCGGGGTCGGCGGGGGCGTCCGAGCGTGCGTGGCCCCGCGGCTCCCAGAGGATCAACCGGTGCCGAGCCGCGAGCCCGGGGACGTTGACGTCCCACATCTTCGTGTTGCCTCCGATGCCGTAGGCGAGCACGAGCGGGGTGCCGCGGCCGTGCTCCTCGTAGTAGAGCCGGACCCGATCGTCGGTCCTGAGATAGGGCACGAAGGGTATCTTAGCGCCGGCCCTCTTCGGGCTTGACAGGTTCCAGGCAGATTCAGTATTTTTGAACTGCTCTTAATTCCTGATTAATCGACCCCCCTCCGGGGGCAGGAGCGCGGATGAAGGCCCGGCTCTCCCTGACCGTGAACGGCGAGACCCACGACGTGCTCGTCCCCGTGCACAAGACGCTCCTGGAGGTGCTGCGCGAGGACCTGGGTCTCACCGGGACGAAGCACGGCTGCGAGCTCGGGGAGTGCGGGACGTGCACCGTGCTCGTGGACGAGGTCCCCGTGCTCTCGTGCCTGGCGCTCCCCGCCGACCTCGCCGACGCCGCGATCACGACGGTCGAAGGCATGGCGGAGGGCGGGCGCCTTCATCCACTCCAGCAGGCGTTCGCCGAGCTCGGCGCCGCCCAGTGCGGTTACTGCACGCCCGGCATCCTGCTCACGGCCCAGGCGCTCCTTGCCGACCGGCCGAGCCCGACGCGCCAGGAGATCAAGGAGGCGCTCGCGGGCAACCTCTGCCGCTGCACCGGGTACACGAAGATCCTCGACGCCGTCGAGCTGGCCGCCCTGCGGGTCGGCGTCCCACGATGAGCGCGGACGCGGGAAAGCACGAGTTCGCGGTCATCGGTCAGCCCCTCCCGAAGATCGACGCCTGGGCGAAGGTCGTCGGCGAGACCAAGTACGCCGACGACCTCTTCCTTCCGCGCATGGCGTACGGCAGGCTGCTCCGCTCGCCCCACGGCCACGCCCGGATCACCCGTGTGGACACGGCGCGGGCGCGTGCGCTGCCGGGCGTGTACGCCGTGATCAGCGGGGCCGACCTCCCGCGCGTCCGGTTCGGCATTCTCCCCGTCTCGCAGGACGAGGAGGCGCTCTGCACCGAGAAGGTGCGCATGGTGGGCGACGCCGTGGCCGCGGTCGCCGCGGTGGACGAGGAAACGGCGGAGCACGCCTGCCGCCTGATCGACGTGGACTACGAGCCCCTGCGGGCGCTCATGTCGATCGAGGAGTCGCTCGCCCACCCCGAGGTCCGCATCCACGAGTACGGCGACGGGCCCAACGTCCACAAGAATGTCTCGCTCCAGTTCGGCGACGTCGAGGCGGCGTTCGCGCGGTCGGACTTGGTCCGCGAGGACGTGTTCTTCTTCGAGGGCAACACGCATCTTCCGATGGAGCAGCACGCGGCGGTCGCCGCCGCGGGGCCAGATGGCAAGCTCACGCTCTGGTCCTCGACGCAGACGCCCCACTACGTGCACCGGCTCCTCGCGAAGATCCTCGACATGCCAGCGGCGCACATTCGCGTCGTCGCCACGCCGGTGGGCGGCGGCTTCGGCGGCAAGCTCGACGCCTTCGCCCACGAGATCGCGGCGTGCCGGCTCTCACAGCTCACGGGACGTCCGGTGAAGATCGCGTGCAGCCGCGAGGAGGTCTTCTACATTCACCGCGGGCGCCATCCGGTGCTCATGTGGATCAAGACCGGTTTCACGCGGAGCGGCGAGATCACGGGCTGCCACCTCCGGACCTGGCTCGACGGCGGCGCCTACGGCTCCTACGGCGTGGCGTCGACGTTCTACACGGGTGTCATCAACCCGGTCACGTACAGGATGCCCGTGTACAAGTTCGAGGGCGCGCGCGTCTTCACCAACAAGCCGCCCTGCGGGCCCAAGCGGGGGCACGGCACGCCGCAGCCGCGCTTCGCGCTCGAGTGCCAGATCGATAAGGCCGCCGAGCAGCTCGGCCTCGACCCGGCGGAGATGCGCAAGCGCATCCTCGCCGAACCCTTCACCAAGACGGCGAACCACCTCACGGTCACGACGATCGGCCTCGGTGAGTGTATCGACCGGGTCGTCGAGGCCTCGGGCTGGCGGACCAAATGGCGCGGCTTTTTCTCGGAGGAGGCGACGTCACGGGCGCGCCCTGGTGGCGCGACGGCCCCCTCCGAAAAAAAGAGACGGGGGATGGGCATCGCCTGCTCGGCCTACCTCACCGGCGCGGGCACCGCGGTCTACTGGAACCACATGCCCCACTCGGGCGTGATCCTGCGTGCCGACCGGAGCGGCTCGGTCGCGGTCCTGTGCGGCGCGACCGACATCGGCCAGGGCTCGGACTCGATCCTCGCCTACCTGCCGGCAGAGATCCTCGGCATCGACCCGAAGGACGTCCACGTCCACCCCGCCGACACGAGCCTCACGCCCGTGGACCTCGGCTCCTACTCCTCACGCGTGACGCTCATGTGCGGCATGGCCGCGATCCAGGCCAGCCAGCGGCTCCGGGAGGTCATCGCCCAGGCGGTCGCGCGGAAGCTCGCGGTGGAACCCGGCGCGCTCGCGTTCCGCGATCGCAAGGTGGGCGTCGCCGCCGACTGGGAGCGGGCGGTGGACTTCCCCCAGGCGGTCGAGCTCGCCGAGGCGATGCACGGCGTGCTCGCGTTCGCCGGCTCGTACGCACCGCCGAGGCGGGCGGGGAAGTACAAGGGCGGGGGCGTGGGCCCGTCGCCGTGCTATTCGTATTCCGCGTGTGTCGTCGAGCTGACCGTTGACGAAGAAACCGGAGAGATCGAACTGCACGACGTCTGGATCGGACACGATATCGGTCGCGCGCTGAACCCGCTGCTCGCCGAGGGCCAGGTCGAGGGCTCGGTGTACATGGGCATCGGCGAGGCGCTCATGGAAGGCCAGGTCTTCCGCAAGGGCGTGCACAAGAACCCGTCGCTCCTCGAGTACAAGAGCCCGACCACGCTCGAGACGCCGGAGATCCACACCTTCCTGGTCGAGACGAACGACCCGGAGGGGCCGTTCGGCGCCAAGGAGGCGGGACAGGGACCGCTCCTGCCCGTCATTCCGGCGATCGCGAACGCCGTCTACCACGCCGTGGGTGTGCGCTGCGACGAGGTCCCGATCACGCCCGAGATGATCCTGAAAGGGCTCGAGCTCCGGCGCCGGGGCAAGCCCGCGCGCGTGGGGCCCGAGCGGATCCCGTTGTTCACCTTCAAGGCGCCGGTCGTGGTCGAGTCCGCGTTCGGCCAGCCCGCCGACGCCATCGCCGTCCGCCCGTTCCAGTGATGCGCCTGTGCTAAGGCTTCCCCCGTTCACCTACCTGGCGCCCCGCACCGTCGACGACGCGGCGAAGGCCCTGGCCTCCCACGGCGGAGCGGCGATGCTCGTGGCGGGGGGCACGGACCTCTACCCCAACATGAAGCGACGCCAGTTCGAGCCGAGCGTGCTGGTCGGGCTCCTGGCGATTCGCGAGCTCCGAGGCGTGCGCGGTGGCGCGCGCGAGGGGGTCACGCTCGGGAGCTGCACGACGCTCTCCGCCGTCGCCGTGCACCCGGAGATCGCCGCGCACTATCCGGCGCTGGCGACCGCCGCCGGCCTCGTCTCCTCACCGCAGCTCCGTAACATGGGGACGATCGGCGGCAACGTCTGCGTGGACACGCGCTGCAACTACTACAACCAGTCCTACGAATGGCGGAAGGCCGTGGGGTTCTGTATGAAGCGGGACGGCGCGATCTGTCTCGTCGCCCCCAGAAGCCCGCGCTGCTGGGCCGTCTCGTCGTCGGACACGGCGCCGGTCCTCTGGAGCCTCGGCGCCCGCGTGCGGCTTCGCTCGGCCGCGGGCGAGCGCACGATCCCGGTCGAGACGCTCTTCCGCGACGACGGCATCGAGTATCTGGCGAAGCGGCCCGACGAGATCCTCACGGACATCCTGCTGCCACCCGCCGACGGCTGGCGCTCCGCGTATCTGAAGCTCCGGCGACGCGGCTCGTTCGATTTTCCCGTGCTCGGCGTCGCCGTCGCCGTCCAGATGGAAGGGGACGTCGTCCGCGACGCCCGGATCGTCGTCGGCGCGGTCGCCTCGCAGCCGCGCCCGGCGCCCGCCGCGGCCGCCGCGCTCGTCGGGGGCCGGCTCACGTCGGAGCTGATCGCGCGCGTCGCCGAGCTCGCCGCGGGGCCGGCGAAGCCGCTCGACAACACCGACTTCACGCATCCTTACCGGAAGAAGATGACGCGTGTGTTCGTCGCCCGTGCGCTCGCGTCCCTGGCGGGGCTCGCGCCGGCCGGCGAGCCGGCGGCGGAGGTCGCGTGACCGCGCTCGGCGGGCGCATCAAGGGCCTGCGCGCCGAGCGCGAGCTGCAGCAGCGCCAGCTCGCGGAGAAGGCGGACCTCACGCCGAGCATGGTGTCGCAGATCGAGTCGGGGCGGCTCACGCCGTCGCTCCATACGCTCGGCCGGATCGCGGCGGCGCTCGGCGTGCCGATCGGCGCCCTGTTCGACGGCCAGCCCGCCGGCTCGATCGTCGTGACCCGCCGGAAGGACTATCCCGTCGTCAGCTTCGACGGCTCGTCGGAGCGCTGGGCGGTGCTGGGCGCCGGGCTCTTCCAGGGCAAGATCCGCGCGGTCGTCTCGACGCTCGGGCCCAGGGAGCGCGGGGTCACGACCGAGAAGGTCATCATCAAACCCGGTCAGATGAAGCTCTTCTACGTGATCGACGGCAAGGTCGCCCTGCACTATAACGGCGACCGTCACCTGCTCGAGGCCGGTGACAGCGCGCTGCTCGACGGCGGCACGCCGCACGGCTGGGAGAATCTCGGCACGAAGCGGGCCCAGGCGCTCTGGGTCATTCTCGGATAGCCCGGTCGCCCGGGGGGACAGGATATGGCTGACAGCGACACCGTGTGCGTCGACTTCCAGACCGACCCGTCGAGGTACAAGCACTGGAAGCTCTCCTTCGACGGGCCCGTCGCCACGCTCGCGATGGACGTGCGGGAGGACGGTGGGCTCCGGCCGGGGTACGAGCTGAAGCTCAACTCGTACGACCTCGGTGTGGACGTCGAGCTCTACGACGCGGTCCAGCGGCTCCGCTTCGAGCACCCGGAGGTCGGCGCCGTCGTGATCACCTCGGGTAAGGAGCGCGTCTTCTGCGCCGGCGCCAACATCCGGATGCTCTCGCAGTCGCCGCACGCCTTCAAGGTGAACTTCTGCAAATTCACCAACGAGACCCGGAATGCCATCGAGGACGCGACCGTCGGGTCGCGCCAGGTCTACCTCACGGCCGTCAACGGCCCCTGCGCGGGTGGCGGCTACGAGCTGGCGCTCGCGACCGACTGGATCATCATGGCCGACGACGGCAACACCGCGGTCTCGCTGCCCGAAGTGCCGCTGCTCGCGGTCCTGCCGGGCACCGGCGGGCTCACGCGGCTCGTGGACAAGCGCCACGTGCGCCGGGACCGCGCCGACTTCTTCTGCACCACCGAGGAGGGGGTGCGGGGCAAGCGCGCCGCCGAGTGGGGCCTGGTGGACGAGGTCGTGCCGCGCTCGCGGCTCGCCGAGGTCGTCCGGGCGCGCGCGCGCGAGCTTGCGGCGCGCACCGACAGACCGGCGACCGCGCCGGGGTTCCGGCTCCTACCGCTCGAGCGGACCATCGCGGACGACGCGGTCCGCTACCGCCACGTCGCGTGCGAGCTCGACCGTACGCGCGGGATCGCCTGGATCACGGTGACCGCGCCCGCCGCGTCGCCGCCGAACGGCGCGCCGGGCGTCCACGCCCAGGGCTCGACGTTCTGGCCGCTCGCCCTCGCGCGGGAGCTCGACGATCTCGTCCTCCACCTGCGGACCAACGAGGCGGAGGTCGGCGTCTGGGTGTTCAAGACCGCGGGGCGGGCCGATCTCGTCGAGGCCTACGATCGGCTGCTGGCCGACCACCGGGACGACTGGCTCGTTCGTGAGATCCGTCTCTACTGGAAGCGCACGCTCAAGCGCCTCGACGTCACCTCGCGCTCGATGTTCGCGCTCGTCGAGCCCGGCTCGTGCTTCGTCGGGACGCTGCTCGAGCTCGCCCTCGCGGCGGATCGTTCGTACATGCTCGACGGAACGCGGCGGGGGGAGCGCCTGCCGCTGGCGACCGTGCGCCTGACCGAGGCGAACTTCGGCGCCTACCCGATGCCGAACGGCCTGACCCGCATCGCGAACCGGCACCTCGCCGAGCCTGCCCGTGTCGAGAAGCTCCGGGCGCGGCTCGGCGAGGACCTCGACGCGCGGGCGGCCGCCGAGGCCGGCCTCGTGACCTTCACGCCCGACGACATCGACTGGGACGACGAGGTGCGGCAGGCGCTCGAGGCGCGCGCGGCCTTCTCGCCCGACGCGCTGACCGGCATGGAGGCGTCGCTCCGGTTCGGTGGCCCGGAGACGCTCGAGACCAAGATCTTCGGCCGGCTGTCGGCGTGGCAGAATTGGGTCTTCCAGCGCCCGAACGCGGCGGGGCCGAAGGGCGCGCTCGTCGTGTACGGGACGGGCCAGCGGAGC
Source organism: Candidatus Rokuibacteriota bacterium (assembly GCA_003221695.1). Classification (GTDB taxonomy): domain Bacteria; phylum Methylomirabilota; class Methylomirabilia; order Rokubacteriales; family CSP1-6; genus 20CM-2-70-11. Next base: position 105,109 of record QHSX01000046.1, read on the forward strand.
GAGTTCGACCGGAGGAGAGTGTGATGGCCTCGATCGACTACACGGAGCGGATCCCGAACAACGTCAACCTCGGCGAGGACCGCCGCCTGCAGCGCGCCCTCGAGGAGTGGCAGCCGAAGTTCCTCGAGTGGTGGCGGGACATGGGTCCGCACGGGTTTCAGGCGACGGAGGTCTATCTGCGGACCGCGGTGAGCGTGGATCCGCAGGGCTGGGCGCAGTTCGGCTACGTCCGGATGCCCGAGTACCGCTGGGGGATCTTTCTCGCCGAGCCCGAGGCCGCGCGCGTCATTCCCTTCGGCGACCACAAGGGCCGGCCCGTCTGGCAGGACGTCCCGGGTGAGTATCGCGGGGTGCTACGGCGGCTCATCGTCACGCAGGGTGACACCGAGCCCGCCTCGGTCGAGCAGCAGCGCCACCTCGGGCGCACGTGCCCCTCGCTCTACGACCTGCGCAACCTCTTCCAGGTCAACGTCGAGGAGGGCCGACACCTGTGGGCGATGGTCTACCTCCTCGACGCCTACTTCGGTCGGGACGGCCGCGAGGAGTCGGAGGGGTTGCTCGAGCGGCGGGCGGGCGACGAGGACAAGCCCCGCATCCTCGGCGCCTTCAACGAGAAGACGCCCGACTGGCTCTCCTACCTCATGTTCACGTTCTTCACGGACCGCGACGGCAAGTACCAGCTCGCGAGCCTCGCCGAGAGCGGCTTCGACCCGCTGGCGCGGACCTGCCGATTCATGCTGACCGAGGAGGCGCACCACATGTTCGTGGGCGAGACCGGCGTGGGGCGCGTCGTGCAGCGCACGTGCGAGCTGATGCGCGAGCGGAAGACCGACGACGTGCGGAGGCACGGCGCGATCGATCTGCCGACGCTCCAGAAGTACCTCAACTTCCACTACTCGGTTTCGCTCGACCTCTTCGGCTCCGAGATCTCGACCAACGCCGCGAACTTCTACACGATGAGCCTGAAGGGGCGCTTCGAGGAGACCAAGAAGAACGACGACCACCGGCTCCAGGACGCGACCTACCCCGTCACGGAGCAGGACGGGGAAACCATGACGGTGCGCGAGCAGCCCGCGCTCCAGTCCCTGAACGAGCGGCTGCGCGACGACTACATCGTCGACTGTCAGCGCGGGCTGGACCGCTGGAACCGGATCATCAAGGAGCACGGGATCGACTTCGAGTTCCGGCTGCCGCACCGCGCCTTCCACCGCAAGATCGGTACGTTCGCCGACGTGCGGGTGTCGCCGGAGGGCCGGCTCTTGACCGAAGCCGAGTGGGGCCCGAAGAAGCGCCAGTGGCTGCCGACTCCCGAGGACGAAGCCTACGTCCAGAGCCTGATGCAGCCGGTGACCGAGCGGGGCACGTTCGCCACCTGGATCGCCCCGCCCGCGCGGGGCGTCAACAGTCAGCCCGTCGACTTCGACTACGTCCGGCTCGCCTGAGCCGGTGGGAGGGGCCGTCATGCCCAGGGTCATCACGCCGCGGGAGTTCGGCAAGCCGCTCGGCATGTATTCCCACGGGATGGCGGCCCCGGCCGGCGAGATCGTCGTGGTCGCCGGACAGGTCGGCGCGCGCCGCGCGGGCGAGGTGGCGGGCCCGGACGTCGAGTCGCAGACGAAGCAGGCGTTCGAGAACGTCCGCGCCGTCGTCGAGGCCGCCGGCTGCTCGATGAAGGACGTCGTCCGCCTCCAGACCTTCCTCACCAGCGCGGATGATATCGGCGGCTTCATGAAGGCGCGCCAGGAGGTGTTCGCCACGTACTTTCCGGACGGCGCGTACCCGCCCAACACGCTGCTGGTGGTCAGCCGGCTCGTGCGTCCCGAGCTCCGGGTCGAGATCGAGGCGATGGCTGTGCGCGCGCGCGCCGCCGCCCGGCGCCCGCCGGTCGTGCGGCGGCGGGCGCGGCGCTAGGCCCCGCCGACGGGACCGAGGGAGCCAGCCATGAACGCGTCGGACGTCTTGCCCGCGCAGTTCAACGTCGCCGCCTGGTTCGTCGACCGGAACGTCACGGAGGGCCGCGGCGCCTCACCGGCGTTCCTCTACGAGCACCGGACGCTCACGTACGCCGACGTCCAGGAGCTCGTCAACCGCACGGGCAACGCGCTCCTCGAGCTCGGCGTCGAGATGGAGACCCGGGTCCTCATGCTCTGTCTCGACGCGCCGGAGTTCATCGGGACGTTCTGGGGCGCGATCAAGATCGGCGCCGTCCCGGTCCCGGTGAACACGCTGATGCGCACCGCCGACTACCTCTACTTCCTCACCGACAGCCGCGCGAAGGTCGCCGTCATCTCGGCCCCGCTGCTCGCCGAGGCCGCGCCGGCGCTCGTCGAGGCCAAGCGCCTCAAGCACGTGCTAATCGCCGGCGGGAACCACGGGCAGTTCATGTCCTTCGAGGACCGGATCGCCAAGGCGTCGGCGACGCTCGAGGCGGTGCCCACGTCGCGGGACGACGCCGCCTACTGGCAGTACTCCTCGGGGTCCACCGGGTTCCCGAAGGGCGCGATCCACCTGCATCACGACATGGTGGTCTGCTGTGAGACCTACGGGAAGCAGGTGCTCGCCATCCAGCCATCCGATCGAGTCTACTCGGCGGCGAAGCTCTTCTTCGCCTACGGGCTCGGCGCCACCGGCTTCCTCCCGATGAGCGTGGGCGCGCAGAGCGTGCTGTCCCCCCACCGGCCGACGCCGGAGTCCGTGTTCGAGACCATCGCGCGCTACCGCCCGACGCTCTTCTTCGGCGTGCCGACCCTCTACGCCGGCATGCTCGCCGTCAAGGACGCCGGGGCGCGGTTCGACACCTCCTCGCTGCGGCTCTGCGTGTCGGCGGGCGAGGCGCTGCCGGACGAGATCTACAAGCGGTGGCACGACCGCTTCGGCGTCGAGATCATCGACGGCATCGGCACCACCGAGATCGGCTACATCTTCATCTCGAACCGCCCGGGCCTGACGCGTCCCGGCTCGTCCGGGCTGCCGGTGCCGGGCTACGAGCTCGCGATCGTGGACGACGAGGGGCGCCCCGTGCCACAGGGCGAGATCGGCAACCTCCGCGTCAAGGGCGACTCCACGATGGCGTACTACTGGAACAAGCACGAGAAGACCAAGGAGGCGCTCTTCGGCCCGTGGATCCAGACGGGTGACAAGTACTACGCGGACAAGGACGGCTACTTCTGGTACTGCGGCCGCTCGGACGACATGCTCAAGGTCGGCGGTATCTGGGTCTCGCCGGTCGAGGTCGAGGCGACGCTCGTGCGCCATCCCGCCGTGCTCGAAGCGGCGGTGGTCGGCCAGGAGGACTCCGACCGGCTCGTCAAGCCGAAGGCGTTCGTCGTCCTGAAGGAGCCCTGGAGAGCGTCCGATGAGCTCGCGAACGAGCTCAAGGCCTTCGTGAAGGACAAGATCGCGCCCTACAAGTACCCCCGCTGGATCGAGTTCGCCGGCCAGCTGCCGAAGACCGCGACGGGCAAGATCCAGCGCTTCAAGCTACGCGGCTGAGCGCGAGGCCGCACGCGTGTTCGATCGCGCGTTGGAGACACTGCCGCCCGAGCAGGTGTCCGCGCACCAGTGGCGGCGTCTCCTGGCCATGGCGCGCGAGCTGCTCCAGTCCAATCCGTTCGTCCGTGCGAAGTGGCGTGCCGCGGGCGTCCGCTCGGTCGACGACCTCGCGGGCTGGGACGACTTCCGGCGGCTGCCCCATATGCGCAAGGTCGAGATCGTCGACGATCAGGTGGCGCACCCCCCCTTCGGGAGCAACCTCACGTACCCCCTCGAGCGCTACGTGCGTGTCCACCAGACCTCGGGCACGAGCGGGCAGCCGATTCGCTGGCTCGACACGCCGGAGTCGTGGGAGTGGTGGGCGCGTTGCTGGGGGTTCGTCCTGCGCGGGGCGGGCGTCGAGCCGGCGGACCGCATCTTCTTCCCGTTCTCGTTCGGGCTGTTCATCGGCTTCTGGGCGGGCTTCGAGGGCGCGCGTGCCCTGGGGGCGCTCGCAATCCCCGGCGGCGGCCAGGACTCCGCGACGCGGCTCGCCTGGATGCAGGCGCTCGGGGCGACCGTGCTCGTGTGCACGCCGTCTTACGCGCTCCACCTGATCGAGGTGGCGCGCGAGCGCGGCCAGGACCTCTCCCAGGGGTGCGTGCGACTCACCGTCCACGCCGGCGAGCCGGGCGCCTCCATTCCCCCGGTGCGCGCACGCATCGAGGCAGGGTGGGGCGCGCGGGCGTACGATCATGCGGGCATGACCGAGGTCGGTGCCTACGGCTACGAGTGCGCCGAGCAGGCCGGGCTCCACGTCAACGAGTCCGAGTTCATCGCGGAGGTCATCGACCCGACGACCGGAGGCCCCGCGCAGGACGGCGAGCTCGTCCTCACCAACCTCGGGCGCGTCGGCTCGCCCGTGATCCGCTACCGCACCGGCGACCGCGTGCGGGTCGTCGCGGCGCCGTGTGCGTGCGGCCGCACGTTCGTGCGGCTCGGCGGCGGCATCCTCGGCCGGCTCGACGACATGCTCATCGTCCGGGGCGTGAACGTCTTTCCCGCGGCGATCGAGGGTGTCGTCCGGCGCTTTCCGGCGGTCGACGAGTTTCAGATCGAGGTCTTCCGCGACGGTCAGCTCGACGAGGTCCGGGTGCTGGTCGAGCTCGAAGACACCGCAGGCGTGCGCCGCGTCCAGGAGGCGCTCCGCGAGACGCTCGGTATCCGCCTTGAGGTCGCGGCCGTGCCCCCGCGCAGCCTTCCTCGCTACGAGCTCAAGGCGCGCCGCGTTGTGCGTCGAGCGCCGGACGGGTGACCGTCGGCGCCACGGCCGGCGGGGCGGTCGCGGCGCTGAACAAGCGGATGATCATCCCGGCCCGCTTCGGCTATCATGCTCGAAGGGCGTGATGGAGCCAGGCCGCCGCGGACACAAGAAGACTGACGCTGCCGAGACCGCCCCCGCGGTGCCGATGGCGTTCGGCTCGACCGTCACTCTGCTCTTCAGCGACATCCGGGGATTCACGGAATATACCAACCAGCACGGCGACGAAGCCGCGTTCCAGGTCCTGCAGGAGCACAACGCGATCGTCCGCAAGCAGATCGAGACGTTCGGCGGCCAGGTCGTGAAGACCCAGGGCGACAGCTTCATGGTCGCCTTCACGACCGCGAAAGGCGCCATCATCTGCGCCGTCGCGATCCAGGCCGCCCTGGGTGCGGCGAATCGGAGCCAAACCGGGACCCGGATCGCCATCGGCATCGGCATCAACACCGGCGAGCCGATCCAGGAAGGCGGTGACTTCTTCGGGGGGATGGTGAACCTGGCCGCCCGCATCTGTGCGGCGGCGGGCCCGGGCGAGATCTTCATCGCGGAGACGACGCGCTACGTCGCCGGCCGGATCGACTCGATCGACTACGTCGATCGGGGGCTCCACGAGCTCAAGGGCTTTCAGGAGCCGCAGCGGTTGATCGAGGTGCGCTGGCAATCGTCCGCGGCTGAGGCGCCGTCCGGTGCGGAAGAGAAAGAGACCGCGGCCGCGATCCAGCACGCGATCGACGTGCTGAACCGCGTGCTCAGCATCACCCACAAGGACGATCCGGTGTTCCGTCCGCTCGTCGAGTGCCAGGCCAAGGCGAGCGACCTGAAGTTGACGCTTTCTCGTTCCGCCTCCACCCAGGGCCAGAGCACACAGCGGCTCCAGGAGGCGATCCGCCCGTTCGAGGACTTCGTCACGCTCCTCGTCGAGCGGGACACGCTGGAGGAACAGCGCTCGGCGCAGCTCGAGACCACCGTCGCCCGCTCGTTCGGCTGGCCGCTGGTGACTGCCAACGCGCGGGGGCGACTGGCGTTCGGCGGGGTGGAGCCGCGCGTGGCGGCGCCGCCGCCGGCGCCCCCACCGACGCCGACGCGGCCACCCGCGCCCTCGCCGACGCGGACGCCGGCGCCTCCGCGCTCGCCCGCGCCTCCGCGCGCGCCTGCGCCGTTGCGCGCGCCTGCGCCCGCGCCTCCGCCCGCGTCGACGCAGAGGCCCGCGCCGAAGGCGACCGAGGTCCCGGCTGCACCGGTTGCTCCCCGCACGCCCGTGGTCGCGCCGCCGCCCGTGGTGACGGTCGACCGGCGCGCGGCGGGTGTGCGCTGGTGGGCGGCCGCGTGCGCGGCCTGGAACGAGTGGAAGTCGTCGGGCATCGCGTGGGCGTACGCGCTCCGAGGCGTCCTCGCGCAGCACCCGCACCTGCTCGCCGTGCCGATCCGGGAAAGCGCCGAGTACGACGAGGGGCGGTTGGCCGCCGGCTACTTCCTGCTCCTCGAGCACGTCGAGCACCAGTCGCCGTCGTTCGTGCAGACGGCTGTCGAGCGGGCGGCCGCCCAGGCCGGTGGCGCCGTGGCGCCCGAGGCGCTCGGGCGAGCGCTCTACGGGCTCCTCGTCGCCGACGGCCGGCTCCGGGAGACGTACGCGGCCTTCGTGGCCGACGCCATGGGGACGGCCATCCCGCACCCGGGCTTTTGGGCCGACGTCGGCATCGTCGAGCACGAGGACGCAACCGACATCGTCACGCGCTCCGGCCGCAGTGTCGGCGACGCCCAAGCGCAGACCCGGCGGGTCACCGACCAAAAGACGCGCTTCGCCGAGTGGCAATTCACGGTGGCGCTGGGGGCACTCACCGCGCGCTTCTTCTACGTCCGGCCGGGGGAGCTCAAGAGCCAGCATGACGTCGAGATCAAGGTCACGGCGCGCGGCCAGCCGTCAGACCACGCCTGGTACGTCGCGCTGAAGACGAGCCTCGTCGTCCGCTCCGAGCCGAAGCGGATCGGACTGAAGGGCGTCGACCTCAAGTGGCTGGGCCGAGAAATTGCCGGCGTCTGGGTCGGCGTCTTCAACCCCGATCCGGAGGTTCCGGCGACTTACGAGGTCGCCATCGCCGTGCGGCCGCCCGGAGGGTCGGTGCGGAAGTCGTCGCCGTTCGCGCCGCCCGGACGCGGACGCTAGTCGCCTCGCCGCGCGGCCGGCGCCGCGCCGTTGCGTGGATCGTTGGCGCGGCTCTGGCAGCGATCGTCGCCGCCGCGTTCACGGCCGCCTTCGTCGCGGGGCACTACGAGGCGCGGCTCGGGCAGATGGCCCGCGAGCTCGCCGCGACCCGCCAGCGGATGCAGCGCGAGGTCGCCGACCTGAACGATGCGCTCGCCGCCTATCGGAGCGCGGCGGATCTGCTGCGCGACCCGACGACGCGGGTGGTGATGCTCCGCGGCGTCGGCCCGAGTCCCGGAGCGACCGGCCGGGTCATCTGGAACCAGGCGGCGGGTGGCCAGCTCTTCGCCGCGAACCTGCCGTCGGTGCCGCAGGGCAAGGCGTACGTGCTGTGGATGATCGGCGCGGGGTCGCCACGGCCCGCGGGCGTCTTCAGGGTCGACGCCGAGGGGCGGGCGACTCACCACGTGGCGCCGGCCGAGGGCGGGGAGCCCGTCGAGGCCTTCGCCGTCACTCTCGAGCCGGAGCGCGGTGTGCCAGCGCCGACCGGCCCGAGGGTCCTGGCCTCGGCGAAGTAGCTCGTACGCCCTGGGGTATACTGCGAACGACGTCGATCACGCGCGCCGAAGGAGCCCCCCGATGAGTCTGCCGAAGCCGATCGAGACGCTGTGGAATGAGCTCCAGGCCGTGCGCGCCGAAGTTCTCGGGGAAGTGGAAGGGCTCGGACAGCGCCAGGCGGATTGGAAGCCGAGCGCGAAGGATTGGTCGGTCGGCGAGATCATCGACCATCTGACGGCCGCCGAGGTCGCGACCGGCAAGCTCACCACGAAGCTCACCAAGGAGGCGGGAGCGGCGGGAACGCTCGCGCCGTGGCCGGGCGACCTCACGGCGTTGGCGCCGCTCCCGCCCGATCCGCCCGGGCCGGCGGACGCGCCGGAGGTGGTGAGGCCGTCACCCGGGAAGGCGCTGGGCGAGCTGATCGCGACCATGAAGGCCACGCGGGAGCGGAGCCGACAGTCCGTCGAGAAGCTCGCGACCGTCGATCCGCGCACGCTCCGCTTCAAGCACTTCCGCCTCGGTGATCTCGACCTCGCGCAGTGGTGGGAGCTTCAGCGCCGACACGACGCGATCCACCTCGCCCAGATCCGCGACGTCAAGCGTGCGGCGGGGTTTCCGAAGGCGTGACGCGCGAGGCGAGGCGGTGAAGGTCATTCTGCGAAACCCCCGGCGTGAGGTCGAGATGCCGGGCGAGCGTCGCGTGAAGGACGTGCTGCGTGAGCTCGACATCCTCCCGGAGACGGTCCTCGTGATCCGTGGCGACGAGTTGATCACGCCCGACCAGGTCGTCCGCGACGCGGACATCATCGAGCTGAGGCCGGTCATGAGCGGGGGGAGCCAGATCGCACCCGGGGCCGGCCACCCACCGACCGCACCGGCCTTGCGGCCCTCGTTACCATGAAGTGCCGGAAGTGCGGCGGGACGGCGGTGCTCGAGCTGCGCCGCCACAACGCCGCCTTCTGCGCCCCGGACTTCCTCGACTTCTTCCGGAACCAGGTCCGTGAGGCGATCCGCAAGCACCGCATGCTCGAGCCGGAGGAGCAGGTGCTCGTCGCCGTCTCGGGGGGCAAGGACTCGCTCGCGCTCTGGGACGTGCTGATCGACGAGGGGTACCGGACGACGGGCCTCTACCTCGACCTCGGCATCTTCGACTACTCAGTGGACTCCCGGCGGAAGTGCGAAACGTTCGCGGCCAGGCGCAACGTCCCGTTGATCGTGGCCTCCGTGGCCGAGGAGGTCGGCGCGCCGGTCCCCGTCATCAAGAACGTCACGCGACGGCCCCCCTGCTCGGGCTGCGGCCTCTCGAAGCGCTACCTCATGAACCGCGTCGCCCTCGACCACGGCCTCGGCGTCGTCGCGACCGGCCACAACCTCGACGACGAGGCGGCGACACTGTTCGGCTCGATCACGCACTGGCAGACCGACGCGCTCGCGCGCCAGTCGCCCGCGCTGCCGTCCACTCACGCGAAGCTGGCTCGGCGCGTGAAGCCGCTCTATCGCCTCTCCGAGCTCGAGACGTCCGCGTACGCCTTCTTGAGACGGATCGACTACATCGTGGAGGAGTGCCCGTTCGCGAAGGGGGCCACCTCGATCGCCCACAAGGAGATCCTGAACCGGATGGAGGACGCCTCGCCGGGCGCGAAGCACAATTTCCTGTTCGGCTTTCTCGAGAAGGCCCGCGCGGCGTTCGAGCGCGCCGAGGCGGTCCCACTCCGCGAGTGCGTGCGCTGCGGCCAGGTCACCACCGGGACGGTCTGCGCCTTCTGCAAGCTCGCCGACCAGGTCAAGCGGACGTTGTAACGCCTACCGCCAGCCCGGCTCATTCCGAGGGTGGCCTGAGGCAAGGACCTCCCGGCTCCGGCCGCCGGTTCCAAGCGTATCTCGAGCTCAGCGCCGCGATGGCGATCGTCGGAAGCTCGGTCGTCGTCGGCAAGGTCGTCGTGGCGCGCGTCCCCGTCTTCCTGGTGGGGGGCCTGCGCCTGGCCTTCGCGTGTGTGGTGCTGGTCCCGCTGCTGCTCCTGCTGGAACGGGGCTGGCCGCGGCTCGGCCGCCGCGACCTCGCCGTGCTGGGCCTCCAGGCGTTCACGGGCATCTTTCTCTTCACGACGCTCCTCCTCTCCGGGCTCAAGCTGACGAGCGCCGCGGCCGCGGGGATCGTGACGAGCACGACGCCAGCGGTGGGGGGTGCCCTGGCGGTACTCCTCCTCCGTGAGCGCCTGACCCGGGCGCGGGCGGGCGGGATCGCGCTCGCGGTCGTCGGTATCCTGGCGATCAACGTCAGCGCCCCGGCCGCGCCGCCCGCCGGGGCGACCGCCCTCCTTGGCAACCTCCTAGTCTTCGGCGCGGTCGTCTCCGAGGCGGTCTTCATCATCTGTGGACGAGTGGCCGCGGCGCGGGTCGCACCACTCGTCGCCGCCACGACCGTCAGCGTGCTGGGCTTTCTGATGTTCCTGCCGTTCGCGGCCCGCGAGGCGATGCGCTTCGGCCTGGCGTCCATCGGCACCGGGGACTGGGTGGCGCTCGCCTACTACGGCTTCGTCGTGACCGTGCTCGCGTTCGTGCTCTGGGCCCGGGGCCTCGCGGTCGTGCCGGCGAGCACGGCCGCGGTGTTCACCGCGGTGCTCCCGCTCAGCGCGGTCCTGCTCTCCTACGCCGTGCTCGGGGAGGCGTTCGCGTGGTCCCACCTCCTGGGCGGGGGGTGCGTGGTCGGCGGGATCGTGCTGTTGGCGCGGGAGCCGGGCGAGGGCGGCTTGAGCGGTGGCGGGGTTCCTGTAGAATGAATCACGGTTCAGTAGACGTCACGACTCGGGGAGGCCCGTATGAGAGACGCCGTCATCGTTGGAGCCGTCCGTACCGCCGTTGGGAGGCGGAACGGCCGGCTCTCCCCCGTCCGCCCCGACGACCTCGCGGCGCACGTGCTCCGAGAGCTGGTCGCCCGGGTCGGCATCGACGCCTCGGAGGTCGAGGATGTCATCCTCGGCTGCGTCGACCAGCTCGGTGAGCAGGGATTCAACATCGCGCGCAACGCCGCGCTGATCGCGGGCTTCCCCGTGGACGTCTGTGGCACGACGCTCGACCGGATGTGCGGTTCGGGGCAACAGGCGGCGAACTTCGCTGCGATGGGCGTGATGGCGGGCCAGTACGACGTCGTTATCGCGGGCGGTGTCGAGCACATGACACGCGTGCCGATGGGCTCGAACGCGATGGGTCCGGGCGAGGGGCCGCTCTCGCCCAGGCTCCAGGAGCGCTACAACATCGTGCCTCAGGGAATCTCCGCGGAGCTGATCGCCGAGACGTGGGGGCTCAAGCGCGAGGAGCTCGACGAGTTCTCGGCAGGGAGTCACGAGAAGGCCGGGCGTGCGATCGCTGAGGGGCGGTTCGTTCCGGAAATCACGCCCGTGACGCTCCCCGACGGCGCCGTCTTCGACACCGACGAGGGTGTCCGCGTGCCCGTGAACCGCGAGAAGATGGCGGCGCTCACGCCATCCTTCAAGCCCGACGGCGTCGTGACCGCGGCCAACTCCTCGCAGATCTCCGACGGGGCCGCCGCGCTCATGCTCATGTCACCCGAGCGCGCGACGGCGCTCGGCATCCGGCCCCGCGCGCGGGTCGTCGCGACGGCACTGGCGGGTGTGGACCCGACGATCATGCTGACGGGCCCCATCCCGGCGACCCAGCGCGCGCTCAAGAAGGCCGGGCTCACACTGAACGCCATCGACCTCTGCGAGATCAACGAGGCCTTTGCTTCGGTCGTCCTCGCGTGGGAACGGGAGTTGCACCCGGACATGAGCCGGGTGAACGTCAACGGCGGCGCAATCGCCCTCGGCCACCCGCTCGGCTGCTCGGGCGCCAGGCTCCTGACGACGCTGCTCCACGAGCTCGAGCGGCGCCCGGCGCGCTACGGGCTCCAGACGATGTGCATCGGCTTCGGCCAGGGAATCGCCACTATCATCGAGCGGCTCTAAGTGAGCGTCGGCTGGGGGAGTCCGAGCGGCTAGCCCCCTTTCGCATGATGAGCCCGGCGCCGCATCCCCAGCCGACACCCCGAACAGATCGGAGGGGGCGAGGCGTCCCCTCCGATACCTCCCCGGCGGTTGCCCCCGAGGGAACCACCGCCGGAGGCAGCGATCACCTATAGGGCACCCGGGCGCGAGCGCACTTATCCACGTATCCACAGCTGTCCACAATCTGAAAATCGCCCGATCTGATGCCCTCTCGTGTACGGCGCTGCCGCTCGCGGGCGCTGACGACGCGGACCATGCGCGACCGCCATGAGCGGATGGCCGTGAAACGCCCTCGCTCGGGCTCTGCCACCGCCCGGTGCCGCATTTCTTACGGGAATCGTTGCGCTTGCTCTCGTGCGGACCACCCCAGTACTGTGCAGGGGCCCGATGAATGATGAGCGAAGCCCCAGGGTCTTGGTCGTCGACGACGAAGCGCGCGTCCGAAGTCTCCTGTGTGACATGCTGGCGGCCTGGGGCTGTCAGGCGGTCGAGGCGGCCAGCGGCGAGACCGCCCTGGCGCTCCTCGAGCAGGGCGAGTACGATCTCATGCTCACGGACTTCCTGATGCCGGGCCGGAGCGGTATCGACCTGATCCGGGACGTCCGGAGCCGGGACGCCGCGATCAGCGTCATCATGATCACCGCGTCGGCCGTGGACTTCGACGCTGACAGCCGGCGGCTCGAGTTCACGCTGCTGCACAAGCCGCTGCAGCTCGAGGAGCTCAAGGGCGCCGTCGGGCAGGCGCTCAGAGGCCGCGCCCTGCCCACCCCCGCCGCGTTTTCCTGACCTAGACCAGGGCTTCCTGGATCGCGGCGTCGAGGTCGCTGGGCCGGACGGGCTTGAAGAGGCAGCGGCGGACCTTGAGCTTCTCCAGCCGGCCCTGATCCTCCTCGCGGAGCCCCCAGCCGGTGATGAACAGGACCGCGACGTTCTGGTCCACCGCCCGGAGGCGCTCCGCGAACTCCCAGCCGTTCATGCCGGCCATGCCGAGGTTCGTCAGGACCACCTCGTAGCGGCCGGGCGCGTAGGCGGCGAGTGCCGCGGCGCCGCTCGAGGCGGAGGTCACCGTGTGGCCCACGCTTCGGAGCAGGTCGGTGAGCGTCGCGAGGACCTTGGGCTCGTCGTCGACGACCAGCACGCGTGCCGGCTGCCAGGCGATCGCCAGTCCGGGCGCCCCGGCCGCCTTCGCCTGCGCCCGCGCGGCCGGGAACGTCAGCGTGAAGGTCGCGCCGCGACCGGGCTCGCTGTCGACGCGGATGTCGCCGCCGTGCCGCCGCACGATCGAGTACGCCATGGACAGCCCCAGCCCCGTCCCCTCGCCCTCAGACTTGGTGGTGAAGAACGGCTCGAAGACGCGCTGGCGCACGACCTCCGACATCCCGACGCCAGTGTCCCCGACGATGATCGTCACGGATCCGCCCCGCTCCTGACGTGTGGCGATCGTGAGCGTGCCCCCGTCGGGCATCGCGTCGAGGGCATTGAGGATCAGGTTCGTCATCGTCTCGGTGAGTGCGGCGGGCCGGCCGTGGATCGGCTCGACCGTCCCCGTCTCGAGACGGAGGTGGAGGGGCCGGCGGTCGTGAGCCCGCTTCTCCTCCCACCGGGGCCGGGTGATCGCCACCGCGTCATGGACGATCTGGTTGACGTCGACCGCGACGAATGCCTCCTCCGGCCGGAGACGTGCAAACGTCTGGATGCGCCGCACCGTTTCGGAGCCGTCCAGCGCCGCCGCCTCCACGACGTTGAGTGAGCGGCTCATGAACTCGGCGTCCTTGGGGTTCTGCTTCATGAGCTGGGCATAGCCGAGGATCGCCTGGAGCAGGTTGTTGAAGTCGTGTGCGATCCCGCCCGCGAGCTGCCCGAGGGCCGTGAGCTTCTCGGACTGGTGGAGCTGCTGCTCGACCTCGCGCTGCGCAGTGATGTCACGGACGATTGCGATGACGCCCTCGAGCTCGCCCAGCCGCCCGTGCAGGGCGGAGAGCGTCACGGCGAGCGCCTTGGGGCGCTGTTGCCCCGACGGCAGGGAGGCCTCGAACTGGTGCATCGCCTGTCCCGTGATGAGCCGCTGCTTGGCGCCGGCGTACTCGGCGGCGGGCAGGACATCTGTGATCGGGCGGCCGAGGGCCTCCGCCGACGCGAGCCGGAAGATGCGCTCGGCGGCGGGGTTCCAGCCGTCGATGTGATCGTCGGCCCTGATCGAGATGATCGCGTCGCCTGCCGACGCGATGAGCTTCTCGAACGACCGCTTCGCGTCCGCGATCTCACCGTAGAGACGTGAGTTGCGCAGCGCGATCGCCAGGTACTCCGAGAGCATCTCGAGGAGCTCGCGCTCCCGCGGGTCAATCGCGCGCCCGGAGGCGCGGTTGTCCACGACGAGCGCGCCGAGCCGTCCTTGCGCGTCGCGGATCGCGCAGACGATCACCCGCCCGTCCTCGTCCGCCGCCTCCGTCGGCGTCTCCGCCGTGACCGTCACACGGTCGTAGCCGAGCGCCGTCTGGAGCTGCGCTGAGACGCCCGCGGCCAGGTCGTCCGGATCGAGCTGACCCACGATCGTGCGGGAGATCTCGCGCAGGATCGAGAGCTGGGTGACCCGGAGGGACTGCTCGGCGTCCTCGCGTCGGGCGGCCTCCTCGAGCTGGCGCGTTTTGGTCGCGAGCTGCCGCATCTCCTCCACGAGCCGCGCCACCTCGCCCCGGGCGCCGAGCTCCGCATGGCGGCGGAGCAGCGCGCGGCGCACGACGTCCTCCAGGTCCTGGCGCGCGAAGGGTTTGATCAGGTACTCGAAGGCGCCGTTGGTGAGCGCGTGCTTCACCGTCTCGAGCGACGCGTAGGCTGTGATCATGATGACTTCGATGGTGGGATCGGCGGTCTTGACGCGCCGGAGGAGCTCGAGCCCGTCGAGCTCGGGCATCTTGATGTCCATGATCACGACGTCCGGTCGGAACCACTCCAGCGCGTCGAGCGCCGCGCGCCCGTTCTCCGCGGTCTGGATGTGGTACGCGGGCTTGAGGAGCATCCGGAGCGACTCCCGCGGGCCGAGCTCGTCGTCGACGACGAGGACGCGCGGGAACGTGGTGGGCGGAGCGACGGTGCTCATGCGGCGGCGACGGGCAGGGACACCACGAACGCGAGCTCGTTCCGGGCCTGGCGGACGCGGAGGTCGCCCCCGAGGGCCTCGACGAGCCGTTGGCTCACGGCGGGTCCCACGTCGATCAGGCTCTCCTGGACCATCTGGACGGGATCGAACAGGCGTTGCAGCTTGTCAGGCGCCACGCTGGCCGTCCGGGAGCCGATGAAGATCTGGGCGTTGTCGCCCACGCCCTTCTCGGTATGCCGGCCGACCGACACGGACACGCGGGCCTGCTCGGGGGGCGAGTTGTGCGTGAGGTACCAGACGAGGTACGAGAGCGCCTTCCGAAGCTGTGCCACGTCGACCTTGACCGTGAGCGCCGCCGGGTCGCGCGTGACCTCGAGCTGGATCGGCTTGCCCAGGCTGTCGTCGGCAACCTCGATCGCCGCGACGACGTCGTCCACCACCGTGTGCACGTCCACCGTGGTAAAGTTTAGCTCACCCTCCGTCACAAGCGCTGCGAGTTTCTCGAAGACCTCCACCAGTCGTCGGACGTCGCGCCGGACCACCGAGGAGAAGTGCTTGCGGAAATCGGGATCGTCGTAGCGCTCGCCGATCAGCTCGATGAAGGTGTTGATCGACACGAGCGGGTTCTTGATCTCGTCGGCGATCCGGGCGACGACGCGCGTCAGGAGCTGCGTCTGCTCCCCCTGGCGCCGCTGCGCGGCGAGCTCCTTCTGTGCCGTCAGGTCTTCGAAGACCAGGACGGCGCCAAGCGGCTGCGGGTCGTCACCCCGGACGGGGTAGGTCGAGACCTCGAGCCAGAGCCCGCGCAGGGCCAGTTGCAGGTCGGCGCGTGTGACGGTGCGACTCGAGCGGAGGGTGTCGTAGAGCATGTCGCCGAGCGGCGAGGGCAGCACGCGTAGATCTTCGCCCACCACCGTCTGGGCCGGGAGGCCGAGAATCTCCGCCGCCCGCCGGTTCATGGTCCCGACTCGCTGGTCACGCCCGATCGTGATCACGCCGCTCGACATGTGCTCGAGGATTCGCTCGCTGAACTCCTTCTCGCGTTTGACCTGATTGTGGAGCGCGATGTCGCGAATGGCCGTGGCGAGGTGCGTGGCGAGGTCGAAGAGGGTCTCGGTCTCGCGGCGCCCGTAGGTCGAGCCGACCACCGGCTGGCCGACGACCAGGATCGCCACGAGCTCGCCGTGCGCCAGGAGGGGGACCGCCAGCACGCTCTGGAGCAGCTTGAGCTCGCGCACGATCGCGGGGTCGGTCAGCTCGTGCACCCGCGCGGGTCGCCCCTGCGTGGCCAGCCAGTGCGCGAGCCCCTGGGCCGCCTGCAAGCGCACCGACTCGACGATCTGGGGCGCGAGCCCCCGGTGGGCCGCGACCCGGTAGTCCCGACCCCCGGCCTCGGCCAGGAGGAGCGCCGTGCGTGTCGGGCGGACGAGCTCGCCGATCGCATCGAGGAACATCTCGAGCACGCGGGGCAGGTGAAAGCCGGCGGCGAAGGCCCGGGTGAACTCTTTCAGCACGCGCGCGAACGCCGCACCGTCCCAGGACTCTTCGGCGCGCGCGGTCGGCGCCTCCGCGGGCGTCGCGACGCTCGCGCGCAGCGCGGCGAGCTCGCGAAGGAGCCGCAGCTTCTCCTCCACATGGCGCAGCACATCCTCGAGATCGGGCGCGCCGAAGCCAGAGGGGAGGCGGAAGTCGACCGCCTCGCCCTCGTCAGTGCCCGCCCCGATCGCGATCGTGAGCGTTGACGGCTGGATCTCCTTCACGCGCGCGGCGAACGCCTCGAGGCCGCGCGGCGGGCCGCCGCAATCGCGCAGCACCACGTCGATGTCGATGAGCCGCAGGATCTTCAGCGCCTCGGTGTCACTCTGCGCGATGAAGGCCGAGTAGTCGTTGAGGGCGCCGAGCAGGTTCGTGCGCAGGGCGTCGTCGTGCGTGACGACCAGGACGGTGTTCACGCGGACACTGGTGCGCGCGCCCCGGCGGCGAGCGGGAACTCGACGCTGAAGACGGCGCCACCCGCCGGCTGGTTGGCGACTTTGAGCTTCGCGTCGTGCGTCTGCGCGATCGCGGCGCAGATGGCCAGCCCGAGCCCGGAGCCGCGCTGCTTCGTCGTGAAGAACGGTTCGAAGACACGGTCGAGCAGATCAGCCGGCACGCCTGGCCCTGCGTCGAAGACCGCCGCGCTCGCGTGCGTCTCGGTCACGATCACCTCGACCCGGAGTGAGCCACGTGGCGGCGTCGCCTCGTGGGCGTTCATCAAGAGGTTCAGGAAGAGCTGCGCGAGCTCGGCGTGGTCGCCGCGGATCATGCACGGCGTGGGCGGGGTCGTCAGGGCGACGGTAATATTCTTTTCCTCGAAGGCGGCCCGCATGGTCTCGACCGCCTCGGTGACCGGGATCCGCAGGTCGAGGGGTTGGCGGGGCCGGTCGCTCGGCCGCGAGAGCGTGCGCAGGCGCTCGAGCAGCCGCTCCATGCGCTGGATCTCGCGCGCGGCGATCCGCCCGAACTCAGCGATGAACTGTGCGTCGGCGTGGCGGCGCGGCAGGAGCTGGGCGAAGGTCTTGATCGCGACCAGTGGATTCTTGATCTCGTGCGCGATGCCGGAGGCGAGCATCTCGAAGTAGCTGAGCCGCTCGGCGCGTCGGCGCCCCTCCTGCAACTCCTTCAGCGGGGTCAGGTCGCTGAACACCGCGACCGCCCCGAGCACGGTGCCGGCCGGGTCGAGCAGGGGCGACGTTGCGCAGATGATCGGCCGCGTCGTGGCGCCGTCCGAGAGGTCGACTTCGGGCTGCGTGAGGGCCCGCCCCTCGGCAACGCTGCCCACAAGCGCGTCGCGGAGGCACGGGGGCAGCACGGCGACCGGCTGGCTGAGGGTCTGCTCGGTCGCGAGCCCGGTGAGCTGCGCGGCGGCGCGGTTGAAGAGCTCGATCTGGCCGGTGGCGTCGATGGCGACGACGCCGCTCTCGATCGTAGCGACGATGCTGTTGATGTACTCGTTCGCGAGGACGACCCGCGCGTAGAGCTGCGCGTTCTTGACCGCCACGCCCGCCTGGTTGGCGAGCGTCATCAGGAGATCGAGGTCCTGGGGGTAGAAGGGGTCACCCGAGAGCTTGGGCCCGATGGCGATGAGCCCGATCACCGTGTTCTCCGAGATCAGCGGAAGGACGAGCGACCAGTTGAGGCGCGTCAGCTCCTCGTGGAGCTGCCGCCGCTCCTCTGTCGGCCGCTCACGCATCACTTCTTCGCAGAGGAGGAGGTCTCGCGTGCGGTCGAGCGCGGCGACGGTTCCGACAGGCGCTTCGTCCGGCGCTTCGAAGTGCCCCTGAACGGGCCGCGGCTCGCGCGCAGCCCGCCGGAAGCCACGCCGGTTGCGCAGATAGATCGCCACGCCTTCACACCGGGTGGGTGTGGCAACGGTCTCCGTCAGGAAGGGCAGGAGCGCCTTCAAGTCGAGGAACCCCGTGAGCGCCCGGCTCGCCTCGCGCAGCGTGCGCTGGTAGTTCGCGTGCGTGCGGTAGACGTAGCGGTCCAGGAGCTGGCCCGCGAGGTCGCGGATGAGTGGGATGAGCAGGCTGACAAGCGCGATCGCAGTCAGCAGGACGACGAGCTCGTGAGACTCGAGGTGGAGCGAGAGTCGGGGCCACGCGACGGTGAGGAAGATGGCGACCGGGAGCAGCGAGACCAGCATCGCCGCCACGAGCGTCAATCCGCGATGGATCACCAGCCGCAGGTCCATGAGCCGGTGTCGGATGATCGCGTGGGCGACGAGGGCGATGAA
>QHSX01000031.1 GCA_003221695.1 Candidatus Rokuibacteriota bacterium
CGTGCACTGGGAGGCGATCAAGCAGCGCATCGGCACGATGCGCGCCGAGGTGCCACCCCTCGTGACGTTGTTCCGGCGCGCGCTCCTCTTCATGCCGTTCGTGATCGTCATCTACTTCCTCGAGGCGGGTTACTCGCCGTCCAAGGCCGCGCTCTACAGCCTGCTCTCCGCGGTCCTCGTCTCGTGGTTCGCGGGCGACCAGCCGATGACGCCGCGGCGGATCTTCGAGACGATGGGGGAGGCGATGCGCTCGGGCGTGATCGTCGCCACGGTGCTCGCCGCCTCTGGCCTCATCGTCGCCTCGATGAGCCGCACGGGCTTCGCGCTCGCCTTCTCGTCCACGATCATCAACCTGTCAGGCGGCTACCTGATCCTGGCGCTCCTGCTGATCTTCCTCGTCGTCTCGGTGCTCGGCACGGGCATCCCGACGACCCCGGCCTACATCCTGGCCGTCACCGTCGGCGGCGCGGCGCTCCAGCGGCTTGGCGTGGACATCCTCGCCGCCCACCTGTTCGTCTTCTACTACGCCGTCCTCGCCGACGTGACGCCGCCCGTCGCCGTGACCGCCTTCGCGGGCGCCCAGATGGCGGGCGCGGACCCGATGCGGACGGGCTGGCAAGCCTCACGGATCGCGATCAGCGGGTTCCTGGCGCCGTTCCTCTTCGTCTACCAGCCGGCGCTGCTCATGGACGGCGCCCTCCCGGAGATCGTGATCCTCTTTGCCTCAGCGGTGGTCGGAATCTCGGCGCTCTCCGCGGCGGCCGCCGGCTCCATGTTCAGACCGCTCACCTGGCCCCAGCGCGTGCTCTTGATCGCCGTCTCGCTCGCGGCGATCAGTCCGCAACTGGCCGTGTCGGTCGTCACCAGCCTGGCGCTTCTCGCATTCGGGGTGTGGGATTGGTCGCGGGCGCGGCGCGATGCGGTGCGGCCGGTCAGTGTCGGGGCGAGCGGCTGAGGCGGTCCGTCGCGGATGCTCGGCGACGGGTGCAACCGGAAGTCTCGTTACTTGCTGGAGATGTTTTCGCGAAGAACGCCCGGATCGTAATCGACGTAGGCGTGCTGGAGCGTCCCGCTCGCGCTGAACTCGCACCAGACTTCGCGGCGCTGGTACGCGCCGAGCCGATTCTGTGCGTCGACGTACCCGACCAGCACAGACGACCCGGACGGCCACAGGGTGACGCGCGCGGTGTTTGGCGCGTAGAGCGAGCTCGTGAGCGTCCTCGTGCATTCCTGCTGCTGATCCGTCGAGGGGGCCGGCCCCGTCGGGGCGCCGCGCGACTCGTCGCGCGGGTCCCGCAAGGTCTGCTGGGTCAACGGCGTGCATCCACCGCCGGTCTGAGCGCCGCGGTCGCGGTAGGACACGTTCCCCTGTGCATCCACGCAGCGCAACGTCTGCGCCTCCACGAGCTCAGACCAGAAGAGGGCTGCCAGGATCAGCATGCCCAGGCCGACTACGTTGCGCGGGCTCAGGATCAACATGCTTCCGGAGCAAGTGCGACTTACGTGCCATCGGCCGTCGAGCCGCAGAGCCTCCAGAAAGTGACGTATTTTCCGGAGGGTATGTCCGGGGCCCGATGGAGCCGCGGACGGGCGTCGGTCGGCCGGTCACGATTTCTCCTGGCCAGAACCGATACAGGACCGGCTAGGACCTCACCGACTCAGGTATTCCACGTGACTCAGACCCAGGATCAACCCGATTACGATCCAGGGGTTTCTCTTTCAGGGTTTCTGTGGATGCTCGAGATTGAGGGGACAGGGGAGGCCAGCATGCAGCACACAGGTTCTTACCGTCCAGGTTTGGTCAGTGGCGCCGTGATGGTGGCGGTTCTCCTTGTATGGGCGACCGCCAGCGAGGCTCAAACCGTCACTGGGAAGGCGCGAGCGGTGAAAGCGACCGTGTTCAGCCTTCTCGGAGGAACGACGACAGTGCTCGCCGACACCGGGGCGCTGGGCGGAACCAGTGACGCACTGCAGGCATCGGCACCGACTGGGAACGTTCCCTCGCTGCTCACCGGGGAAGCCCTCCACGCGACCACGATCGGCTGGCCGGATCAGGTTGCCTCCGAAGCCTCGCTGGCGGCCCTGACCCTGAGAGTCGCGGGGACCACCATCGGCGCCGATTCCGTTATGGCACGCGCCCTGGCGGTCCTGGGCGGCGCGGGTGGTGGCGCCTCGGACATCGCCAATCTGTCGATCAATGGGGTGCCCATCCCTATCACCGGGGCCGCGAACCAGACGATCTATATTCCCGGAGGCCGGGTGGTGATTAACGAGCAGCAAGCGTTACCGACCGCCACCGTCGTGAATGCCCTCCATGTGGTCGTCTCCGGCGTCGCGGACGTGGTCATCGCGTCTGCGACCGCCGGGATTCACTAACTCGTCGCTCTGGCATGCGAGGGGAGAAAGAATGATGCGTAGAGGGATCAGGGTACTCGTAATAGCGGCGTTGGTGCTCCTCGGAGGGGTCGCAGGTGCTCGCGCCCAGGAGCAGCAGTGCGATTTCATAACGGGCGGCGGGTATATCGTCAACAATGACGCTAAGGCGAACTTCGGCGTCGGTGGCTCATGCAAGCAAGGAGGAGACAACCACGGGTTGTGGGGTCATCTGGAGTACGTCGACCACCGCACAGGCCTGAACGTTCACTGGACGACCATCACAGGCTACTTCTCTTGCACCGACCGTGAACCATCCGACCTAACGTCGTGCAGCCCTAATCCGTCCGGCCAGCCGCCAGCGACCCGTTTGATCTGTGGTACGGCGAGGACCAACCAGACATCCGCCGATGTCAACTGGGCCGTCGCGGTCACGGACAACGGAGACAAAAATTCGAACTTCTTCTCGATTCAAGTGGATCTCCCATCGTCCGGGTACCACCGATCAGGATTCCTGCAGGGCGGCAACATCCAACTCCATAAGCCGAACTTCACTGGTACGCAGACTTCAACTTGCCTCGCCTTAGCGGGCGGCACGTGCAACAGTAACTTGGACTGCACGTCAACTCAAACTGATTGCAATACTGTGACCCACACCTGCTGCCCCCAAGGGACGTTTTTCAACGGCCAGATTTGCACTACTGACTAAGTGGAGGTACGAACACCCCGGGGTACGGCGGCCTGCAGACGCATGCCCCGATTCAACCCACCCGCCGCCGGGGGCCCGCCCGGGGCAGGGTCGCTTAGGATCTTGCCGTAACTCGGACTCCTCTCGCTCGCCTGACTCGCTTTATCGCGTGACTCGGGAATCCCCCGCAGCTTAAATCGGGTATTCACCCGATTCTTGTCTGGGGGTTCTCGCCGATGATGCTCGGGACACGAGGGGAAGAAGAGGGCAACAGCCTAGAGGAGAAACGATCCTATCTAGCAGTGGTAAGGAAAGGAGGACGCATCATGATCGCTCGTAGGTCGTCCGTAGTGAAAATGGCGATGTTTGCGGTGGCGCTTGTGGCCGTGCTGTCATCGGACGCGGCGGCGACCCACAGTAACGGGACCGGTCCCAAAATGGATTTTGTCTTTGGCACGGGTATTTTCAGAGCGGTAGATCTTCACGAGGAGATTCACGTCAACGCCAGGAGCGGTGCAGAGCCTCTAGGCGAGTTTTTCGCCCGCCTGGTGACGTCGCCGGCTCTCGACTTCGACTTCCGGGGCCAGGTGACCTGTTTAACCGTGAATACCCATGACGCGGTCTTCGGCGGCGAGATCACGCAGTCGAGACTGCCTAATATCCCAGTGGGGTGGGGAATCCTGATCCAGGTTCATGATGACGGAGAGCCGGGCACTAACGACAAAGTCCTTATCCTTGCCCTCGGACCCGCTACTGACGCCTGCCCAACCCGGGATGCGATCATACCCCTCATCGCACCAAATATTGATCAGGGGAATTTCGTCGTTCACGAGGCCGCGTGCCCTTCCCCGTGCATAGATTAAGAGGGATACGAGCGACCAGATACGGCGTGGGCGACGGCTGAAGGCGTATACCCAGACTACCCGATCTGCGCGACTGATGTCCGCCGGGGCTTATATCAAGGGTGAATTCAGAACCCGTGGAGCGGATCTGGAAGGCGCACTGGCCGCCGGGGCTCGACGAGGCGCGGATCCGGCTGCCCCAGGAGCCGCTCGCCGTCATCCTCAAGCGGAACGCCCGCCGCGCGCCGGCCAAGCCCGCGCTCATCTTCTACGGCCGCGAGCTCTCCTTCGGCGAGCTCGACGAGGCGAGCGATCGATTCGCCGGTTGGCTCAAGGGGCGCGGCCTCCGCCCGGGCGACCGCGTGGCCTTCTTCCTCGAGAACTGCCCGCAGTTCGCGATCGCCTGCTACGGGGCGCTGAAGGCCGGGGCGATCAACGTCTGCTTGAACCCGATGCACAAGGCGGTCGAGCTCCAGCACGTGCTCGACGACTCGGGCGCCCGCGTCCTCGTCACCTCCGACCAGGGCTACGGCGTCGTGGAGCCGATCCGCGCCAGATCGCCGCTCGAGGTGGTCGTCGTCACCGCCTACCGCGACTTCCTGCCGGAACGGCCGACGCTCCAGCCGCCGCCCTCCTTCCTCGAGCCCCCGCGCGCGTGCTCCGACACGGAGGACTTCCGCACGGTTCTCGGCAGCTCACCGCCGCTCGCGACGCCCGAACGGCGCGCGCTCGCCGACACCGCGCTCCTCCAGTACACCTCGGGCACGACCGGCGTCCCGAAGGGCGCCGAGCTGACCCATGGCAACCTCGTCGTGAACTGCGAGCTGATGCGCCTCTGGCTCGGCCAGACCCCCGACGACCGGGTGTTCGGCGTCGTGCCGTGGTTCCACATCACCGGCATGGAAGTGCAGCTGAACATGATGGCGTACGTCGGCTCGACCTTCGTGGCACTCGGGCGCTTCGACCTGGACGGCGCGCTCCGCGCGATCCAGGATTACCGTTGCACGCTGACGACCCTCATCGCGACGATCAACGTGGCGATCGTGAATTCTCCGACGACGCGCGGGTACGATCTCTCCTCGCTCCGCCTGTGTCTCTCCGGCGGCGCGCCGGTGCCGGCGGAGATCGCGCGACGCTGGGAGGCGATCACCGGCCACACGCTCGTCGAGGGCTACGGCCTCACCGAGACCACGGCCCCAACGCACTGCAATCCCCCGCACCGCCCGCGCTACGGGACGGTCGGCCTCCCGTTCCCCTTCACCGACGTCAAGGTCGTGAGCCTCGAGGACGGTGTCACCGAGCTGCCGGTGGGCGCCTCGGGCGAGATCGTCGTCCGCGGCCCGATGGTGATGAAGGGCTACTGGCGCCGCCCCGACGCGACCGCGGAGGCGCTCCGTGGCGGCTGGTTCTACACGGGCGACATCGGCCACGTGGACGCGGAAGGGTATTTCACGATCGACGAGCGTAAGAAGGACATGATCAAGGCCTCGGGCTACAGCGTCTTCCCCGCCGAGGTGGAGGCGCTGATGTACCGCCACCCGGCCGTCGCCGAGGTGGGTGTCGTCGGGGTCCCCGACCCCTACCGCGGCGAGGACGTCCTGGCGTTCGTCGTGCGAAAGCCCGGCGCCGAGATCGGCGAGCAGGAGCTCGTCGAGTGGTGCCGCAAGGAGATGGCCGTCTACAAGGCGCCGCGGACGATCCGCTTTGTTTCTGCGCTTCCGAAGACTGCCTCCGGTAAAATTCTAAAGAGATCCCTCCGCGATCAGGCGCGGAGCGCGTGAATAGGCACTGCGGGCGGGGCGTCTACCCACTGACGGCACAGAGGGTGCCGACATACTACCCCTGTAGGGAGGACAACGAATGAAGCGATTCCTCATTACCACCCTTACCCTTTTGTTCGCCGTCGGCGCCGTGGTCGCCCCCGCCGTCTGGGCCCAGGCCCAGACCCCGACGGCCCCGCCGGCAAAGACGGACACCACGATGCCGGGCGAGAAGAAGCCGCAGAAGAAGGCTCACAAGAAGGGCGAGAAGATGGCCAAGAAGTCCGAGAAGAAGTCGGCCGCCAAGGAAGCCGAGAAGAAGGCCGAGGAGAAGAAGTAGCCCTTCCGGAAATCCACCAGGGCGCCGGGTCACCTGAACCCCGGCGCCCGCGGCATTTCATGGGCGTGGACGCTACCAGCGGCCGGGAATGCGCGTGCCGCACGAGGGGCATACGCCGCGGGTGGGCGTGAGGAGATCGAGCAGGATCGTGTAGCCCACGCGCTCGATCAGGAGCGCACGGCACGAGGGGCAAGACGTATTCTCGAAGAGCCCGACGCGCCCCGGCAAGTTCCCCGCGTAGACGAAGTGGAGCCCCTCACCGACCCCGACCTCCGCAGCCCGCAGGAGTGTCTTCGCCGTCGTCCGGTCGCGGTCGGTCATCTTGTAGTCGGGATGGAACGCCGTGACGTGCCACGGAATATCGGGCGAGACGGACGCCATGAAGCGCGCGATGTCGCGCAGCTCGGCGTCGGTGTCGTTGAATCCCGGGACGACCAGCGTGACCACCTCGAGCCAGAAGCCCAGGCGGTGCAGACGCTGGATCGTCTCGAGCACTGTGCCCAGCACGCCGCCCAGCTTCCGGTAGTGCTTGTCGTCGAAGCCCTTCAGATCGACCTTGTAGAGGTCGACCCAGGGACGCAGGTAGTCGAGCACCTCGGGCGTGGCGTTGCCGTTCGAGACGTACGAGCAGACGAGGCCGCGCCCCTTGGCCTCGCGGAAGACCTCGACGGCCCACTCGCTCGTGATCAGGGGCTCGTTGTAGGTGGAGGTGAGGATCCGGGCGTGCTGGCGCTCGGCCAGGTCGACGATCTCTGCGGGCGTCACCTGCTGGGGCGGCACGCCCATCACCGGGTCGCGCAGCGCCTGGGAGGTCAGCGCGTTCTGACAGTTCTTCACCGCACAGAAGCCAGCCAGGTAGGAGTGCTCGCCCTCGACCTCGAGGTTGTAGACGTCTCCGTCGAAGGGCTCCAGCGCGACTGACTTCACAGGGACGAGGAAGTGGCCGCCGGTATCGTGCCACTTCTGGGCCGGGCCACGCTCCCGATACCAGACGACGCTGAACTGCTCCGGCTGGCGGTGGACGGCTCGTCCCTGGATCCGCCCCTCGGTGCCGACCGTGGCGACGTAGATCGATGGCAGACGCCCCAGCCGCAGCAGGAGCAGGGCCACGCCGTAGGCCAGCTCTCGCGAGACGGTCGTTGCGCAGGACTTCCCCCGCGGGTACACGTGCCCGTCGCCTTCGAGGTACGCCTCAAGAAAGGCCTCCTGGATGGATGCATCGGCGGTAAAGATCTGAGCCGGTACACGTTTGCCACCGGCTCCTTTGCCACAAAGGGCCACAAACAGAAGAGCCAACGACGCCTTGCCAATGGTGATCGCCGTGGTTGTGTTTCGACGGACTTGCTGAGGACGCACCCCGAACAACTTCGTCAACGATTCCGTGATTTCGTCCCGCGCCAGCTGTTCACCGTGTCCGAAGGCGAAGGCCAGCTTGAAGCTGTTGGGACGTGTCTTCGATTGCGTCACCGACCCTTCCGCACAATAGAACCCCAGGAGACGAGCCAACGGCTTGTCAAGCTGCACATGACGGGGAATGCCGGGACGGTGCTCGTTGGGAAAGCGAACGGTGTCGTCTTTGACAATGAGCCCCTGGGTCTTCTGGTAGACCCAGCGGCCGCGATGAACTTTGCTCCTCACATGCCTGATGTACGAGGGATCCTTGCCAAGCCGCGCTCCAATCGCCCTAGATGACTCCCCACGGTTTGTCGCTGCTACGATTCCTGCCACCTCCGTGGGAGAGAGCGTGCGCGGGATCGCGAAGGTGACCGTGACATCCGCGAAGAGCTGTGCGACGTCGATGATGACCCGGACCGCGGGCCATACCGGCTTCGGCAAGAGCAGAAAGTGATCGGGCGTCAGATCGCTTGCGCGAATCTCTTCAGCCCGATCGCCCGACGGATCAGTGGTTGCGAGCCAGCGGTGATCGGGTGTGCAGCGGACCGCAGGAAGGTACATAGGCTGGACCACTGCCAGGTCGCCGCGATAGGAATGCCTAAACGCCTTGAACGCACGCCGGACTTCACCGGACGCCGTTATGACGTGCACGTCGCGTGGGAACCGAGCCTCGCCGTCGGGGATCGGCATCGGGTCCGCCGCAGCGTCGAAGATCACCTTGATTGTCGCAGCACCGTTGGCCGTCACGACGGGCGTATCGCCGACGATGCAGTACCCACAGTGATAATCGCATCCGAGCATCCCGAAGGAGAGGGCGCGCGCGCCCGGGTAGGCGTGGAAGAACGGCTTCTTCTCGACGGGGTCGAGCTGGAGGCCGGCGACGTAACCCGCCGGGACCATGAGGCGCCCGTCGTCGTTCCAGCGCACCTTGCACACGCCGCGCTGCCCGGACGGGATCAGGCAGCGGTGGCCGCACGCGTAGCAGCGCACGCGACTCTCGGGGAGCCGCTCGAAGAGCTCTCCCTCGCGCGCCAGGCGCGCGAGCACGTCGGCCAGCGCCGCCATCCTGGCTACATCGTACCGCGCGTCACCACGCCCGCCGCGTAGCCGACGACGCGGTCCAGGTCGCCCGTGACATCGCCCGACGTCTTATAGTCGAGCACGCGCACACGGTCGGCCCCGAGCTCGCGCGCCGCCCACAGCACCGCCGCGAGCGCTCCGATCCCGCACGCCTCCCCCGCGCCCTCCTCTTCCGCGCGCAGGACCGCGTCGGGGTCGAACGCCTCCATGCGCCGCAGCAGCTCGCGGTCGAGCCGGTTCGCGACCGCCTGAGGATGGTAGTGCGAGAGATCGGTGCTCGCGACGAGGAGCGCTGCGTGGCCGCGCAGCGCGCGGGCGAGCGCCAGCCCGAGAGCGCGCGCAACCTCGCGACGCTGGTCACGGACCATCACCGGCAAGAGCCGCCACTCCTCCGGGAGCGCCCGCTGCAGGAACGGCAGCTCGATCTCGACCGAGTGCTCCGGATCGCCCCTCACCGGCGTGAGCCCGGCGCCCAGCTCCTGGCGCATGGCGTCGTCGAGGACGCGGCATGTCTCGCGGGCGATCGTGACCGGGCCGAGCGGCGTCTGATAGGCGCCGTGGGCCGAGAGGAGCACCGCGCCCTCGAGCGGATAGTGCATGGGCCCGACGACGGCGACGACCTCGGGCAGGAGCCCCCGCGCCGCGGCGAACGTGTGGCCAGCGACGGCGCCCGAGTACCGGTAACCCGCGTGGGGCGCGATCAAGGCGACAACGGCGCCGTCGGCCTTCACGGCGCCTGCAGCCGCCAGGTGGCGGTCGACCTCGGCGCCGAGCGTCCGTGCGTCGCCCGGGTACCACTGACCGGCGATCGGCGAGGGCCGCATGTCCACGCGGCTCACCTCCCCTGTGTCGCTCCGATCATATATCCGAGAGCGACGGCGGTCTGAAAGGGATGGTCGTAGAGCTTCCGATGGTCGCGGAGCTTCCGGATAATCCGAGAGGCAGAGGCGTCGGGACGCGAAGGCGCTGTTCGCCAAACCGCGCCCGACTGACGCCGAAGGCTAGCGAGCGCGAGCCGGGGTCGCCGACGAGGACGGCGTCGCGGCAGTGGGCGCCGGCGCCGATGCCGAAGGCACCAGCACTGGGCGCGCCGCGCACCCTATGAGCGTACCGACCAGCGCGATGAGCCCGGCCACGATCACGATACGACGGAGTCCCTTGTCCATGACGATCTCCCTAGCTTTTCGCTTTGCTGTACGACTTTTTCGCGCTGTTCAGCCGTTTCGAGGTCCGGTGCACGAACTGGCACCATTCGCGGTTCGTCACACCTTCCGCCTCGCCCGTTGAGGTCAGGATGTCCCGGCTGACCTTCGCTCTCTCGTCGTCGGAGCCTCCGTACCTGGGTTGGTGAAGGTCGCACCAACGCACGGTCAGGATCTCCTCGAACGGGTCCCGCCCCGGGGAACAGCCCGGGCAATAGAACGAAGCGAGATTCGGAGTGTCCGCGAGGTCCATGCCCGCGCTCTTAAGCACACCTGGTGCCAGCCCGTGAACGCGCGCTGAGTCGAGGACTTACGGGTTAATCCCCCCGGAGGAGCGGCCCATAAAATGCCAGCGCGGCCAGAACTGTTGACCGAAGTGTCACCGCCGGCGTATCACTCTTTGGGCATTGTCACGATTCGCAGCGCGCGGATACTCGCTCATGAAGATGAGCCCCGCGATCCTGTGCGTCGTTCTCGCGCTGGCAGTCTCACCCGTCGCTGCCGAGGAGTGGTCGCGGGCGTCGATCTCACGCCTACCCGATTCCGCCTTCGCCGTCGTCGAGACTGCGCCCGACGGACGCAAGGTCCGCCACCTCCCCCACCACGACGAGACCGGCGCCGTCGATCTCGGCCACCTCAGGGCGGCACGGTCGCGGTTGGGTCAGGTGAGGTGGCTCGACCCTCTGAGCGAAGAGATCGCGCGACGCCATCTGGAGGAGCACCAGCGAGAGCTGATGCGCTGAGCTCATGCCGGTCGTGACACATGTTTGACGGAACCCGACCTCCCGGCTATGCTGCCCGCGGTCCACCGACCAACCATTGGGAGAGCATGATGAAGACGCGTCTCATGAGCGTGATCGCGCTGATCGCCGTTCTGTCGCCACCCGCCGCGGCCCAGGGGCCAGCACCGAAGGGCGCACCCAAGGAGCTCCGGGTCGGCATCGTAACGCTGCTCTCCGGGCCGGCCTCCAGCACCTTCGGCATCCCCGCCAAGAAGGCAGCCGACGCCTGGGTGGAGAAGATCAACGAGGCGGGCGGGATCGGCGGGGTGAAGGTCGTGCCGGTCCTCACCGACGAGGCCGGCCCCGGCGACAAGGTGGTCGCCGAGTTCCGGCGGCTCGCGGCCGACGAGAAGGTAGACCTGGTCATCGGTTACATCTCGAGCGCCAACTGCGTGGCCGTGCCCGCGGTGGCCGAGGAGCTCCGGCTCCTCACGGTCCTCTTCGACTGCGGGACCACGCGCGTCTTCGAGGAGGCCAAGTACAAGTACGTGTTCCGCACCGCCGCGCACACCGGCATCGACGGGATCGGCGCGGCCCGCTATCTCCTGGCCGCGAAGCCCGACGTGAAGACCATCGCGGGCCTCAACCAGGACTACGCGTGGGGTCGGGACTCGTGGGAGATCTTCAGCCGCGCCCTCCGCAAGCTGAAGCCTGACGTCCAGGTGGTCGAGACGCTTTGGCCGAAGCTCTTCCAGGGTGACCTGTCGGCCGAGATCTCGAAGCTCCTCACCGCCAAGCCCGACGTGATCTTCCACAGTCTCTGGGGGACGGACCTCGCCTCGGTGAACAGCCAGGGCCGAGTTCGCGGGCTCTTCCGCCAGAGCCTCGTCGTTCACAACAACTCTGCGTTCCTCTTCAAGGAGTTTCGGGACCTGCCCGACGGCTTCGTCGTGGGCTTCCGGGGAACGCACTGGCCCGAGGTGCCCGACCCCGCCCGGAACCCGCTCCAGCGGGAGTTCGTCGAGCGTTGCACGAAGAAGTTCGGCGAGCCGTGCGGGTCGCCCCACGGGAGCTACCACATGGTGCAGGCCCTTCAGGGCGTGAAGACCGCGTACGAAAAGGCGATCAAGGCGACCGGACGGTGGCCGAGCGCGGACGACGTGGTTCGGGCCTTCGAGTATCTGGAGTTCGACTCGCCCAGCGGGCGCATCGCGATGGCGGTCGGCGGCGGTCACCAGGCCATCGAGGACTCGCTCTACGGGACGGTCAAGCTCGACGCGCAGCGGAATCAGAACGTGCTCACGAGCGTGCGGGTGTTCCCGGCCAAGTGCGTCAACCCTCCCGACGGGGTGAAGACCTTGGACTGGATCGACCAGGGCTTCCGCGGCGCCCAGTGCCCGTGAGGTCGGCGGGCAGCGAACGTCCGGCCTGAACCACATCACCGTCATCGCACTGGACGGGATCAGCTACGCCTCGTGGCTGTTCCTGGTGTCGGCTGGCCTCACGTTCACGTACGGCGTCGTCCGCATTCTGAACCTCGCCCACGGCAACCTCTACGCCCTCGGCGCGTACATGGGCGCGTGGCTGGTCCTCGGCTGGGGATCGAGCGCCTGGCCCGTGCTGAGCTACCTGCTGCTCTTCGTGGCCGCCGTCTTCATCGGCGTGACGGCCGGGCCTGTCATCGAGCGGGTCTTCCTCCGGCGCGTCTACGGCAAGGCGGAGGAGATCCAGATTCTCCTGACCTTCTCGATCCTCCTGATCCTCGAGGACGTGATCAAGCTCGTGTGGGGCGTGAGCCCGCTCTTCGCCGACAAGCCGTACACCTACATGGGACTGGTGAGGCTGGGCGGCGTCGACTACGCGGGCTACCCGTTTCTGCTGACCGGCATCGCCGTGGTCACGGGCCTCCTCCTGTGGCTCGTCGTGACGCGGACGCGCTTCGGGAAGGTGTTGATCTCGGTGATCACGGACCGCGAGGTGAGCTCGGCCCTCGGCGTGAACGTCCCGCGGATCTACACCCTCGCCTTCACGCTGGGGGCGGTCTTCGCCGCCCTCGGCGGCGCGTTCACCGCGCCGATGTTCTCGCTCGTGCCCGGGATCGGGGCGGAGGTCATCGTCGTGTCGTTCGCCGTCGTCGCCATCGGCGGGCTCGGGTCCATCGGCGGCGCGGCGTTGGGGGCCTTGCTCGTGGGACTGGCGCGGGCGACCGCCGTCCACCTCTTCCCGGAGCTCGACCTCTTCGCCATCTACCTGATCATGGCGCTGGTGCTGCTCGTTCGGCCCCAGGGCCTCTTCGGGCAGGTGGAGGCACGGAGGATCTGATGGTCATCGTCCGCGCGCTCATGGGACTCGCGCTGTTCCTCGTCGTGCCGCCCTTCCTGCCCGAGTGGATCACATTTCTGCTGACCCTCGCGTGGGCGAAGGCGCTCGCGGTCCTCGGCGTCGTGCTCCTCCTGCGCGGCGGGCTCCTCACGTTCGGCCACGCCCTCTACTACGCGGTGGGCGCGTACACCGCGGGCTTCGCGGTGAAGTTCCTCGGGGTGCACGAGGGGCTCGTCGTGCTCGTCCTCGCGGTGGTGACCGGCGCCACGACGAGCGCGCTCCTCGGGCTTCTCCTGGCGCGCTATCGGGGCGTCCACTTCGGGTTACTCAACCTCGCCTTCTCGATGGTCCTCTACGCCATCCTTCTCAAGTTTTACGCGGTCACCGGCGGCACGGACGGGTTGCGGCTCCCCACCCCCCTGCTCGCCGGAATCAAGCCGCCGCCCCAGTCCCTGCGCCTCACGATCTACTACGTGACGGTCGTGCTGACGGCGCTCCTGCTCTACGTCGCCCACCGGTTCACGGCGTCGCCGCTCGGCTACACGCTCCGCGCCGTGCGCGACAACGAAGTGCGCGTGGAATACATGGGCGCCTCGGTCCGCCAGGCGATCTATTGCTCCTACATCGTCGCCGGCGTCCTGGCGAGCGTGGGCGGCGTCCTCGCCGGCTTCTCGGTGGGCCACATCGTCCCCGAGGTCTCGTTCTGGACCCAATCGGGCGAGTTCGTCTTCGTCGCGCTGCTTGGTGGGACGGGGAGCGTGGTGGCACCAATCGCGGGCTCGATCGTCTTCGAGTTCGTGCGCAACTACGCCTTCAAGTACTCCCCCTACACCTGGCAGATGACCCTGGGCATCGTCCTCCTGATCATCATCTTCTTCCTGCCCGGGGGGCTCTGGAGCCTGACCGGGCTGGCGAGACGATGGGGCTTCGCGACGCGACGATGGACCCGGTGAGCGCGGTTCTCGAGACGGTCAGCCTGACCAAGTTCTTCGGCATGGTCCGGGCGGCTGAGGATCTGAGCCTCCGGTTTCAGGAGGGCGAGCTCGTGGGCATCGTGGGCCCGAACGGCTCCGGCAAAACCACCCTCCTCAACGTGATCACGGGCTACGTGAAGCCCGACCGCGGGCGGATCCGCTACCAGGGGAGGGACATCACGGGCCTGCCCCCGCGGGCCGTGGCCGATCTCGGCATCGCGCGCTCCTTCCAGATGCCGCAGCTCTATCTCTCCCTCACGGTGCTGGAGAATCTCGTCCTGGCCCTCGCGATCCGCGCGGGACGAGCGCGCGAGTTCTGGGCACCGCTCGCGCGCGTGGACCGGCTGGACGACGCGCGCCGCATCCTGGAGCAGTTCGGGCTGGAGGAGCACGCCTCGCACGACGCGGGCCAACTGCCCGAGGGCGCCCGCAAGCTGCTGGACGTCGCGCTCTCGTTCGCCCGGCGCCCGCGCATCTTGCTGATGGACGAGCCGACGAGCGGCGTGAGCGCGCGGGACAAGTCGACGGTGATGGACACGCTGGTCCCGGTGCTGAAGGGGACGGGCGTGACCACGATCTTCGTCGAGCACGACATGGAGGTCGTCCAGCGCTACGCCGAGCGGGTGCTCGCGTTCGACGAGGGCAAGGTCGTCGCCGCCGGGTCGCCCGACGCCGTCCTCGCCGACCCCGCGGTGCGGCGGGCGCTCCTGGGACGGGCGTAGCATGCTGAGTCTTCGCGGTCTCGACGTCAGGCTCGGCGGGCTCTCGATCCTCCGCTCGCTCTCCCTCGAGATTCCGACCGGTGGCATCGTCGGGCTCGTCGGTCGGAACGGCGCAGGCAAGACCACGACGCTCCGGTCCATCATGGGGCTCGTCCCGGTGGTGTCGGGCAGCCTGGTCCTCGACGACCGGGACCTCGTCCGCCTCCAACCGTTCGAGCGCGGACGGCTCGGCATCGGCTACATGCCCGAAGACCGGCGCCTCATCGGCTCGCTCACCGTCAAGGACAACCTCCTCGTCCCGGCCTGGGGCCAGGGTCGTCACGATGCCGACGAGCGCTGGACTGCCGTCGGCGGGCTCCTGCCCGAGCTGGCTCCGCTCGCTCGTCGCCTGGCGTCGACGCTCAGCGGGGGCCAGCAGAAGCTGGTCGCGCTCGGCCGGGCGCTCTCCTGCGCGCACAGTCTCCTGCTGCTGGATGAGCCGATGGAAGGCGTGTCGCCGGCGCTCTCCGCCCGCATGGCCGAGGTCGTCCGCGCCTTTCAGGCGACGAAGCCCGGCCTCGCGGTACTGGTGGCGGAATCGGACGTCAACCGGGTGCGCCTCCTGACCGAGC
>QHSX01000078.1 GCA_003221695.1 Candidatus Rokuibacteriota bacterium
ACTCTGATCCGACAGGTCACGCTCTTCCTGGGACGATCCCCGGGCAAGCCGGAGACCTGCAGCGCTCGCATGAAGCGCAAGATCGACACCGACCACGGGCGCTATCAGTACAGTCGCCGGCTTGCGGTGGCCGAGCCGGTGTTTGCGAACATCTGCAGCAGCCGCCGCTTGAGACGGTTCAGCCTGCGTGGCCACCGAAAGGTCAACACCCAGTGGCTGCTGTACTGCCTGGTGCACAACATCGGGAAGCTGCAACGCTACGGGACGAGCGAGGGCTCATCGGCATGAACGGATCGATCCGCCAGAGCGACAACGGCCGCAGGCGATACTGAGGCATCGGATGTCGCCACCCCTTGCCTCCCTCGATAAGAACCGCCGACACTAAGGCAATCCGGGCGATGGCAGGCTTCGCAAACCTCGTTTTTCTACAGATTCGTTAGACGGGCGAGAGGGGGAGGGGACGTCATGCCAAGATTAGTTGCCACAGCGGTTCTCGCATTGCTTTGGACTGCTGTCGCCGCAGCGGGTGACGCTACTCCGAGACGTGCCATCGATCTCAACGAGCCGGGGGCCCTTGAGGCCCTTCAGCGCTCCAACCCAACGCACTACGAGAAGGTTCGCCAGATCCTGGAAGGAGTTCTCCAGCGGCCCGACACCGACGTGCCGCGTTGGATACAGACGAACTTCGCGGCGCATGATGTGAGCTATGTGCCAGTCGTGCTGACGAGTCACCCTCCGAAGAGGCGTCTGTCGTTCGCCCTCGATGCCACGCGGTACGAGGCCGTCGTAATTCTCACAAACGTGCGCGGCGACATTACTCCAGCGAAGTAGGCCATGGTGCCGTCTAACGATGCGTTGCAGCGGACCGGGGCTCGCGATGCTCGCTCCGGGCCGCTGACCGCTGCCGTTCGGCGCACTGAGAATGAGCAAGCTCATCAAGTGATCAAGTGACCCACATCGACGAGACGCGGCGCAGATGATCCCGAGACGAGTCTTCGTCGGAACCCTCGGCGTTGTCGCGCTACTGGCGGTATCTCGCCGCGGCCATGCTCAGCCTCCCGCGAAGGCTGCGCGGGTCGGGTGGCTCGGCCGCAGTGTGGGACGGGAATCGTCGACTTTCAAAGCCTTCGCGGAAGGGCTGCGCGACTTGGGTTACGTCGTCGGCGATAACCTGGCCATCGACGTCCAACCCCGGACCAAGATAAGGTCGAGCAGTACCCCGACGTCGCCACCCGGCTCGTCGCGGCAGGCGTCGATGTCATCCTCGCCTCCAACCCGTATGCGGTGGAGGCCGCGGTCAAAGCGACCAAGACCATTCCGGTCGTCGGAGTGGATTTCGAGTCGGATCCGGTGGCGAAGGGATGGGTGGCTACCCTGGCCCGCCCCGGCGGCAATGTCACGGGATTCTTCCTCGATATGCCCGAGCTGAGCGGCAAGCAGCTTCAGCTGCTCAAAGAGGTGAAGCCGAACCTTGCCCGGGTCGCGGTCCTCGGGGACGCGCGAGCGAACGAGCCGCAATTTCGCGCGACCGAAGTGGCCGCCCAGGGCGCCGGACTGATGCTCCAGCGGCTCCCGGTCAAGGGTCTGAACGAGATCCCGAGAGCGCTCGCCGACGCCGTGCGCCAGCGCACGGGCGGGCTGCTTGTGCTCAGTTCTCCGATGATCTTCGGTGCCGTCGCGCGCATCGCCGAGGTCGCGGTGAAGCACCGGCTTCCTGCGATCAGTCTCTTCGTACCATTCTTCGCCGAGGGGGGTGGGCTGCTTGCATACGGACCCGCCTTCCTCGATCCTTTTCGGCGCGCCGCCAGTTATGTGGACAGGATCCTCAAGGGTGCTCAGCCGGGCGATCTGCCGGTGCAGCGCCCGACGAAATTCCAGTTCGTCGTCAAACCTCAGGACCGCCAAGGCCATCGGACTCACGATCCCACCGGCGCTGCTGCAGCGCGCGGATCACATCGTCGAATGACGGGACTCGGATTTTTTCGTGAGCGGACCATAGCCTCCTGCACGCTCCACACCATCGGGAGTACCATGTCCCCGATCCGACAGAAAGCGACCCCAAGGAATTGAGGGAGGTGATCAGGTATCCGTCCGGACCGGTTGAACACAATTACGGCAAGCCAGCTCAGGAGGGCATCACATGAATGATCACCAAGGACTGTCACGACGACACGTTTTGGGGATGGCGATCGCGGCAGGCGGCTTCACCCTGTCCGGTGCGGCCAGTTCAGTCTTTGCCCAAGCGCTCAAACAGACTCCAGGCGAAATTCTCGGTCCCTTTTACCCCGTCCTCAGATCCGTGGAGAAGAGTGCGGATCTGACGACTGTGCCTCGTAAGCCGGGACGCGCCGCGGGCCAGGTGATCTATGTCATGGGGCGTGTTCGGAACGTCCAGGGGCAGCCAGTGAAGGGGGCGCGGGTCGAGCTGTGGCAAGCGAACACGCACGGACGCTATGTCCACCCGAGTGACACGAATCCGGCGCCGCTCGATCCCAACTTCGAGGGCTTCGCCATTCAGGACGCTGATGCCGAGGGCCGTTATCGGTTCAAGACGATCAAGCCCGGAGCGTATCCGGTCAATGCCAACTGGATGCGGCCTCCTCACCTTCATTTCGAAGTGACCGGGAAGATCAACCGCGTGATCACACAGATGTATTTCCCGGGAGAGTCGTTGAACGACAAAGATCTCCTGCTGCAGAACGTCCGCGCGAACAAGGGCGGCCTGATCGCGAAGGTGCTGCCCCCGACATCGGATGTTGAGCCTGATTCGCGCCTGGTGGTTTGGGATATCGTGCTTGACAAGGGGTGACATCCTGCGCGGGCGACGCCTGGGTCGCCGAACGGCGTGTTTGAACGGACCGCTGGCTCGCATTCGCTCGCCGCGGCCGCTCAACGCGGACGTTAGGCGGACGCGGACCGCATGAAGCAGCGTTGCCTTATCGTCCTTATCCTGCTGGGTGGCTTCGGGGTAGGCACCGCGTACGCCGACAGCGACGGATATTACTGCGCTGGGCGCGGATACGTCGCGTATCAATTTGGATTCGCGGCGCCACCGATTGGCCCACATCGGCTGTATGTTGTCCGATTCGGCGGCACATCTGGCATCGAAGCCGCAGCTGTGCTTGATCTGCCGCAGTTCCAGGTACACGGCATTCTCTGCGGTGAGCGGACAGTCGAGATCGCGGCGTACGACGCTATCTACTCGGTCCGCCTGGACGCGGCGAAGCGGCCGATCGGCTATGACACAACGCCATGGGCTGACCATCAGAGCACCCCGCCGCAGTTCGTCGGGCATTCGCTGAATCTTGGCGCGCTGAGTCGGGCGGCGCGTGATCTGAAGGTGCAACGGGAGTCGCTGGGCACGGTGGACGGCGGCGGTCAGTATCTCCTCGCGATTTCCGCTGTCGCGATCCCATCGGATCGATGCTCGTCAATGGTGACGACCAGGCTTGTCAGGACCGATCGCAACGGCCACGAGGTCCAGCAACTCGAGATCTTTCGGGGGCGAGCAGTGCACGAGTGCGGCGAGTGAGCCGCCTCACCGGCGTTTGCAGCCGACGGCGGCGGGATATCTCGAGGTGAGAAATGAGCATCACGCCGCCGCGGCTGAAACGCGGACGTTAGACCACAAGAGAACATAATGTCGGTCAGAGCGTTCTATGACGACTTGGCGCCGCTGTATCACCTCGTCTACGAAGACTGGGAGACGAGCGTTGCGCGGCAGGGTGGGGCGCTGGCATCGCTCATCGCGGAACACTGGGGAGTGAACGCGCACGCGGTGTTGGACGCTGCGCTGGGTATCGGCACCCAAGCGCTCGGCCTTCTCGCAAGGGGCTTCCGTGTGACAGGCTCGGATCTCTCCATCGGTGCTGTCACCCGGGCGCGACGCGAATCGGTAGTGCGGCGCTTGCCGCTCGTTTCTCTGGTCGCCGACTTCCGGGCGCTCCCCGTACGATCGGCGGCCTTCGATGTCGTGCTCCTCTGCGACAACTCCCTTCCCCATCTTGATAGCGAGGCGGACATCCAAGAGGCCCTTGCTGAGTGCTTACGCTGCGTTCGTCGAGGTGGTGGCTGCTTGATCTCGATGCGCGACTACGAATCCCCGCCGCCCACCGGAACGGTCGAGGTCCGACCGTATGGCGAGCGTCTCTGGGCTGGTCGCCGCTATCATCTGCGTCAGGTGTGGACGTGGCGCGGGCCGCGATACGACCTGTCATTCGAGATCACGCCAGTAGACGGAGCAGAAGCAGGAGGCACGGTCCTGAAGACCAGCTATC
>QHSX01000079.1 GCA_003221695.1 Candidatus Rokuibacteriota bacterium
TCCGCGAAGAGGGCCACACTCCCTGAGATGACCACGACGACCAGCTGGAACAGGGCCGTCGCCAGGAGTCCGAAGAACGACCACTTGAGAGCCCACATCCCGCGGTCCGTGCTGGCGATGGCCGGATCGATGATCCCGTGGCGGTGATGGTGCGCATGGTCATCCCCGTGCCCCGGTGGGTCGTGCGGACGATGAGGCGCCTCGGGGTGGTGCTGCATGCGTATGACTCTTGTGCCTACGTCTCTATGAGCCGCACGGACAAACCGTAGCACGACTCGCGTGCAGCGACCAAGTGCGGACCATGCCTAAGGCGAGGAGCATGCGTCAGAACGGCTCAGGCCGCGGCCTCTGCCACGGCCCGCTGTCTCATCCCGTCGACGTAGACGACACCGTTGGCAACGCGCGCATCGAGCGCAGCAGCCGACTCAAGGAGGGGAGATGAAGAGAGATGGAACGTCTGAGAATGTCGCTGTGTCCGGCGTGCACTGCGTGCCCGAGGTCGAGATCGCGCGTGACGAGGTGCGGATCAGCGAAGCTGGGCACCTCGCCGTCCTGAAGAAGGACGAGTGGAACCTGCTGGTTGACCTGATTCAGTCGGCTCCGGCTGGCCCTCCCCCTGATTCCCCCTTCTCCTGCTTTCGCCGTTGACGTAGATTGACGCGAGATGCGCTCTAGTGTCGCCTCTGGCCGCCCGGAACGGGCTAAATCCTTAGGATTTCGTAGGGGGTGCTCTACGATCCGGTTCTGCTTCCCGAAGACCGACGACGTGCTGCGGGACGCGGGAGAACGCCTCCTCAAGCTGCAGTCGTAGCTGCAGCGAGCTGATCCTCGGCGACTCCCGCGGTCATCTGCCGCCACTCCGAGAGCACGGTGACAATCGTCACCTGATCCCCGAGCCCGACGGTCCGGGGTTGATGATCAGACGGCGGAGGGCGAACCGTCTTCGCGTCGAGTTCCGCGGAGCAACGCTAACCTCGGATGCCGGGCTGCTACTCCCGCGCGAGCTGGATGAGACAGGAGCGCGTCACCGCGGCGATTCTGTCATGATCGCAAAGGCCGTGGCAGCAGCCGCGGTCCGCGTCCCCACTCCCAGTTTCCGAAAGATCCGGTCGACATAGGTCTGCACCGTTCGCGGTGACAGACTGAGGATTAGGGCGATTTCCGGGTTGGTTTTGCCCCCTGCCACCCAGGCCAGCACCTCCGCCTCTCGCCGGCTCAGCCCCAATGACTCGAGAGGCTTGGCCGCGAGCTCGACCCCCTCCTCGTGCAGGAGCAGCAAAGGCGCGGATCGATCCGGCACGAGCCGAATCACCAAACGTCGGCTCTTCCCCTTCACGATCAGCGGCCGGACCGGGGAAGACAAGCCCTCCGCAGCGTCCAAACACCGCAGGTGCTCGACGACCCAACGATGGAGCGTGTCTGGTAAGCGCTCGCTCCCGGCTGACCGCCCTGGGAAGTAGGCGTGCAGCCACGTTCGGGCCACCGCGGTCGCAAGCCAAACTGTCCCCTCGGGCGTCAGATAGACGAGGCCGCGTTGTAGCTCGACCACGCCGCGTTCAAGCGCCCTCAGATCGTCGAGCACTTTGGTGAGCCGCTCCGCATTGTCATGCGCCTGGAGGAGGTGAGGATGGAGGATGCTGACCATGAAGCTCTCTTCCTCGGAAAAGCCGCGTCGATGCCGGTAAAGACCCGCGCCACTGACCGACATCCGGTGCGACGGGAACGCCATGAGCAGCTGCTCCTCGAGTCCCAGCGGGTACAGCAGCTCGTTGTAGACCGCTGTCCGAGCGAAGTCGCTACGAGGTGCGAGGTCCGAGACCCGGACGACGGGACGAGGATGCGGGCTCCGTGTCTGATGGGCGACGTAGGGATGCTCGTGCATGAGCGCGTTCCAGGTGCGAATGTTCTCTGGAGTCAGGGGGTCGGTCGGGTTCATCCAGGTCCGCGAACGGTGGGTGACCGGTTCCGCCTCGTTGAACGAGGCGACGTCGGCCGGAATGACCGTTGGCAGGGCGCTCAGCAGGTGGGAGATGAAACGTTCGCGGTCTCGGAGGACGTACAGCCCTCTGATGAACGCCAGGAGACGCGCGGTCGAACGCTGACTGAGCCTGCCCATTGAGGCCTCGCTCGTGTCCGCCAAATGGCGGATAGACGCTAGCACCGGGCTACCTATAATTCAATCCCTCATGTTCCAGGCGTCGCGGACGGCTTCGGAAGCGTTCAACCAAAGGAGTCGCATGGTGTGGGAACGTGCCTTCCCGTTCGTGATGGCTCCGGGCCCTCCGCTCTGGCTTATGGCGGTGCTCTTCGTGTGTGTGATGACGGCGCTCACGCCTCTAGCGCACGCCAGCCCTTCGGACCCGTCGTGGATCGCTGGCTTCTGGGATGACGCCGACTACGACGACATCGTTATTCTCATTACCTCCAGCGTCGGCGCCGTCGAACCTCCCCTGCTGTCAGATGCTCGTCTCGGCCAGCCAGTCGTCGGCTTCATTCCTCCGGTCTGCGAGGAGCCGGTTCCAGCCTCGACGGCTGCCGCGAACCAGACTCGCGCGCCTCCAGTCGCCTAATCCACCTACCCGTCGAGCGGCGGACAACTCAAAGCGAGCCGACGCGGTGCCATGCGACGTCGGCGGTTTCTGTCCGGATGTGGGGAGGAGTATGCGGTCGGTTCGGGTTCTCGGGAAATCCTTCGACGCTCCCGCGAGGCGCGCAGACCGGTTGACGCGCTCGCGTTCGTGGGGCGCCCAGCGGGCCGCTTCCCTTGCCATGAATTCGTTGGCCCTTGGCCTAGCCGCCGTGCTTTTGCTTCTCGTTCCTGCCGTCAGCCTGGCCGGCACCTTCACCGTGTTTGGCGAGACTTACCAGCGAGGGACGGGTGCGCCGGTCACGGTGACGCGAAGCTTTAGCGCTCTGAATCTGTCGACCACATACACCCTCCGGATCGACAATGGCGGGCTGCCTTCGGGCCAGTTCTGTAGGGTCTCGAGCGCCGTCGTTGGCTTGAACGGTGTGGAGGTCGTCGGCCCTTCCGACTTCAACCGGAGAGAGCTAGAGACTGAGAGAGAGCGAGAGGGCGAGAAGGAGCGGGAGGACGAAGATCGAAGCGTTGCGGTGATCGAGCGGCGAGTTTCGCTTGCGACGACGAACGTGTTGACGGTCGAGCTGCGTGGTGGTCCGGGCTGCGGGCTCACGCTGCGGATCATCGGGGTGGACAACGACCTCCCCCTCATCACGGCGGCCGCGAGCCCGCCGGTGAACGCCGCTGGCTGGAACAACACGGACGTGCGGGTGACCTTCACGTGCGCCGACGCCATCAGCGCGATCGCGCGCTGCTCGGACCCTGTGACGGTGACGACAGAAGGCGCCGGGCAGGTCGTGAGCGGCACGGCGGTGGACATTGCCGGCAACCAGTCCAGCGTGTCGATCACGCTCAACATCGACAAGAGTCGCCCCGTCGTGAGCGCTGTCGTGAGCCCGCCGGCGAACGCGGCGGGCTGGAACAACACGGACGTGCGGGTGAGCTTCACGTGCACGGACGCGACCAGCGGGATCGCGCGCTGCCCAGATCCTGTTACGTTAAGCACCGAAGGCGCCGGACAAGTCGTGAGCGGCACGGCGGTGGACATCGCCGGGAACCAATCGAGCGTCTCCGTCGCGCTCAACATCGACAAGACCAGCCCTGCGGCAAGCGCGGTCTTGAGCCCGCCGGCGAACGCGGCGGGCTGGAACAACACAGACGTGCGGGTGAGCTTCACGTGCGGCGACGCGACCAGCAAGATCGCCCGCTGCCCGGACGCCGTCACGGTGACCGCCGAGGGCGCCGGACAGGTCGTGAGTGGAACAGCGGTGGACGTCGCCGGCAACCAGGCCACGGCTTCTGTCACGCTCAATATCGACAAGACCCCACCGGTGGTCGACGTCGCCGTGAGCCCAGCGGCGAACGGGGCAGGATGGAACAACGGAAACGCGACGGTGACCTTCACGTGCACCGACGCCACCAGCGGCGTTGCCCGTTGTCCCGCTCCCGTCACCGTGACCACCGAAGGCGCCGGGCAGGTGATCAGTGGCGCCGCGGTCGACGTGGCGGGCAACCAGGCCACGCGGTCGATCACCTTGAACATCGACAAGACGCCACCG
>QHSX01000027.1 GCA_003221695.1 Candidatus Rokuibacteriota bacterium
GTCTTGCGCCCTCCTTCGGTAGCCCGGCCGTCAGGCGCTGTTGCCTGACCCGTGGCTTTGCGGCCCCGTCTCGCGACGGGTGTGCCCTTATCGGGAGGGGTCTTCTCTCTCTCTGGGGGAGCTCTAGTGCACGGGGGGTGCCAAGCAGGTGCTCGTGGCGGGCCTCGTTGCCTCAAAATCTGGAAATTGCGGGGGCTCGAGGGGACGTGCCGGGTCCGATCGGCGTATCCGCGCGGACCGGGCGAGCGACGCCCACTGTCATGTTTGACGGTACACGCGCCCATTCTGGCACCGCTGTCATCAAGAATCGTATATTTATCTGAAACTTACGATTATTCCCGGTTTCGGGGGGGACCACCTGTTTCTGCTTCCCGGTCTAGCAGCCTATGGAGTGGGTCGCGATGACCGCCAGAGAGCGGGTCGCGGCGTTTTTGCTCGCCCATCAAACCCGCAGGCTCTGCGACGAATGCCTTGCGCGCGAGGTCGGGATCGATCCCTCAACCGCCTATCGGGCGGCGGTGAAGGCGGGGCGATCGGGCGGGTTCATCCGGGAGTACGGTGTCTGCTCTGACTGTGGCGAGAGCCGGTTGGTGACCTGCGCGTCGCGCTGACGTGAGATCCTGACCGAAGCGGCACGTGGCCGATGACTAAGGGCCGGAGGCGAACCCTCCGGCCCTTTGTGTCTCTACCGTTGTGGTCGGCTAGAGTCCGCTCGTGTAGGTCGCACTGGCCACGGCGCTCTGAGACCAGCCGGGAGCCACCGCCATCGCCTTGATCGTGGTTGGGCCAAGTGTCGTGACGACCAGGATCGGGCTGGTGTAGACGGTCGACGCGGTCGTCGGCGTGCTCCCGTCGGTGGTGTAGTAGATCGTGACGCCAGGGCTCGCATCAGAGATCGACACGTACTGGGGAACGAGGTAGGTCCCGCCGGGCGGGTTGAAGGTCGGCGTGGCAGCCCGCAGGG
The DNA here is from genome assembly GCA_003221695.1 of Candidatus Rokuibacteriota bacterium. Lineage (GTDB taxonomy): Bacteria > Methylomirabilota > Methylomirabilia > Rokubacteriales > CSP1-6 > 20CM-2-70-11. The sequence goes on from QHSX01000027.1 coordinate 965, forward strand.
TATAGACGGCAGTGGCCACGCTGCTGCTGACCATCCCGTTTGCCGTCGCCATCGCCTTGATCGTCGTGGTTCGCGTGACTGCGATCGGGCCGGTGTAGACGGTCGACGCGGTCGTCGGCGTGCTCCCGTCGGTGGTGTAGTAGATCGTCGCGCCAGGAGTCGCATCCGAGATCGCGACGGACTGAGGCCTATCATAGGTCCCGCCGGGCGGGCTGAAGGCCGGCGTGGCAACCCGCAACGCCAGCAACACGGTGACGGTGTTGGAGCCGAAGTTTGCCACCGCCAGATCTGGCACGCCGTCGCGGTTGAAGTCGCCTACGGCCACGGACTCAGGATTCGTGCCCACGGTGAAGGTCTGCGCCGCCTGGAAGGTTCCATCGCCGTTGCCCAGCAGCACCGAAACTGTGTTGGCACTGAAGTTGGCCGCCACCAGGTCTTGGATCGCATCGCTATTGAGGCTGCCCACGGCCACGGCAAGCGGGGCGCTGCCGACCGGGAAGTTCTGTGGCAGCTGGAAGGTGCCATCGCCGTTGCCGCGCAACACCGAGACGTCGTTGGACATAGCGTTGGTCACCGCGAGATCTTGTGCGGCGTCGCCATTGAAGTGGCCGACGGCCACGGCGGACGGCAGAGTGCCTGTTGGGAAGCTTACCGCTGGCCGGAAACTCCCGTCGCCGTTGCCGATGAACACCGAGACGTTGTTGTTGCCATAGTTGGCCACCGCCACGTCCGCGATTCCATCACCATTGAAGTCGCCCACCACGGGGGAGATCGGATTAACCCCACTGGCGAAGCTCCGTGCCGGCTGGAAGGTCCCGTTGCCATTGCCCAGCAGCACCGAGATGTCGTAGGAATTCCAGTTGGCCACCACCAGGTCGAGCTTGCCGTCGCCGTTGAAGTCGCCCGTGGTCAGAGAAGTCGGAAGAGAGCCGACCGGGAAGACCTGCCCCGGCTGGAAGGTTCCATCGCCTCTGCCCAGCAGCACGGAGACGTTGTTGGAGTTGATGTTGGCCACCGCCAGGTCGAGCACCCGATCGCCATTGAAGTCGCCCACGACGACCCACACGGGATTCGCGCCAACCGGAAAGAACGTCGCCGGCTGGAAGGACCCATCGCCGTTGCCGATTAACACGGCGACGTTGTTGGACCCCTCGTCGGCCACTGCCAGGTCGGGCACGCCATCACCGTTGAAGTCGCCGACGGCGATCGTGATCGGATTCGTGCCGACTGGAAAGTCTTTCCGGGCGAAGGATACAGTCTGGGCCGCCGCGGGGACTGGGAGAAGTGACGAGAAAAACAGAGCTGCCGCGACCACCAACGACACTCTCGCTGAGCTTCCGGTCATCTCGCGCGCCTCCTTGGGCCAGGGACCCTTACCATGTTTTGCGGCTCCGGCACATCCCACTTCGATACCCACGCTATTCCCCAACCACACGGGGGAAAACTAGGAGAATGCTAGAACCGATCGGGGGAAAGTCCCTGACCAATCCGGAAACCAGAGGGGAATCCCTTAATATTGACGCGGCGATTCCCGTATTCGCAGCGGCTGGAGTGGCCTGTTATTTGGCAAATACGGGGGCGTGAACGACTCTCAGCTCGCCGTCGGGTGACCTTCCATTAGAGCAATATCGCAAGGCTTGCCGACTTGGTCGTACCGTTGTACGAACCCGAGATCGTGGCGGTGGTCGAGATGATGACGATAGACGTGTTCACCGTGAACGTCGCACTGATGGCACCGGCGGGAACGGTCACGCTGGACGGCACCCTGGCCAGACCGTTGTTGCTCGAGAGGAAGACGACGGCCCCCCCGCTGGGCGCCGGCGCGCTCAGCGTGACCGTGCCAGTCGAGGATCCCAGCGGGCCACCAACAACACTCGTCGGGCTCAGCGTCAACGAGGTCAGGGTCGGGAGGGGTGGGGGCGCCACGGTGAGCGAGGCCGGGCGGGTCGCGCCGCCGTAGGACGCCGAGATGGTGACCAAGGTCGAGGAGCCCACGGCCTTCGTGCTCACGGTGAAGGTCGCAGTCGAGGCTCCACTCGGGACCGTCACACTGGACGGGACCGTGGCCGCACCCGTGTTGTTGCTCGACAGAGAGACGACGGCACCACCGCTGGGCGCTGACGCGCTCAACTGCACCGTGCCAGTCGAGGAACTCCCGCCCGTGACGCTCGACGGGCTCAGGCCCAGCGAGACCAGAGTCGGGAGAGGTGGCGATGTCACCGTGAGGGTAATCGTGGTGGTCTTCGTCAGGGTGCCCGAGGCGCCGGTGATGGTGACAGTGACCGTGCCCGTGGCCGCAGTGCTGTTCGCGGTGAACCTCAACGTGCTCGTCGTGGTGGTGGGGTTCGGGCTGAAGGAGGCGGTGACGCCGCTGGGCAGCGTGGAGGGGGACAGGGCGACGCTGCCGGAGAAGCCGTTCAGCGGCGAGACGGTGATCGTGCTCGAGCCGTTGGTGCCCTGGGTGACGGTCAGGCTACCCGGCGAGGCCGAGAGGGTATAGGTCGGCGCGGCGGCCACGGTGAGGCTGAGCGTGGTCGTCCGCGTCAGGGTGCCCGAGGTGCCGGTGATGGTGAGGGTGACCGTGCCCGTGGTGGCCGTGGGATTTGCCGTGAGCGTCAGCGTGCTCGTGGTCGCCGTGGGGTTGGGGCTGAAGGCCGCGGTGACGCCGCTGGGCAGCGTGGAGGGGGACAGGGTCACACTGCCGGTGAAGCCGTTCTGCGGCGAGACGGTGATCGTGCTGGAGCCGCTGCTGCCCTGGGTGACGGTCAGGCTACCCGGCGAGGCCGAGAGGGTATAGGTCGGCGCGGCGGCCACGGTGAGGCTGAGCGTGGTGGTCTTCGACAGGGTGCCTGACGTGCCGGTGATGGTGAGGGTGACCGTGCCCGTGGTGGCCGTGGGATTTGCCGTGAGCGTCAGCGTGCTCGTGGTCGCCGTGGGGTTGGGGCTGAAGGCCGCGGTGACGCCGCTGGGCAGCGTGGAGGGGGACAGGGTCACGCTGCCGGTGAAACCGTTCTGCGGCGAGACGGTGATGGTGCTGGAGCCGCTGCTGCCCTGGGTGACGGTCA
>QHSX01000032.1 GCA_003221695.1 Candidatus Rokuibacteriota bacterium
GCCGTTTCGCCGTGCCTTCCGGCGCGCCGCGGCGGCCGACGCCGTCAATCGAATCCTCAACGTCGATATCGCCACGTACCTCTGCGACGACATCCTGGTCAAGGTCGACCGGATGAGCATGGCGCACTCGCTCGAGGTCCGCGCGCCGCTGCTCGACCACAAGCTCGTCGAGTTCGTCGCGAAGCTTCCGCCGGCCTGGAAGCTCAACGGCGGCGGCTCGAAGGTGCTCCTGCGCTCCGTGCTGGACGGCATGGTCCCACGCGCGGCGTTCGACCGGCCCAAGCACGGCTTCGTCTCGCCGATCGCCGGCTGGCTGCGCCGCGATCTGGCCGGGTACGTCGAGGACACGATCTGCTCGCGCCGGGCTCGCGAGCGCGGCTACTTCGATCCCGCAGGCGTGCGGACGCTCTGGGCGGCTCATCGGAGTGGGCAGGCGAACTTCGCGCACGAGATCTGGATGCTGCTCATGCTGGAGCTCTGGCACCGCGCATTCGTCGACCGCGCGCGCCCCTAGGTCGACGCTCCAACTCACCATGCGCCCCAACGCCAACAAGGTGCTCATCGTCGGCAATTACCCGCCGCCCTACGGAGGGCTCTCCGTGCAGGTGTCGGTGCTTCGCGCCTTGCTCGCGCGCCGCCCTGGCTACGCGTGCCGCGTCCTCGACATCGGCGAGGGCCGTCACCAGCGGCGGCCCGAGTGCCTCGGGGCAAGACATGGCCTCGACTTCGCGGCCAAGCTCCTCTGGCACGCCGCCGGCCAGTGGATCCTCCATCTCCATACCAGCGGCCACAATGTCAGTAGCTGGCTGGGGGCGCTGGCCTGTGCGACGGCGGGGTTGCTCAACGGGCGCAAGACTGTCCTGAGCCTGGGCTCCGGCCTCGCGCCGGACTGGATCCACGCCGCGGGCCCGGTCATGCGCCTGGTGGTGCGACTCACGCTCGCGCTGACGGGCGTCATCATCTGTCGCAACGCGCGCTCACGCGCCGCCATCGCCGCGCTGGGCGTCCCGGCCGGCAAGATCGTGGTGCTCTCGGGCTTCTACGGGTTGGGGCCGACCGACACGACCACGGTGCCACCGTCGGTGGAGGAGTTCCTGCGCCGGCATTCTCCTGTGATCGGCGCCGTTGCGTCGATCGGGCCCGAGTACGGCCTTCCGCTGATCGCCGAGGCGGCCGTCCGGCTGCGCCCAGCGTATCCACGGCTCGGATTGCTCCTCATGGGGCCGGCGGGATTCGAGCGCGCGGACCTCGACGGGAGCCTGCTCCTCGCGGGCCAGCTTCCGCACGACACGGCGCTGGCCGTGATGGGGAGAATGAACGTGTTCGTCCGCCCCACCTATTTCGATGGTGACGCGTCGTCGGTACGCGAGGCGCTCGCCCTCGGCGTGCCCGTGGTCGCCAGCGACACCGACTTCCGACCGGAGGGCGTGATCGTCTTCCGGCGGGGGCGCGTTGACGATCTCACCGACAAGCTCGCCCAGACACTCGGCGCCCGACGTTCCCGGCCGCGACCCGGGCCGGCAGACGCCGGTTCGTGGCCTCGTGTTCTCGCGATCTACGAACGACTGTCGCTCAAGGGAGACCTCGCATGCTGATTCTCGGGATCAACGACGGCCACACGGCCGCCGCCTGCCTCTATCAGGACGGACAGGTCAGAGCCGCCATCCAGGAAGAACGCTTGCGGCGGATCAAGAACTGGTCGGGCATGCCGACCGAAGCGATCGCCACCGTGCTGCGCATGACGGATACGCGGCCGGAGGAGATCGACTTCGTCGCCCTCAACGGGCGCTGGGCCGCGTTCCCGATGACACGAGAGCAACTGATGGAGGAGTACCGGACCATCAACGATCTCGGTGTCTCCCTGCAGCGCTCCGCCAAGCGCGCGATCACGCGCGCGGCACAGGCGACTCCCCTCTACGGACTCCACCAGGAACGGCGTCAGGCGGGGCGGATTCGGGAACTGGTCCGGATGGGAATTCCCGCCGAGCGCGTCGTCTGCGTGGACCATCACACGGCCCACGCTGCCGCCGCCTACTACGGTCAGGCCAACTTCGACGACGACGTCCTCGTGCTGACGTGCGACGGGGTCGGCGACGGGCTCTGCGCGACGGTGAGCATCGGCCGCAACGGGCGGCTCGAGCGCCTCCACGCCGTGGAGAAGGCCGACTCCATCGGCAACATCTACGCGATGGTCACCTACCTCATGGGCATGGTCCCGCTCGAGCACGAGTACAAGCTCATGGGGCTCGCTCCCTACGCCGACCCCAAGGGTGTCGAGAAGGTCTACGAAGCGCTGCGGCGGCTCATCCGGTTCGATGCGCGCAACCCGCTCGGCTGGGAGCGCGCGGCGGGCTGCCCGGAAACGTATTGCTCGTATCGGTTCTTCCACCGGCTGCTGGACCGCCTGCGATTCGACTGGATCGCCGGCGGCGTGCAGAAGTTCACGGAGGCCGTGCTGCTCGAGTGGGTGCGGAACTGCATCAGGGAAACAGGACTCCACCGCCTGGCGCTCGGCGGCGGCGTCTTCATGAACGTCAAGGCCAACAAGCTCATCATGGAGCTGCCCGAGGTCCAGGAGCTGTTCGTCTATCCGTCGTGCGGCGACGAGACGAACGCCATGGGCGCCGCCTATTCGGTATACGCCGAGAAGGCGGGGACGGCGAAGATGACGCCGCTGCAAGACCTCTACTGGGGTCCCGAGTTCAGCGACGAGGAGGTCGAGCAGGCGCTGCGGCGCTTCCGGTTCCGGACGCCCGTCCGCTACGGGCGCGACGTCCCGATCGAGCCGCGCGTGGCTCGCCTCCTCGCTGGAGGCAACATCGTTGCCCGCTACAAGGGGCGCGAGGAGTTCGGCGCCCGGTCCCTCGGCAATCGCTCTATCCTGGCGGACCCGCGCAACACCAACGTCGTCCGCGAGATCAACGAGGCGATCAAGGCCCGCGATTTCTGGATGCCCTTCTGCCCGTCTGTGCTCGCCGAGCGGTCGGCGGACTACCTCGTCAACCCCAAGGGTGTTCGGGCTCCGTACATGATTCTGTCGTTCGACACGACCGGCGGCGGGAGCGAGCTTCGCGCCGGGATCCATCCCTTCGATCGGACGGCGCGGCCCCAGGAAGTCTCAGCCGAGTGGAATCCGGACTATCACGCGCTCATCAAGGAGTTCGAGCGGCTGACGGGCGTTGGCGCCGTGCTGAATACGTCGTTCAACCTCCATGGATTCCCCATCGTCAGTCGCCCCGAGGACGCGCTCGACGTGCTGGACCGCTCCGGCCTCCGTCACCTCGCGATCGGTAACTGGCTGGTCTCGAAGGAATGACGCTCGCGCCCTCCAAAAGGCGTCCGTGGCCCGGCGCCCTCGAGCCGCTGTGGTCGGCGGCGAGGGCGTTCTGGAACGAAGCGGTCGGCTTCCGGTTCGACTACCCGCTGGAGACGGTACCGTCCGCCGGGTCCCGAGAGTCCCTGCGCTACTACGTCTACAGTGACCGCCTGTTCTTCGACGCCATGCAGCTCGATCCCGCGGGTATTCCGGTACATCGATCGCGCATCTTCGGCGAGACCTACAACCCCGCGTATGTCGCCTGGCACGGCCTGGTCAGCCTGGAGCGCTGGCTTCGCGGCGCCGACCCCGGGGGCGCTCGCGCCTTCTCGCGCCAGGCCGACTGGCTCGTGGCTCACGCCGTTCGCCGGTCCGACGGTGCCGTGATCTGGCCCTACACGTTCGACTGGCGCGAGGGACGCTGCCGGCTCGAGGCCCCGTGGATCTGCGCGATGGCCCAGGGCCTGGCCATCAGTGTCCTCGTCCGGGCCTATCGGATGGCGGGCGGCGGGGAACACCTTCTCGAGACCTGTCGCGCCGCGACCCGGGTCTTCGAGAAGAACGTGGAGGACGGTGGCGTCCGGACGCTGGAGCATGGTCACGCCCTGTACGAGGAATACCCCGGCTACCCGTTGCCTCGCGTACTCGACGGCTTCCTCTTCAGCCTGCTCGGTCTCCGGGATCTCGCCGTGCAGACGGGCGAGGCGCGCATCCAGCAGCTGTTCGTGGACGGAATCGGCGGCCTGGTGCGCGCGCTCGAGTTCTGGGACTACCGCGGCCGCTGGAGCTGGTACGGGTCTCACGGGTACCTGTGTCCTCCCCACTACAACAAGCTCAACGCGGCCCTGCTCCGCGCGCTGGGCGCCGTGTCGGGCGAGCGGGTTCTCCGCGAGCGCGGCGAGCGCTGGGATCCCGAGCGCCGCGGGCGGATGGCCCGCGCGGAGGTGTTCCTGGTCTTTCTCGTCACCAAGAATCTGTCACGCCTTCGGCACCGGACGTGGCGACGATGACCGTCCCGGGCCTTCGCAACTAAAAATGTGCGGCATTGCAGGAATCGTCAAGTTCGACCCCCGCGAGACCGTGGACGAAGCACGGCTCAAGCGGATGCGTGACGTCCTCCGACACCGGGGCCCCGATGGCGAGGGACTCCTCCTCGACGGCCCGGTCGGACTCGGCCATCGCCGCCTGTCGATCATCGACGTTGCTGGCGGTCACCAGCCGATGGCCAACGAAGACGAGACGATCTGGATCGTCTACAACGGCGAGATCTACAACCATGCGGCGCTGCGCCCCGGTCTGGAGCAGCGGGGACACCGCTACCGGAACCGGAGCGACACCGAGACGATCCTCCACGCCTACGAAGAAGACGGCGACCGCTGTGTCGAGCGTCTTCGCGGGATGTTCGCCTTCGCGCTTTGGGACCGGCCGCGGGGACGCGTGCTCCTCGCGCGCGACCCGCTGGGCATCAAGCCGCTCTATTACGCGTGGGGAGCCGACGAGCTCCTGTTCGCCTCGGAGATCAAGGCGGTCCTGGCGGCGCTCCCCACGCGCCCCGCGCTCAACCACGCGGTCATTCCCGAGTTTCTGGCCTCTCGGTTCGTCTCCGGAGAGGAGACCTTGTTCCGGGGAGTCCAGAAGCTTCTCCCCGGGCGCACCCTCTCGTGGTCTCCAGGGCAGCGCGTCCAGATACGCCGCTACTGGCACCTGCCGACGACGATCGACGAGGGACCGGCCACCCTCGAGGAACAGGCCGGAGAGCTCCGCGACCGCCTCACCGCTGCCGTCCGCAGCCATCTGATGACGGACGTCCCGCTCGGGCTGTTCCTCTCCGGCGGTATCGACTCCAGCGCGCTCGCGATCCTGATGGCCCGGATGATCGAAGAGCCGGTGCGGACCTTCTCGGTCGGCTTCGACGATCCCCGCGCCAACGAGCTCAGCTGGGCCCGGCTCGTCGCCGACAAGATCGGAGCGGAGCATCGTGAGGTGATCGTCTCGCCCGGCGAGTTCTTCGCGGCGCTGCCGCGCCTGATCTGGCACGAGGACGAGCCCATCGCCACACCGGCGAGCGTCCCGCTGCACTTCGTGTCGCGGCTGGCCCGGGACCACGTGAAGGTCGTTCTGACCGGCGAGGGCGCCGACGAGCTCTTCCTCGGCTACAACCGCTATCGGGTGACGGCATGGAATCAGCGGCTCGGTCGCGTCTGGGAAGCGGCGGTGCCGGGCGGCATCCGCCGGACGAGCGCCCTGATCGCGCGGGCGTTGCCGTCGCGGCTCCGGCGCTATACCGACGCGACGTTTCTCGCGCGGCCGGCGACTCCCCGCGCCCTCTTCTTCGACGGCTTCGCCGTGTTCCCCGAGGCGATGCAGCAGAGCCTGCTGACCGATGCCTCGTTGTTTCGCCGCGACCCGCATGCCGAGGGGCTCCGCCACTATGGGGCCGCTCCGGGCGGGCTGCTCGAGCGGATGAGCCACGCCGACCTGCAGACCTACCTGGTCGAGCTCCTGATGAAGCAGGACCAGATGAGCATGTCGGCGTCGATCGAGAGCCGGGTGCCCTTTCTCGATCAGGCGCTGGTCGAGTACGCGGCGGCGATGCCGGGACGTTTCAAGCTCGACGGGTTGCGGACGAAGGCGGTTCTTCGAGAAGCGGTCCGCGACCTGGTGCCCCCCGAGATTCTCACTCGGCGAAAGATGGGATTCCCGGTGCCGCTCGATCCCTGGTTTCGCGGCCCCTTCTGGCCGGTCGTCGAGGAGTTCGTCCTCGGGCCTCGGGCGCTGGCGCGGGAGCTGTTCGTGCCGTCCGAGCTGCGGCGGATCGCGGAGGAACAGCGGGCCGGCATCGGCCGCCACGCCGACCGCCTCTGGCTCCTCGTGAACCTCGAGCTCTGGCAGCGGATGTTCCTCGACGGTGAGGACGTCACGGTTGCGGGGGGAGCAGCGAGCGGATCGTGAGCGCCCGTGTGCTGGAGTCTCCGCGCCCGCTGCTCGGGGCGCCCCGCGCAGGACAGGATCGCCGAATCCCGTCGCTCGACGGCCTCCGCGCGGCGTCGATCGCCCTGGTCGTGCTGGCCCACCTCTAGATGAAGATCCCCCTCCTCGACACTCCAGACGTCGCCCACGTGCTGTCCGGTCGAACGGGCATCGCGAGCCGCGTCTCCGAGATTCGCAGGCGCGTGAGCTCGCGGGGGCTCGCGCCGGCGCTGCTCGCCGCGCTCCAGGGTCGGCTCGCGCGGTGTTGGTCGGTACGCGAATTCCGGATGTACGGCCTGTCGGCGTCGGAGGTCTCGAAGACCGAGAGCGATGGAGACCTGCGGCGCGATGCGATCGACGACCTCCTCCTCTATCGCCCGTTCTCGGCGGACGAGATGTCTGTGGAGGACTTCCTCAGCGAAGCGGTGCAGAGGCTCGAACAGGGACAGCACGTCTACACCTTCGCGGCCGACGGCGTGCTCCTTCACTACAGCTGGCTGATCGCGCAGACCCGACGCGCGGGAAGCGACTTCAACCATGAGTTCGCGTTCCCGGACCCGGCGGCTGTCCTCTGGAGTGACTACACGCGCCCCGGCGCCCGCGGTCGCGGCCTGCAGACCCGATCAATCCACCGCCGGCTACGAGACGCGGCCGCGGCAGGCGAGACGAGCATGTTCATCGGCGTGCGAGCGGACAATACGGTTTCCCGACACAACATCGAGAAGGTCGGCTTCAGGTACTGGGCCAGCGGCTGGATCCAGTATCGGTTCGGACGCGCTCGGCGATGGATCACCTACGCCCCTTCAGCTCCTCGCGAGATCACGCGTTGACCAGGGGTGCGCTCGGCCGGCGCACGTTGCTGATGCCGCACGCGGCGGATCTCGCCGGGTGGATCGAGCTGGACGTCGAGACCGCTGTCGAGACGCTCGGCGACCAGTGGAGACAACTCACCGATGCTCCGGAGGCCCCGCCGACCGGAGACCCGATGTGGCACCGGGTGTATTGGCGGGCGTTCGGCGCCGACGGGCCGGCCCCTCGTGTCCACGCCCTGCGGGTGGGTGACGAGGTGTCGGCCATCATTCCGGTGCGACGGACCGGGCGCCTCCTGCGGCAATGGTCGTCCGGAGTCAACGCCCACACGCCCTACTGGACGTTCGCCCTCAGTGGCCAGGTCGCCGTGGCGGCGGTGGAGCACCTGATGGCCTCCGCCCGGGTGCTGGACTTCGGACCGCTCTACGCCTGCGGGGTGCTGACCGATGCGCTGGCCCGAGCAGCGCGCGGGCGGGGGCTCCGCGTCTCCCAGGATGCGCACGGAGCCGACGCCGTGATCGATCTCCCGGCGTCGTGGGCCGAGCTCCGGCGCTCGTTCCGCACCAAGCTCGTCGGCAACACCTTTCGGGCGCTCCGCCAACTGAGGCGGCTCGGCCGGCTGGACTTCGAGGTCGTCACCGGCGGGGCCGCTCTCCCGCAGGTCCTCACGGAGTGCTTCGCGCTCGAGACGCTCGGGTGGAAAGGGTGGCGCGGCGGTACTCCGATCCGCTCGAGACCCGACACGCTGCAGTTCTACTCCGAGCTGGCCGGGGTCTCCGCCGCGGCCGGACGTCTGGCCCTGTACACCCTCCGCCTGAACTCGACCTTGATCGCCTTCGAGTACTGTCTCCGACACAACGGCCGGATCGACCTTCTCAAACTGAGCTACCACCCCGACTTCGGCCGGTACTCGCCGAACAACGCCCTCCGCTTCCTTCTCCTCCAGCGGGAGCTCGAGTCGGGAGGCGTCCGCAGCTACCACATGGGTCTGGTCAGCGAGTGGAAGGCGCGGTGGGCAACGCGATTGGAACCGCTCTGCCGGCTGCGGATCTACGACCCAGGCGCCCGGGGAACCCTCGCGTACCTCGTCAAGTCCTGGATCCCCGGCCGCGCCCGTCAGAAGGTCGTCGTCCTCCGCTCCGCCCGGCGCTGGCTGTCGGGCCGAGTACGCACCGCATGAGAGGCGGGGTGGACGATCTCGCTGTCAGCGTCGTCATCCCGACGTACGACCGTGCGCGGCTCGTCGGCCGCGCGGTCGTCTCCGCCCTCGCCGCGAGCGCGACCGGCGACGAGGTGATCGTCGTGGACGACGGATCCACCGATGGGACCGAGGCGGCGCTCGCGCCGTACCGCGACCGGATCCGCTACGTGCGCACAGCCAACCGGGGAGCGGGAGCGGCTCGCAACCGCGGAGTGCGTGAGGCGCGAAACCCACTGATCGCGTTCCTCGACTCCGACGACGAGTGGATGCCCGACAAGCTCGTGCTCCAGCGCGCCCTCATGGCGCGCCGTCCAGACGTCCTGTTCTCGTTCTCCGACTTCGCCGTGCGGGACGTCAAGGGCCGCGAGCACCGATTCTACCTCTCGCAGTGGCACAAGGACTCGAGGGGCTGGGACGAGATCCTCGGCCCCGGCGTCCCGTTCTCCACGATCGGTCCGCTGCCGCCGGGCCGGGCCGACTTCCGCGTGCACGTGGGTGATATCTATCCGTCCATGATGACCGCCTGCTACGTCAGCACGTTCACCGTGATGGTCCGACGGGACGCGGGAGAGGCGCTCCGCTTCGCCGAGGACCTGCCGCTCTACGAGGATTGGGAGTGCTTCGCGCGTCTCGCCAGGGCCGGGCGGGGCGCCTACCTCGCGTGCGAGACGGCATGGAACCACGGCCACGCCGGCCCGCGCCTGACCGGCGCCGATGCCCTGGTGACAGCGGGCGCGCGCATCGCCGTGCTCAGCCGGATCTGGGGCAGAGACGCGGCGTTCCTGGCGATGGAGGGAGACCGGTACCGTCGCGTGCTCACCGAGCAGCACCTCATCCGCGCGCGGGCGCTCATCGAGAGGGGGCGGACATGCCAGGCGCGCCGAGAGCTCCGGCGGGCCGGTGGTGGGCCCCTGGTCTACCGAGCGGTCGCCGGCCTTCCCGGGCCGTTGGCCCGCGGGCTCGTCACGCTCGGGCGGGCACTCACGGGGCGCCAGCTGACCAAAACATGACGCCGAGAGGGGACTCCGAATGAAACCACGTCTCTTGCAACTCCTTCGCTGTCCGATCTGCGTCGCGCCGCTCGACGTCGAGACCTTCGCGTCGCGGGACGACGAGATCGTCGAAGGCGCGCTGCGGTGTCGGAAGTGCGGAGCGGCCTACCCCATCATCGATCACATCCCACGGATGCTTCCCGACGACCTCGCCGGCGAGATGCGCGCGCTGAACCGCGACTTCTTCACCCGGCATCCCGGTCTCCTGTCGGGGTCGGCGTCCTCGGGCCGAGACTCCGAGTCGGCGCGCGATCTCAAAAGAACGTTGCGCAGCTTCTCGTTCCAGTGGAACACCTTCGGGGACATGTATGGCTTCTGGGAGGAGAACTTCCTGGACTACGTGTCCCCCCTGACGCCCGAGTTCTTTCCCGGAAAGCTCGGGTTGGACGCTGGCTGCGGGTTTGGCAGGCACCTCCACTACGCCGCCCGCTACGGAGCCGAGATGGTCGGCCTCGACCTCTCGGAGGCCGTGCTCGCGGCGTACCGCAACAACCGCGACAACCGGCGCGCGCACATCGTCCAGGGAGACATTTATCGCCCACCGTTCGCCCAGGGCACGTTCGACTTCGTCTACAGCATCGGCGTGCTGCACCACCTCCCCGATCCGGAACGTGGGTTCCGTTCTCTCGCCCCGTATGTGACACCCGGCGGGACGCTCTTCGCGTGGATCTACGGACCTCGTCGCGGCGTCTCCGAGGCGGTGACGCGGGTGTTGCGTCGCTTCACGACCCGGATGGACTATCGCCTCCTCTACGCGCTCTGCGCGACGATCGCGGCCGGCCTGCGGGTCTTCTCGCACTACCCGTATCGTGCCCTCTCGAAGATCCCGTCTCTGTCGTGGCTGGCCGAGAAGCTGCCGCTCCACGACCACGCCCGCTATCCTCTCAAGGTGGTCGTCGCCGACGCCTTCGATCGACTGTCCGTTCCACTCGTCCGCTACTACACGGACGAGGACCTGCGCGGCTGGCTCGACGCGGCGGGCCTGGTCGACGGACAGGTCGTCCGGCGCTTCCGGAACAACGAGAGCTGGCGTGTCCTCGGCCGGGTCCGGTCGGTTGTCGAGCCCGGGCCGGGATCGCCGGACGCGCTCGTGGGACGGCCGACTCCCGTCGCCGTCGAGTCCGGGCGATGAGCGGGTCGAACGGGCGGCCGGGCCTGGAGGGCGCCTCCATCGTCTGCTTCGCCAACGACTGGGGCGCCGATCCGACCAGCAAGACCCACATCATGCGCCTCCTGGCCAAGACGAACCGCGTCCTCTGGGTGAATTCTCTTGGAATGCGTCGCCCGACCGCCTCTGGTCGGGACCTGCGCCGGATCGGCGCCAAGCTCCGCGAAAGCTTCGACGGCTGCCGCGAGGTGGAGCCGAACCTCTTCGTCGCGAACCCGCTGGTCCTGCCGCTGCCCGGCGTCGGGCTCGTCGACGAGCTGAACGCGCGGGTCCTGGCCGCCTGGCTCCGTCGTCTGTGCCGCCGTCACGGGTTGGAGCGGCCCCTTCTGTGGTGCTTCCCGCCGCACGTCGGTCGATTCGTCGGGAGGCTGAACGAGCGGATGACGATCTATCACTGCGTGGACGAGTACTCGGCGTTCTCGGGCGTCCCCCGCGACGCCCTGAAGCGGATGGAGCGCGATCTGATCCGTCGCGCCGACATCGTGCTCGCGTCGTCGGAACGGTTGTGCGCGGAGCGTCGTCCGCTCAACCGCCACACGTACTTCGTTCCCCACGGAGTGGACGTCACCCACTTCGCGCGGGCGCTCGACCCGGCGACGGCGATCCCCGATGACCTGCGCGGGCTGCGGCGGCCGGTCGTCGGCTTCTTCGGGCAGCTCGCCGACTGGGTCGACCTGGAGCTGGTGCGAGCCCTCGCGCGCGCGCGTCCCGAGTGGTCGTTCGCCCTCGTCGGCAGGGCCACGACCGACCTCGAGCCCCTCCGGGGGCTTCCCAACGTGCATCTGCTCGGGCCGAAGCCCTACTCGGTCCTGCCCAACTACTGTCGTGGGTTCGACGTCGGGATCATTCCGTTTCGGACCAACGAGCTGACGGTGCGGGCCAACCCGCTCAAGCTCCGCGAGTACCTGGCCGCCGGCTTGCCCGTGGTGGCGACACCGCTTCCGGAGGTGGCCCGGTACGACGGGCTCGTCTACGTGGCGGACGGCCCGGACGCGTACCTCACCCAGATCGAGGCCGCCTTGCGGGAGTCCTCCAGCGAGGCGGCTCGACGCCGTATCGACGCGATGCAGAAGGAAGGCTGGGACGCTCGGGTGGAGCAGATCTCGGCGATCGTCACCCAGCACCTGGAGACGCGTACGTCGCGACCAAGCATGGTGACAGCATAAGCCGGGGTCGCGCGGGCCTGACGACAACGAGCGCGCTGGCGGTCGCGCTGGTCCTCGTGGCCCACGCAGGGGCGGAGGCGCCGACCGCTGGACAGCCGGAACTGCCGCGTCTTCGGGTGGACACGACGCCCACGGCCCCGGCGGGTCGCACCCTCTCCGTCTCGGCCGGCGGGGACCTCCAGGCGGCACTCGAGCGGGCACAGCCGGGCGACGTGATCACTCTCGAAGCCGACGCGAGCTTCGTGGGGCCGTTCACGCTCCCCAAGAAGCGGGGAGACGAGTGGATCACCATTCGCACGAGCGCCCCCGACGATCGTCTCCCTCCACCGGGAGCGCGGATCGACCCGTCCTATGCCCGCTTCATGCCGAAGCTCGAGGCGGGTCGAGGCGCGGTGATCGTCACGGCGCCCGGGGCACATCACTACCGCTTCGTCGGAATCGAGATCCGACCGAAGGCCCGGGTCGCGCTCGTCAATCTCGTCCAGCTCGGGACGGGCGAGCCAGCGGTCGAGCTGATTCCGTCCCACCTGATCTTCGACCGCTGCTACCTCCATGGCGATCCCGAGAAGGGAACCCGTCGGGGGATCGCGATGAATTCGCGCTCCACGGCGGTCATCGATTCGTACCTGTCCGATTTCAAGGAAGCCGGCGCGGATACGCAGGCGATCGCCGGGTGGACGGGCCCCGGCCCCTTCAAGATCGCCAACAATCACCTGGAGGCGGCCGGCGAGAACGTGTTATTCGGCGGGGCCGATCCGAGCATCGCCACTCTCGTGCCGTCCGACATCGAGATCCGCTCCAACCACGTTCTCAAGCCGCTGGCGTGGAAGATCGGCGACGCCGGCTACCAGGGCGTGCCGTGGGCGGTCAAGAACCTGCTCGAGCTGAAGAACGCCCGCCGCGTGCTCATCGAGGGCAACCTCTTCGAGCAGAACTGGGCGCATGCGCAGCGCGGCTTCGCCATCCAGCTCACGGTCCGGAACGAGGAGGGGCGGGCGCCCTGGTCGGCGGTCGAGGACGTCGTCTTCGTGAACAACATCGTGCGCCGCGTGGGGGCCGGGATCAACATCCTCGGCCGCGACAATCATTTCCCGAGCGAGCAGACCCGGCGCCTGCGGATCGCGAACAACATCTTCGAGGACGTCGGGGGATCGCGGTGGGGTGGCCCGGGGACGCTGGCCCAGATCCTCGAAGGCACCGCAAACGTCACCATCGAGCACAACACGGCGCTCCAGCAAGGACCCATCCTCGTGGCCGAGGGAACGCCGCACACGGGGTTCATCTTCCGGAACAACATCGTGGCCCACAACACCGCCGGCATCGCCGGCGCGGGCACCGGTGTCGGCACAGGCACCCTCGACGCCTACTTCCCGGACTCGGTCGTCAGGCGAAACGTCATGATCGGCGGGCACTCGCACCTCTACCCCACCGACAACTTCTTTCCCGCGTCGGTCGAGGCGGTCGGCTTCATGAATCGGCCGGAGGCCCGGTACCGCCTCGGCGCCTCGAGCCCGTACCGGCGGGCGGGCTCCGACGGGCGAGATCCAGGCGTCGACCTCGACACCCTTAGAGCAGCCATGGGATGGGCCGCGCCGGCCCGATGAGGACCGACGCATCGAAGAGCTGATCTTCTGGAGCTCCGTCGGCCTGCTCGCCTACACCTATGTGGGCTACCCGGCCCTCGCGTGGGCGCGGGCCACGCTCCGGCCTCGGCCCCCGCGTGCGCTCGGCATCGAGCCGACGGTGACGATCCTCGTTGCCGCGCACAACGAAGTGGCGCGGATCGGGGACCGGATCGAGAACCTGCTCGCCCTCGACTACCCGCGCGACAGCCGTGAGATCCTCCTGGCCTCCGACGGGTCCACCGACGGCACGGCGGAGAGGGCCCGCGCCTGGGAGCAGGACGGCGTGTCGGTCGTCGCCTTCGAGTCCCGGCGTGGGAAGCCCGCCGTGCTGAACGACCTGGTGCCAAAGGCGCGGGGCGAGATCGTGGTCCTGGCCGACGCGCGCCAGCGCTTCGATGCGGCGGCACTCCGCGCCCTCGTCGGCCCCTTCGCGGATCCGCGCGTCGGCGCCGTCAGCGGCGAGCTGGTCCTCACCCTCCCCGACAACGGAACCGTCGTCGGGGAGGGGGTGGGATTCTACTGGCGGTACGAGAAGTTCATCCGACGGCACGAGAGCCGCGCCGAATCGACTCCCGGCGCGACGGGCGCCATCTACGCGATCCGCCGGGAGCTCTTCGAACCGATCCCCGAGGACACGATTCTCGACGACGTCTTGATCCCCTTGCGTATCGCGCGCCGCGGATACCGGGTCCTTCTCGAGCCCAACGCGCGCGCGTACGACCGTGTGGCGGCGACCAGCGAGGAAGAATTCACGCGGAAGGTCCGAACCATGGCCGGGAAGTTCCAGCTGTTCGTCCGCAACCGCTGGCTGCTCAACCCATTCCGGAACCGTCTGTGGCTCCAGACCGTCTCGCGCATCAGCCTCCGGCTCCTCGTCCCCCTCCTCCTGGCCGCGGCCTTCGCCGCGAACCTGGCCCTGACGGACGAGAATGTCTACAAGGCGACACTCGCGATCCAGCTCCTCTTCTACTCGGCCGCCCTCGGCGGCTATCTCCTCCGAAATATTCGACGCCGCGTCCCGCTCCTCATCGTGCCGTACGTGTTCTGTCTGCTCAATTGGACGATCGTCGTCGGATTCGCTCGGTTCCTCAGCGGCCGGCAACGGGTGACGTGGGACAAGGCCACCGCGAAGTGATCGTCAGTGGCCCCGTCGTCACTGGAGGGCAAGGACGGCCGTGCGGAGCTCGGTCAGGTGGACGGCCTTGACGACGGTCGCTCCGCCCACCACGCTCGAATCTGTATAGGTGGGGAGGGGCAGGCTCGCCGCTTGATACGCTTCGTTCAGAGCGATCCGGAGCTCGGTCAGGTGGACCGCCTTGACCAGGGTGCTCCCGGCCGTGAGCGTGGGATCGGTCCAGGCAAAGGCCGCGAGCCCGCGCGCCACGCGAGCGCTATCGATGGCCGCCCGGACCTCCGTGATGTGCAACGCCTTGACGGGCGTGGATTGCGCCACGAGAGGGTCATCGGTGAAGGTCACGAGCGCCGTCAGTCGGATCGCATCCAGGTTGAAGTACTGCTGGTCGGCGACGACCTTCAGGATGTGTCGGCCCGCGGTGAGCACCACGCCACTCTGGCCGACCCACTGGAAGGCTCCCCACGAGCCGGTATTCGGAACGAGGACCGACCCCGTGACGTTCACGCCGTCGATTTCGGCGTGCCAGGCGCCGGTGGTGAGCTGGCTGCTGACCAGCGCTTCAACGCGATACGTGCCGGCTTGCGTGACGTTGATGCTGTATGAGAGCCACTCCCCGGTTTGAAAACTGTTGACCACATACGCTCCGGAGGCAGGGGAAATGATGTCGACATCCACATCGAGCCGATACTGACCCCCCTGATTGCCCGCGGTGAGATCGTGGTACGCCACGCTCTCCCCGCCATTGTCAAAGTCCTCGGCCTCGATCAGCCCGGGGATGGCGAACGGCGATCCCTTGTAGGGAGAGGGTGGAGGCGGCGGGGTCAAGGTGACCGTCAAGACGTCCATCGACGTGTTGGCGGCCGCGTCCCGCGCCGTGATCGTCAGCACGTTCGTCCCGAGCTGGAGGGCGATCCCGCTGGCCGTCCAGCTCGTCGTCCCCGTGGCCGCGCCATTACCACCGCCCGCGCTGTTCGCCCACGTCACCTGGGTCACCCCGACGTTGTCCGACGCGGTCCCTCCGAGCGTCAGCAGTGGATTGCTCGTGGTGTAGGTCGCATTGGAAGTCGGTGACGTGATGGTCACGGTGGGCGGCATCGTGTCGGGAATGGCCTGGAACGTGGCGGTGACGGTCTTCGTCGCGGTGACCGCGACCGTGCACTGCGTGCCTGCCGCAGAATCGCATCCGCTCCAGCTACCAAAGGTCGAGTTCGTGTCTGGAACCGCCGTCAGCCCGACCGTGGCACCGCTCGCGAACCGTGCGGAACAGCTCGAACCGCAGGTGATCCCGGAGGGCGCGCTGGTGACTGTCCCCGACCCAGTCCCTGCTCTGACGACCGAGAGCGCGAACGACGGTGTGATCGTGAACGTGAGCGCATTCGACGTTCCGCCGCCAGGCGCGGGGTTGAGGACGCTCACCTGGGCCGTTCCCGCCGCGGCGATATCACTCGCCGAGATCGCTGCCTGCAACTGGGCGCCGCTGACGAACGTCGTCGCCCGATCCGCTCCATTCCACCGAACCACCGAGCTCGACGTGAAGTTGCTCCCGTTCACCGTGAGGACGAGGCTGGGAGCGCCCGCGAGGGCGGTGTTCGGCACCAGCGAAGTGAGCGAAGGCACCGGGCTCGGCGTCGCGAGCCACACCCCCGTCACGGCCCCGAGGCCCGGGCCGGGAGCCGTCTTGTCGATCAAGGTCGCCATGTCGGCCCCTGGATCGCTACCGTCCACCGCGCCCGTGTCGATGTCGATGCTCACGCCTCCGTAGGCACTCGACGGAGCCAAGGCATAATCCCCAAGCGTGTAGTCGCCTCGCGCGAAATTGATGAAGCCGACCTGCGCGCTGCCGGCGGGCCAATAGTTGTCCGGGTGGCTCGTGTAGTTGGCTGGGGACCCTCCCCACTGCACGTTCTTCTGGTAGCCAAGGGGGTTGACGAAATAGCTCGAGAATGTCATGTCGCCATCGGAAGTCCCCGAGCCCCGGAATCCCGAGACGTTGCCGCTCCCGTTCTGCATGATGTTGTTCGACCACGTGACCCCCGCGTGAACCCGGACGTTACTGTTCCCGGTGTCAGCGAACGCCACGCCACCGGTTTCGAAGAACGTGTTGTGATTCACCGTGACGTCGAGGACGCCGATGGCCGGCCCTGTGCCATTGGAGGTCTGACCCCAGAAGCCCCACGCGCCGACCCCCGACCCGTTCCACGTCGCTCCGTTGATGTCGTAGATCAGGTTGTCATGAATGTGAATCCGCTGGAGTTGCTTGGTCACCGCGTTATTGTCCGTGCCCGCGAATTGGAACCCGTTCGACGCGTGGCGCACGACGTTGTAGCGGAGCGTGACGTCCTGCACGGCCTGCCAGGGCGCCAGACTGTCGTCATCGCGCGGCGTGAAGAGGACGATCGTGCCGGATTGGGTGCCGACCCAGGCGTATTCGATCACGTTGCCCTCGACGAGGACCCGGACGGCGTGTTTGAATTCGAGGCCGTTCTTCACGGAGTAGCCCGAGACGGACTTCCATGCGGGGTCCTTCGTCAGGAGGTTCCGCGTGATGGTCACGTCGGCGATGTTGACACCGTTCGGCATCGACGTCGACGCACCGCCGAGGAGCACCGTCTCCGTGAGCCCCTTGAAGTAGTTGTTGTCGAGCTTGATCGGGCCCGGGCCCGACCAGGCCGCGAATGCCTGGATCTCCGTGCCGGGCGCCAGTCCGCTGACGACATAGGAGTCCACCAGGGCCATGGAGGACGCGTTGCCAACGATCGCGTGAACGACGGGGCCCCCGTTGGAGTTCACGTAGCAGCGATCGATGACGATGTGATCTTGAATCTGGGCGAGGGTCCTCGCCGGATTCCCGTTGGCATCGTAGCCGAAGATGATCAATTCACCCTGTAAGCCCGGACCCGTGTATTGCGTGGTGACGTGAATCCCGGCGAACCAGTAGTGATGGGCGCCGAACTCGCCGACCACCACGGGAGCGTTCGACCCGCTGGCGCTCCGGATCGTCGCCATGCTGGCGACGTTGCTCGGACTCACGCGGATGCCTTGCAACGGAAGATTCGCGAGGGCCGAGGAACGGATGATGATCCAGCCGGTTCCGGCACTGCGATTGCGGAGGATCAGTGAGGCTCCGGCGGCGGCCGTGTACGTGGTGCCCCCCGTCAGGACGACCTCGTAGTTGAGATTCGGATTGGCTTGCGCGGCGCTGACGGCGGCGTCGAGCGCCGCTTGGACCGCCGCGAGCGTAGCGCTCGCGGGCGTGAAGGTCTGGCTGACGCCAACCGGATAGGTCGTGTCGATCGTCACCCGGGGTAGCGCGGGGTAGTTGACGGCGCTCGCGGGCCAAGGGGTGACGATCACAAGGAGCGCGGTCAGGACCAGGACGAGGCGCGCGCTCCCAGCTGAGCTTCCCGGCATGATGTTTTCCTCCATGCGGGAGGCCACCAGTTCCCGGGGAGCTCTCGCTCCCTTCCTTCGGTAGCCCGGCGGTCAGGACCAGGTCCTGACCCGTGGCTTTGCGACCCCGCCTCGCGACGGGTGTGCCTTTATCGGGAAGGGTCCTCCGACGCTGCGACAGGGCTACGCATCCTCGATGCCATCTCACAACCAGAACAGATACTTACGATATTCCGGATACTTGCCGACACCGGTCTGTCCAGTGACCAGTCAGGCCGGTGACACAGTGTCATGATTTTTGTCACCCCGAGGTCGCCTTACGTCATCCATGTCACAGTCGCTTTTCTTGCCTTAGTGCAGGTCACGGCGGTGTCCTCCCCGGTGGCGGCCGAGAGCCTCCCGCAGCTCCCTCTCACGTTCCTCGACACGACCTACGCCCCTCCGAGCACGGGGCAGCTCATCACCGTGAACACGGGTGGCGATCTGCAGGCGGCCCTGAATCAAGCGAACTCCGGTGACATCATCGAGCTCGAGGCGGGCGCCACCTTCGTCGGCAACTTCACCTTGCCCACGAAGCCCGGAGCCGAGTGGATCTATATCCGCTCCTCCGCCACCGCCAGTCTTCCCCCGCCCGGGACCCGAGTCAGCCCCGCGCAGACCAGCCTCATGCCGAAGATCGTCAGCCCGAATACCCTGCCGGCCCTCAGCGCGGATTTCGGGGCCCATCACTACCGCTTCGTCGGCATCGAGATCACCACGACCTGGTCGAGCCGGGAGGGCACACTCTCCAACCTCATTTTGTTCGGCTATGACGTCGACGGGAATTCCGCGGCCTCGCTCGCCGACCTGCCGCACGACATCACCTTCGACCGCTGCTACATCCACGGCACCCCGACCGGCCACGTCCTCCGCGGTCTCGCGGCCAACAGCGCCAGCACGGCCGTCGTGGACTCCTACCTCGCCGACTTCCACGCCGAGGGCAACGACTCCCAGGCGATCGCCGTCTGGAGTGGGACCGGCCCCTTCAAGATCGTCAACAACTACCTGGAGGCCGCCGCCGAGAACCTTCTCTTCGGCGGCGCCAGCCCGTCCATCACGAACCTCGTCCCCTCCGACATCGAGGTCCGGCACAACTATTTCTCCAAGCCCCTGTCATGGAATACCGACGATCCGAGCTACGCCGGAATCCCGTGGGTGGTGAAGAATCTCGCCGAGCTGAAGAATGCGCAGCGCGTCTTGCTGGACGGCAACGTCTTCGAGCACGTCTGGCCGGCCGCGCAGATCGGCTTCGCGATCC
>QHSX01000047.1 GCA_003221695.1 Candidatus Rokuibacteriota bacterium
CTCCTGGGACGGGCGTAGCATGCTGAGCCTTCGCGGTCTCGACGTCAGGCTCGGCGGCCTCTCGATCCTCCGCTCGCTCTCCCTCGAGATTCCGGCCGGTGGCATCGTCGGGCTCGTCGGTCGAAACGGCGCAGGCAAGACCACGACGCTCCGGTCCATCATGGGGCTCGTGCCGGTGGTGTCGGGCAGCCTGGTCCTCGACGACCAGGACCTCGTCCGCCTCCAACCGTTCGAGCGCGGACGGCTCGGCATCGGCTACATGCCCGAAGACCGGCGCCTCATCGGCTCGCTCACCGTCAAGGACAACCTCCTCGTCCCGGCCTGGGGCCAGGGTCGCCACGATGCCGACGAGCGCTGGACTGCCGTCGGCGGGCTCCTGCCCGAGCTGGATCCGCTCGCTCGTCGCCTGGCGTCGACGCTCAGCGGGGGCCAGCAGAAGCTGGTCGCGCTCGGCCGGGCGCTCTCCTGCGCGCACAGCCTCCTGCTGCTGGATGAGCCGATGGAAGGCGTGTCGCCGGCGCTCTCCGCCCGCATGGCCGAGGTCGTCCGCGCCTTTCAGGCGACGAAGCCCGGCCTCGCGGTACTGGTGGCGGAATCGGACGTCAACCGGGTGCGCCTCCTGACCGAGCGCGTCGCGACGATCGAGCGCGGCGAGGTGATCCACGAGACGTGAAACGCCTTGACATCGCGCCGCGATCACGACATAAGATGGCCGCCGTCGCGCTCCGTTCAGCCGACACGAGCCGCGCGGGAGGCCCACTATGAGAAGACTCGTCGCCCTCGGGTCCGCAGTTCTCGTCCTTTCCGCCACCCTCGCCGCGTCCGCCCTCGTGTGGGCGGAGCCACTACCCTCGGCGAAACCCGAGCAGGTCGGGCTCGCCTCCGAGCGGCTCGACCGCATCGGTCAGGCGTTGCGGGCAGAGATCGAGAAGGGGAAGCTCCCGGGTGCGATCGCGCTCGTCGCCCGGAAGGGTCGCGTCGCCTACTTCGAGGCATTCGGCTCGCGCGATAAGGCGGCGGGCGCCCCGATGACCAAGGACGCGATCTTCCGCATCTACTCGATGACGAAGCCTCTGGTGTCGGTGGCCGCGATGATCGTCATGGAAGACGGGCGTCTCGTGCTGACAGACCCGGTGTCGCGGTTCCTTCCTCAGCTCACAAAACTCCAGGTGAGCGTGCCCAGGGCCGACTCGACGTTCGCCCGGGTGACCTACACCCTGGTCCCTTCCGAGCGGGAGCCGACGATTCAGGACTTGCTCCGGCATACGTCGGGCCTGGTCTACGGCGAAATCACCCAGAACGCCCCCGTCAAGGAAGCCTACGCGAAGGCCGGCGTGTTCCAGCCGGCAGGGCTCCCGTACGACGCGCGCGGCGTGACGCCCGCCGAGGAGGTCGAGGGGCTCGGCAAGGCGCCGCTCGCCCACCAGCCCGGGACGGTGTGGGAGTACAGCCTGGCGTCGGATGTGCTCGGCCGCGTGATCGAGGCCGCGTCGGGCATGCGCCTGGCGGAGTTCCTCGACAAGCGTCTGTTCGGGCCGCTCAAGATGGTCGACTCGGGTTTCTGGGTGCCGAAGGAGAAGATGGACCGGCTGGCGCAGCCCGCGCCGGACAATCCGATCAGGGTCATCGACGTCTCGGCGACGCCGAAGAACGACTCCGGCGGGGCCGGCGGCGTCTCGACGACGATGGACTACACCCGCTTCTGTCAGATGCTCCTGAACAGTGGCAAGCTCGACGGCGCGCGAGTCCTGAGCCGCAGCACCGTGGCCCTCATGACCTCGGACCACCTCGCGCGGATCAGCACGCCCGTCACTCCCGGCGAGCTCCTGCTCGGCACGCCGGGCTACACGTTCGGCCTCGGCTTCGCGGTGCGCCAGGGCCCCGGTGTGGCCGGTGTTCCGGGATCGCAAGGCGAGTTCATGTGGGCGGGCTTTGCCGGCACCTACTTCTGGGTGGACCCGAAGGAGGAGCTCCTGGGCGTCCTGATGACCCAGGCGCCGAGCCCCGAGCGGGCCTTTTATCGGAGGCTCTTCAAGCAGCTCGTCTATCAGGCGATCGCCGACTAGCCCCGCTACCACGCGAGGTTCAGCGCCCTGGTGAGAAACGCCATGAGCGGGCTCATCGTCGTGCAGGCGCGCACGAACGCCCGAGGGAAGCCTGGACTGCGCACGGCGGCATCGGGGAACGCCACGCGCGTGATGAAGTCCTTGAGCTTGAGGTCTTCGATGTAGGGGTGGGTCGGGTCGTAGCCCCGCGGCGGCCGGCTCAGTCGCTCGCCATCGATCGGAAGTCTCCGCCGAAGCACCGCCTGCCACGCGCTCGGCCTGTGCGCGATCCGCTCCCGGACTCTCTCCAGCGTCGTCGCGTCGGGATGCCAGAGCCCGGCGGCGGCGAAGCAGTGGCCCGGCTCGAGATGCAGGTAGAATCCAGGCGCGTGCACGTCCCGGTCGCTGGCGGCGTGGGGAAAATGCGCGGCGGCGTGGGTCTTGTACGGGCTCTTGTCCCGCGCGAATCGGATGTCACGGTAGATGCGGAACATCGAGCCGCCTTGGAGGTGACGGCTGATCGTGCGCAGCCGCGGCCCCACCTCGGCGATGAAGCGGAGAAGGGGCTCGCGCACGAGCGACTCGTAGCGAGCCTTATGCTCTAGGAACCACTCACGGTTGTTGTTCTTCCGGAGCTCCCGCAGGAACTCGAACAGCTCGGCGGAGAACCGCAGCTCCGTTCGCTTCACCGAGCGAGCGGATCGGGACGGAGCTGGAACTTCACGACCTTGCTCGTGGTCCCTTTGCCCCCTTCGACGTGGAAGGGCGCTCTGGTGCTGTAGGTCGCCCACAGTCCCTTGCCCTTCCAGCCTCCATTCGGATCGTCGATGCGTCCGTCCATCCACTTGGTGTAGAAGCCCATGGGATACGGCACGCGGAGGTTGACGAACGCGCCGTTCACGAAGGCCAGCAGCGACTCGTTGGCGTTGCCCGTGGCGATGGGCACGTCCCTGCCCAGCCCGAACGTATCGTGCTGATCGACCCACGTGTAATAGCTCGCCTCGGCGCTGCCAGGGTCCGTCACGTTCGTGAGCTGTGGCCCGGGGAATGGATGGAGCGTCCAGCCTTCGGGACAGTGCTGCCCGGTCGCGGTGGGCCCGTTGAGCGGCCCCTGACACCGGCGCCGGTCGAAGCTCGCGAGATGTCCGCTCGCCAGAGGCGTCCAGACGACGCCGCGGCGATCGATATCCATGCCGCGTGGTCCGTATCCCGGGAAGGGCGGCTCGAACACTTCCGCCAACGCCGTCGCCGGCGGATTCGGTCCCGGATTGAGCCGAATGACGTAACCGGGAAAGCCCAGGACCGAGCCCCATACGGTCCCGTCGGCCGGGTTCACGGCGACTCCGTAGAAGGCCGCCGCGACCCGCTTATCCTTGGCGGAATCGACCGGCTCGTTGGGCTCCACATAGTCGTCCCGCTTGCCGTTGCCGTTGGTGTCGAGGATGAGCGCGGTCCACCCCTGAGATTTCGCCTCGTCGCCGGTCTCGTCGAACGTCTTCCGGTTCAGCCAGCCGATGACGCCGCTGGTGGGGCCGCCGGCGCTGGTCCACAGCGTATTGTTGGCGTCCTCCGCGAACACCAGATGATGGGTGGAGAAGCACGTGCTGATCAGCGTGATCTTCCCGGTCTTCGGATCGTACATCGAGAGGTGGCGGTTGGACTGTTCGAGCGGGAACAGCGTTGCGGACGGATGGTCCGATCCCTTCTTGCAGAAGCCGGGATTCGCCGGCGGGCGCACTCGCGAAGTGAACCAGACCCGGCCGTGCTCGTCGAACATCGGATTGTGCATGCTCGTCTGACTGTCCCAGATCGGTTCGTCGCCCCAGTACGGCGACGGCGCCATCGGGTTTCGCTTCGACGAAGGCGTGTTCGGATCGCGCACCGGCATTTTCAGCTGGCTCGCCTTGTGATTCACCGGGTCCAGGATCGGTGCGACATCGGTGCTCTCCTCGGTCGCCCCGTAGATCAGGCCGTTCGCGTTGACCGTCGGGTTGCGCTTGTCGGTCGAGACCTCGTCGTGCAGGTAGTGCTTGGGGCCGGCCCAGTCCCACATCGTGATCACGACGTTTCGCTCGATGCCTTGGGGCCGTGACGGCCTGGACGCGGGGAGCTCGCCGGCGGCGATCCGGTCGGTCCACTCCGCGAACAATTTGAACGCGCGTGGAGCGTCGAGCCTGGCGATGGCGTTCACCATCTGCGTCATGGCCTGGCCAGACTGGATGCGCCGTGCCCACGCCTCTTCCGAGGATTTGAAATAGCCGAATTCTTTCGGAATCGTCCGGGTCGCCTTGTTGCCCAGTTGGTGACACGTGTAGCAGCCGTTGGTCTTGACGACGTCCAGCCACTGGCCCTGACTCTTGAGCAACGCCGGCATGCCGTTGCCGTTCGGGCCCGTGCCGGGGAACTCGCGCTTGTCCGGCACTCTGAGCATGGAGTACCAGTAGATGGCCGGGTAATATTCCGCCGCCGTCGCCGCATTCGGCGCCACCACCGATTTCAGATTCACGATCTTGCCCGGTGCGGTTCGAGCCTTGGACGAATCCACCAGCCCGTAGCCACGGACCCAGACGCTGTACGTCGCCTTTGGAAGGTCGGGCACCACGTAGCGGCCCCGATCGTCGGTGACCACGATCTTGACGAATTTCGTGGGGAGGTCGGTCGTCTCGGCGATCACCCAGACGCCGGCCTCGGGTCCGTTCGGGCCGGTGACCACGCCGCCGATATCGTCGTCGTCGATGCGGACCACGTCGCCGGGGCCCTGTTGGGCACTCGACCGGCTGGGCGACGCGGCAACGGAAACCGCGAGCGCAAGTCCCACCAGGCTGACCGACACGCCTCGCGCCAAAGGTCTCGTCGCTCTCATGGCCGTGACCCTCCCGACGGTAGGGGAATTCCCAACCGGCAGCAACAAGATTGATCGACGGCTATCCTGCTCGACGCGCTAGGATGGAGGCCGCCATGACACAGTCGCTGGAGCAGCTGCTGCAGGCGCAGGTCGCGCGGTGGAGCGAGCGCGTGCCCGACTGGGACGCGTTCGCCGACGCCAAGATCGACGGGTACCGGCGCGCTCAGCATCGGTTCATCGGCGCCGGCGCCTCAGGGAAGGCCGACGGCCGGTCCATTCCCGCCGAGCACTTCACGCTGAGCGTCATGCTCGTGCCACCCGGCCAGGGGAACGCGGCGCATGCGCACGAGTGCGAGGAAGTTTTCTTCATCCTGCAGGGCCAGGTGAAGATCTTCTTCCAGGACGCGACGGGCTGGCGCGCGGAAACGGTGCTCGGGCCGTGGGACTGCGTGTCCTGCCCGGCCAACGTCGTTCACGGTTTCGAGAACGTCGGGCTCGAGCCGGCCTACCTTCAAGTCATGCTCGGCAAGGCGCGCCCGGACCTCATGAGCTACGCGGACAGCGACCTCCAAGCCCGCCGCGACGAACACCTACGGAGCACACGCTAGAACCGCGCTCGAGAGCCCTGCGGTTGGTCCGTCACCTCACTTGGTGCCGAGGGCGGCGCGGATGCTGCCGAGGTGGTCGTTGACGTGCTTGATGAGGACCTGCTCCACCACTTGCTGGGTGGACATGGGCGGCAGGCCGATGAGGACGCCGCCGGTCCGGTCGAGCTCCGCGTCCGAGAGCCCGCGGACGATGGCGGCCGCCGTGGCGGCGTTCTTCCTGTGCAGCTCGAGCGTCTCGGCCTTGGTACAGGTGGCGTGCTCCTTCGCGTGCTGCGCGTTCATCTGGTCGAGTTGCGCCATCGTCATGCTGGGGCCCGATTTCCCGCCCGCGACGGTCTTGACGATGTTCGAGATACCGGCGTGTCCCTGGGCGATATGATGCGCCACCACGCCGACCGACCACTTCTCACCTGCCGTCAGTTTCTTCCAGTCCGCGTCGCTCAGCCGTGTGATGACGTCAGTCACGGCCTTGGTGGCTTCCTCGAACCGCTTCGCGAGGGCGTCTGCGCGTGCTCCCATTGGGTCCTCCTTTGTCAAAACATAGTGCTCCGACTCCCCGTCATCGCGCAAGCGCCTCCACGACCAGCTCTGGTACGCTGAGCGCATTCCCTCCAGGAGGTGGAAGATGCAACGGCGGATGTTTGTGGCAGTCGCGATCGGCGGGATGCTCGGGCTGCTGGCCGCGGCCCCGGTGCTGGCGCACCACGGCTGGAGCGGCTACGACGCCAGCCAGACCCTCGACCTCACCGGGGTGATCCGTGAGGCGGGCTACGAGCACCCGCACGGTCACGTGCGGCTCGAGGTCCCGGGCAAGACCTGGCTGGTCGTCCTGGCGCCGCCGTCACGGATGGAGCGCCGCGGCCTGCCGCAGACAACCCTCCAGGTCGGCGCGACGGCGACGGTGGTCGGCTACCCGCACCGCACCAATCCCGAGGAGATGCGCGCGGAGCGGATCACGATCGACGGAAAGACCGTCGAGCTGCGTTGACGCACGAGCCGCTCGGCGCGGCCTGGCTCGTCTGGCTCGAGACCACGGCGCTGGCGCAAGCCATGCGCCAGTGGCTCTGGCTGTACCCGGTCGTGGAGATCGTCCACATCGTCGGCATCGTCCTTCTCGTGGGCGCCGCCGCGATGTTCGACCTCCGGCTCCTGGGCGTCTCCCGTCGCCTCCCGGTGGCGGAGATGGCGCGCCATCTGCTGCCGTGGGCGCGACTAGGTCTCGGCGTGATGGTGCCGACCGGGCTCCTGATGTTCTCGGCGCACGCCACGGAGTTCGCCGCGAACCCCGCCTTTCGGCTCAAGCTGGCGCTCGTCGCGGCGGCCTGTCTCAACGCCGCTGTCTTCCACCGCTGGCCGTTCCGCTCCGTGAGCGCGTGGAATGTCGACGCCGAGTCGCCACCGGCGGCCAAGCTCGCGGCCGGGTTGTCGCTGACGCTCTGGTTCGGTGTGATCGCGTGCGGCCGGCTGCTCGCCTATCTGTGAGTCGCGGCGTGCCGGCTTGCGCTGCGTGGGAGCCAGGATGACACCCTCGTCCAGTCTGGAAATGCCTATCGCATAATCGTTGCTCCCCCAATCCGCCCCGGAGCGAGCCGGGCATTGAATATGCTGATCCTGCTTCACGGGGTGCCGCTCATGGCAAACTTCTCGCTGTTCAAGATCAAGGCGACCGTGGAGACCGGCGCGATGCTCTTGCCAGAAGACCAAATGGACAAGACGCTCGAGGAACTGCGCGGCAAGCTGAAGAGTCTTGGCCTGGCGGTCCTGTCCATCACGCGCATGGACGTGGGAGTCGCGCAACCTGAGGAGCCGGTCGACGCGAAAGACCCCTGGAGTTTTCGAGGACAGGCTCGGGAGTAAATACTCGCTCGCCCCTTGTGCCTCGACACGTGCCACGGACCTCGCGGAACCGAGACCAGGCCTCCCAGCAGTTCATGTAGAGAACCTTCCCTCTCAGATCGTGATCGTGCGGAAGCGGAGGATGATCACGGCCAGAATCACGATGGTGAGGCTGCCGAGGACTGGATTGCCGTACGAGCTGACGAGGACCTGGGCGCCGCCGAGAACAAGCGCGGCCAGCGCCAGGTTCAGGAGCGACACCCCGGCCACCAGGACCAGCATGAAGGCGTTGATGAGCCAGGGGACGCCGAGGTTCGGATGGACGCTGACGAGCGGGGTGAGGAGGGCGCCGGCCAGGGCGGCCAGCCCGGCCCCCAGGCCGAAGGTCACGAATCGCACGAGCCTCGTATTGATGCCCAGCGCCTGCGCCAGCTCCTCGTTCATGATCACCGCCCGGGCCACGATGCCAATCTGCGTGCGCTGCATCACGAGCCACACGCCCACGCCCAGGACGACCGCGAGCAGCAGCAGCACAAGGCGGTATTCGGAGTACGTCGCCCCGCCGATATTCACCGCCCGGCCGATCGCGCTCTCGGCGAAGCGGATCTCCCGGCCGAAGTACAGCGTGATGAGCTGCACGACGATGATGTTGAGCCCCCAGGTGGCGAGGATGGTGTCCATGGGCCGCGCGTAAAGCCCGCGGAGCACCCGCCATTCCACCAGCGCCGCGCCGGCGACGCCGATGACGAAGGCGACAAGGAGCGCCGTCCACGGGTTCCAGCCGAGCCCGGTCGTGACGACGCCGGCGTAGGCGCCGACCGCGAGGAACGCGCCGTGGGCCAGGTTGATGATCTTGAGGACGCCGTAGACGATCAGGAGGCCGAGCGCGACGATGTACAGCACGCCAGCGGTCGTGACGACGTCGAGCAGCTGGGTGGTGAACACGGCGCCCGGCCTCCCCTCGCGACCCGCGCCTACTTCAAGCTAGGACACTGGTTGCCGGGATCGACGAGCCCGAAGCTCTTGAGGACCTTCGTCTTGCCGTTGGCCTGCACCTGGGCCAGGTAGACCGGCAGCGAGGCGTGGTGCTGCTTGTTCATCTGCACCTGCCCGCGCGGCCCCTTGAAGACGATCGTCGGCAGCACCTGGACAAGCTTGTCCACGTCGGTCGTCCCCGCCTTCTCCACGGCCATGGCGTAGGCGTAGACGCCGTCGTACTCCGGCTCCGAGAGCGAGTTCGGGGTCTTGAGGCCCGCGCCGAACTTCTTCCTCATCGCGTCGAGGAACTTCCTGTTCTCGGGGTTGTCGAGGCCCGTGAAGTAGTCGCCCGTGTAGTAGACGCCCTCCGCGGCATCGCCGCCCGCCTCGGCCGTCAGCTCGTCGATGGAGAGGCTTCCGACCGGCATCTTGAGCCCCGCTGCCTTGAACTGCTTCATGAAATCGATGTTCGGGCCGCCCCCGGAGGTGGAGTAGATGATGCCGTCCGGGTTCGCCGCGCGGATCTTGCTGATGATCGCCGTCCAGTCCGACTGCTGGAGCGGCTGGTACTCCTCGCCGAGGATCGTGCCGCCCACGCCCTTGATCGTGCTCTTGGCGGCCTCGATCATCCCGCGCCCGAAGGCGTAGTCGCTGCCGAGGGCGAACCACTTCTTGACCTTCTTGTCGTCGGTCATGAATTTGATGAGCGGGGGCACGATCTGCTCGGGGACCCAGGCGTTGATGAAGAGACTCTTCCCGCAGGCCCGGCCCTCGTAGAACGACGTGTAGATGAAGAGCGTCTTCGCCCGCTCGGCGATGGGCGCCCCCGCGTTCCGGGCCGCGCTCGTCTCCATCGTGATGATGGTATGGGCCTTGTGTTGTCGGATGGCCGTGTTGAACGCCTTCACGGCGCCGGCGGGCCCGCTCTCGTCGTCGAGCGGCACCAGCTGGAGCTTCCGGCCGAGGACGCCCCCCTTGGCGTTGATCTCCTCGACCGCGAGCTCGCCCGACTGGACCACGGCCGGCGCCACGACGCTGTTGACGCCGCTCAGGCCGACCGGCACGGCGATGACGATCGGTCCCTTGTCTTGCGATTGCACGGCTCCGGCCGGCAGCATCGCCACGCTCAGCACCACCAGCAGAGTCGCCAGCGATCGTGATCTGTGATCCGTCCACCTCTCTCGCATGTCTCGCTCTCCTTTTCTTGGTTGCTAGAGAACCAGGTGTCGCTCGATCCGCTCCCGCGCCCCGACATCGGCCGTGCGTCCGGTTTCCACGACCGTTCCCACCTTCAGGACCGCATACCGCTGGGCGAGCGCAAAGGCAAAGTCGACGTTCTGCTCCACGAGCACGATCGCCAGCCCCCGGGCTCGCCGCTCTTCCGTCAGCACCTCCCGGAGCTTCGTGATCACCGCCGGCTGGAGGCCCTCGCTGATCTCGTCAATGAGGACCAGGCTTGGCCTCGTCAGCAACGCCCGGCCGATCAGGAGCATCTTCTGCTCGCCACCCGACAGCGTCCCCGCCCGTTGCCCGCGCCGCGACTTCAAGATCGGGAACCAGCGGGCCACGGCCTCGAGCCGGGCGGTGAACTCGGACAAGTCTCGGAGCGCGAGCCGGAGGTTCTCCTCCACGGAGAGATCCTGGAAGATCGACTTCTCCTGTGGGACGTAGCTCACGCCGAGCCGCGTGATCCGGTACGGCGCCCACCGACTCACGTCCGCGCCGAGGACCTCCACGCGGCCGCTCCGAGCGGCCAGCAGTCCCATCATGGTCTTGAGGAGCGTGGTCTTGCCCATCCCGTTCTTGCCGAGGATGGCGAAGATCTCCGCCGGACGCACCTCCAGCGTCACGCCCCGGAGCACGGCGGAGTCGGCGTAGCCCCCTTCCAGCCCCTCGACCGCGAGGGCGGGGCGCTCAGACCTCACCGCGCTCACGTCCTCGTCCCCCCGCCGACGTAGATCGTGCGGATCACCTCCGACTCCGCCACCTCGGCGAGCGGCCCGTCGACGAGAACCTTCCCCATATGGAGCACGACGAGCCGCGTGCTGATCTCCCGGACGAAGTCGAGGTCGTGCTCGATCAGGAGGATGCAGAGCCGGTGACTCTGCGCCAGCTCCATCAGCACACTGCCGATCGCCGCGCGCTCCTCGCGCGTGAGCCCGGCCGTCGGCTCGTCGAGGAGCAGGACCGTCGGCTCCAGCGCGAGCACCATCGCCAGCTCGAGAGCCTGCTTCGCGCCGTGGGACAGGTGGGCCGCCGGCTCGTCGAGGCGGGAGAGGAGCCCCGAGACGTGCACGGCGTGGAGGGCAGGCTCCGGGAGCTCGACCGTGTGCGACCGCCGCCACAGCGAGGTGGACGCACGGTACGAGCGCGCGACACGAAGACAGTCCAAAACGGACAAGGCGTCGAACACGTTCGGCGTCTGGAACTTCCGGCTGACGCCGAGCGCCACGCACTCTTGGGGCGGAAGCCCCGCGATATGCCGGCCGTTCACGAGGATGTCGCCGCTCGACTGCTCGCGACCGTCGGCGATGCAGCGCAGGAGGGTCGTCTTCCCGGCGCCGTTCGGTCCCACGATGCCCACGACCTCCCCACGACGGGCCTGAAGACTGACGCCGTCGAGGACCCGAAGGCTGCCGTAGCGCTTGCTCACCTGGCGCAGCTCGAGGACCAGCGTCCCCTGCTCCTCACGGGTCGCCGCGTCTCCCCGCCGCATTCCGCGCATGGACGCGGCGGCTCGAACCTGTGGCGTCGCCGCGCGCGCTCCCTCGGCGCCGACGACCACCTTTCGCCAGTTCACGATCGCCCCAGCGGCGCGCGTCGCGCGCGAGAGCGAGCCGCCGATCGCCGGCACGAGCCCCTGGGGGAGATAGACGACGACCAGCACGAACGCAAACCCGACGAAGAGGAGCCAGACGAAGGGCAAGTTGCCGCCGAGGACGGCGGACACATAGTTGACGCCCACCGTGCCGAGAATCGGCCCCAGCAGTGTCCCGCGCCCGCCGAGCGCCGTCCAGACGACCAGCTCCGTGCCGAACACGAAGTCCCCATACGAGTGGGCGGCGACGCTGCCGAAGAGCACGTAGCACGCGCCGGCCAGCGCCGCGACGGCGCTCGAGGCGGCCATCAGGCGAATCTTCAGGCGCGAGGTCCTGAGGCCGAGGTATCGGCAACGCTCCTCGTTCTCGCGAATCGCGACGAGAATGCGCCCGGTGTCGCTCGAGACGAGCACGTAGGAGACCATGGCGACGAGGAGCAAGAGCCCGCCCGCGATCCAGTACCACTGCATGATCGAGAGGGCTGGCACGGGAATCGGGAGACCACTGCTCGAGCCGGTGTAGGCCCCACCGCTCAGGATGACCTGCGTGAAGACAACCGGCAGGGCCAGCGTGACGATCGCGACGTAGATCGGCGACGCGCGGTCGAAGAAGGACAGCCAGCCAACGGCGGCCCCGATGAGGGCCGCCGCCACCATGGCGCCGACCATGGCGGCGGCCGTGCCCATCACCCCTTCGACGTAGTAGGCGAGGGCGATGGCGACCGTGTAGACGCCGATGCCGAAGAAGGCCGATTGCCCGAACGTCAGGATGCCCGTGTAGCCCCAGAGGAGGTCCACCGTGACCGCGGCGACGGCGAAGAAGAACGCCTGCGAGAGGATCTGCTGTGCGTACTCCCCGAGCACGAGCGGGCTCGCCGCGAGCAGCGCGGCAAGCAGGACGAAGTAGCGGGCGGACGATACCATCGGTCCCGCGGAGTATAGCGCGGCAGCCCTTGCCTCGGGGGGGGCTGCGCTTGCGCTGGGGGGGCGCCGTGCGCGATGCTCTCGGTACTCGAGCGAGCGTGGAGGGCGCATGAGCGAACCGAGGACGCGTGACGGGGACAGAGAAGGTCTCGCTGCGGTCGCACACCTGGCCGGCTACCCGCTGTCCGCGGCCGACCTCGCGCAGGTGGCGTCGATCCTCGAGGGCATCATGGAAGACGTTCGGAAGCTCCGCGCCCTGGATCTCCCGGACGACCTCGAGCCGATCCTCACCTTCCGCGTCGAGCCCTGGGCGTAGCCGATCGCGATGGCTGCAGCATCGGAGTGGCCCTGGCAGTCTCTTGCCGAAGCGGCGGCGGCCGTGAAGGCCCGCGCCGTATCGCCCGTGGAACTCACCCGCGCCTGCCTCGAGCGGATCGAACGGGTCGACCACGTGGTGCACGCGTTCGTCTCCGTCGACGCCGAACACGCCGTGCAGGACGCGCAGAGCGCGGAGCGCGAGATCAAGGCCGGCCATTACCGCGGGCCGCTCCACGGCATCCCGATCGGCCTCAAGGACAACTACGACACGACAGGCGTCGCCACGCGTAACGGGTCGCGCGTGTTCGCAGACCGGATGTCGACGCAGGACGCCACCACCTGGGTGCGCCTGCAGGAGGCCGGCGCGATCCTGCTCGGTAAGACCACGATGAGCGAGGCCGCCTGGGGCGTCGATTTTCCTCCCGTCCGGAACCCGTGGGACGTGCGGCGAAACCCGGGTCTATCGTCTGGCGGGTCCGGCGCCGCTGTGGCCGCGGGTCTCTGTTTCATGGCCATGGGGTCCGATACCGGCGGATCCATCCGGATCCCGGCCGGGTTATCGGGAGTCGTCGGGTTGAAGGCCACATACGGGCGCGTCTCCCGCGCCGGCGTCATGCCCCACACCTGGTCACTGGATCATGCCGGGCCGCTGAGCCGGCGCGTCGAGGACGCCGCGCTCGTGCTCAGCGTGATCGCCGGGCACGACCCGCGCGACCCTGCGTCCGCCGACGTGCCCGTGGGTGACTATCTGAGCGGGCTCAAGAAGGGTGTCCGCGGAATGCGGATCGGCGTCCCCCGCGAGCACTTCTGGGACCGGATCGAGAGTGGCGTCGAGGCGGTCGTGCGCCAGGCGCTGCGCGACCTCGAAGGCGCCGGCGCTCAAGTCAAGGAAGTCTCGATCCCCCACATGGCCGCGGCCCTCGGCGCCATCCTCGTCACCGAGATGGCTTCTGTCACCGCCTGGCACGACAAGTACCTGAAGCAGCCCGAGCGACGCGCGAAGTACACCCCCGAAGTCCGCGCCCTCATGGACGCCGGGAAATTTATCTTCGCGACCGACTTCCTCAAGGCCCAGCGCCTCAGGCGCGCGTTGACGGACGAGGTGCGGGCGGCGTTCGACAGCGTCGATGCCCTGGCGACCCCGACGCTGCCGTTGTGTGCTTGGGACGTTTCAGAGAGCCACGTCCAGATCGACGGGCAGCCCGAGCACGTGCTCCACGCCTGTTGGCGGTTCACCTACCCCTGGAATCTCACCGGGCTCCCGGCGCTCAGCGTGCCCTGCGGCTTCGCCGCCGACCTCCCGGTCGGCTTGCAGCTCGTGGGCCGGCCGTTCGACGAGGCCACGGTGTTGCGGGTCGGCCACGCCTATCAAGAGGCCACCCGCTGGCACGAGCGGCGCCCGCCGGATCCCGTCGGGCGCGCGGGCTGACCCCGAGGAGAAGCGCTGATGTCCGATTGGAAGCTCGACCGTCAGAACGCCTACGTCCCGGACGTCATCCCCGACAGCGACCTCGCCATGTACCGCAAGGCGAACTTCGGCCACCCGATCGGTTGGGGACGCAAGGTGAGTATCGTCGTCGTCGACATGACGCGCGCCTTCGTGGAGGACGGCTTCGCCCTCGGCAGCGCCAAGATGGGGCAAGCGGCACTACGCGGGATCGCGCGGCTGCTCGAGGTGGCCCGACCGATCGGGATCTCCGTGTGCTTCACGAAGATGGTCCCCTTCCGGAACCGCACCGAGGCCGGGCGCTGGTACGACTCCTGCCCCGGCATCTTCGGTCGACCCGACGACCCCGCCGCCCACGAGTCCGCCGCGATCCCGCCCGAGATCGCGCCGCGGCCCGACGAGCCCGTGATCGTGAAGGGCAAGCCGAGCGCGTTCTTCGGGACGCAGCTTCGCAGCATGCTGACCTTCCACAACGTCGACACCCTGATCGTCACCGGGATGGTGACCTCCGGCTGTGTGCGGGCGACCGTGGACGACGCCTTCTCGTACGACTACCGGGTGATCATCCCCGAGGAGTGCGTCGCCGACCGGGCGGAGGTGCCGCACCGGGTGAACCTGTTCGACATGGAGATGATCAGCGCTGATGTCGTGCCATTGGACGCGGTCCTCGCGCACCTCCGCGGGCTCGATCGCGCGGTGTACGCGGGAGCCGTCTAGCGTCCGACTCGCGAGCCTCGACCTGCGACCTCACGCCGCCAGGACGGAGGCGGCCGCGAAGTCCACCCGCGCGAGCGGCTCCAGGTCGGCCACGAAGCACGGCACCTCGCCGAGGTGGGGGTAGCTCACGAAGTACTGCTGCATTCCGCTGCTGACGGGATCCACGCCCACCCGCTCCAGCGCCGACGCGGTCAGGAGCAGGTAGGCGCTCCCGTTGACCGGGTTCTTGAGCAGGCGATGGACGAGGATAACATCCGGCCCGGCGACGCGCGCCCGCCCCCCGACCGTCTGCCGGACGAAGCGCCCGTGGTGGACGACCAGCTTGAGATTCAGGTTCGGGATGTCGCTGCAGGCGCGGCACGCGCAGCTTTCGTCACTCGCCAGTTTCCGCTGCTCCTCCTTGAACACGGCGAACGCGTCCGCCAACAGGGCCGGCAGGGCGCTTCCATCAGGCAGAACCCCGTCGGGGCCGATGGCGAACACGGCGTCCCCCTCGAGCTCCTGAATCTCCAGCGGCGGCGCAAGCCGATGCATCACCGCTTCCAGGAGGACGCCGGTGACCTGCGCGCCGTGCTCCAGCTCGGTGCCGGCGATGAACGCGGTGAACCCGGAGATGTCGGCCAGGATGAGAAAGCCCGCCTCGGACTTGATGTCGTCGCTCATGCTCTGCCTCCGCCCTTAAGACACCGGATGGGCGCCCGCGTGAAAAGGCGGATCTGGACAGCCTGGTCAGACACGAGGAAGCGGTGGGCCGGGCCCGCAAGATTCACGGCCCGGCGCCACGGTCGGCGTGGGTCGAGCAGTCCCTGTGGGGGGCTTGACAAGTGACCGGCCCGCGCCCAGATTCTACGCTACCCAGCGACCGGGTTGGTACCGAAGACGGCTCTCTCGGCCCCCGGAAGCTTCGCCTTGAACGTCGCCCCGTCCGAGGCCGGTGAAGGAGGTGAGATTGCCCGCTCCCCGGTAGACTTTCGGGCCTCCGTTCGCGGCGGTCGATCCGACCCCGAATCGCTCCGCGCACATCAGCGCCACCCTGCGGAAACGGGACCCGAGTTGGAAGTGAATGTCCTGGTCTGACGGGAGGCTGTCATGGCACGTGTCGTGCGGAACGCGATCGTCATCGGCATCGGTCTGGCGCTGTGCTTCGCCGCGTCCCCGAGACTGGCGCAGGCGCAGGTCGTCACGGATGTCTTGCTCGCCTCGGAGGCCGCCGAATCCTGGTTGCACGCCAACGGCAACTGGGCCGGGCACCGATTCAGCACCCTGACCCAGCTGAACACGGGCAACGTGAAGAACCTCAAGCTCGCGTGGATCTTCTCGACCGGCGGGAAGACCGACGCCCAGAACACCCCGCTTTACCACGACGGGCTCGTGTACTTCGCGCAGGACAACACCGTCTTCGCCATCGACGCCCGGACCGGCCGGCGCGTGTGGAGATACGAGCACAAGCTACCTGAGGACTGGGGCGGCTATAACGTGCCGTTCTTTACGGGCAAGCACCGTGGGCTCGCCATCTACGGTGAAAACATCTATTTCCTCTCGAACGACGTCAAGCTGCACGCCATCAACTACAAGACCGGCGTCGCCAAGTTCGTGAAGGGATGGACAGAGTTCCAGTATCCGAAGGAGTTTACTAAGGCTAAAGACGCCAACGGCTACTTCCTCACGGTCGGGCCGCTCGCGATCCCTGGCACCATCATCGTCCCGATGAACGCCACAGATACTGGCGGCCTACCGGGGTACGTCATCGGGGTCAACCCGGAGAACGGCGACATCAAGTGGAAGGCCAACATGATCCCCGGCCCGGGCGAGCCCGGCTATAACAGCTGGCCGGCGGGCAGCCACGAGTTCGGGGGAGCCGGCCCCTGGATCGTCGGCGCCTGGGACCCCGAGCTGAAGATGTACTACACCGGGACCGCCAACGCGTACGAGTGGAACCCCAGGAACCGCGGCGGCGGCAAGTCGGACAACATCGGCGCGGCCAGCATCGTGGCCGTCGACACCGACAGCGGCAAGGTGAACTGGCGGTACCTCGCAGTCCCCGGCGATCCCTGGGACTACGACGTGCCGCAGACCCCGATGGTCATGACCCTCAACGGCAAGAAGACGATCGTCCAGCCGAACAAGACCGGGTACATCCACTATCTGGACGCCAAGACCGGAAAGTTCCAGAAGGCGGTGCTGTTCGTCGACAAGATCAACTGGATCAAGGGGTACGACGACAATGGTCGGCCGATCGGTCAGATCGCCCTGCCCGTCGAGGGCGGTCCGAAGGTCGAGGTGTGGCCGAGCCTCACGGGTGGCGTCAACATGTTCCCGTCCGCCTACAACCCGACGACCGGCTTCGTCTACCTTCCCGCGGTCAACCGCGGAATGAAGTACTTCTATGAGGAAATCAAGCAGATCAGCAACGTCCGGCACTTCGGCGCGAACTGGGACTTCATCTGGGGGTACGAGGTCAACCTCGCCAAGGACGTGACCACCGGACGGGAGGTCTGGCGTGACCAGAAGTCCAAGGACGGCTACGCCGGCGGGATGCTGACAACGGCCGGAAACTTGACCTTCTACACCAGCCAGAACGGTGCCTTCCAGGCTGTGAACGCGACGACCGGTGAAATCCTCTACACGTTCAATCTCGGCACGACGGCCTTTGCCGGCCCGATCACCTTCTCGGTCGACGGCAAGCAGTGCGTCGTGCAGCCTGCCGGTGGGACGCCGGCGAAGTTCGGCTACCAGGAGCACAACATGGAGCATGGCGGTCTCGTGGCAGCCTTCTGTCTGTAGGCGCGGCAAGAGCGACACAAGGGCAGGCGCGCATGGTGCGCGCCTGCCCTCGATCGTTTTCGACGTGACGAGACCTCGCGCCGTCCGTGATGTGTCGGAAGCGAGGAAGGGACGTGACGATGACGCGCGTCGCTCGGGCAGGACTCGTCAGTGCGCTGGTGGTGAGTTTTCTCTCGATCGACGTGGGGGCGGTGCGCCTGGCCCACGCAGAGTCCGAAGTACCGGCGACTAACCCGCTCACGGGCAATGAGGCCGCGATCCGGGAAGGCCGTTCGTGGTTCCGGGCGGCTTGTGCCCTGTGTCATGGCATCCATGCCGACGGGGCGGGCGAGCGCGGGTATGCAGCCGACCTTCGCGTGTTCAAGCTCGGCTTTCGCGGCTACGTCGAAACCGTCAAGAAGGGACGCGACGTCCCCGGACGCGCGGCGAAGATGCCGCCGTGGGGCGGCGCGCTGTCCGATCAGCAGATCTACCAGATCGGGGCGTACCTCGAGACGCTGGCCAAGGATGGCGCCAACTGGAAGGAGACCAGCCGCTGAGATCGATCCTTTAACGGCCAAATGATAGCGCGCCTGCACACGGCCGAAGACAGACCGGTATCACCCTCGGCCGCACGTTCCGAAGCTTAGGCCCCAGCGCTGCGACCGGTAGTCGCGCACTCCCAGCTGGTGATAGCCTCCCAGTGCCGGGAGGAACCAACCATGCCCTACGAGTTTCGCGCGCTGTTCACGCCGGTCCAGGTGGGCGCCGTCACCCTCAAGAACCGGATCTACTCCTCCGGCCACGCCGAGGCCATGGCCGAGGGCGGCCGGCCGACGGCGCGGCTCGCGCGCTACCATGAGGCGAAGGCACGGGGCGGGTGCGCCCTCACGATCTTCGGCGGGTCCTCGAGCGTGCATCCGTCCTCCCCGGCGGCGGCCTGGAAGCAGATCGCCAACCACGACGACTCCGTCATTCCCGGCTATCGGCAGATCGCCGACGCCGTGCACCGCCACGACTGCCTCGTCTTCACCCAGCTGACACATCTCGGCCGGCGGGCCCAGTCGGATCCCGAGGTGTCGCCCGTGCTGCTGGCCCCCTCCCAGATCCCCGAGCGAGTCCACCGCGAGGTGCCCCACGAGCTCGAGCCCGAGCAGATCGCGGCGCTGGTGCGCGCGTTCGGCGATGCGGCACGCCGCTGTCGCGCCGGGGGCCTCGACGGGATCGAGCTCTCCATGGCGCACAACCACCTGATCGATCAGTTCTGGTGCCCCCTCTTCAACCAGCGCACCGACGAGTACGGTGGGAGCCTCGAGAACCGGATGCGATTCGCCCTCGAAGTCCTCGCGGCGATCCGGCGGGAGGTAGGACGCGACTTCGTGGTCGGGGCCCGCATCTCCGGCGACGAATTCACGGCCGGGGGCCTCAGCGCGCACGACATGGCCGAGATCGCGCGGCGCCTCGCGGCGTCGGGGCTCGTCGATTTCCTGTCGATCATCGGCGGCGGCGCCCACACGTACTCCCTCCAGGCGGCGGCGGTGCCGAACATGAGCTTCCCCACCGCGGTGTACGTGCCGCTGGCGGAGGCGATCAAGCAGGCCGCGCCCGCGCTGCCGATCCTGCACGCGAGCCGGATCGTGGATCCGATCCAGGCGGACCAGCTCGCCGCGGCGGGGCAGATCGACGTGGTGGGCATGACGCGCGCCCTCATCGCTGACCCCGAGCTTCCGCGGAAGGCGCGCGAGGGGCGGTTCGACGACATCCGGACGTGCGTGGGAGCGAACGAGGGGTGCATCGACCGCATTTACTTGGGCAAGCCGGTCACCTGCGTTCAGAACCCCGCGACCGGACGCGAGGGCGAGCTAGGCGATATTCGCAAGGCGAGCGTCGCGAAGAAGGTCGTGGTCGTCGGCGGCGGGGTCGCGGGGCTCGAGGCGGCCCGCATGGCGGCGCTCCGGGGTCATCGCGTCATGCTCTTCGAGAAAGACGCGCAGCTGGGCGGCCAGGTGCTCCTCGCCGCGCGTGCTCCCGCCCGCGCCGAATACGCGGGCATCGTGCGCTTTCTGGCCGGCCAGGTGAAGAAGCTCGGGGTCGAGATCCGTCTCGGAGTCGAGGCGGGAGCCGCCGCGGTGCTGGCCGAGCGCCCGGACGCGGTCGTCATCGCCACCGGGTCTCATCCCTACGTCCCGTCGGTCCCGGGCGCCGACGGCAAGCACGTCGTGACGGACCGCGACGTGCTGGCGGACAGCGCAAAGGTCGGCGCGAACGTCGTCGTCGTGGACGACGTCCATACGCAGCAAGCGCTCTCGACCGCGGAGCTTCTGCTTGATCAGGGCAAGCGCGTCGAGATCGTCTCGCCGCTCTTCTATGTCGGTCAGGACGTCGGCATCACCTCCATCGCCCCCCTCTACGCGCGACTCTTCGCGAAGGGGGCGGTCCTGACTCCGCACACCGAGCTGCGCGCCATCGAGGGCTCGGCGGTCGTCGTGGCCAACGTGCACGCGGGGGTCGAGCGCCGGATCGCGGGCATCGATACCGTCGTGCTCGCGATGGGAAGCCGCTCGACCGACGCGCTCTATCGCGCGCTCAAGGGGCGCGTGCCGGAGCTCCACGCGGTGGGCGACTGCGTGGCGCCACGGGGCGTCCACCAGGCGATCCTCGATGGCACCCACGCGGGGCGGGCGATCTAGTCCCAAGCCAATCTAACGCCCGTTGGACGGCAGCGACTACCCAGCGGTTTGAGGTGGTCGGCCTTCAGTATCCCTGCCCTATGCCTTGAGCTCCTTTTTGAGCTCGTTGAGAAACCGCCAATCGGTGCTTTGCGCGATAAGCTTATTCGGGGGGCTCTTGATCATCCCGACCTGGTGAAGGCGCAATGCATGAAAGCGCAAGGTGTCCTCGGGGTTGCCGTCGCGCCAGCGGTTATACGGGAGGCTCTTCATTACCGCCAGCCCGATCTGGAAGCGGGGCTCGTACAGCTTATCCGAGAGATATCGGGCCACCCGCTGGGGCTCGGCGGCACAGATGTCGGCCGCCTTGAGGATCCCGCGCAGGACGCGCTTGGTCGCGATCGGGTGGCGCTGAGCGAACTCTCGATTCGCGGCGACCATGCAGCAGAAGTACTGGGACCACGGCCGCTCCTGCGCCGTGTTCAAGATGCTGTGTCCGATCTTTTTCGTGCGCAGCTCCTCAGGCTGCTGGGCGAAACCGAGGAACGAGTCGGCCTTGCCCTCGACGAACAACCCCATCGCATCGCGTAGGTTCTCCCCGGCGATCCATGTGACGTCCTGGTGCGGATTCATCCCCACATA
Organism: Candidatus Rokuibacteriota bacterium; assembly: GCA_003221695.1. Classification (GTDB taxonomy): domain Bacteria; phylum Methylomirabilota; class Methylomirabilia; order Rokubacteriales; family CSP1-6; genus 20CM-2-70-11. The sequence goes on from QHSX01000047.1 coordinate 20,611, forward strand.
CGCCAGCATGCTCGAAAGCAGGATGTGATCCCCGCCCCCGAAATACTGGATGGCCACGGTCTTCCCTTTGAGGTCTCGGATCGCGCGCACACGGTCGTTGCCGAAGAGCTCATAGCATCCCGATGTCCGCGCGACCTTCGGCGAGGGCGTATGGACCGTTTCTCGCTCCCAAGGGGAGGTATTCCACTTCGGTAAACCCGTCCAGGCGCAGCAGCTCCTCGGCAAGATACTGCGGCGCGATACAGATGGACGGTGCATGGATAAAACGAATCCTCTTCGTCTCAAGCGCGGGTTCGGCACTTGCCGAACCGTTATGGAGTCCAAGCAGACTGCCCGCGCCCAGCGCACAGGCGCGAGCCAGAAAGGCTCGTCGGTCGAAGTCAGGCATCCGTGGACTGTCCATTGTCCTGCCTCCCGTTCGGGTGATCACCGTGCCGCCTTTCGCTGCCCTAGCTCTTGTAAGAACCCCCTTATGGCCTCCCCCATGACCCGTGTGGCCTGCGGGTCCGCGTTACAGCAGATCAAGTGACCAGCGACCGAATTGACCGACACCGCACGCGCCTCGGGAATCGCCTTGACCTGGGTTTCGATGTGTTGCGGCGTATAAAACTGGTCCTGGGGGCTGAAGAGGAATAGGGTCTTCGCCTTGATCGAGCGCAGCGCCGCGTTCAGGTCGCCGTTGAAGGGCGGGGTGTCTCCGACCCAGCCGCGACCGAGTGCGATGAGCCGGTGGTACAGATCGCGCGCATCCTGGATATCGAGATAGTAGTCGCCCCAGCTATCGCGCCACTTCGTGTAGGCCTCAGGCGCGTCCACGTACTGCTCCCACCATTCGCGGGTGTAGAAGTAGGGAATGAGCACCGAGAGCGCGTTCGTCGCACTACTCTTCGGGTTCTCGTCGTACTTGCCGCCGTTCCAGCCGGCACAGGACGTGATGATCGAAGCCAGCAGGGGCCCATAGAAGAAACGCTGGGTGCTCCAGAGGGCGCCGCCAACGATGGCGAAGATGCCGTCCATGAAGTCCGGATAGCTGACCGCGAACTGCACGCTGTGCGTGGCGCCCGCGGAAATGCCGGTCACGGCGAGCAAGTGCGGAATCCCCAACCCTTCCTTAACCAGCTTGTACTCGGCCTTCACCCTGTCGCGTCCGTTGTACGCCGGGAACTTCATCTTTAAGCCGCTGTTGGTCGGGCTGGTCGAGTGCTCGAACGTGGTCTGCGTATTTCCCAGTTCGTCCGAGCAGATGATGAAGTACTTGTCTGTGTCGAGCGGCCGGCCGGGTCCGATCAGGTGATCAACGTGGTGATGGTTCAGCCCGAAGCCGTGCATGAACAGGATGGCGTTGTCCTTGGCGGTGCTGAGCCTGCCGTGGGTGACGTAGGACATCTTGAAGTTTGTGATGACGCCGCCGCCCTCCAACTCCAGATCGCCGAGGTGAGCGATCTGGTGCGGCGCCTGATCCGGCCAGTGAGCGAAAGCCACTGGGCCATGTGCCATGAGCACGGTCGCCAAGGCCGAGCAAATGCCCACGACTGTCTTCATCGCGTTTCTCCTAAGCCCGGGAGCCACCGGAGGGACACTCCGTCGACACCGATCCTTCTCCCGTCTGAGCAGTCCGCTAAATCACGTCAGACGCGACGCGAGTCGCTCGATGCGCCAGAGGATCTGTCCAAAGAGGATGCCCGTCAAGTGGCTTTCGGTGAACTGGAGGCAGCTCTCAAGTAGCCCCTTGCCTCCGTCTCGGCAGGCGTAGTAGCTTTGCCGCGCGAATGAAACGGACTGCGAGGAGCCAGCCGTGTTCGATCTCCTGATCAGGAACGGCAAGGTCGTCATGCCGGATACGGTCCTCGAGGCGGACGTGGCCGTCCAGGGCGAGCGCATCGCCGGGCTTCTCAAGACGGCGGAGCCAATCCAGGCGCGACAGGTGATCGACGCCCGTGGGCTCTACGTCGTGCCGGGCGGGATCGACGCCCATGTGCACTTCGACATGGAGTTCCTCGGCCAGAGCAAGCACACCTTCGAGAGCGGCACCATCGCCGCCGCCTTCGGCGGCACCACCACGATCATCGATTTCACCCTGGATCTGAAGACGCTCGGCGGACCGTTACTGGACGCGGTCGAGAAGCGACGGGAGAAAGCGGAGGGGAAGGCCGTCATCGACTTCGCCTTCCATTGCGTGGTCAACGACGGCGGCGACGACACGCTGCGGGAGCTCGAGCAGGTGGTGGCCTACGGCGTGCCATCCTTCAAAATGTTCACCGTCTACCGCGAGGTCAACCTGTACGTCAACGATGCGACCGTCTACAACGTGATGGAGCGGCTTCGGGACCTGGGCGGAATCGCGGCCGTCCACACGGAGAACTGCGACATCGTCGACTACTGCACGGCGCGCCTGCTGGCCGCCGGCCAGCGGGCCCCCGTCCATTACCCCGAGAGTCGCCCGACCTTCACGGAGGTCGAGTGCATCCGGCGCGTGCTCTTCCTCGCCCGCTCGGCGCGGGCCGCCGTGTACGTGGTGCACATCGCGGCTGGCGAAGCGGTCGCGGCCGTCCGCCAGGCCCGCGCCGAAGGACGGCCGGTCTACGGGGAGACGTGCCCTCACTATCTCGTGCTCACCAAGGCGATGTATGCGCGGCCGGACGGGTACAACTACGTGATGAGCCCACCGCTCCGCACCGAAGACGACAACGAGGCGCTCTGGGAGGGGTTGGCTGGCGGCTGGCTGGCCACCGTCTCCTCGGATGACAACTCCATCGACGTGGAGGACAAGCGGGCCGGCGCCGAATCGTTCGACCGGGCCTCGCCCGGCTGCGTGGACGTCGAGACGCGGATTCCTCTTCTCTTCTCGGAGGGCGTCGTCAAGCGCCGGCTACCCATCACCCGTCTGGTCCGGGTGGCCTCCACCAACCCGGCCCGCATCTTCGGGCTGTACCCGCGAAAGGGGATCATCGCGGCGGGGAGCGACGCGGACATCGTCCTCATCGACCCCACGGCGCGGCTGCGCGTGTCGCCCCAGACCCTGCACATGAAGGTGCAGTACAGCCCGTACGAGGGATGGGACGTGGTGGGGATGCCGGTCACGACCATCTCCCGGGGCAAGGTCATCGTCAACAAAGGCGCCTTTCTCGGGACCCCGGGGCACGGGAGATTCCTCCCGCGGGCCATCGACCCGGCGGTGCTGCACGCACCCGTCTAGGTGTCAGGACGGCTCGCAACGCACACACCACCCAGCGAAAAGGGGGCACGCATGAATACGGCAGTCAACGTCGCCAGGCGTGGAGGCCTCTTCGAGCCGATTCCGCCGATCCCCTTCCCGAGCCTGTGGCGCAGTGATACGCGCTCGATCGTCGGGTCGGTGCTGCTGGCCGTCGCCTTCAGCGCCAACATGCAGATCACCGAGCGGCTCGATACCGCCACCGTCGGCGGCATCATCCCGTGGACGGCGCTGCCCTTCGGGATCATGTGGTTCACGACGGCCTGCTTCTTCTTCGGCATGACGGGTGCCTTGATCACGGCCAGCTTCAACCCGATCATCGCCGTCTTGACCGCGACGGGACCACTGGCGCCCGTCCACTTCACCATCAACTGGTCGTTCAACATCCCCATGGCGATCATGGCCTCCTACGTGCTGAGCAAGAAGCAGCCGACCACCTTCGCGACCTACGTCACGATGGTGCTGATCGCCGAGCTGTTTCTGGCGACCGGCCTCATCCCGGTATGGCTCTTCCTCTTCAAGTTCAGCGCGCTCCAAACCGCCGGGCTGTGGCTGTGGGCGGTGGCGGAGGCCGTTCCCTCGGCGATCCTGGGCTTCGCGTTCGTTCGCACCGTGGCGAAGTCGGGGGTGCTCTCATGAAGCCTCTCGTCACTGGCGCCATCATCGGGCTCCTGCTGGTCGTGTTCGTGTTCGCCTGGATCTACCTCGCCTCCCAGGGCAAGGTACCCGTCATCCAGGCTCCGCTCGAGTGGGTGAGCACGCCGGTCCGCATCGCGGCGCTGCTGATCCTGGCGGCCGTCGTCGGTGTCGTCTACTTCGCCATGTTCCCCGCTAAGAAGCGGCCATCCTAGCGGCGGGCTCGCGGGCGCGCCATGGCCGATCCCGTCATCGCGCTCGAGCGCGTGACCCTCCGGTACCCGACCGCCCCGAGCCCGACCCTCCGAGATATCTCCTTCCGGGTCGAGCCCGGCGAGTTCGTCGGCATCGTCGGCTCCACGGGCAGCGGGAAATCCACCCTCCTGTACCTCCTGGCTGGCGTGATCCCGCACTACCTGGGAGCCGAGATCGGCGGGGACGTCCGGATCTACGGTCGGCGCACGCAAGAGCTCTCGCTGGCTCGCATCAGCGAGCGTGTCGGCCTGGTGCTCCAGGATCCCGAGGCGCAGCTCTTCAACCTGCTCGTTCGCGACGAGCTCGCCTGGGGCCTGGAGAACCGCGGCCTCCCGCGCGCGGAGATCGCCTCGCGGCTGGCCTCGACGCTGGGGTTCTTCCGGATCGAGAAGCTGCAGGACCGCATCACCTATGACCTCTCGGGCGGGGAGAAGCAGCGCGTGGCGCTGGCCGCGGTCCACGCCATCGCTCCCGCGGTCTATCTGTTCGACCACCCCACGTCCCAGCTCGACCCCATCGGGGCCGCCGAAGTGATCGGCGCCGTCCGGCGGCTCGCCGAGCAGCAGCAGCACGCCATCATCATGGTCGAGGACAAGGTCGACGAGCTGGTGGAGCACGCCGACCGACTCATTCTCCTGAACGAGGGGCGCATCGTCCTCGACGCGGGGCCGCGCGAGTTTTGCTTGCGGAAGGACCTGCTCGACGCCGCCGGTGTCCGGCCGACCCAGATGGCCGAGCTGAGCTCCCGCTTGGTCGAAGCGGGGGTGAAGCTCGACGTCCCGCCCATCACGCTCGAGGAGATGACGGTCGCGCTCCGCGCGCTTCTGCCCTCATGACCTCGCCGCCGCCGGCCGAGCTCGCCGTGGTGGCCGAAGGGGTGGAGTTCGAGTACCCGGCTCCCCGGCGCGTCCTGGCGCTGAAGGGCGTGACGCTTCGCATCCCGAAAGGCCAGTTCGCCGCCATTGTCGGTCAGAACGGGAGCGGAAAGACCTCGCTGGCCCGATGCATCAGCGGCTACCTGCGCCCCACGCGGGGCAGCCTTCGAGTCGCCGGCACCGAGGTCTGGCGGCTCCGGCCGGCGCAGCGAGCGACGCGCGTGGGTTATGTCTTTCAGAATCCGGACCACCAGCTGTTTCGAGAGCGGGTCTGGGATGACGTGGCATTCGGCCTCCAGAACCTGGGAGCCTCCCCCGACCAGATCCAGGAGTCCGTCGAGCAGGTGCTCCGGCGGCTCGAGCTGTGGGACAAGCGCGAGGTCCATCCTTTCCAGCTCTCGCGGGGCGACCGCCAGCGGCTCGCGATCGCGGCCATCATCGTGATGCGGCCGCAGCTCCTGATCGTGGACGAGCCCACCACGGGCCAGGACATGGCGCGCTCGCGCGAGATCATGGATCTCCTGGCGCGGCTGAACCGCGACGAGGGCATGACCATCCTCACGATCACCCACGTCATGGAGCTCGTGGCCGAGTACGCCCGCTGGGTGATCGTCATGCACGACGGGCGCGTGCTGCTCGACGGCCCACCCCGTCAGGTCTTCTCGCGGGCCGAGGAGCTCAGGATCTCGGCGATCAGCCCGCCGCCCGTGGCGCGCCTCGGGCTCAGCCTCGGGCTTCACCCCCTGCCCATCACCGTGCCCGAAGCCCGCGACGCCATCCTCCGGCGCTTGTCCGCTTGAAGCTGCTCTACGCATGAAGCTCCTCTACCAGTTCTCGGCCGGTGACTCGTTCCTCCACCGACTGGACCCGCGCACCAAGCTCGTCTTCGTCGTCTGCTTCCTGATCTCGACGTTCCTGCTGCCGCACCCCTGGGTCATGCCCCTGGTGATCATCGCGATCATCTGGATCCTGGGCCGCGTCAGCCCGCTGGAGTACCTCGTGTTCATCCTCTTCCTGCTCCCGCTGATGACGGCGATCGTCCTGATCCATCTGCTCACCGACGGCCCGCCCTATTTCGACACGCGCCTCTTCGACGTCGTCCCGATCTCCAGGCCCGGGTGGGACGCCGGGTTGTTGGTGGCGTTTCGCCTCGCGGCGATGGGTATCGCGTTCATCATGTTCTCCATGACCACCGACCCCTTCGACTGGGGCATGGCGATGTATCAGAGCGGGCTCAACTACAAGGTGGCCTTCATGTTCGCCTTCGCCATGCGCTTCTTCCCGCTGCTGCAGGAGGAGCTGGTGGTGATCCGAAACGCCCTGACGGCCCGCGGCTACCGCGCCATCGGCTCCAGGAACCCGTACGTGTTCCTGCGCGGCGTGGCCATCTCCATCATGCCGCTCGGCCTCGGCGCGCTCCGCCGCAGCCGCGACATCGCCCTCGCGATGGAGCTCCGGGGGTTCAACTACGCGGAGACCGTCGGCGCGCGGCGGACCGTCTTCCGCGATATCAGGATGCGACCCCGGGACCACGCGATCGTGGCCGTCTCCGGGCTGGGGCTGGTCGCGGCCGTCTGGCTGTCGGTGCGGCTCGGGGCGTTTCCCGAGATCCCACGCGCATGGCTCGTGTTCCTCGGTATCCTGCTCGTGCTCTTCTCAGCGATCGCCTGGCGGATCAGCCGCACGATCAAAGGACAAGCGAGCCGATGAGTGAGACAGCCCGGGTCGTCGTCGTCGGGGGCGGAATCTGGGGATGCTCCATCGCCTACCATCTGGCGCGTGCCGGCGTCTCCGACGTGCTGGTGCTCGAGCGCGGAGAGCTCGCCTCGGGCAACACGTCGCAGGCCGCCGGGCTGGTCGGGCAGCTCCGCGCCTCCGAGCTCATGGCGCGCTCCATCATGGCCGTTGTCGACAGGCTCAGCCGATGGCAGGCCGAGCACGGGGAAGATTCGGGGTTTCGACAGGTCGGGAGCCTGAAGCTCGCGCTGACGGACGCACGCGTGCGCGAGCTCGAGGCTCAGGTGGCTCAGGCGCGCCGCTGGGGGCTCGCGGTCGAGCTCATCGCTCCTCGAGACGCGCAGACGCGGGTGCCGCTGCTGGAGACGAACGGGGTGAAGGCGTGCGCGTGGATTCCGACCGACGGCTACGCCGAGCCCTACACGCTGGCGATGGCGTTGGCGCGTGCGGCCCGTCGTCTCGGCGTGAAGATGCGGACGCAGACGCCCGCCACGGCGATCACGCTCGAGCGCGGCCGCGTCACCGGCGTCGACACTGCGACAGGACCGATCGCGTGCGAGACCGTCGTGGTGGCGGTGGGACCGTGGAGCGAGCTGATCGGCGCGGCGCTGGGACTCGCATTCGACTCGGTTCCGATCCGGCATCAGCTCTGGGTCACCGCGCCCATGGACGGGATCCCGCGCGAGATGCCCGTGGTCCGGGTGCCCGACGCGTCCGTCTATCTGCGTCCGGAAGTGGGCGGCGTGCTCATCGGCGGCTTCGAGCGAGCGCCCAAGCGGTTCGCCATGGCCGAGCTTCCGAGGACCTTCACGATCGAGGAGACCGAGCGGGATCAGCTCGTCCTGGAGGAGCTTGGCGCCGGGCTCACGCGCGCCTTTCCCGCGCTCCAGGCGGCGCCGATCATCCGGGGGTGCGCGGGCCTGCCGACTTTCACGCCCGATGGAAACTACCTGATCGGCCAGGTGCCTTCCGTCCACGGGTTGTTCGTAGCCACGGGATGCAATGCCCTCGGGATCGCCGGCTCGCTCCTGATCGGACAGTGGATGAGCGAGCTGATCATAGCCGGCAAGGCGAGCGCGGACCTCTCGACCCAGGCGCTGACCCGCTTCGGCTCGCGTTATGAGAGCCCGGGACCGCTCCACGCCGACTGCGAGTCTATCTACGCCAACTTCTACGCGCTCGACAAGGGCGCCTTCTGATCGCGCTGCGTTACCTGCACCCCGCGCGCGGCGCGTCCGGTGCCTTGCGCGGCACCAGCATGCAGGCGAAGGTGGCGGGATGCGCGCGGTACTCGGCGAGGAGCGCTTCCAGACGCTTGAGCGTACGCTCGCGCCGGGCGAGCCCGATGCCGTAGACGGCGAGATCGTTGACCAGGCGCGTGTAGAAATAGTGCTCCGCGTCGCCGGCGCCCGCCTGCGCCACGCAGGGTGAGGGCTTCTGGGCAACCCGGAGCTGGGAGCCGAAGGCACGCACGAACTCGGCGAGCACGAGCTCGTCGCGCAGGTCGCGAGGGACCTCGGGAAAACGTGCGAAGAACTCCTCGACGGTCATCGGGCCCGGCGCCGCGTGCGCCCGTCCTTCAAGATCGCGCGAGAGACGGATCTGCATGCTGTCCACCTCTAGACGCGAGTATAACCGGGAACAAGGAGGAAACCTTCATGACGGCAAGCCAGAGCGACAAGGCCGCCCGCTTCCGCGCGCTGCATCAGGCGCCCGGCGCCTTCGTGATTCCAAACCCGTGGGACGCCGGCTCCGCGCGCATCCTCGCCGGGCTCGGCTTCCAGGCGCTGGCGACGTCGAGCGGCGCCGCCGCGGGCGTCCTCGGTCGGCGCGACGGCACGGTGACGCGCGAGGAGGCGCTGGCGCACGCCCGCGCCATCGTGACGGCGACCGACCTCCCCGTCTCGGCCGACCTGGAGAAGGGCTTCGGCGACGCGCCGGAAGCGGCGGCGGAGACCATCCGCCTTGCCGCCGGGATGGGGCTGGTCGGCGGTTCCATCGAGGACGCGACCGGCGACGAGCACAAGCCGCTCTACGACATCGGCCACGCGATCGAGCGGGTGCTGGCGGCGGTGCAGGCGGCGCATGCGCTCGCCTTCCCGTTTACCTTGACCGCACGGGCGGAAAACTTCCTGCGCGGCAAGCCCGACCTGGACGATACGATCAGGCGTCTCCAGGCCTTCGAGAAGGCCGGGGCCGACGTGCTGTTCGCGCCCGGCCTGCCCGACCTGGCGGCGGTGCGCGCGGTCTGTGCCGCGGTGTCGAGGCCGGTCAACTTTATGGTCGGCATCCGGGGTAAGTCGTTCACGCTCGCCGAGCTCGCGACCGCCGGCGTCAAGCGGATCAGCCTCGCCACGTCGCTCTACCGCGCGGCGACGAGTGGTCTGCTCGACGCCGCCCGCGAGGTGAAAGAGAAGGGCACGTTCGGCTACCTCGACCGGTCCTTGACCACGCCGGAGCTGAACGGATTCATGCGTTGAGGGCTGAATTATACAATTAGCACTTGTTATATAAGGTATACTTTGATATATATTCAGGGAGCACGAGGAAGGAGCCCGATCATCACACTTCATCTTGTCTCGATCCAAGGGCGCTCGACGTGGTGGGTCTGGACGATCCGTGACGACGCCGGCGTCCTCGTGGAGCAATCGACGACGCAATTTCTTTCGGCGGCGGCCGCAGAGTCGCAGGGGCGCGCCAGAATCGCAGAATTCGAGGAACGCCGAAAGCGCATCAATCGGTGACGGCAGACAAACCCTTCGCAAAGGGGGGCGTGACGATGGCGGAATGGCTATTCGATCGGAACGGCAGTCCCCAGATTATCGAAGACAGCGACTGTTTTCGTTCGGCCGAGGGCAGGGTGATCGGATGGATCGGCCCGAATGGCGCCTATTCTCTGTCCGGCCGGCACGTCGCCTGGTACGAGGATGGGATTCTCTACGACGGAAACAACCACGCCATAGGGTTCCGTAGCGGCGCGATTGGCTATCTTCCGTCACGACCAGGGTTGAGCGGGACGCCAGGCATGCCGGGCTTCGCTGGAAGGCCGCACCGCCCCGGCCTTTCCATCGTCCCGGACCGCCCGGGGTTCGGCGGTTGGTCGCACATCCGCTTGTCCCGGTTCTTCCGATGAAAGCCTCAGGTCGTCAAGAAGCTACGCGCCGCCATCGAGCGACACCGCGAACGTGATCGCCTCTTCCCTGTAGGGAAACGGGATGTAGGCGATCTTCAGCCGGAGTCCCCTGAGCTTCTTGGCCTTGAGCGCCTCGGCGGGAAACACCACGTCCAGGGCCTCCACCGCCCGCCGCCCGGGGTCGAGCCGCTCACGGCCGTACGTGGTGAACGAAAAGGTCGCTTCTGTCCGCGATTCCTCGAGCTCGATCGGCCGCCACTGGTCGTCCAGGTACTGAATCTTCCCCGCGACCAGCCGGACACTCTGACTCGCCGAGCTATTCGTCAGCGCGAGCGCTGCCGTGAGCTTCGCCCGGGAGACTCTGCGGCCGGCGCTCTGCTCGACCCGCTCCGTCACCTGCATCTCCGTGATCTCACCCACGAGGATGCCCGCCTGCACGGTCACCGACCCCGGCGCGACCGGGTAAGTCCTCGCCTCGGTCACCGCCGGGGGGACCGACGGCCTCAGGACGCAAACGTCAAGGGTCATCCCTGCCTCGCGAGAGGGCTGAGGCGAGGCGACGTGACGCCGCACCCGCCCCAGCCCGGCGAGACGCCTCCCTAGTAGCGACCCCCGCGACCGCCGTTCCGGTACCCGCCGCCCCCGCCTGGGCCCGAGGAGTTGGCGAGTTCAACCCTCAGCTTCCGGCCATCCATGTCTTGGCCGTTGAACTTCTTGACCGCCGCGTCCGCCTCCTCGGCCGTCGCCATCTCGACGAAGCCGAACCCGCGCGAGCGACCGGTCCCTTGCTCCATCACGACCGTCGCCGACTCAACCCCGCCCGCTTGCGCGAACACCTCGCGAAGACGCTCGCTCGACGTCGAAAAGGGCAGGCCTCCGATGAACAGTTTGTGCGCCATCGCGCACCTCCGACTGGGTCTCCCGCGATAAGCAAGCACGCTCTGGAACAGCGGAAGCGAGCACCAGAGACACGGTCTGATGGGGAAGGGGTCCACAGGCGAACCAACCACCGAACCAGACGCGGCGAGTATGACACAGCTGCGCCTGGGCGGCACGCAATTCTCCGTTCTTCAGCCGAACACTTTCCGGAGTAGCTCCACCGCCCCGAGGATCGTGGCAATCACCACGACGATCACGACGACGACGCCCACCGCCAGCAGGTTGTTCAGCACGTCTTACTCCCACTGATAGTTGACATATATTATGATATTAATTATATAATAAGGGGAGGTGGCGATGCTCGCGAATAAGACCAGAGTGCTTCTCATTCTCCCTGGGGACGTGCTCGGCCAGGCTCGCGTCCTTGCCGGGAAGGCGACGGCCGCGCTCATGCTGCCGGTGAGCCTCCAGATCGTCCTCCGGGCCCTCATCGAGGAGGGGCTGAAGCGGGATGGCGACCGGGGTCTGCTGGCCAACGTCGAGGGCCAGGCCCTGGCGGTCCGGCGCCTTCGAACCCAGGCGCGTCGAGCCGGGGGACCCGCGGGTGAACGCAGGAACCTCCAGGCCGGAAGCCCGCGGAAGCGCCGCGAGCGCCGGCCGAATCGGCGGGGAAAGTAAGGGCGCTCCTCTATCGGAACCGAGGTCGTACGAGCCACGTCACCTAGGCGTGTGCGACCTGCGCTGGCCAAATCTTGCGCTGGAGCGTGACGAGGAGGGTTGCCCCGACAAACGCGGCGATGCCTGTCCCGGCCCATCCCGCTTCCGGAGCCCCCAGGGTCTGGAAGATCAAGCTCCCCACGACGCTCCCGCCGAGACCGAAATTGAGGTCCCAGTGCAGTCCGTACCCTCCACCCTTCATGACGATCCCGGCCAGCCAGCCGGTCATTATTCCGACGACAATCGACGCCACGAACATCTCAAAATACATGACTCGTCCTCCTTGACCGGGTGCTCCGACCTTGCTCCCCGCGATCGTGCTTGACGTCGGACTCTTATCACGATATAAATTATATATCAACTAATAAATATATAAATCCGGCAGGAGGTGGTGATGTTCGAGAATAAGATGTTCGAGAATAAGACGAAGGTCCTCCTCTTGCTCACGCAGGACGCTCTGGACCGGGCTCGGGTCTTGGCGGGGAAGGCGACGGCCGCGCTCAAGCTCCCGGTGAGCCTCCAGATTGTCCTTCGGGCCCTCATCGAGGAGGGGCTGAAGCACGGGGATCGCCCGGTCCTCCTCGCGAACATTGGGGACCAGGCCAAGGCGGTTCGTCTCCAGCGGAGCGCGGCGCGTCGACCGATTCGATATCAGACACACGTGACGACAACCAAGCGCTGAGGATCAGCGTCTTGGCAAGGAGATGACGATGTCGAAATGGGCGGGAGTGGCAGCCTTGATAGGGGCAGTGGCGGTCATGACCCTCGGCTGCGCGCAGGGGCCGGTGGCGACCGCCGCGATGGTCGAGGACAAGACGTACACGGTGACGCCGGCGTCGGTGACGGTGAAGGCGGGGATCATTACGGGCGAGGTCACGGAGCTGAAGGTCATGGAGCGAGTCGAGCAAGGTTCCAACCGTGTCGTCTCCCCGGCGAAGCTCACCGGGACGCTACGGCTGAAGAATACGTCCGCGAATCAGGCGGTCCGGCTCGTCGCGGGCAAGATCCTGTACATCGGTGCCAACGGGCGGCCCATCGAGCTCGAGGATTCACGGACCGAGCCGGTCGTCAAATTCACCACCTACGGCAGCGAGCGACTCGACCCCGGGCAGGAGGGAACCCAGTCCCTGGATGTGGAGTTCCCGGCCGAGGCGCTGAAAGCGAAGACGCTGAAGGAGATTCGGCTGGCGCTCGCGTACATCCCGTCACCCTACCGGGAGGAGAGCATCAACTTTATCGTGTCGATCGGCGCTGGTAAGTAAGTCCCGGGAGGTGGCTCCCTGCTGGAGTCACCTCCCCGACAGCGCGCGATGGATGACTCGCCGGACCTCCTCGAGCGTGAACGGCTTGTACAGGTAGGGAGCGCCGGCGCGCTCCAGAAATGCGCTGATCTCCGAGCTCAGCGCATCGCCGGTAAGGAAGACGAGTCGCCGAAGAAGCTGCGGGTGATCCCGAGCCAGAGCCTCATAGAGACCCGGCCCGTCGAGCTCCGGCATCTTGAGGTCGATCAGGACGAGGTCGTACGGTTGGGCGCGCAGTCTCTCTAGGGCGACGTGGCCGTTGGGCGCGACGTCCACGCGATGGTCGTCGAGCCGGAGAAGATCCGCCAGCATATCGGCGACGTAGTGCTCATCGTCCACCACGAGGATCGCCTTTCCCTGGATCGCAGGCAGCGACTCGAGCTCGCGCACCTCCGGGCCGGACGACGGCACGGTCAGCGGCAGCTCGACGCGAAAGATCGCGCCCTCGCCAGGCCGGCTCTCGACCTCAATCGTCCCTCCGTGGGCGACGATGATCGCCCGGCACAGCCCGAGCCCCAAGCCGGTCCCGTGCCCGGGCGGCTTCGTCGTGAAGAAGGGCTCGAAGATTCGCCCCTGGATCTCAGGGGCGATCCCGATGCCCGTGTCAGCGACCTCGAGCCGTATGGATTGCTCTTCTCGACTGAGCCGCGTCGTCAGGGTGAGCCGCGGGCCCGGCCGCCCGCGCATGGCATGATGAGCGTTGGTGATGAGATTCACGACCACCTGGTGAAGCTGGTGAGGATCGGCCCAGAGGACCGGGGGATCGGCCGCCAGATCGAGTCTCACCTCGATGTTGTCCACGCTCAGGGGGTACGCGAGCAGCTCCGCCGCCTCCTGGACGACCTGGTTCAGCCGCACCTCTTGCCGCTCGGGCGGGTGGTGGCGGGCGATCGACAGGAAGCTCCGCACGATCCGCACACAGCGCTCGGCCGCCGTCGCGATCTTCTTCGTGCGCTCGACGAGCGGCCCGCTCCCGGCGGCTCGGCGCAGCAGCTCGATCTGGCCCCTCACGACCGCAAGCGGATTATTGAGCTCGTGGGCGACGCCGGCCAGCAGCGAGCTCATCGCGGCCAACTTCTCGGTGTGTCGCAGCGTCTCTTCCGTTTGCCGACGTTCCGTGATGTCGCGCACGACGCTCGAGACGAAGGTGCCCTCCGTCGTCTCGAGAGGACCGAGGCTGATCTCGACCGGAAACTCGGTCCCATCCTTGCGCAGCCCATACAGTTCCATCCCGACACCCATCGGCCGCACCCGCGGGGCTCTGAAGTACCCGTGTCGATGCTCGCGGTGCTTGGGCCGGACGCGCTCCGGAATCAGCATCTCCACCGGTCGGCCAAGCAACTCCTCCCGCGAGTAGCCGAAGAGCTTCGCCGCTTGCGCATTGACGAGGACGATGTCCCCCGCCTCGTTCACGATGACCATGGCGTCGGGAGCGAATTCCAGCAGCTCACGGAATCTCGTCTCGGCGGTTCGCAGGTCCCGGGTTCGTTCCTCGACCCGCGTCTCCAAGGTGTCGTGGGCCGCTCGGAGTCGCCCCTCCGCGTTCCGTCGCTCGGCGACAAGCGCGGCCATCGTCAGGATCGTCACGGTCAGGACGCTCACGAAGGCCTGCAACAGCAACAGGGATTCATTGGCCGTCTCGCCCACAAACGGGCCGACCCCATGGACCGTGTCCCATACGGCGATCGCGGAGGTGAGGACGGCCGCGGTCGCGGCCTCGCGGGGACCGAATCGAAACGCCGCCCAGACGAGCCACGGAATCGGCACGAAGACCAGCGGGTAGTTGGCGCCCTGGTCGAGCGACCCGAGCCGGCCGATGACCACCAGCGACACGAACAACAGCACCGCTTCGATGTGCTTGCGGAATTCCCAACGCGGCTGCGACCGGTCGCTCCACGTCAGGAGCAACGGCGTCACCAGGAGTATTCCGGTCGTGTCACCGAGCCACCACGTGAGCCAGATCGTTCCGTAGACGAACGGTGGGGCGATGCCTGCCAGGGCGATGCCGGTCGCGCTGACGCTGGCCGCCACGCAGCATGCCAGGAGCGCCGCGGCCGTGAACCTGAACACGTCCTGCGCCCGATCGAACGGGCTGCGCGCCCCGACCCATCGCTGAAGCAGGTACGCCGCCACCACGGCTTCGAGGGTGTTCCCGAGGCCGATCGCGGAGGAGACGACGACGATCGTGCGTGCACTCGCGGCCTGGTTGGCGAGGAAGGCCACCACGTTCGCGAAAAACGCCCCGAGCAAGATGCCCGGCCAGACGCGATATCCCAGAAGGAGGACCGCCGCCAGCGCGATCCCTGACGGCGGCCACACGGGCGACGCGTTCGTTTTCTCGAGGGCCAGGCGCAAGCTGAGGCCGGCGACGCCAAAGTAGAGGATTGCGATGAGGAGGGCCGCGATGGCCCAATGCGACCGAAGGTGTGAGCGGGACGTCTCCCGCGGTCGGGACACCCTACGACACGTCACGAACTAGTTACAGCCCAGGTCCGTTGACATACGGCTCTCCTCCGGGGCGCCGCGGCAAACCACCGGCAACCAGCGTGCCAGCGGGCAGGTTCTGGCGTCCGTCAGGAAAGCGCCTATAGTTTGCGGGCTCTGTGGGGCGGCGGCCGGCTCCTCCTCGCCCTGAGACCTGCACCACGGTGGTGCAGGTGCACCAAGATGGTGCAGGGCGCGATCGCTCGCGGCCGCCCCCGTTATCTTCTCACCTCGCCAAGACTAAAACTCCCCACCGTGCGCCATGGATGGATCGACCTTCTCGGCCTCCGGGATGTCGGTGATGAGCGCTTCCGTCGTGAGCAGCAAGGACGCAATCGAAGCGGCATTCTGTAGCGCGACGCGCTCGACTTTGGTCGGGTCGATGATCCCCGCCTGCATCATGTCGACATACTCGTTTGTCTCGGCGTCGAAGCCCTGGGTGATAGGGAGGGCCGCCCTGACCTTCTCGACGACCACGGAGCCCTCGAGTCCGGCGTTCTCCACGATCTGCCGGATCGGCTCCTCGAGGGCGCGCCGCACGATGCTGACACCGGTGGCCTCGTCGCCGGAGAGCTTGAGGCTGCCGAGGGCCTCCGACGCGCGGAGCAGCGCGACGCCGCCCCCGGGCACGATCCCCTCCTCGACGGCGGCCCGCGTGGCGTTCAGCGCGTCCTCGACCCGCGCCTTCTTTTCTTTCATCTCGGTCTCGGTGGCCGCCCCGACCTTGATGACGGCGACGCCGCCCGCGAGCTTCGCGAGCCGCTCCTGGAGCTTCTCCCGGTCGTAGTCCGAGGTGGTCTCCTCGATCTGCGCCCGGATCTGCTTGAGACGGGCCTCGATCTCCTTGGTGTTGCCGGCGCCCTCGACGATCGTGGTGTTGTCCTTGTCCACGACCACCTTCTTGGCCCGACCGAGATCCTCGAGCTTGATGTTCTCGAGCTTGATCCCCAGGTCCTCGGTGATCGCCTTGCCGCCGGTCACGGTCGCGATGTCCTCAAGCATGGCCTTCCGCCGGTCACCGAAGCCCGGCGCCTTCACCGCGCAGGTATGCAGCGTGCCGCGCAACTTGTTGACCACGAGCGTGGCCAGCGCCTCGCCCTCCACGTCCTCGGCGATGATCAGCAGCGGCTTACCCACGCGCGCCACCTGCTCGAGCAGCGGCAGCATGTCCTTCATCACGCTGAGCTTCTTCTCGTGGATGAGGACCAGGGCGTCCTCCAGCACCACCTCCATCCGCTCCGCGTCCGTCACGAAGTACGGCGACAGGTACCCCCGGTCGAACTGCATGCCCTCGACCACCGCGAGGGTGGTCTCCATCGCCTTGGCCTCTTCGACGGTGATGACACCGTCCTTGCCGACCTTCTCCATGGCTTCAGCGATCAAGTTGCCGATCGTCTTGTCGTTGTTGGCGGCGATCGTGGCGACCTGGGCGATCTCCTTCTTGTCCTTGGTGGCCTTGGACAGATGCTTCAGCTCCTCGACCACTGCTTCGACCGCCTGATCGATCCCCCGCTTCAGGCCCATCGGGTTCGCTCCCGCCGTCACGTTCTTGAGACCGGCGCGGAAGATCGCCTGGGCGAGTACGGTGGCCGTGGTCGTCCCATCGCCCGCCACGTCCGAGGTCTTGGCGGCGACCTCCTTGATCATCTGGGCTCCCAGGTCCTTGTCGGGGTCTTTCAGCGTGATTTCCTTCGCGACGGTCACACCGTCCTTGGTGATCGTCGGGCTCCCGAACTTCTTGTCGATGACGACGTTCCGCCCCTTCGGCCCCAGCGTGACCCTGACGGCGTGCGCCATGATGTTGACCCCGCGCAAGAGCGCCGCGCGGGCTTCCTCGTTGAACAGAAGCTGCTTAGCCATGGATACGTTCCTCCCGAGTGTGCACGAATGGTTGACGGCGGCCGAGCCGCTCGTTCACGAGCCGACGATGCCGAGGACGTCCTCCTCCTTCATGATGAGGTACTCCTCGCCGTCGAGCTTGACCTCGCTCCCGGAGTACTTGGCGAAGAGGATGCGGTCGCCTTCCTTCACCGCGAGCGGGAAATTCTTGCCGTCGTCGTTGACCTTGCCGGTGCCCACGGCGACGACCTTGCCCTCCTGGGGCTTCTCTTTAGCGGTGTCGGGGATGATGAGGCTGCCGCGCTTCTCGTCCTGCTCCGCGAGGCGCTTGACGAGCACGCGGTCGTGGAGCGGACGCAGCGTCGTCTTCTTTGCCTGAGCCGTCTTCATTGCCTGAGCCATCGTGGTAGTCCCTCCCTGCGGCGCAGTGTACCACTAAAATAGTACGGATTGACTAAATTGATCTAGTGTACTATTATTGCCATACAGATGAGGGTCGCGATGAAACTCACGATCGACGGGCACAGCCCGATCCCGATCCGCCGGCAACTGACCGAGCAGCTCAAGCACGCCATCGAGAGCGGCGGCGTCGCGCGCGACCAAGCCCTGCCCAGCATCCGGGAGCTGGCCGGCTTCCTCGGCATCAATGCGAACACGGTCGCGCGCGTCGTCGAGGATCTCAAGCAGAGCGGATACGTGGAGGCTCGGCGGGGGAAAGGCGTGTTCGTCGCCTCGGCACCGCCCGTCCGCCCTTCCCCTCACCTCCGCGAGAGCTTCTTACAAGAGACGGTGATCCGGGCGGCGGCCCTCGGGATGACTGCCGACGACTTGTCGGTGGGCGTTCTGAGCTTGACCGGGGTCCGGCCCGCCGCCCTCCAGGAGACCGTCGAGGTCCTCCTCGTGGAGTGCAGCCCGCCAGAGCTCGACTTCTTCGCCCGGCAACTCGAGGCCCACCTCCCGGTCCGCGTCGACAAGGTGCTCCTCGGCGACCTGGCGGCGGTCACGCGGCGCCAGAAGCAAGGTGGTCGTTGGCGGGCCGCGGTCACGAGCTTCTGCCACCTCCCGCAGGTGGAGCGGCTCCTGAACGGTAAGGGGGTCCCCGTGATCGCGCTCCTCGCCGAGGCGCATCTCGAGACGCTCCACCGTCTGGCCCAGCTCCCGTCGGGGACACGAGTGGGCGTCGCCTCCGCCGCCGTCGAGACGGCCCACAACCTCGAGCACTCGATCGCCAACGCCGGCCTGCCGAACATCGCGCTGGTCGGCGCGTGCCCTGCCGAGGGGGCCGCGTTGGGTCGCCTGTTGCGACGAGTGGACGTCATCGTCTGTTCTACCGCGGCGGCCGAGCGGGTACGGGCGCTCGCAGGCCCCTCTGTGCAAGTGATCATCGACGACCGTGCCCTCGACCAGCGGGCGATCGAGATGCTCGCGGCCGTCCTGGTGCGCCCTCAGCCACCCAACGGGCGCAAACGCTCGCAGGTCGCGGCGCGCGCAACGGCGTAGGGGAAGTGAAGCGGGTGAGTCGTTAACCGGGTGAAGGAGGAAGGGTCATGAGCTTCGCCATGTTCGTGACGTGGGTTCTCGTGGGAGTGCTGGCGGGCGTGCTGGCCCCGCTGGTCATGAAACGCGGAGGCTACGGGCTGAAGAAGGACGTCATCCTCGGTCTCGTCGGGAGCATCGGGGGGAGCTGGATCTTCCGGGCCGCTGGGGTGTTTCCGGGGACCGGGATTGTCGCGATGGCCGTCGTCGCATCCGTCGGGGCGGCCATCCCGATCATCGCCCAACGCAAGTTCTGGCCGACTGAGAGTGTTGGCGAGGAAAAGACCGTCATCAAAATGTGGCGCTGGGGACTCGGCGCAGCGGTCGTGGCCGTGGTGGTGTGGATGATTCTCGGCCCATCGCCGCAGCCGGCGGCGACGGCGGCGGTGGTCAAGGACAAGACGTACACCGTGACGCCGGCCGCGATGAAGGTCAAGGCCGGGATCGTCACGGGCGAGATGACGGACATGAGAGTCACGGAACGGATCGAGCAAGGCTCGGACCGCGTCGTCTCGCCGGCGAAGTTCACGGCGAAGGTTGTGCTGAAGAACAGCTCGGCGGATCAGACCGTCCGCCTCGTCGCAGGGAAGATCCGGTACATCGACGCCCAGGGACAACCGATCCAGCTCGAGGACGCCCGGACGGAGCCGACCCTCAGGTTCGCCAGTTACGGCAATGATCGGCTCGACCCCGGGCAGGAAGCCACCGAGTCGCTGGACGTGGCCTTCCCCGCCGAGGCGCTGAAGGCGAAGAAGTTGAAAGGGATTCAACTGGAGCTCGCGTACATCCCGTCGCCGTACCGCCAGGAGACGGTCCACTTCACCGTGTCGATCGGCGGTCAGTGATGAAGGTGGGCACGGGCGTGCTCGCTCTGACTTCGCACCCAGCGGCAAGGTGCGAAACTTGTGGGGCAGAGCTTCGAGACCCCTCGCAACGGTTTTGCGGCGGTGACAAGTGTCACCGTGTGTTCCTGAAACATCTAAAACCGGGCACGCGGGGGTCGTGGCCCGCGTCACAACGTGCCTCGACGAGAGCACCCAGACGGACATTTCGCAGGGGCGGCTGAACGCCTACGCGGACAGAGGCGCGGCAGAGTCCCACGAGGAGGTGGGAGGGATGAGGGGGCTCATGGAGTTCTACATCGAGAGACGCAGGCTCTTGGCGCGTTACGACGCGGTACGGGTGCCCCGGCTTGTTCCGTTTCTTTGGACGCTCTTGAAAGGAGTACGACATGGCCGTGCAGTACAAAGTGGTGATGGCCCTCGCCCTGATCCTCCTCGTCTCGCTAGCCGCCACGCGGACGGCCGACGGCCAGGTCCCTACCGCCGCCGACTTCGCCGCCTGCAATGAAGAAGCGCCCGAAGCGGTCAAGGCAGGAACTGTCTCGCCGACCATGGGCGACCACGTTCGGGCCGACACTGCACGCGCCGGCGCCATGACGACAAACTCTATCGACTTCACGGGCAGACACATCGAGTCGTCCGATCCGCAAATCCACGGTATGAAGGCGGGAGGAGCAAAGAACGCCACCTACCAGGCCGCATATCGCAGTTGCATGAGACGGAGGGGCTTCTAAGCATCCACCAGCGGTCCGGTCACACACGGAGCGCTGGCTTTCCGTCCCGCCGGTACTCGACGTAGTGAGCGGTCTCGTCGGCGACCTCACGGCCAAAGAGGGTCTCCACGACGTAGAAGGCCATGTCGATCCCCGAGGCCACGCCAGCCGAGCTGATGATGCCGTCGTCCACGACCCGATACTCGCGCTCGACCGCGACCCCGGCCTTCAGGGCGTCGAGGGTGTCCAGAGCTCCCCAGTGCGTCGTCGCGTGCCGGCCCTCGAGAAGCCCCGCGCTGGCGAGGAGGAGCGAGCCGGTGCACACCGAGGTGACCCTCCGGGCCCCGGCCGCCGCCCGACGGATCCAGTCGAGCGTCTCGGCGTCGTGCAGGAGCGCGCGGGTGCCCCACCCGCCGGGCACGACGACGAGGTCGCCCCTGGGCGCGTCGGCGAAGCCCCAGTGGGGGATCACCCGAAGGCCGCCGGTCGTCCGGATGGGCGCCGTCGTCTTCGCGACCGTAAAGACGTGGAACGGCGCGCTGTCTTCCGAGCGGCGCGACTCCGGGCCAGGCTGGAGCCGCGTCCGCGAGAAGACTTCGAAGGGGCCGGCGAAGTCGAGGATCTCGACGTCGTCGAAGATCAGGATGCCGACGTTCCACTTCTCCACGTCACCCTCCTTCGCTCTGGTCACTCGTCGCGCGGCTCTCGGCGAATGAAGTTGCCGGTCCGCAGGTCCGCGAGCGTCTGCTCGATCTCTGCGCGCGTGTTCATCACAAACGGCCCGTAGCGCGCGATCGGCTCGTGAAGCGGTCGAGCGGCCGCGAGGAGGAAGCGCCCACCGCCTGGGCCGGCGGATGCCTCCACGACGTCGCCGTCACCGAAGACGACGAGGGCGGGCGCATGCGCGGGCGTCTGCTCCGGCCCGAAGCGAACGACCCCCTGGTCGACGTACGCGAACGTGGTGTGGCCTCGTGGCACCGTCTCGCGGAACGTGGTGCCGGGTGGCAGCCTCACGTCCACGAACTTCGGCGCAACGGCCAGCCCTTCGACCGGTCCGACGAGTCGTCCATCGCCCGCCTCGCCGGCAATGACCCGAATCGTCGCCCCTCCATCCGTCCCCGTCTCCGTGAGCTGGGCCCCCCCGAGATCGCGGTACTTCGGCCGGCTCATCTTTTCGCGCGCCGGCAGATTCAGCCACAGCTGTAACCCGGCAATCCCCTCGGCACGCACCTGAGGCATTTCCTCGTGGAGGATGCCGCTGCCCGACGTCATCCACTGGATGTCACCGGCGCCGATCGTTCCCCGGTGCCCCAACGAGTCGCCGTGCCGCACCTCCCCTTGGCGAACGATCGTCACAGTCTCGATTCCTCGGTGGGGGTGATACGGGAACCCTGCCTCGTAGTCCGCCGGATTGACCGATTCGAAGTGGTCGAGGAGCAAGAAGGGGTCGAGGTGGTCGAGCCCTCGAGTCCCGATGCTCCGCCGGAGATGAACGCCAGCGCCCTCGACGACCGGCTCCGGCGTGACCACCTGGACCACTGGGCGCGAGGACTGGCTCATGGTTCTCAGGGTAGCACCCGGCGCCACCTTCACTCCCCGTACCGGATCCGCGGATCGAGGTACCCGTAGAGCATGTCGACCGCGAGGTTGATCGCCATGAAAAGGATCGCGACGAAGAGGATGGTGGACTGGGTCAGCGGGTAGTCGCGCTGGTAGATGGACCAGAGGACGAGGCGCCCGACGCCGGGGAGCGTGAAGACCTCCTCGACGACGACGGTCCCCCCGAGCAGGATGCCCATCTGGAGGCCAGCGACGGTCACGATGGGGATGAGCGCGTTCTTGAGCGCGTGCTTCATGACGACGGCCCAGCCCGCGAGGCCCTTGGCGGCGGCCGTGCGGATATACTCCGAGCGCAGGACGTCGAGCATCGAGGCGCGCGTGGTGCGCGCGATGTTGGCGGCGCTCGCGGTCCCGAGACAGAGGGCGGGGAGCAGCATGATCGTCAGGTTCCGCCGCGGGTCGGTGAAGAAGTCAACCCAGACGACGGGCGGCATCCAGCGGAGGTAGATCGAGAAGAAGAGAATCAGCATCGTCCCCTGCCAGAAGACCGGGACGGAGAGGCCCAGGAGCGCCCCGACGCGCACGACGTTGTCCACGGCGCGGTCGCGCCGAACGGCGGAGACGATGCCGGCGGCGATGCCCAGCACGAGCGCGAACCCGACGGCGAGGAGCGTCAGCTCGATCGTCACCGGGAGGCGCTCGAGGATCAGGCGGACGACCGGCTTGCCCGTGCGCCACGAGGTTCCGAGATCGCCCTGGGCGAGGCCCCCGAGCCAGCGCGAGTACTGGAGCCACCAGGGCTGGTCGAGACCGAAGAAGTGCCGGAGCTGCGCGACCATCTCCGGGCTCACGACGGCATCGGCGCCGATCATCTGCTCGACGACCGTTCCCGGGATCAGCCGGAGCATGAGGAAGACGAGCACCGTCAGCCCGAGGAGCGTCAGGGCCATCGAGTACGCCCGCACGACGAGATAGCGCCCCACCCTCAGGTTCCCGCGCTCAGCGGCTCACCCCGAGCGCCCCGCGCTCACGCCCGGTCGAGCCAGACGCCCTCGAAGCCGTAGAGGAGGGTCATCGGGTGCTGCTTGAAGCCCTTCACGGTCGCCTGCGTGAAGTCGATCGTGTCCGCGGAGAAGAGCCAGAGGTGCGGCACGTTCTCGAGGATCAGGATCTGGACGCGGTCGTAGATCTCCTTACGCTTCTTCGGGTCGAGCGTCCGGCGTCCCTCCTCGAGCAGGCCGTCGAGCTCGGGGACGCTCCAGCTGTTCCAGTTCTGGCCCTTCGTGGAATGGAGCGCGCGGAAGAACGCGGTGTCCGGGTCGGCGTAGCCCGGCGTCGTGTTCATCGTCAGGTCGAAGTCCCTCGCGAGCCAGCGCTTGATCCACACGGCGTACTCGACGTTCTCGATCTCCGCGGTGATGCCGATCCGCTTGAGCTGTGCGGCGACGACGGGAGCGCCCAGGACCATCGTGGGGAACGTCGGGATGACGCCGAGCTTCACGGTGAAGCCGCCGGCGTGGCCCGCGTCGGCGAGGAGTTTCCGTGCGCGGTCCGGGTCGGGCTTGTAGTAGCGCATCCACTGCTCCTCGGTGAGCTGCCACTGCCGCATGGGCGCCGTCGCGGGTGCCGTGAGGCGGCCGAAGCCGGCGGCGGCGACACGCAGGACCTGGCTCCGGTCCACCGCCCAGCTGATGGCCTGCCGCACGCGGACGTCCTTGAGCGGCCCACGGCTCGCGTTGATGTTGAGGAAGTCGTAGCCGAGGCGCGAGCTCCGGTAGCCGGTCAGGGTCTTCTCGTCCTTCAAGAGATTGAAGTTCTTGTTGTCCTCGAGGAAGGCGTGGTGGATCTGGCCCGTGCGGAGCGCCGCGACGATGTTCGCCTCGTCCGGGATGATCCGGAGGATGACCTCGTCGACGTGCGGCAGCCCCTTCTTGAAGTACTGCGGGTGGCGCTTGAGCACCATCTGCTGCTCGACCTTCCAGTCCTCCAGCCTGAAGGGGCCCGTGCCCAGCGCGGCCTTGTTCAGATCGCCGTGCTTCTTGATGCCCGCCTCGCTGATGACGAAGCCCCAAAACCCGCCGAGCGCCGCGAGGAGCCCGGCGAAGGGCTCCTTCGTCACGAACTTCACCGCGTAGCGCCCCGCGGGCTCGACCCGGTCGACCGCGATGAAGTCCGACTTCCCGGGCGACCTCTCGAAGAGTCGGTCGAACGTGAACTTGACGTCGGCGGAGCTCAGCTCCTGGCCGTCGTGGAAGCGCACGCCCTCGCGGAGCTTGAAGGTCCACGTGAGCCCGTCCGGGCTCACCTGCCACGACTCCGCCAGCTCCGGCACGGGGTTCATCTCGGCGTCGAAGCGGACGAGCTGGTTGTACATCATGGGCGAGCGCCGGCTCCGCGAGAATGCCGGGACGAGCTGCGGGTCGAGCCCCGTCGCCTCGGTCGTCTGCGCCGAGACGAAGGTGGAGCCTGATTTCGGCGCCTGCCCGTGCGCGGCCCTGCCGACGGAGAGCGCGGCGAGGGCCGCGCCGCCGGCCGTGAGGAGCTCTCTGCGGCTCAAGTGCATCGTCATCGCGGTCCCTCCTGTGGCTCGTTCGCGCGCCGACGGCTGCGTCATTGCACGTTAGGGTCGAGGATGTCGCGCAGGCCGTCGCCGATCAGGTTGAACGCGAGCACGCTCAGCATGATGGCGATGCCCGGGAACACGGAGATCCACGGCGCGGTCTCGAGATAGGTCCGCCCCTCGTTCAGCATGTTCCCCCACGAGGGCGTCGGGGGCTGGGCCGAGAGGCCGAGGTAGCTCAGCGAGGCCTCGATGAGGATCGCCTGTGAGAATGCGACCGTCCCCTGGATCACGAAAGGCGAGATCACGTTGGGCAGGACGTGCTTCAGCGCCACGGCGAGGCGCGTCGCGCCGAGGGCGCGAACCGCCTGGACGTAGTCCTTCTCGCGCTCCGCCAGCACCGGGCCCCGCATGACACGCGCGAAGAGGGGCGTGTAGACGATCGAGATCGCGACGACGGCGCTGTTCACGCCCGGGCCCCGCATCGCGGCGATTCCGACCGCGAGGAGGAGGCCCGGGACGCTGAAGAAGACGTCCATCACGCGGTTGATGACGTTGTCCCAGGCGCCGCCGAGGTACCCCGCGACGAGCCCGAGCGCGCCGCCGACGCCCATCGCGACGCCGATCGAGACCGTGGCGACGTAGAGGGAAATCCGCGAGCCGTAGATGACCCGGCTCAGGACGTCCCGGCCGAACCGGTCGGTCCCGAAGAGCGCCCGCGCCCCGGGCGCGGACTCGATCAGGTCGAAGTTCTGCTCGTCGGGCGCGCTCGGCGCGAGGGAGCCGGCGAAGAGCGCCGCGCCGACGATCAGGAGCGCCACGAGCCCGCCCAGGACCACGACGGTGCTGCGGGTGCCGCGCCGGAGCTGTCGCTCCCACTGCATGTGGCCGCCCGCGTGTCAGCGCCGGAACGACACGCCCGGGAGGACCCTCGGTTCCAGCCCACGCATCACCGAACCACGCGAACGGCCTGCTCGAGCGCCCGCTGGGGCACGGCGACGCCGAGGCTCCCCGCGGATTTGAGATTGACGAGCAGCTCGAAGGTGGGGTGCTCGATCGCCAGGTCGGCCGGCTTGGCGCCGTCGAGGATCCGGGCCGTCATCCGGCCGCAGATCTTTCCGAGCGCCCGCTGGTCCGGGCCGACGGCGGCCACCACGCCCGGGACCGACACCAGATCCTGGTCACCGACCAGGATCGGAAGCTTCTGGGCGATCCCGGCGCGCCCGACCTCCTCCGACGCCCGTCGCAGCAGCGCTTCTTTCAGGACGAGGACCGCGTCGACGTCGGTCCGGCCGAGGCTCCGCAGCGCCGCGACGGCGGCGTCCTCGTCGGCGACCGCCCGCGTGACGAGCGTGACGCCGATCGCGGGGGCGACGTGCTCCAGGTTCGCCAGCTGCACGCGGTCGGGGGGGAACCCCTGGTCGAAGAGGACGGCCAAGCGCTTGAGCTCCGGCAGCACCTGGCGGAAGACGACGAGCCGCCGCCGGCTCGCCTCGGCGTCGGCGCTCGCGACGCCTGTCAGGTGACCGCCGGGAGCTTCGTTCGAGGCGACGAGCTTCGCGGCGACCGGATCGGCGACCGGGCAGAAGACGATCGGGACCGTTGTCGTGGCCGCCCGCGCCGCCTGGGTCGAGGGGCCGAAGATGGTGACGATCGCGTCGACGCCCGCGTCGACCGCGGCCCCGATCGCGGCCTTCGCCTCGTCCGCGGAGCGCGCGTTGCGGATGTCGACCCGGATTCGGGCCGGCTCCGCGAACCCCGCGGACTGGAGCCCTTCCGACACGCCGCCGACGAGCGCGCCGTAGCCGTCGGTCGGGCCGACGACCAGGACGTGCCGCGCCTGCTCGGCTCGCGATCGAGGACCAGGCCCGAGCAGCAGCGTACCCGCGACCACCGCGACCAGAGCCGTGCGTCCACCCAAGCCGATCGCCATCGGCGACCACCTCCTCGTCCCCACGGAGACTAGGCAGGAAGCCCCGGCCTGTCAAACGCTCCCGGATCGGCTATGATTTTGGCGAGCCCCAGGGGAGGACCACCCATTCAGGTCACGGTGTACGGCGCGGGCGCGATCGGCGGTTACACGGGCGCCGCGCTCGCGCGCGCCGGCCACGAGGTCCTCCTGGTCGACCTCGCCGAGGCCCACGTCGCGGAGCTGAAGGAGAGCGGCCTCACGATCGAGACTCCCGAGGGCCGCTGGACCGCACGCGTTCACGCGATCACGCCGCAAGAGCTCGGCGGTCAGCACGACCTCGTGCTGCTCGCCGTGAAATCCCAGCACACCGCCGACGCGCTCAAGACGCTCGTCCCCCACCTCGCCCCACGCGGCATCATCGTGTCGCTCCAGAACGGTCTGAACGAAGAGCTGATCGCCAGGCAGATCGGCGCCTGGCGCACCCTAGGCTGTCTCGTGAACTGGGGTGCCGACTGGCTCGCGCCCGGGCGTGTCCGGTACGGCGGTCCCGGCGCCTTCGTGCTCGGCGAGCTCGACGGAGCGATCGGCCCGCGCGTGAAGGAGCTCGGGCGGCTCCTCGCGCCGGTGGCCGAGCTCAGGCTCTCGGACAACGTCCGAGGCTACAAGTGGGCCAAGCACGTCTACGGCGCGCTCCTGTTCGCCACCGCGCTCGTGGACGCGCACGTCTACGAAGTCGTCGAGCGTTCCCGTCCAGTCCAGCGCATGCTCGTCGCACTGGTCGCCGAGGGGATGGCGCTGGCCGCCGCGGCGCGGGTCAGGCTCGAGGCCTTCGACGAGTACGATCCCGAGCTCTACCGGGCCGCGCACGGCGGCGACACGGCCGCCCTCGACGCGGCCATGGCCGCCGTCGCCCACCACTACCGCACCCGCACGAAGACCAAGACCGGGATCTGGCGGGACCTCGCCGTCCGGAAGCGCAAGACCGAGGCGGACGGCCTCTTCCGCGTAGCACTCGAGAAGGCCGCCCAGCTCCGCGTCCCCATGCCGCTTACGCGCCGGATGATCGAGCTGATCCACGACCTCGAGGAGGGGCGTCGCCCGATGGCGTGGGAGAACCTCGACGAGCTCGTCGCGCTCAGCTCAGGAACGCCGCGATCTCACGCAGACGGACCTCGACGTCCGCCTCCCCTATCCGGATCAACGGCCGGAGGTACTCAGGCAGGAACATGAAGAGGCTGAGCAAGGCCGGTCTGGACGTCTCGTGAGCCCCGAGGCCGCGGGTCAAGAAGCGTAGCCCCCGGGGAAGACTCGCCTCGCAGTCCGCGGCCAGGCTGGCCAAGTCCTGCGAGGGGCGGAGCACGAGGAGATCCACGGGTCGCAAGTCACCCCACTCCTGCCGCGGCAGCCGAGCGAGCAGCGCGTTGAGGCGTTCGAGCACGAGCGCGTCGTAGTCGATGAGGTCGAGGAAGATTGCGTCCAGGAGGATCCCGGCCACGTGGCCGGGCGACGGATAGCCACGAATGGCCGGCCGGTCGGCTTCCTCGTGGGTGGGCTGATAGCGGGTCGAGACTGCGAGGATTCGTCCCGCTCCGAGGTGAATCGCGGGCGAGAGCGGCGCGTGGAGGCGGACGCCGCCATCGCCGTACCAGTTGTCTCCGAGCCGCACCGCGGGGAAGACGAATGGAAGCGCCGTCGAGGCGAGCACGTGGTCGATCGTCAGCCGGGTCCTCGCGCTTCGGCGGAGCGGCCGCTCCCAGTCGCGGATCTGGCTGCCTTGCACCCAGGTCACGGTCTGACCGGTCGAGTAGTTGATGGTGGTGAGGGCGATCGCTTTCAGGAGGCCCCGCTCGAGCTTCTCGGTGATGCCGACGATCTCACCGTCGGCGGTCACGAGGCTTCGTTCGAGTAGCGCGCGCAACGGCGCTGTATCGAGGAGGCCGTGCACCCTGGGCGCCATAGGCGCGCCACCCGACATCAACCGCGTCGCCCAGCGCAGGGCGTTCTGCGCGAGGGCGGGCGGGCCGACGCGGAAGACCTGGTGCGCCGTGAGTTGGCTCCAGAGACGGGCAAGGTCCTCGACGGCCTCCGGGAGGGCGCCACGATGCGCCGCCAGGTAGGCCACGTTGATCGCGCCGGCCGATTCGCCCGTGAGGATCTCGGGCCGGGTCCTCGGAAAGTGTCGCGCGAGGCCCCGGAGCACACCCACCTGATAGGCGGCCCTGGCGCCGCCGCCGCTGAGGGTGACGGCCAAGTCACTCGGCGGAGGTTCGTGCGAACTCACTGAAAGGGCCGCGGGGTCTAGCGGATGCGGGACGCAGCCGCGCCGAGGTACGCCTTGATGAGGAGCGGCTCACGCGCGAGCCCGGCGGGTGTGCCGCTCCAGACCACCTGGCCAACCGCCAGCACGTAGCAGCGCTGCACGACCGCGAGTGCCTGCCGCGCGTTCTGCTCGACGAGCAGGATCGTCGTGCCCTCTTGGTTGAGCCGCTTGATCACCCGCATGATCTCTTCGACGACGAGGGGCGCCAGCCCCCAGGTCGGCTCGTCGAGCATGAGGAGCCTCGGACGCGACATGAGCGCGCGTGCGATGCCGAGCATCTGCTGCTCGCCGCCCGAGAGCGTGCCCGCGCGCTGCGCCTGTCGCTCACGGAGGATGGGGAA
Source organism: Candidatus Rokuibacteriota bacterium (assembly GCA_003221695.1). Classification (GTDB taxonomy): domain Bacteria; phylum Methylomirabilota; class Methylomirabilia; order Rokubacteriales; family CSP1-6; genus 20CM-2-70-11. The sequence continues at coordinate 49,465 of QHSX01000047.1, forward strand.
GATCTCGCACACCCGGTCGATCTCCCGCGCGACGGCCGCGTTGCCGTCTTGGCGGAGGTAGGCGCCCAACAACAAATTATCGCGCACGGACATCGAGGCCAGGATCCAGCGCCCCTCGGGCACGAGGCCGATGCCCGCGGCCGCCACCCGGTCGGGTGTGAGCCCCGTAATGTCGCGGCCGAGGAACCGAACGTGCCCGCCCGCCGGCCGGACGAGGCCGATCACCGAGAGCAGCGTCGTGGTCTTGCCGGCGCCATTGGGGCCGAGGACGCCGACGATCTCCCCGACGCCGACTTCGAGCGACACGCCCTTGACGGCGGCCACGCTGCCGTACCGCGCCTCGAGCCCCTCGACGCTAAGCACCAGGGCGCTCCCGGCCGAGGTAGGCCTCGATCACGCGCGGGTTGGCCTGGATCTCGGCGGGCGCTCCCTCGGCGATCTTCTCGCCGAAGTTCAGCACGGCGATCCGGTCGGCGACGCCCATCACGAGATCCATCGTGTGCTCGATGAGGAAGATGGTCTTGCCCAGCTCGCGCAGGCGCCGGATGTCCTGGTTGAGGCGCTCGAGCTCGAGCTGGCCCATGCCCGCCGCCGGCTCGTCGAGGAGGAGGAGCACCGGGTCGGTGGCCAGCGCACGGGCCATCTCGAGCCTCCGCCGCTCGCCGAAGTTCAGGTTCTCCACCAGCTCGTCCCGCTTGGGAGCGAGCCCGGCGAGCTCGAGCAACGCCTCCACACGCTCGGCCTCGCTGCGCGTGCCGTCGCGGCCCCGCGGGGTGTGCCGGAGGGCCACCCACACGTTGTCGAAGACGCTCATCCGCGTGAAGAGGCGGATGTTCTGGAAGGTCCGCCCGATCCCGCGCCGTACGATCTCATGGGTCTTGGCGCCAGCGATCGGCTCGTCCTGGAAGCGGATCGTGCCCGTCGTCGGGGCCAGCGCCCCGGTGACCACGTTGAAGAGTGTGGTCTTGCCCGAGCCGTTCGGCCCGATGAGGGCGAAGATCGTGCCGCTCGGCACGTCGAGGCTCACCCTGTCGAGAGCCCTGAGTCCCCCGAAGTGGAGCGAGAGGTTCCGAATGGCGAGGAGCGGTGTGTCGCTCACGGGGCCGGGGCCGGGCGGCGCGCCGCGCGCAGCGGGAGCCATCCCTTGACCCTGAGCACGAGCGCCTCGTCCACGATCCCACGCGGACGGAAGAGCATGGTGAGGATGATGAGGGCGCCGTAAATGAACTCGCGCGCCCCGTGCAGCGTGCGCAGGCTCTCGGTGAGACCGACCAGCGCCACGGCTCCCAGGAGCGGGCCCACGAAGCTCCCGAGGCCGCCGAAGATCGGATAGGTCACCGAGGCGATGGCCAGCGGCAGCGCCACCATGTCGTGGTCGATGTAGCTCGAGTAGTGGATGAAGAGCCCGCCCGCGAGCCCGGCTACCCCCGCCGCGACGGTGAAGCCGAAGACCTTCACCCGGGTGACATTGATCCCGATCATCGACGCCGCGACCTCGTCCTCCTCGACCGCGCGGAGCTTGGCGCCGAGCTTCGAGCGCTCGAGGAAGTAGAAAAGGATCACGACGACGACCAGGGCGAGCAGGATGATCCCGAGGTACTCGAGCGGGGTAATTCCACGATCGTAGATGTAGCGGACGTGGCGGAAGCCCTCGGAGGCGTTCGGCCCCACCACGCGATCGCCGATCCGCCTCGTGTAACGGACGTTGAGGAACGCGAGCCGCACGATCTCGCCGAATCCGAAGGTGGCGATGGCGAGATAGAGTCCGCGCACGCGCAGCGCGGGGAAGCCCACCAGGAGGCCGACGGCCGCCGCGACGACCACCCCGAGGACGAGCGCCGGCAGGAGGTGCAGGCCCCAGAGCGCCGTGGACAAGCCCGCGAGGTAGGCGCCGAGCGCGAAGAACCCCTGCTGACCGAACGACATCTGGCCACTGATGGCCACGAGGTAGACGCTGAGGCCGAGCATCGCGTGGATGCCGATGATGGAACCGATGGCGACGTAGTACTCCACGACTCAGGCCGTCCTGGTCCCGAGGAGCCCGCCGGGCCGGACGATCAAGACCAGGAACAGGATCGCGAACGCCAGGATGTCCCGGTACGACGAGCCCAGGAACCACACGGCCTCGAACTCGAGCACGCCGAGGGCGAGCCCGCCGACGATCGCGCCCGGGAAGCTGCCGAGCCCGCCGAGCACCATCACCACGAGGCCCTTCCCCGTGAGCCACGCGGCCATCTCCGGCCGAGCCGAGCCGACGCTCACCGCGGCGAAGAACCCGATGATCCCCGCCAGCGCCGAGGTCAGCACAAAGGTCAGCACGTTGACGTGGCGGACGCTCACCCCGAGGATCTGCGCGGCGTCCGGTCGCTCGGCCACCGCGCGCATCGCCCGCCCGAAGCGCGTCCGGTACAGCAGGTAGAAGATCGCCGAGAAGCTCACGACGCTCACGACGAGGATCGCGAGGTAGTCGGGCCGGATCAGGAATGGGCCCAGGGCCAGCGACTCGTCGCCGAAGGGCGCGGGGTACTTGAGCCCGACGGCATCGGTGAGGTAGACGATCGTCTCGTCGATGACGATGAGCATGCCGATGGTCGTCATGAGCGGCGCCAGCTCGTGGCCCTTGCGGAGGAACCGGAAGCAGCAGAACTCCACCAGCAGCCCGACGAGCACCGACACGACGATGGTCGTCACGAACAGCACGAGCACCGGCGCGTTGAAGAGGTAGACGGGGATCAGCCCCGCGTAGGCGCCGGCCATGATCGTGGAGCCGTAGGCGAGGTTGAAGCGGCGAAGGACGCCGAAGAGCAGCGTGAACCCCCCGCCGATGAGCGCGTAGAAGCAGCCGTACATCAGGCCGTTGATGAGCTGCTCGGTGCCGTCGAGGAGAACGGTGGACACGCGTCGGCCCTCCGGACGCCGGCCCGGGCCCGCCGGTCGGCGGGCCCGGGTCACGCGCGCTCAGGTCGATCGGATCAGTTCTGCTTCAGGTGGTCGGGCACCCAGAAGATATCCCACTTGGCCGACCTGATCTGCACGAGGAGCAAGTCCTTGTCGACATCCCGCGGCTTCACCGGGTCGTCCTCCGGCCGCATCGTGATCTTGCCCACCACGCCCTGGAAGGTACCCACCGTGGCGAGGAGGTCGCGCACCTTCCGCCGATCCGAGAGCAGGGACTCCTCGGTGTTCTTGATCCCCGCCTTCTCGATGAGCCCCTTCATCAGGTGGACGTTCTCGTAGGCCGGCACGCTGTGGATGTTGCTGTCGGCCTTGTACCGCTCCCACGCCTTGTCGGCCACCTGCTTGGCCCGCGGCGTGATCGGCGCGAAGTTGGACGGGGCGATGACGCCCTCGGCCACGTCGGGGCACTGCTGGAGCACCTCGGTGCCCGCGAGGCTCGTGATGCCGACGACGATCTTCGGCCTGACCCGCTGGCGCTTGAGCTCGCGCAGCGACGGGCAGGTGCTCGGCGTGTGGGTCAGGCTGAAGTAGATGTCGGCGTTGGCCTTCCGCAGCCGGGTGACCTGGGCGCCGAACTCGTTGTCGAGCCACCGCCAGTCCACGACCTCGACGACCTGGTGGTGCTTGTGGCGCTCGAGCGCCGGCTTCAGCGCGATGTTCCAGGTCGCCGCCGAGTGCGCGAAGTCGGACTCGTAGGAGACCATCACCGTCTTGAAGTCGGGGTGCTTCTCCTTGAGATACTTTACGACGAAGTCGTACATGCCCGGCTCGTCGGGCGTGTTGCGGAACGCCCAGGGCGAGAGCTTGGCCAGCCCGAACTTGGTCGCGATGTCGGTGAAGAAGAGGAGCTGGAGGCCCGTATCCGATCGATCGTCGAGCTTCTTCTGGAGCGTGCCGAACACGGGCTCCGCCACCGACGAGCAGCCAGGGCCCAACGAGAAGAGCACCTTGTCCACGGTGGCCAGGCGCTTGACCACGGCCAGCCCTTGCTCGGCAACGCACGCCTCGTCCTGTGAATACAGCGCGAGCTTCACGCGCTTGCCCCCCACGACGAGCCCGCCAGCCTCGTTGATCTCGTCGACGGCGAGGCTGGCGAGGCCGAACGCCGCCTTGCCAAAGAAGGAGGCCGGGCCGCTCAGCGGCCACATCCCTCCGATCCGCACCGTCCCCTCGCCCTCGAATGCGACCGCCCATCCCGGCCACAGCAGAAACGCGGCGAGCAGCCCCGCCGCCCCGCATATCAATGATCGCCTCATCGCGTGATCCTCCCGGTTCGACGAACCGTCTCCTCTCGAACGGTCGTGGACCCGTCGCTGCCCTCGTGTCACCTCCTCACGCGTTCCGGCTCCCCGCCCAGGAGCAGAATCGACTGAGCCTCGGGTGGGCTCCCTGGCTTCTCGAGATACTTCACGCGGACGAGTCCGCCGGCCCGGACGACGTCGAGACCCGAGCGTGTTCGGCACGCGATCACTTCGGTCTCAGGGTCGACCTCCAGGCGGCGCCGCTCGCCGCCGTCTCCGCTCACGATCAGGAGCTTCCGCGCCGGATCGATCGCCTCGACCCGGCCGACGAGCAAGCGCTCCTCGTGGGCGGCCGTGGGCGCGGCCCAGAGCGCGCTCGCCGCCAGGAGTCCGAACGCCGCCCGGCGGGGACTCATTGCGCCCGCTCGATGACGATCAGGTTGACGACCCCATCGACGCCGACCACCTCGTAAAACGCGCTCACGACCATCCCCGCTCTCACGTGGCCCAGCCCGGCGCGGTCCTCGGCGCAGGTGAAGACCCTGGTGGACGGCGCGGCCTTGAGCGTCACCTGGCGTGTTTGCCCGCGGAACTCGCGGGCGACGACGAGCGTCCGGGCATCGGCGTCCACGGACACCACGCGCCCCTGGATCTCGCGCTGGGTCTCACCGTTCGCCGAGGTCGTCCCGGGCGCGGCGCCTACGAGCCCGGCGACCAGCGCCGCCGCGAGCGCGCCGACCCGGGCGCGCGTCACCTCGGCCACACCCCCGCGCGTCACGACGGCCCCACCGCCCCGACGACCACTCGGAGCAGGCGCCGGCGCTGCTGGTCGAAGGCCTCCGGCGACGGCGGCGTGCCGGTCTCGGAATCGCCGAGCGCGCGCGCCATGGCGTCCAGCGCCGCGCGCGCCGTCGTCGCCGCCGTCGGGTGCGACGTGTTCAGGTAGCCCTCCAGGCTGACCGTGTAGTAGCGGAGCACGAACGGGTAGAGTCGCGCGGCGACCTCCGTCTGGTCGAGGTGGAGCCAGAGGGCGTCCAGGAGCTCGCGCAGCAAGACCACGTACATTTCCCTGAGCGCGGCCTTCACTGCGTCGCGACGACGCTCCGCCAAGCCGGTCTCGATCCGCAGCGTCAGATCGCTCCCGTACTCCCGGTCGATCCGGCCGGCCTCGGCCTTGAGGCTTCCGGACCAGCGGTGGAGCTGATAGTCGGCTTTGAAGACCATGCCCGGCTCGTTCGGCCGCACGAGCCACCGACGGAAGCCCCCGGGCTTGAGCCTCACGCGCGTCGTGCCGTCCCACACCTGGTGCGCCAGGTCGAAGCGCTCGCTCGGGTCGTCGAGCATGAGCTGGAGCAAGCGCGTGTCGCGCGTCAGCTGGTTTTCGGGCGGGGCGTACGCCGCGTGGAAGAGATGCGCCCGTGCGTCGGAGGGCGCGAGGCCGAGCGCCGCTGACGTCAGCATGAGCACCGCGATCCGCGCTCGTGAGGTCACGGTCCCTCCAGCCTGCGGCCGCGCAGCAGCGCCACGATGTAGCAGGCGAGCGTTCCCCAGATGGCGAGGATCGCCGCGCCGCCGAAGGGCACGAAGAACATCCACTCGATCGGCGCGCGAAGCCGCGCGAGCCCCCACGTGGGAATCAGCCAGCCCAGGGCCAGCCACCCGGGCGGGTAGAGCGCGCCGAGCGACACGAACACGCACAACGGTTGCTTGAGGTGCTCGGGGATCGGCAGGTTGACGGTGGCCAGCGAGACGAGGAGGATCAGCATGCCGAGGCCGAGCCCGTGAACGTGGAGCATGCGGAGCGCGTTGTTGGACTGCTCCACGATCTCGGCGATGCGCGCCTGGTCGATCACCTCCGCGCCGGCGAAGCCGTGGACCTCGGGGCGCTTGACCACCTCGCGGCGGGCAGCTTCCGAAAGCGCGTCCTGGAAGCTGACGAGGAGCCCGCCGGTGGACGCGCCGACCGCGAACATGCAGAGGCTGGCGACCAGCGCGATCGTCGGTGGACGGCGGAGGGAGTCGCTCACCCCGAACCCGCTACTTGTCCGGCGTCGGGCGCTCGATCGCGCCGAGCGCCTCGCGCAAGCGCCGGTCGAAGAGAAAGGAGAGCGCCCGGGCGAGCGCGGACCGGAGCTTCTCGCGGTCCTTGAGATTCTCGTCGGAGATGAAGATGGCCGCCGGCGAGAGGTGGACGTCAGGGTGTTGTCGGAGCTCGAGCTCGAGCCACCGGAACATTCGGCGGCGTCCGCCCTCGCCGAAGCGAGCGATCTTGGCGTCGCTCACAAATACCACCGGCAGGAGGTCCGCCGGCAGCTGGGCCCTCTCGTGGGCGCGGAGCAGCGTGCCGAAGGTCTCGTCGACCAGGGTCAACTCGAGATCGCTGGCGAGCGCCGCGTCGTGGTTGATCTGCACGACCAGGCCGTAGCGGGGCGAGGTGTGGCGGACGCCGGCGAAGTTCGTCTCCTGGGGCGAAACCTTTCGACCTCCGACCGTGAACTGCGCCGCGGCGGGCGTCGGCCAGAGGGTCACCGCGAGCCCGACCCACGCGACGAGCCGTGGCCACGACCACCGGGCCCTCTCGTCCATCACACCGACCTCCTGCAACGTGCGCCGATATTCCTCCACCGGTCGAGTCCTGTCAACGGGCGGGGGGCGAGCGGGCGGGGGCCGCCGGACCACAGGGTTGACGACCGCCGCGCGGGGCGCGCACAATCGGGTCCGCCATGGCCGGCCCGGTGACAGCGCGTGGTGCGGCGGTGGGGAGGACGCGATGACGACGCAGGCGACGGCGGCGGTGCTCTACCAGGTGAAGCAGCCCCTCGTGGTCGAGGACGTCGAGGTGCTGGAGCCCGGGACCCACGAGGTGCTCGTCCGTTGGGTGGCCAACGGGGTCTGTCACAGCGACCTGCACGTGATCACCGGCGACTACCCCCACCCGCTCCCCGTCGTGCTCGGCCACGAGGCGGCCGGCATCGTCGAGAAGGTCGGCGCCGCCGTGGAGTCGGTGAAGCCCGGCGACCACGTGTGCTCGAGCTACATCCCCTCGTGCGGGAAGTGTGGGTACTGCATCGGCGGCCAGCCCACCCTGTGCGCCCTGCGCGACAAGCCGCGCTGGTTCATGCTCGACGGCACGCCGCGTTTCCGCAAGGGCGGCCAGGGGCTCCATCACTTCCTCCAGGTGTCCGGCTACGCGACCCGCTCGGTGGTGCTCGAGGAGGGCGTCATCCCCGTCCGCAAGGACGCGCCGCTCGAGGTGGTCTGCCTCGTGAGCTGCGGCGTCCTCGCGGGGGCCGGCCCGGTGTGGAACCGCGCCAAGGTCCCGCCGGGCGCGAGCGTCGCCGTGTTCGGCTGCGGCGGCGTGGGCCTCAACACCATCCAGGCGGCGCGGCTCGTGGGCGCGGCGAAGATCATCGCCGTGGACGTGCTGCCGAAGAAGCTCGAGTGGGCGCAAGAGTTCGGCGCCAGCCATGTCGTCGACGCCTCCCGCGAAGACCCCGTGGCCCGCGTCCAGGCGATCGCCGGCGGCGGCGGCGTGGATTTCGCGTTCGAGGTGGTCGGCACGCAGCGGACCATCGAGCAGGCGCTCCTGTCCACGCACCGCGGGGGGATGGCCGTCGTCATCGGCATCAGCCCCGCGGGGACGCGCCTCAGCATCGACCCCATGCTGCTCGTCCAGCAGCGGATCCTCACCGGATCGTCGTTCGGCGCCGGGCACCAGCGCACCGACGTGCCGATGCTGATCGACCTCTTCATGGATGGGAAGTACAGGCTGCGCGAGCTGATCAGCCGCCGGCTGCCGCTCGGCGAGATCAACCACGCCTTCGACCTCCTGCAGCAGGGCGAGGTCAAGCGCAGCGTGATCGCCTACGACTGACCGCGCACTTTGACGCCTGCCCTCTCCTCCTGGAGCATGAAGGGCGCGGAGAAGTCCTTGTCGCCCCAGCCACGCGCCAGCGCCTCGATCAGCGTCTGCTCGGCGAGCGCCGCCATCTCCATCGGCACGTTGTACTCGCGCGCGAGCTCGGTCGCGAGCCCGAGGTCCTTCCGCGCGAGGCGAAGCGCGAAGCGGACCGTGTCGAAGTCGCCCTTGAAGACGATCTCGGGAAGCACCTGCGTGAGGAGCAGCCCCTGACCGAAGGCCCCGCCCTTCACCGCGGCGAGCAGCGCCTCCGGCCGCACGCCCGCCTTGACGCCGAGTGTGAAGGCCTCGGCAACGACCTGGCGCGTGCAGATGCCGATCATGTTGTGGACGAGTTTGGCGATCGTACCGCACCCGATCTCACCCATGTACCCGACCTTATCGCCCATCGCCTCGAGGACGGGCTTGACCCGATCGAAGAGCGCCTCGTCGCCGCCGACCATGATCTGCAGCGTCCCGCGCTGGGCGCCCCAGACGCCACCGCTCACGGGCGCGTCGAGCACGTGCACGCCCTTCGCCTTGAAGGCGGCGTGGATCTTGCGCATCACGCGCGGCGAGCCTGTCGAGAGGTCGGCGTAGATCGCGCCCTGGGCGGCGCCGTGGATGATCCCGCGCTCGCCAAGCGCCACCGCCTCGACCTCCGGCGGGCCGGGGAGCGACGTCAGGATCAACTCGGCACCCTGCGCCGCCCCGCGCGGGCTCTCCGCCCCCTTGGCGCCCCGCTCGAGGTGCGGCTTCACCATCTCGGATCGCGTGTCGTGCACGACGAGGGCGTGGCCAGCCTTCATGAGGTTCTGGGCCATCGGCCCGCCCATGTTCCCGAGCCCGATGAATCCGATGCGCATCGTGGCCTCCGATCGGCGCGCGGTCCGCGCGCTCAGCACCCCTCGAGAGCTGCGGTCCGATGCTATCACTCGGGGACGCCATGAGGATAGGAGGCACGACATGACCACGCGCGGCATCGACGCCGTCCTCGCTCACCTCGCAAAGCTCCCGCCGCCGGAGTCGCTGACACTCGCGGAGCAGCGCGCGCAGTACGAGCGCGCCGAGCGCGCGTTCCCGATCCCCACCGACGTCACCGTCGAGCGCGTCACGGCGCCGATCGCCCCCGCCGAGTGGCTCGCGCCGCCGTCGGTGCGCGCCGACGTCGTCGTCCTCTACCTCCACGGGGGCGGCTACGTCATCGGCTCGCCGCGCTCGCACCGTCATCTGGCGGCGGCGATCGCGCGTGCGGGGCGCGCGCGGGCGCTCGTCCTCGACTACCGCCTGGCGCCCGAGCACCCGTTTCCGGCCGCGCTCGAGGACGCCGTCGCCGCGTACCGCTGGCTCCTGGCCCAGGGGACCGCGCCCGCGCGCCTCGTCGTCGCCGGCGACTCCGCGGGCGGTGGTCTCACGGTCGCGACGCTCGTCGCCCTGCGCGAGCGCGGCCTCCCGCTCCCGGCGGCCGGCGTCGCGATCTCCCCCTGGGTCGACCTTACCTGCAGCGCGCGGAGCTACGCGACGAACGCCGGGGTCGATCCCATCGTGCGCCCGGCGATGGTCGCCGAGATGGCGCGCGCCTACCTCGGCGGGGCCGACCCGCGGACCCCGCTCGCGTCACCGCTCTTCGCCGACCTGTCCGGCCTGCCGCCGCTCCTGATCCACGTCGGTCGCGACGAGGTTCTGCTCGACGACGCTACCGGGCTCGCCGAGCGCGCCAAGGCGGCAGGCGTCGCGGCGCGGCTCGAGATCGTGCCGCGGATGGTCCACGTCTGGCACTGGTTCCTGCCCATGCTCGACGAGGCCCAGACCGCGGTCGACGAGATCGGCGCGTTCGTCAGGCAGGCGTGCTAGGGTCGCGCGCTACACTCATCGGTTGATCCCGAGCGTCACGCGGTGGCCTTCTCCACTCAGCGCGACGCCGTCTTCGCGGATCTCCTCGACGCGGAGCCGGCCCTCGATCGTGTCGCCCTCGACGTACTTGCGCCCGTTGACGAAGATCATCCGCTTCTCCGGCACCTCCGAGTAGATCAGCGCCTCGAGCCTCAACCCGGCCAGGCTGGGCGACGTCGGCGGCGCGGCGGGCGACGCGTGCGGCGCGACGGCTGGCGCCGGCGCTTCTTGGGTCGTGGGCGCCGGCCGCTCAGGAACCGGGCGCGCCGCCGCCGGCGGTGCGGGCGTCGGAGCCGGCGTCGTGGCGGGCTTGAGTCGTGGCGGTTCGGGCGCCGGCCGCTCTCGTGGCGCCGCCCTGCGCTCGCGCATCTCCATTGTCCGCTGAGGCTCGAGCGCTGAGGACTGCGGGGACGGTGACGTCGCGGGCGCCGCGACATCGACCGCCTCGGGCGGCGCCACGGTCGCCATGGGTCGCAGCCAGATCACCAGCAGGACGGCCAGCAGGCTGGCATTGAGCACGAGCGCCGCGAGCAGACGGCCCGGCGCGCGGGCCCAGACCGACCTCGGCGTCGCGGAGGGACCCAGCAGCCGTTTCAGCACGGGCGCCTGCCGGTCTCGCTGCTCCGCGGCCTTCTTGAGCGCGTCGAGGATGTAGGACATGCTACGGTCGAGCTCGCGTGAGTGACGGGGCGTCGGGGCCCTGCGTCGCGGCGGCGAGGCGGACGAGCGTCTCCTCGCCCACGATGCCGTCGGGCGTCAACGACTCGACCCGCTGGAAAACCACGACTCGCCGCATCAGCTCAGCGTCGTAGACCTGGTTCCCGCTCGCGGGCGTCCCGTCCCCCTCGATCTCCCCGAGTCGCTCACGGAGCCAGAGGACATCCTTGCCGCGCATCCCCGGCCTGAGCGGCACCTGGTCCAGGGCCGGCGGCTTCCAGATCACCACGAACAGACCGTCCCAGAGGCGCTCGATCTGAACGGCCGGAAGCGTCACCCGACGCTCGCCGATCTGGAGCGTGGCGCGTTCAGCCTCCAACCCGGTCAGCACCACGTAGTGCTTGTCGCCTCCGGGGGTGACGAGCGGGAGGATCGCGGGGAGGTTGAGGCGACGCAGCACGGTCCATGTCCCGGTTCGACGAAGGCAGCGAAGGCCGGCCTGATACCCGTATTCACACCCGAGCTCATTCGCGTTGGGATCGGACTCGAGCTGCCAGAGCGCGTAGAGCTGCGCGAAGGCGGCCGTCTCGTCGGTGCTCACCGCGGGGTCTCGCAGGACCTCGGCGAGCGTCGGCTCCGGGCGCGCCGGCTCGGCCGCCGTCGAGGCGACGACCGGCGCGGTCGGTGCCGCCGGGGCCGAGTTCGCGACGCCCCCGCGGAGCGCCAGGGAGCCGAGGCGCGGGAGGCTCGACGGCCCGAGCACGCTGAGCGCCCCGCCCGCGCCGGCGAGCACGGCCGCGATGGCTGTGGCGGTGACCAAGCGTCGGCTCCGCGGACGCCGGCCGAGCACTTCCAGCGCCGCCTGGCGCACGATCGCCGAGGAGACGCGCGTGCGCCCGGTGGCGTAGGCGCCGAGGAGGGCACGGTCACAGATGGTGTTGAGCCGCCGCGGGATGCCGTGCGCCAGGCGGTGGGCGACGCGAACGGCGCCCGTCTCGAAGATCGGCTGCCGCTGGCCCGCGACCTCCATCCGATGCTGCACGTACGCGCGCGTCTCCTCCTCGGTGAATGGCCGCAGGTGATAGCGCGCGGTGACCCGCTGCGCGAGCTGACGCAGGTCTGGTCGAGCGAGGATCTCCGCCAGCTCGGGCTGGCCGATCAGGATGACCTGGAGGAGCTTCTCCCGGGTCGTCTCGAGGTTCGTCAGCAGCCGGACCTCCTCGAGCACCTCGGCGCTGAGGTTCTGCGCCTCGTCGATGATCAGCACGGTCCGCCGCCCGCGCCCGTGCGCCTCGAGGAGCGCCTGGGAGAGCGCATCGACCAGGACCTTGAGGCTCGTCGTGCCTGCCGGATAGGCCACGCGGAGCTCGTCGCACACGACCGCGAGCAGCTCGACCGACGTCAGCCGGGGATTGAAGATCATGGCGACATCGACGTCGGGCGGCACCTGCTCGAGCAAGGCGCGGCACACGGTGGTCTTCCCCGTACCGACCTCGCCCGTGAGCTGCACGACGCTTCCCCCGCCCCCGACCCCGTAGAGCAGATGGGCGAGGGCCTCACGGTGCGCGTCGCTCAGATAGAGGTAGCGCGGATCGGGCGCGAGGGAAAACGGCCGCTCGGTGAGTCCGAAGTGGGCGGCATACATGGTGTGACCCACGTCGAAGCTAGAGAAAGATGGGGCCCTCGTCAAGGGCGCCGAGTCAGCCTGGCGCGTGTGTCCGGCCGACCGTGCCATCGCGGCGAACCGTGAGCGGGCCGGGGCCCTCGGCGGCGAGAATCTGCGCCAGAACGGCCACTCCCGCGCCCGCCCGTTTGGTACCGACGTTGCTTCGCTTTCAGGGCGCGGGGGTGTCTGCCCGCTCGCCGCCGCAGGAGGCGTAGGTGCCGTGACACGGGCCGCTTTGCTCGCCGTTCCCGCGCTGGTTCTGCCCGCGCTGGTTCTCTCGCTCGCCGTCGTGCTGGCGGTCGCGCGGCCGCATCCCGACTGGCTGGCCGCTGCCGTGCGCGGCGCGCCGCTGGTGGTCTTCGTGGGTGGCGCGGCGCTCGGGCTCTTCCTCCGGCGGGGCCGGCTCGTCCTCGGCCTCGTCGTCCTCGCCATGGCCGACCGCGCGCTCGTCCACCTCGGCGGTCGCGCCGTCTTCGACGCGGTGGCGCTGCTGCTACCGCTGAATCTCGGCGCCCTGGTCTGGCTCGGCGAGGCGAGCCTGCTCACCGCGCCCGGCGGGGCGCGGCTCGGCGTCCTCCTTCTTCAGGCCGGCGCCGTTCTCCTCTTCCAGCGTCCCGACGTTGGCGCCCTGGTCGTATCGCTCGAGCGACCACTCGTCGCCACACACCTGGGCGCATGGACGGCCCTCCCACAGCTCGCCCTCGTGGCGTTCGTCGTGGCGCTGTGCCTGATCCTGGCCCGGTTCCTCACGGACCGCCGCCCGCTGAGCGCCGGAGCGGCGTGGGCGCTGGTGGCGTCGTTCCTCGCGCTCGACGGCGCCAGTGTCAGCGGGCTGGCGAACCTCTACTTCGTCGCCGCCGGGCTGCTGCTCGTCGTCGGCGCGGCGTGGCAGGACCCGCGGATCATCGGCCTCGACGACGTGACCGGCCTTCCCACGAGCTTCGCCCTCAACAAGGCGCTCCTGCGGCTGCCGCGCCGCTACGCGTTGGCGCGCGTCGAAATCGATGAGTTCGCGAGGTTCCGTGAGTACCACGGTGCCGAGGCCGCCCGCCGCATGCTGCGGCTCATCGCCGAGGCGCTGACGAAGGTCAGCGGACATGGGGGTGCGTTCTACTGCGGGGCGTACACGTTCGCCGTCGTCTTCCGGCGCATGTCGGCGGAGCTGGCTTCCCAGCATCTCGACAGCGTCCGCCGCGCCGTCGAGGCGGCGACCCTCGACGTGCGGGTGCCCCAGCGGGCTCCGGGCCAGCCAGGGCGGGTGGGCAGCGTCGTGCGGACGGTCTCGGTGACGATCAGCATCGGCGTCGCCCAGCCCCCGGGCCGCCACGCCGATCCCCACGGAGTCTTGCGAGCCGCCGATCTCGCGCTCGACCGCGCCAAGCAGGCTGGCCAGAATCGCGTCTCCGCGTAGCAGGGCCCTCCGCTGAACCGGTTGCGCGCTATCAACACGAAGGTTTGAGGCGATGCCGTTTCTCGCGCTCGTGCTGCAGCCGGCTCAGTGTTTGATCGGGGCTTTCGCCCCGCAGGAGGTGCGTCGTGAATCGCGTGGAGAGCGCGACGAGGCGAACGAATCCCACAGCGAAGACCATGGCCCCAAGCATCAAGGCGACGGGAATCCGGAGAAGGGCACGGTCTAACGCCCACATCGGGATTGGAGGGAGTCAGCGGACCAGGCGCATTCCGCCGCAGTCTGCATGCCCGAAGGTCGGCCGGGGTTTCTCAAAGGCGCTCACCTCCTGTGGGCCGTGCACCACCGAGCCACACGCGCCACACTTTCTCCCGGAACGCTCCCAGCTCTCGTAGCAGCCCACGCAGATCGCGACCCCTCTCGCGTCCCTCACCCGGAGAACCTGCCTGCTCGCCACTCGATGATCGCAGAACACACACGTGGTTTTCCCCCAGCCAAACATCGTGACCTCCTTGGTTCCAGGCTTGGGTATCCAGGCAGCAACGGGAGTGCCAACACGGGAGCGTGATGACCGGTTGCCCAATTCCCAGGATCATCAGCGCCAAGGGACGGCTGATTATCCGGAAAACACGAAAAACTCCCGGTCTGCGTGTGACCCCGGATACCGGCACCGTGCAAGAGCGGACTTCGAGTGCGCAAGCTCTTTCATAGGCGCGACCCGAAGAGCGAGCCTGGCGACCGGCCGTTACCGCGAGCCGTCGCGCAGGTAGTTGCCCCGGCCCGTCCCCCAGAGGATCCGCGCGTTCGCAGAATTCGGGAGATCGAAGGCGGCGACGCCACTCTGCATCGTTCCCACGACCAGCTGGAAATCTGGGCCCCCGTCGAGGTGGGCGATGGTCGGGGCGGCGAGAGATCCGTTGATGGTGTTACCGATCGCGGGCGCGGGAAGGTTGACCCGAAAGAGCTCGACGCCAAGATAGTTGAGGATGTGAAGCTGCCCGACGCCACCCGGGTTGTTCTTGGGCCAGGAGGTAAAGATGACCTCGGCGTGGCCGTCGTTATCGAGGTCGACCACGATCGGCTCGCTCGCAAAGCGGAAGTCATCCCCGGGGGCGCCCGTCGTCGGGATCCGATAGGGCCAATTCCCGTGCTCGGTCTTGTCGAGCCAGTAGGCGTGGACCCTGCCGTCGTAGGAGGGATAGATGATCTCCATGAGGCCGTCGCCATCGAGATCGGCGACCACCGGGTTGGGGACGACGGTCTCGATGACATTGTAATCCTGGGAGCGCGGTGCGCTGCCGGGAGTGGGCGTCGGGAGCACCGTCCAGTCGAAGCCGCTGCCGCTCCAGCGCGTGCGATCGAGGTTGAAGATGAATGGCATGTGATAGAGGGTGGTGTACGAACCGGCGCAGTTGTAGATGCTGCCGACGACGATCAGCTCGGGGATGCCGTCGCCGTTGACATCGGCGATGACGGGGGCGCTGTCCTGAAAGTTGGGGCGGTGGTCGACACCGCAGTTGGCGTACCCCCGAAGGTCCACAGCGTTGTCGAGGAACACGCCCACCTCACTCCAGAACTGACGGGGGGCGTAGACGCTGTTCACCGTGAGCTGGTTCCCGTTTTGGTCGAGGCCGGCGATGTAATGCCCGGTGGTGGCGCCGAAGATCTCCTTGAGACCGTCACCGTTCATGTCGGCCACGGCGACGTTCTGGTTGTACATGCTCGAGCTGAAGCCCGGCTCGCCGGCGTGGACCGCTGGCCAGCCCGGACGCATGGCGCCGTTGGGCTCGAACACGGCGAGCTGGGGCGGCGTCCCTCCGCCGGCGTCGCCCACGATGATCTCGAGCTGACCGTCGTTGTCGAGATCGGCCACCGCGAGGGTGCGGAGCTCATCGCCGGGGAAGGGGTTCCGTGTCCAGAGGACGTTGCCGAAGCGGTCGTAGACGGTGAGGTCCTGGCGGGCGACGACCACCTCGAGCGTCCCGTTACCCGTCAGGTCAGCCACGACGACGCCGGGCCAGACGCGGTTGGGATTGCCGCTCGGGGCGCGCCACTTGAGGCTGCCGTCGGCGCCATTCAATGCCACGACGTCGTACGCGCCCCAGATCACATCCGGGTTGCCGTCGCCGTCGAGGTCCGCGACTGCGGGGGAAGAGTACCAGCCCGTCTGACAGTACGGGCCCGACAAGCAGCCTCCGTACTGCCACCTGAGGACGGGCCGGCTCACGCCGACGCTGGTAACGCGGAGAGTGAGCGTGGTCGTCCGCGTCAGGCCGCTCGCGTTCCCGGTGATGGTGACGGTGACCGTGCCGGTGGTGGCCGTGGGGCTGGCCGCCAGCGTCAGCGTGCTCGTCGTCGTCGTGGGATTCGGGCTGAAGGACGCGGTGACGCCGCTCGGCAGACTGGAGGTGGACAGGTTCACGCTGCCGGTGAAGCCGTTCTGCGGCGAGACGGTGATCGTGCTCGTGCCGTTGCTCCCCTGGGTGACGGTCACGCTGCTCGGCGAGGCCGAGAGGGTGTAGTCCGGCGCGACCTGGGCATTCACGGTGAGGGTGAGCGCGGTCGTCTTCGGCGGCAGGGTGCCCGAGGTGCCCGTGATGGTGACGGTGACCGTGCCCGTGGTAGCCGTGGGGTTGGCCGTCAGCGTCAGCGTGCTCGTCGTCGTCGTGGGGTTCGGGCTGAAGGCCGCGGTGACGCCGATCGGCAGCCCGGAGGCAGACAGGGTGACGCCGCCGGTGAAGCCGTTCTGCGGCGAGACGGTGATCGTGCTCGTGCCGGTGCTCCCCTGGGTGACGGTCACGCTACTCGGCGAGGCCGACAGGGTGTAGTCCGGCGCGGCGGCCACCGTGAGGCTGAGCGTGGTCGTCCGCGTCAGGCTGCCCGAGAACCCCGTGATGGTCAGGGTGACCGTGCCCGTGGCCGCGGTGCTGCTGGCCGCGAGCGTGAGCGTGCTCGTCGTCGTCGTGGGGTTCGGGTTAAAGGCCACGGTGACGCCGCTCGGCAGAATGGACGTAGACAGGTTCACACTGCCGGTGAAGCCGTTCAGCGGCGAGACGGTGATCGTGCTCGTGCCGGTGCTCCCCTGGGTGACGGTCACGCTACTCGGCGAGGCCGAGAGGGTGTAGTCCGGCGCGGCCTGGGCATTCACGGTGAGGCTGAGCGTGGTGGTCTTCGGCGGCAGGGTGCCCGAGGTGCCCGTGAGGGTGACGGTGACCGTGCCCGTGGTAGCCGTGGGGTTGGCCGTCAGCGTCAGCGTGCTCGTCGTCGTCGTGGGGTTCGGGCTGAAGGCCGCGGTGACGCCGCTTGGCAACCCGGAGGCGGACAGGGTCACGCTGCCGGTGAAGCCGTTCAGCGGCGAGACGGTGATCGTGCTCGAGCCGGTGCTCCCCTGGGTGACGGTCACGCTACTGGGCGAGGCGGACAGGGTGTAGGTCGGCGCGGGGGCCCCGCTAGTGTTGATCAGCACCGAGACGCTGTTGGAATGAAAGTTGGCCACCGCCAGGTCCAGCTTGCCATCGCGATTGAAGTCGCCGACGACCACGGACTCAGGATTGGTGCCCACGGTGAAGGGTAGCGCTGGCTGAAAGGTCCCATCGCCGTTACCCAGCAGAACCACGACATTGCCGAGATCACCAACGCTGGGGTTGCCATAGTTGGCCACCGCCAGGTCCAGCCTGCCATCGCCATTGATGTCGGCAACGGCAGCGGAGAGAGGGCTGCTGCCGACCGCGAAGGACCGTGGCGCCTGGAAGGTCCCATCGCCGTTGCCGAGCAGCACCGAGACGTCGTTGGACCAAGCGTTGGTCACCGCGAGATCCAGGATCCCGTCGGCGTTGAACTGGCCGACGGCCACGAAGGAGGGGAGAGTGCCGGCAGGGAAGTACACCGCTGGCCGGAAGGTTCCATCGCCGTTACCCAGCAGCACCGAGATGTTGTTGTTGCCATAGTTGGCCACCGCCAGGTCGGGCAGCCCATCGCGATTGAAATCGCCCACGGCGGGGGAAATGGGATTCGTGCCAGAAGGGAAGGTCCGGGCCGGCTGGAAGGTCCCGTCACCGTTGCCCAGCAGCACCGAGACGTCGCCGGAATTCCAGTTGGCCGCCGCCAGGTCCAGCTTGCCATCGCCATTGAAGTCGCCCACGGTCACGGAAGTCGGGAGAGACCCTACAGCGAAGGTCCGCCCCGCCGGGAAGGTCCCATCGCCATTGCCCAGCAGCACCGAGATGTTGTTGGCATTGATGTTGGGCACCGCCAGGTCTTGGACCCGACTGCCATTGAAGCCGCCCACGACGACCCACACGGGATTAATGCCAACCGGGAAGAACTGTGCCGCCCGGAAGGTCCCATCGCCGTTGCCGAGCAGCACCGCGACGTTGTTGGAACCTTCGTTGGCCACCACCAGATCGGGCACCCCATCGCCATTGAAGTCGCCCACGGCGACGGTTATCGAATCACTGCCGACCGGAAAATCTCTCTTGGCGAACGATAGCGTCTGGGCCGGCGCGGGAGTCGGAAACAGTGACCAGAACACCAGCGTTGCCGCGACAACCAACGCTAGCCTCGCCGAGGTTCTGGTCATATCGGGCACGTCTCGCCCGACGCCAACGGTAGTCTCGAAATCCCGAAGAGGGTATTGGCTGAATGCCGGGATCGGATTGGGGAAAGTACCTGAAACGGGACGAGGGCAGCCCCCAAGGGACTACCCTGGGGCGGTAAGCGTCGAGAATTACGAGGTGGATCGGGTTGAGGATCCGGAAGGCACCCGCCCGGCGCTACCCGCGCCGTCTGATCTCGTCGATCTTCCGGTCACGCTCGCCAACCAGCCGCTCGAGGTCGCGCCGCATCTCCTCCTTGAGCTTCTCGACCTCCTCGGGGCTGCGCGCCTTGACGAGCGCGTCCCGGTGAAGGATCTCGCGCTCAGCGACCTTGGCCTGGTAGACCTTTCGCACTTCGGCGAGGCCGGCTTTCTGCGCATCCGTGAGCGGACGTTCCTCGACCGAGGACTCCCGGTCTTTCTGGCGCAGGCGCTCCATCGCGAGCTCGTACGCCGTCTTCGGGCCGTCGCCGGACATCGCGAGCCAGTATAGCACCGGCCTCGCGCGGGAGAGCGTGGCCCGCTACATCCCGCCGCCGACGGCACCACCGCGGGCCCAATCGAATGAGAGCACCTGTACGCGGTAGCTCGTGGCGTCGGGCACCGACACGCCAAAGTAGGCGCGGCCATCCATGGCAATGCTGCCAAGCACCCACACCGTCGAGCTCCCAACCACCTTGCCCGAGGTGTCGAGGCGCTCGATCTGAAGGCGCATGTGTTCAACGCTCCGCGGCCCATTGTTGTAGACATAACCCTCGATGGCCGGCCCCTTCCGGCCGCGCGTCACCTCCCACTCGAGCCGGAAGTAGCGCTCGAGGGTCTGGGGGGCATAGAGCTGCGCCGACACCCCGGTCGCCCCTGTGAGGAGCGCCGCCGCTATGAGCACCGCGATTCGTCGCTGCATCGCCGTTCCTCCCCCTATACATTAAGAAGTCACAACCCACGGTTGCGGTTCCCGATGATCTTTATTGATTTCGCCCGCGCCCGGCCGTATTCATGGACTCCTCGGTGAGTACGGCTTCGCAGGCGCCAAGGATATTATGGGTTCGGTGATCGCCGCCGCCGGAGCGCTCTGGATCGCCGTGATCATGTGGGACGCCTTCGAGGCGATCGTCCTGCCCCGGCGCGTGACCCGGCGGTTGCGGCCGGCCCGGATGTTCTACCGCGTGACGTGGCGGGTGTGGTCGGCGGTGGTGCTCCGGATGCGTCCGGGCGGCCGGCGCGAGACCTTCCTCAGCTTCTACGGCCCGCTCTCGTTGCTCGTGCTGCTCGCCGCCTGGGCCGCCAGCCTCGTGACCGCCTTCGCGATGGTGCAGGCGGGGATCGGCACGCGCCTGAACGTGGAGGGCGACGGCGTCTTCCTCGATCACCTGTACATGAGCGGTGAGACGTTCTTCACCCTCGGTCTCGGCGACGTGACGCCGATGTCCCGCGTGGGCCGCGCGGTGACGGTGATCGAGGCGGGCGTGGGTTTCGGCTTCCTGGCCCTCGTGATCGGGTATCTGCCGGTCCTGTACCAGTCGTTCTCGCGGCGCGAGCTGAACATCACGCTGCTCGACGCACGCGCGGGGTCCCCGCCGAGCGCCGAGGAGCTGCTGCGCGGCTTCGGCGCCGACCACGAGGAGCTGACGGAGCTGCTCGCGGAGTGGGAACGCTGGAGCGCCGAGGTGCTCGAGTCGCATCTGTCCTATCCCGTGCTGTCCTACTATCGCTCGCAGCACGACAACCAGTCGTGGCTGGCCGCGCTGACGACCGTGCTCGACGCGAGCGCGCTCGTGATGGTCGGCATCGAAGGCGCGTGCGCGCGCCAGGCGGGCCTCACGTTCGCGATGGCGCGCCACGCCGTGGTCGATCTCGCCCAGGTGCTCGGCCGGCCGCCCGTCGGCTCGGCGCCGGATCGGCTGCCAGCGTCCGAGCTTGCTCGTCTCCGCACGGGCCTGGCGGCCGTGGGTGTCGTCCTGCACGCGGGGGAGGGTGCCGAAGACAAGCTCGCCGAGCTCCGGCGGATGTACGAGCCGTACGTCGTCGCGCTCGCCCGGTACCTCGTGATGCCGTTGCCGGCCTGGCGCGCCGGCGCCGAGCCCCACGAGAATTGGCGGACGAGCGCCTGGGGCCGCCCACTCGGCGGCGCCCCGAGTCGGTCCGCCGACCCGCACGATGACTGAGCCCATCAGGAGAACGGACACTCATCCCTTGAGACCGCTCATGACCACGCCGCGCACGATCCACTTCTGGCAGGCGAGGAAGACGGCGAGGATCGGCAGCACGCTCACGACGGCGGCGGCGGTGACGAGGTTGTACTCGATGAAGTACATGTTGGTGAAGCTCACGAGCCCGAGCGTCACCACCTTCATCGTCGGCGAGTTCACGACGACGAGCGGCCAGAACAGCTCGTTCCACGTCCACATGAACTTCACGATCACGAGGGTCGCGATCGCCGGCTTCACGGCGGGCAGGATCACGCGCCAGAAGATCCCCAGCTCCCCCGCCCCATCGATGCGCGCGGCGTCGACGTAGTCGCTCGGCACGACCTCGATCGACTGGCGCATGAGGAACACGCCGAAGACGCTCACGAGGTCCGGCGCGACGATGCCGGCGTACGTGTCGAGCAGCCCCAGCCGATTGACCCAGAGATAGAGCGGGACCACCACGGACTGAAACGGCACCATGAGGATGCCGACGATGGCGAAGAAGAGCACGCCGTGGCCGGGGAATCGGAACTTCGCGAAGCCGTAGCCGGCCAGCGACGACACGACGGCGCTCGAGAGCGCGGCGATCGAGGCGACGAGGGCGCTGTTGAGCAGGAATCGGCCGAACGGCTGGCGGTGGAAGACCTCGCGGTAGTTGTCGAGGTTGCTCCAGCGGTCGGGAAAGATCGAGAGCGGCAGCCGCTGGATCTCGGGCACCGTCTTGAGCGACGTGACCGCCATCCAGAAGAACGGGAACACCACGCAGAGCGCGCCCGCCGCCACCAGCGCCGCCGTCAGCCAGCCGAGCCGCGTCGTCTTCAATACTCGACCTGGCGGCGGAAGAGCCGCCATTGCAGCAGCGTGACGAGCAGCAGCGAGACGAAGACGAACACCGCCATCACCGAGGCGTCACCGAGCCGGAAGTACTTGAAGGCGGTGTCGTAGAGCAGCATGATCACCGTCTGGCTGGCGCCCGCGGGCCCGCCCTGCGTCGTCGCGTACACCGTGTCGAAGATCTTGAAGTTGAAGATCAGCTCGAGGATCGCCACCATCACGATCTGCGGATTGAGGAGCGGCAGCGTGATCCGCCGCAGCGCCTGCACGGGACCGGCGCCGTCGATGGCCGCCGCCTCGTAGAACTCGGCGGGGATCGCCTGCAGGGCGGCCAGGAAGATGACCGTGTCGAAGCCGAGCCGCGCCCACACGTTCACCAGCGCCAGCGACGGCCGCACGAGGTCGAGGCTCTGCAGCCACTTGAGCGGCGGCAGGCGGAGCGCGCCGAGGAAATGGTTGAGCGCGCCGTAGACGGGATCGTAGATCCATTGCCAGATCAGGGCCGCCGCCACGAGGGAGACGGCGAACGGCAGGAAGTACATCGCGGCCCACGCGCTGCGCCAGCGGAGGCGCTGCAGGCGATGCAGGCCGAGCGCGACGGCGAGGGCGAGCACGACCGTGAGCGGCACCGACATGACGAGGAGGCTCACCGTGTTGCCGACGGCCTGCCAGAACGTGGGATCCGTCAGCACCTTCACGTAGAGCCGCGTGCCGACGAACTGGCTGGCGCCGCCGGGCACGCTGCGATAGAAGGAGCCGAGCACCGACTCGATCAGCGGGACGAGGAAGACGCAGCCGAAATACACGACGGCGGGCAGGACGAACAGCAGTCCCGCCCGCCGCTGGCGGTCCATGTACGAGCGCGGCGCGAGGAGCCGCAGCAGCAGATCAGTCTTTCAGGATGCGATCCATCCTCGCCGCGGCCTCGTCGAGCAACGCCTTGGGCTGCCCTCGACCGTACAGCGCGGCCACCACCGCCTCGCCGAGCGCCGTGGCCAGCTCGTTCGACTTCGGGTGATAGTACTCTGGCGGCACCGGCTGCTTGAGCATCTCCTGCGTGGACTGGTAGTCGGGACGGCTCTTCACGTACGCCGAGTCCAGGTTCGCCGTCCACACCGGTAGGATCCCCTGCGCCTGGTGCTGGTCGAGATCGTCCTTGGCGGTGCTGATGAACTTGAGGTAGTCCCACGCGACCTGCCTGTTCGGGCTGTGCTTGTAGACCATGTTCGCCCACGGGAACAGCGCGCCCGCGCCGGGGCACGTCTTGCCGCACGGCAGCGCGTACACCTTGAAGGCGACCTCGGGCGCGTTCTTCTTCACCCAGCCGAAAAACCACGACTCGCGGAAGATCGTCGCCGCGCGCTTCTGGCCGAAGGCGTCTTCGGGCGTCGGGAACGCGATTGATGCGACCTTGTGCGTGTGGACGAGATCGGAATAGAACTGGAGCGCCGACACCATCTCCGGGCTGTTCGCGAAGCCCGTGGCCCTCTCGAGGTCCGGCGACAACATCCGCGCCCCGAACGCGTGCGCGAACGGTAGGAACTTGTCGGTGATGCCCACGGGATGGCCCTTGTGGCGGAGCGCGAAGCCGACCTGGGTCGGCTCGCCTCGGGCGTCGAGCACGGTCAGCCGCTTCATCGCCATCAGCCAGTCGTCGAGCGTCTTCGGTGGCTTGTCGGGATCGAGGCCGGCCTTCCTGAAGAGCTCCGTATCGATGTACATCTGCTGGAAGTTGCCGTGCTCGATCGGGATGCCGTAGCGCACGCCCTTCCACCGGCCGACGTTGACGATGTACTTCGGCAGATTCTCGTCCCAGATCTTCGCGAGGTCGGCGGGCATCTTGTCGCAGAAGTCATACTGGCCGCACCAGTGATGCGTCATACCCATGAAGATGTCGGGCGCGCCGCTCTTGCCCATCAGCGCCGCGAGGTACTTCGCCTCGTAGCCCTGATACGGCACGGTGACGACCTGGACCTCGTAGCCGGACTTCTGCGCGAAATTTCTCCCGCGCGTCTCGTAGTACTTGTTGAACTCCGGGTTCTGCTCCCAGTGTGTCCAGAAGACCAGCTTCTTCGGCTGGGCCCAGCTCGACGGCGTCGCCAGCGCCACCGCCACGAGCGCCGCCACCGCGATCACGCGCCCTCCACGCATGCCCGCTCCTTTCGTCGGCGGGACGTCCGTCGCCGCCGCCGAAAGAATGGGCGAAGCCGGCGGAGAGGTCAAGAGGCTAGGAACTCCGTTCGGCGATGAGATGGATCACCGCGGGCGGCGAACCGCCCCGGTGAAACCGCCGCACCCGCTCCTCGATCGCCCGGTCGGCTGTCGTGACCCGTTCGTGCTGACGCAGGTGCTCCACCCACGACTCGACGGTGAAGATCTCGACGTACCTTCCTGGCTCGGCGGGGTCGCGGTAGACACTCCATGCGAGCGCGCCGTCACGGCGACGGACTTCGCGCAACTCCTGCATGGCGGCGGCGAACTCGCGCGCGTGGGCGGGATCGATGCGATATTCGACCTGAACGTGCACCGGGCCGGAATCCGCCCCTGGCATCGTGACGACGTGCGGCTCGGGCCAATGCGCGGACGATGCCAGATCAAGCGCACCGACGAGCCTCCATCGCGGGATCGCCGCGAGACCGATGACGAGGGTGCCGCCCGCCAGGGCAAGAGCCGGCTGCGTCCCGATCCGTTCAGCGACCACGCCCCACAGCGCGCTGCCGAGGCCGAGGCCTCCCTGAAACACGACGAGGTAGACGCCCAGGGCTCGGGCACGCACCCATGAAGGGACGGTTGTTTGAGCGGCCGCGTTGAGGCTCGCCATCATCGCGATCCACGCCAGGCCCCCGATGACCATGACGCCCCAGAGGCCGGGAAGCCACCGCCACGACGCGGTGAGCACGCTCACCAGAGCAAAGACGACCGTGGCGAGCCCGGTGAGCCCGTCGGAACTGAGTCGCCGCCGCAGCCGTGGCAGCAGCACCGCTCCGATGGTGGCGCCCAGTCCCACGCACGCCAGCAGAACGCCATAGCCGACCGCGGTCGCGCCCAACTCAGCGCGGGCGATCACCGGAAGGAGCGCCCAGAACGCGCTGGCGCACAGCATGAAGAGTCCGGTGCGGACCAGAACGGCCGCGAGCGGAGGAGCGTGTCGCGCGTAGCGCAGTCCCGCGCGGGTGGCGCCGAGCAGACGCTCGGCCGGCAGGACGGAGCGCGTCGCCGCCGCCCGGCGCCAACGATAGACGACCGCGAGGACTCCTACGAACGAGAACGCGTTCAACGCGAACACGAGCGCGGGGCCAGCGGCGGCCACGACGAACCCTCCGAGCGCCGGTCCGAGCGCGCGCCCGAGGTTCACGGTCAGGGCGTTCAACGCGATGGCGCGAGAGAGCTCCGGCTGAGGCACCACCTCAGGCGTGAGCGCCTGCCAGCTCGGCGCGTTCACGGCCGCGCCGAGACCGAGAGCGAAGGTCAGCGCGAGAAGGAGCGAGGCGTTCATGAGCCCGGCGAACGTCAGGACGGCGAGCACGCCCGCGATGACCAACATCCAGCCCTGCGTCCACAGCAGAAGCCGTCGGCGGTCGAAGATGTCGGCCGCGGCTCCGGCGGGAAGACCGACGAGGAACATCGGGAGACTGGTTGCCGCCTGAACGAGCGCCACCATCAGCGGTGACGACGTGAGGGACGTCATGTACCACACGGCCGCCACGTTCTGCATCCACGTGCCGATGTTCGACACGAGGGCCGCCAGCCAGAGCGCACGGAAGACCTCGAGACGCAGTGGAGTCCACGCGCCACCGTGCGCGTCGTCACTCGCGATGTGTTCGTCGGCCGTCTCGGCCTTGCTCATCGTCAGGACCTCAGCCCGGCGTTCAGAAGGCCCAACAACCGCACGCCAATCCCCACGCACGATCTCCGGCAGGAGCGGCGTAGCCCCCGAACCGTGGGACGGGCGACCAGTCGGGCGCGGACGGCGGCAGCCGCGGGGCCAGGGCGGCGAACTCCTCCGAGCCGTGGACCACGTTTCCGCCGACGATCGTCAACGCGGACTCCAGCCGCTTGATGTCGTCGTCAGGAATCACAAAGTAGTCGGCGGACAGGACGGCCAGATCGGCGAGTTGTCCCGCAACAATTGCCCCCTTCTGGCCCGCCTCGCTCGAGAACCAGCTGCTGCCGACGGTCAACAGCCTCAGTGCCTCTTCGCGACTCAGACGATTCGAGCCGTCGTAGAGCGTCGTGCCGCCCACCGTCTTGCCGGTCGCGAGCCAGTAGAGAGCGATGAACGGGTTGTAGCTGGCGACCCGCGTCGCGTCGGTGCCCGCCCCCACTGGCACTCCCGCCTCGAGCATGGCGCGAATCGGGGGCGCCGCCGCGGCCGCACTCTTCCCGTACCGCTCCGCGAAGTACTCGCCCTGGTATGCCATCCGATGCTGGATGGCGATCCCTCCCCCGAGCGCGCGCACACGGTCGATGTTTCGATGCGAGATCGTCTCCGCGTGATCGATGAACCAGTGGAGCCCGTCGAGCGGCACTTCAGCGTTCACCTTTTCGAATGCGTTCAGCGCCCGGCCGATCGTCTCGTCGTAGGTCGCGTGCATCCGGAAGGGCCAGCGATGCTTCGCCAGCAACCCGACGACGCCTTCGAGCTCAGCCTCCATCGTCGAGGACATCTCGGGCCTCGGCTCGCGAAAATCCTCGAAATCCGCCGCCGAGAAGACGAGCATCTCGCCGGCGCCGTTCGTCCGATAGAAGTCGTCGCCGTCTCCCGGGCGTGTCATCTTCACCCACGCGGCAAAGTCCTCCATTTCCTGCTTCGGGCGCTGCGTGAACAGATTGTATGCGATCCGCAGCGTCAGCAGGCGCGTGCGGTGCAGCTCGTTCACCACATCGTAGTCGGCCGGGTAATTCTGGAATCCCCCGCCCGCGTCGATCACGCTCGTCACACCGAGACGGTTCAGCTCGCGCATGAAATAACGCGTCGACAGGAGCTGATGCTCCCGCGCGAGCTTCGGCCCCCGGGCGAGCGTCGAGTAGAGGATGGACGCATTCGGCCTGGCGATCAGCAAGCCCGTCGGGTTGCCCGCCTTGTCACGCTCGATGTGACCCCCGGTCGGCTCTGGCGTGTCCTTCGTGTACCCGACGGCCCGCAAGGCCGCACGGTTCAGCAGCGCCCGGTCGTAGAGGTGCAGCACGAACACCGGCGTGTCCGGCGCCGCCTCGTTCAACTCCGCCAGCGTCGGCAGCCGCCGCTCCGAGAACTGCCACTCCGTGAAGCCGCCGACCACGCGAACCCACTGGGGCGGCATGGTACGGCGCGCCTGGTCGCGCAGCATACGCATCGCCTCGGCGAGTGAGCGCACCCCGTCCCAGCGGAGCTCCATCATATAGTTGAGGCCGCCGCGAATGACGTGCACATGGGAGTCGTTGAGACCCGGGATCACCACCCGGCCGCGGAGATCGATGACACGGGTGGTCTCGCTGCGGTGCTCCATGACGTCGGCGTCGGAGCCGACCGACAGGAAGCGTCCATCCTTCACCGCGACGGACGATGCCGAGGGGCGCCGTCGGTCCAGCGTTGTGATCCGTCCCCTCGTGAGAATCAAGTCTGCGCCGGTCGACGGCGTCGACGCCTGCGGGCTCATGGCACATCCTCCGAGCGCAACAGCCGCGCTCGCTCCCGAGAGCTGTGTGATGAATGACCGGCGGCTGACCATCTCTGTCATCCCTCAACCGCTGAGGCGTTTGCCCACCCGAGCCGTGTCGCGCGTCCGCTGCTACGTGTGCGCGGTCGGCGCCGCGGCGGGGACGTAGTCGGGCAACTTCGTCGCTGGCGCCCCGTGCACCATCGTATAGGCGTATTCGACGCCGACGCCGTACGCGCCACAATGAGTCTTCACGATGTCCATGACGGCGTCGTAGGTGTCGCGCAGCGCCCAATCTCGCTGCCACTCGAGCATCACGGACAGCGACGTGACAGGCTTCGCCCCGGCCTGGATCACCCGTTTCATCGCGTTGTCGTGCGCGAGCTGGCTCACGTCGCCGCAGCAGTCTTCGACGACGTAGACCTCGTAGCCGTCGTGTATCGCCTGCACGGTCGGGAGCGCGACGCACGTCTCCGTCCAGAGACCGGCGAGCACGATCTTTTTCCGTCCCGTCTTCTTCACGGCGGCCACGAAGTTCGCGTCGTCCCACGAGTTCATCGACGAGCGCTCGATCGGCGTGTGGCCCGGAAACACGGCCTGCACCTGGGGCCAGAGATTGCCGCTGAAGGCCTGGGTCTCGACCGTGCTGAGGATGACCGGGACGTCGAACACTCGCGTCGCCTTCGAGAGCGCGACGACGTTGTTGATGATCGCCTGACGGTCGAAGTTCGCCACCCCGAAGAGCATCTGAGGCTGGTGGTCGATCAGCGTGACGACACAGTTGTCGGGCGTGAGGAGTCCCTTTTCGCTGAGCTTCGGACGACCGTTACCTGGTGGCATGACCGCCTCCTTGAGACGAGAGTGAATGTGAGGGCTAGACGGGAGTGCCCGCCCGCAACGATCTGTGCAGCCAGCGCACCTGCAGCGTCACCCCGACCAGGAATGCAGACCGTCGGGTCTCGGAGGAGATCTGCCTGTCCCGCGCCAGGGCGATGAATGATTCTGACCCTCGTCGGGTATTACCTGACAAACTCGGTGATGGCGGGAATCACCGCCGCCGGCGCTTCTTCCATGAGCCAGTGTCCTGAACCTTTGATGACTTTACCCCGGACATCGGATGCAACCACCTTGGTCTGCTCGATGAGGAAGTCGCCGCTGGCCTTCTCGCCAGTGAGGACGAGCAACGGCATCGCGAGCCGCGACGTGCCCATGTGCGCGAAGTCTTGGGCATCACGTTCGAAGCTGCGGAAGTATTCGAAGCCGGCCCGCATCCCGCCGGGCTGCGCGTAGGCCTGCGCGTAGATCCGGCGATCGGCCTCGGGCACCGAGTGCTTGGGGTCGGCGGCAAAGTCGTTCCAGAAGTGCTCGAAGTAGATCCGCTCGCGCCCCTCGACCAGTGCCAGCGGCACGGCACCGTAGAAGTGAAAGTGCCAGAGATCGCGCAGCAGCCAGACGTCCTTCCACGCGCCGATGCCCGGCAGGAAGGCGTCCATCAGTACGACACGCTCGGTGGCCTGCGGAAACTGCGCGGCGTAGGCGTACGCGACCATCAGGCCGATGTCGTGGCCGACGATGCGGACTTGATCGAATCCCAATGACGTGGTCAAGGCATGGATGTCGACGGCCAGCGTCTTCTTGTCGTAGCCGGTTTCCGGCTTGGCGGATCCACCGGCGCCGCGCAAGTCGGGAACGATCACCGTGTGATGTCCGGCGAGCGACGGCGCGATCGGATGCCACATGTGGCCGGTCTGCGTATAGCCGTGGAGCAGGACGACGGGGCTGCCGCTGCCACTGATGCGGTAGTGCAATCGAACGCCGTTGACCTCGGCGAAGCGTGCCGTCACGCTGCTCACTGCAGGTACCCCGGTTCCGTGTAGAATCCGATCGCCATGGCGCGAGTGGCAGATCTTACACAAAGGATCGCATTTGCACAAATCATTGCGTTTGGCCGTCTGAACTACGCGGCGGAAACGCGTGTCCGCCCCGGCCGTCGCTTTTGGACGGCGACGTGAAGCAAGTGGGTCAGCCGCCGTTGCGCGTCGGCCCAAGCCTTCGTCCCCAATTCGCGGAGGACCTTGTCTTGCGCCCGGGCCCAGAGCGGCCGCGCGACCTCCAGGGCTCGCCGCCCTTTCGATGTGAGCCGCATCGCCTTGATGCGGCCGTCGGGGTGCGGACCACGCTCGATCACACCATCGCGCTCCAGAAGGTTTAGGCTGCGCGTCAGCGTCGTCTGGTCGATGGCGAGCGCGTCCGCGAGCTGCTTCAAGTTCGCCTCGCCCATGCGCGCGAGGGTCGCGAGAATGCTGAACTGAGTCACCCGGAGGCCGCTCGGCCGCAGGACCTCGTCGTAGAGTTGCGTCACCGCGCGCGTGACCATCCGGAGCGTGTTGCAGACACAGGGCGACAGCCGTCCGCGGTCCTGTCGAGCCATGGACGTCATCCTAGCAGCCATGGACGTGCCCGACAAGCCAATTGTATGTAGGCGCATCTTTATGCCTTGGATCCGCGAATCTCTCGGGTTCCGACGGCCATCCTAGTGGTCAGGAGGACCCGCAAGATGAGTCCAAGCCGGGATCGCGAAGTGGCCGGAACGATCCACCTGACCGAGCAGACCTTCGACGAGGCGCTGCTCGCCACCCAGGGTCTCGTGATGGTCGACTTCTGGGCCGAGTGGTGCGGTCCGTGCCGGGCGATCGCGCCGGTCCTCGAGGAGATCGCCGAGGCCTCGGACGGCCGGGCGACGCTGATGAAGGTCAACGTTGACGAGAACCCCGGGCTGGCGGCTCGGTACGATATCCGATCGATCCCGACGATCCTGTTCGTGAAGCAGGGCGTCGTCGTCGACCGGGTCGTCGGTGCGGTACCCAAGGCGGTGCTGCAGGACATCGTGAACGCGCGAGCCGTTCGCGCGTGAGGGAGCCAAGCGAACGAGACGGCCGATGAGATCTGGGACGGCGTGATAGACGTGTTCCTCCTGGCGCAGTAAGCCGTGGAAGCCCAGGTTCGGAGCGAAGACGCCGCGCCGCCGGCGACAACGCCGCGCTTCGACACGCGAACCCGCGTGCTGCTCGAGGGGCCCATCGCGAGCACGCTCCTGCGGCTCGCAACGCCGAACGTGCTGGTCATGTTCGTGCAGGCGTCCGTCGGGCTCATCGAGACGTATTTCGTCGCCAAGCTCGGCACCGATGCCCTGGCGGGCGTGGCGCTGGTCTTCCCCGTGCTGATGCTGATGCAGATGATGTCGGCGGGGGCCATGGGCGGTGGGATCTCGTCCGCGATCGCCCGCGCGCTCGGCGCCGGATGTCGCGCGGACGCCGAGGCGCTGGTCGTCCATGCGCTCGTCATCGCCGTCGGTTTCGGGCTCCTCTTCATGCTCGCCATGCTGGGGGGTGGCCGATGGCTGTACAGTGTGATGGGCGGGAGCGGCGCGTCCCTCACCGCGGCGCTGACCTACTCCACCGTGGTCTTCTCGGGGGCGATCCTGATCTGGGTCTTCAACTCGCTCGCGAACGTGATCCGCGGCACCGGCAACATGGCGGTTCCGGCCGTGATCACATCTGTCGGCGCGGCGGCGCTGATCCCCCTGTCCCCGTGCCTCATCTTCGGCTGGGGACCGTTCCCGCGGCTCGGCGTCGCCGGTGGCGCCGTCGCGGTGATCGTCTACTACGTCATCGGAAGCATCGCCCTGGTCGTCTACCTTCGCGCGAGGCGCAGCGTCGTCCGTCTTTCCTTCGTTGACGTCCGCTTCCGCTGGCCGCTCTTCCACGACATTCTACGAGTGGGCGCGGTCGCCGCCCTGATCACCGTCCAGACCAATCTCACGATCGTGATCACGACCGGATTCGTCGGTCGCTTCGGATCCGCCGCAATCGCGGGCTACGGTACCGGCTCGCGCCTCGAGTACCTGCTGGTCCCGCTCGTGTTCGGGCTCGGTGGCCCGCTCGTCGCCATGGTGGGAACCAACATCGGCGCGGGCCAGCGCGACCGCGCGCTGCGCGCGGCCTGGATCGGCGCCGGGATCGCCGCGGGCCTCACCGAGATCATCGGGCTCACTGCCGCCGCCCTCCCCCACGCGTGGCTCTCGCTGTTCGACACGGACCCCGCGATGCTCGACGCCGGCTCGCGCTATCTGCGGGCCGTCGGTCCGTTCTACGGTCTCTTCGGGCTCGGCATGGGGCTGTACTTCGCATCGCAGGGCGCCGGGCGGCTCTCCTGGCCCCTGCTCGCGAACCTGACGCGGCTTGTGATCGCGGCCGGTGGTGGCTGGCTGGCACTGCGATGGAGCGGCGACGTCTCGTATGTCTTCGTCGCGCTCAGTGCGGCGTTTGCCGCGTTCGGGCTGATCAACGCCGGGGCTGTCGCGGGCGGCGCCTGGTTCGGCCCGGTCGCCTGGTCACGGCCGCGGTCTCGTTCGTGAAGGAGTCTCGACGACCGGCGCGGTTCAAGGCGTGGCACGCGTGATATCCTCCACCTGCGCGTGCAACGTCGTACCGATGATTCTCGCCTGGTGAGCGCTCGAGTGTCCTGAACGAGCTCTGGAGGGTGAGCGATGGTGACGTTCCAGATCAACGGTGCGAACCGAACGATCGACGTCGACAGCGACGTCCCGCTCCTGTGGGTGTTACGCGACGAACTTGGACTGACGGGAACGAAGTACGGGTGCGGAATCGCTCAGTGCGGGGCGTGCACCGTCCACATCGACGGGCGCGCCACGCGCTCGTGTGTGACGCCGGCGGCCGCGCTCCCGGGCCGTGAGGTTGTCACCATCGAGGGCGTCTCGGGCAACGTTGCCCAAGCGGTCCAGGCCTCCTGGCGCCGGCTCGACGTCGCGCAGTGCGGGTACTGCCAGTCGGGTCAGATCATGTCGGCGATCGGGCTCCTGACGGGGGTCCCACGCCCGTCCGACGCCGACATCGACGCCGCGATGTCGGGGAATGTCTGCCGCTGCGCCACGTACGTCCGCATCCGCGCCGCCATCCACGACGCGGCGCGGACGCTGGGAGGGTGAGCATGCTGACTCGCCGACGCTTCGTCCAGTCGACCGCGCTCGCGGGCGCAGCCCTCCTGGTCGGGTTCCGTCTCGACGGCCGCCTGGCCGTGGCGGACGATGTGTTCGCGCCGAATGCCTTTGTCCGCATCGCGTCGGACAACACCGTCACGATCATCGGCAAGCATCTCGAGATGGGGCAGGGCACCTACACGGGGCTCGCGGTCATTCTTGCCGAAGAGCTCGATGCCGACTGGTCCCAGATGCGCGTCGAGGCGGCGCCGGCAGACGCCACGCGCTACAACAATCTGAGGTGGGGCCCGGTGCAGGGAACCGGCGGCAGCACGGGCCTGGCCAATTCGTGGGGGCAGCTCCGCCGGGCCGGCGCGACGGCGCGCGCCATGCTCGTCGAGGCCGCGGCGCGGGACTGGAGCGTGCCCGCCGCGGAGATCACCGTTGACCGCGGCGTGGTCTCGCACGCGCCGTCGGGGCGCCGCGCGACGTTCGGGGACCTTGCGGCGAAGGCTGCCACGCTCACACCGCCCCCGCTCGTGACCTTGAAGGACCCCAAGGACTTCAAGCTCGTCGGCACACACCTGCCCCGGCTCGACGGCACGGCGAAGACGGACGGCTCGGCGAAGTTCACCATGGACTTCACGCTGCCGGGGATGCTGACGGCGCTGATCGCGCGGCCGCCGAGGTTCGGCGCCACCGTGAAGTCGTTCGACGCGACGGTGGCCAAGCAGATCAAGGGCGTGACGCACGTCGTGCAGGTTCCCTCCGGCGTCGCCGTCGTCGCGACGAGCTTCTGGGCCGCGCGAAAAGGACGCGAGGCGCTGCGCGTGTCGTGGGACGAGAGCCGCGCCGAGACGCGCAGCAGCGACGACCTCTACTCGGCGTATCGCACGCTGGCCCGTCGCCCGGGGACGCCCGCGCGGCGCGAGGGCGACACCGCCGGCGCGCTCCGCCGCGCGACGCGGGTGCTCGAAGCGGTCTACGAGTTCCCGTATCTCGCGCACGCGCCCATGGAGCCGCTCGACGCCGTCGTCCGTGTGGGCGCCGACGGCTGCGACTTCTGGGCCGGTTCGCAGGTTCCAACGATCGACCAGCAGGTCGTCGCGAGCACCCTGGGCTTGCCGCCGACCAAGGTGCGGGTCAACACGCTGCTCGCGGGCGGCAGCTTTGGGCGCCGGGCCACGCCGAACGGTGACGTCGCTGGCGAGGCGGCGGCCGTCGCGAAGGCCATCGGCGGCGACAAGCCCGTGAAGCTCGTGTGGACGCGCGAGGACGACATTCAGGGCGGCCGGTACCGCCCGCTCTACGTGCACCGTGTGCGCGCCGGGCTCGATGCCGAGGGCAACATCGTCGGGTGGGAGCAGCGCATCGTCGGCCAGTCGATCCTCAAGGGGACGCCATTCGAGGCGATGATCAAGGACGGCATCGACGTCACGTCGGTCGAGGGCGCGTCGACGCTTCCCTATGCCATCCCGAACATCACCGTGGAGCTTCACACGACCACCGTCGGCGTGCCCGTGCTCTGGTGGCGCTCGGTCGGCAGCACTCACACCGCGTTCTCGACGGAGACGTTCCTGGACGAGCTCGCTCACGCGGCCGGCCGCGATCCCCTCGAGGTGCGGCGCGCACTGCTCGCGAAGCACCCACGACATCTCGCCGCGCTGAACCTCGCGGCCGAGAAGGCGGGCTGGGGTGAGCCGCTCCCCCCGGGGCGCGCACGCGGGATCGCCGTGCATGAATCGTTCGGGAGTGTCGTCGCCCAGGTCGCCGAGGTTTCGCGGCGTCCGGACGGTCTGCCGAAGGTCGAACGCGTCGTCTGCGCCGTCGACTGTGGCACCGCGATCAACCCGGATGTGGTGCGAGCCCAGATGGAGGGTGGCATCGGCTTCGGCCTGGCCGGCGCGCTGTGGAGCGAAATCACACTCGTGCGCGGCCGGGTGCAGCAGCGGAACTTCGACGGCTACCGGCCGCTGCGCATCGAGGACATGCCGGCGGTCGAGGTGCACATCGTGCCGTCAGGGGCGGTGCCGACGGGCGTGGGCGAGCCCGGCGTCCCGCCGATCGCTCCCGCGGTCGCCAACGCGCTCTTCCATCTCTCGGGCCGGAGGGTGCGGCGATTACCGTTCGCGCGACTCGCGCCGCTCGGTACGAGAACCGCATGAGACGCCGGTCCCTCCAGATCTTGATGGCGGGCGTGGCGGTCATAGCGGCGGTGGCGCTCCTTCCGTCTGCCGTACGCGGGCAGAGTGCGCGCACGCTGCGTTCTCCGCACGACTTCGCTGGTATTCGCGACCCCGCCGCGCGCTCGGCGGCGCTCTTCGTCGAGGCCGGCAAGGTGCTCCAGCATCCGCGCTGCCTGAACTGCCACCCGGCCGGCGACCGCCCGTCGCAGGGCACTGGCTACCCGCATCAGCCGCCCGTCCAGCGTGGCGCGGACGGCCTCGGGGTCACGACGATGCGCTGCACGACGTGTCACCAGGCAGCGAACTTCGATCCCGGTCGTGTGCCCGGCAGCCCGAAGTGGCACCTTGCCCCCGCCTCCATGGCCTGGCAGAAGCGCTCCCTCGCCGAGATCTGTGCGCAGGTGAAGGAACCCGCGCGCAATGGTGGCCACAGCCTGGCCGAGATCGTCGAGCACATGTCGCGCGATCCGCTTGTGGGCTGGGCCTGGAACCCCGGTGCGGGCCGCGAGCCAGCGCCGGGTACGCAGGCGGCTTTCGGGGCGCTCATCAAGGCGTGGGTGGACTCGGGAGCGGCGTGCCCGGCGCGATAGGAATAGTTGGCAAGCGGTGCACGGGCTTCCCTTCAAGCAAGGAGACCGCAATGGCGGCGAAGAAAATTCCCGAGGGGCACAACCGCGTTTCGCCCTACCTGATCGTCGACGGCGCCGAGCGCGCGCTCGACTTCTACAAGAAGGCGTTCGACGCCGTTGAGCTGTTCCGGCACAAGGCGCCGACTGGGACGATCGGCCATGCCGAGGTGCGGATCGGCGACACCGTCGTCATGCTCGCCGACGTTCATCCGGACTTCGACGCCCACGGCCCCGCGCACTACGGCGGCTCGCCGATCAGCCTGCACATGTACGTCGAGGACGTCGATGCCGTGGCGCGCCAGGCGATCGCCGCGGGAGCCAAGGTCAAGCGGCCGGTCGCCGACCAGTTCTACGGCGACCGGCTGGGCACGTTCGAGGACCCGTTTGGCCACACGTGGCACATCTCCACGCACATCGAGGACGTGGCGGGCGAGGAGCTCGACCGCCGCGCGAAGGCGGCGATGGCGCAACACAAGAAGCGCTAGGGGAGGTGGGCAATGACGGTTCGCTTGGACCACACCATCGTGCCAGCGAAAGACAAGATCGCCTCCGCCGAGTTCTTCGCCGAGGTCTTCGGCTTGACGGTCAAGTCGGGCCAAGGCTACTTCGCGCAAGTGCAAGTCAACGAGAGCCTGACGTTTGACTTCGGCGACGAGCCGGAACCATGGGGTGGGCATCACTACGCCTTCCATGTCAGCGAAGCGGAGTTCGACGCGATCTTCGGCCGGGTGAGGGCCAAGGGAATTCCCTACGGCAGCGGGCCACACAGCCACACGGACGGCCAGATCAACACCCGCCGAGGCGGGCGCGGCTTCTACTTCGAGGACCCTTACGGCCACCTGTTGGAGGTCATGACAGTGCCCGAGACGGGGAGCTAGGCGGGCAGAAATACATGGGGAAGCTCGAAGGGAAAATCGCCCTCATCACTGGTGGCAATAGCGGCATTGGCCTGGCGACGGCGAAGCAGTTCGTGAACGAGGGCGCGTACGTCTTCATCACGGGGCGCCGTGATCCGGAGCTGGCGGCGGCGGTCAAGGAGATCGGGAGGAATGTCACCGGCGTACGAGGAGACGTGTCGCACCTCGGCGACCTCGATCGCCTCTTCGCACAAATCAAGCGGGAGAAGGGCACGCTCGATGTCGTGTTCGCGAATGCCGGTATTGCGCAATATGCTCCCTTCGGCGCGATCACCGAGGAGCACTATGACTCGATCTTCGACATCAATGTGAAAGGGCTCCTGTTCACGGTGCAGAAGGCGCTTCCGCTGATGCCGGACGGTGCCTCGATCATCCTGACTGCGTCCATCGTCGCCAGCAGAGGGTTGGCGGCGAATAGTGTGTATAGCGCCACCAAAGCCGCCGTGCGTTCGTTCGCGCGGACATGGACGACGGACCTGAAGAATCGACGCATTCGCGTGAACGCAGTGAGCCCAGGCCCCATCGACACGCCCGGACTGAACGACCTGGTGGCGTCCACGGGGGCGGGCGAGCAACGCTTGCAGATGCTCTCCAACATTGTTCCGCTCGGCAGGCTCGGGACACCCAAAGAGATCGCCAAGGCCGTCGTGTTTCTCGCATCCGACGACAGTAGCTACGTCACGGGAACGGAACTGTTCGTGGATGGCGGCATGGCACAAGTGTAGGCCGTGCGCTCGGCAAAGAGAATCTTTGTCGGCTCAGAGGAGAGGAGCATGAGCACGCGCCTCAGAGAAGGTATTTCCGCGGTCTTGTGCGGCGTCGCGTTCCTGCTGTCGACGGGTCTCGGGAACGCAACGGAGAGTACCGTCGAGGGTGATCTCCCCATCGACGCGAAGTCATTTCGGTGCATCACGAAGATGACGCAGGTGCGTCAGTTCTACGTCGACAACTTGCGTGGCAATCTCACCGCGACGCTGGCCGCCGCCAATTCGACGACGGGCGCCGTGTACCCACCGGGATCCGTCATTCAATTGATTCCGGGCGAGGCGATGGTCAAGCGGGACAAGGGCTTCAACACTGCAACGCGTGATTGGGAGTTCTTCGAGCTTGACGTGTCAAAAGATGGAACACAGATTAGAAAACGAGGATTCGCCGACGTCGTCAATCGATTTGGAGGGAACTGTTTTGGATGTCACATTGCCGCTCGTCCGCAGTGGGATCTCGTGTGCGAGGCCGACCACGGTTGCGCTCCAATCCCAGTGACGCGCGCCATGATTGGTGCTCTGCAAAGAACGGATCCGCGTTGCGATAACCCGACAATCAGCCCAGTGGATGCCGAAGCGCTCAAACACCTGAACCAACTGCTGAAGGCACCTA
Organism: Candidatus Rokuibacteriota bacterium; assembly: GCA_003221695.1. Taxonomy (GTDB): domain Bacteria; phylum Methylomirabilota; class Methylomirabilia; order Rokubacteriales; family CSP1-6; genus 20CM-2-70-11. The sequence goes on from QHSX01000047.1 coordinate 86,550, forward strand.
AGGTAAAATGACCCGCGTCTTCAGGGCGACTCTACGCGACGGCGCCCCGTGTCCTTCGACCCCGCGCCTTCGTCCTGCTTGGCTTTGAGCTTCGTGACCAAATCCTGGTAGGACGAGCGCACGATGATCGCGTTGAACTGCGTCCGGTAGTTGGCAACGAGACTGACGCCCTCGATGTTGACATCGAAGACCCGCCAGCGGCCATCTCGCTGGAACATGCGATAGTCCACCGGAACCTCGGTCCCCTGCTTCGTGATGATCCGCGTCCGGACCGTCGCCTGGTCGCCGTCCACCATCTCGCCGGCATAGGCAACGCGCTCGCCCGAGTAGCTCTCGATCTTCGAGACGTACGTACGCTCGAGGAGATCACCGAATAACGCGACGAACTCCTCGCGCTCGGGCGGCGTGCGTGCCTGCCAGTGGCGGCCGAGGCTCCGCTGCGAGATCTCTGCGAAGTCGAAAATCTCGTTGGCGATCGTGCGGAGCGTCGCCCGACGATCCGTTGTCTTCGCGTCTTTCTTGAGCGCGGGTTCCTCGAGAACCTTGACGACGCGGTCGATCCTGTCGCGGAGCTGCTCAGTCGGCGGGCCCGCCCAGACACTCGAGCCGGGGGCAGCCAGGAGAGCCGCGGCAAGCGCAGCCGGCACGAGGCGACGTGTCATGTCCAAGCCAATCTTATCACCAGCCGTGACAAGAGCGACGTCGCCCGCCGTCGATCACGAAGGACCATGCATGAGAGCGGATCTACGGTGCCTGGACACCGGGAACACTGCGCTGAATCGATGTCCCGAGTACGCGCAGGCGGTCGTCCGGGAGCTGTCCGGTCACGATGACCCAATCCCCTTGCACCAGTCCACTGTAGTCGCTCTGGGGGACCCGTACGAGGTCAATCCCGACGGCCGGTCGGTCGTCCACCGACAGGGACAGAACGGTGCCAGCGATCCACTGCACGCGGCCCTCGAGGCGAACGTATCGGGTCTGAGCCGCGGAGGCCGCCGGCAGCGCGAGCAGGAGCGAAAGGACGACGGAGACCATCAGGCGACGCAGGCGACCGCGCTGGCGGGTCGTCATCAGCTTTCGGCGCCCTCACGCCCGGGAGGACCGGAGACCGGGCTGGCAAGTCTGCGCCGCCGCTCGCGCCACTGGCCGCGCGAGGCCGTCTCGGGTCGACGGAACACCGCCGCAGGAACGACGCGTACGACGTGTCCCTGCCCGTCGAGAATCGTGACCGGGGCGATGGTCTCAACGTGTCCAGGAAGCCGGACCGCGCCTGATGAGCTCCTCATCGGTGGTTCCCCCTTCCTGGATTGGGATGGCGAGCGAGGTTGCGGGGATGCAGCCGTCACGGGCCCAATCACCCCGCGACCGTTGCTATCGGCCCCTCGCTTGCTGACCGCGAAGAACCATGCACGTGCCGACGGCGTGGGCGACGAGCCCCTCCCCGCCGTCGACCACGTCGCACTCGACGAGCCCGACGGTGCGCCCCGCCTTACGCACACGCCCACGGGCGGCCACGCGCCCGTTCCACACCGGCTTGAGGAAGTTGATTTTCATCTCCAGCGTCGTGTACGACTCGCCCTCCTCGAGGGTCGTCATGTAGGCCCAACCCTTGGCGGCGTCGGCGAACGCGGCGATCAGCCCGCCCTGCACGGTGCCCATCGGGTTGCCGTGGCGAGCGTCGGCCTGGAGGACCACGACGGCATCGCCGGGCCCGAACGACTCCAGCGCCATGCCGATCAGCCTCGCCGCCGGGGGCTGCGGCGCATCGCCGCGCAGGAGCTGCTCCATGCCCTCGATCATCTCGCCATCGGCTCACACCTCCGTCGTATCTCACCGGGGCTGCTCGGCTCGGGTAGAAGAGTACACTCCGGCCGGGTCACCTGTGCGATCCTAATCGCCCGCGGCGTCCGCGGCTGGCTCGCTGGGGAGGAGGTGACGCAATCGCCCGAGACGAATGGACCGGCACGCTCCTCATCCCGCGACTAGGGAGACTCATGCATGAACCCACAGGATCGACGCTGCTTCCTCAAAACGGCCGCCCTCTCCGCGGCAGGACTGGCGCTCTCTCACGTCATCGAGCCGTCCAACGCGCGCGGTGCCGGCGGCCCCGGCTTCGTCACGACGAACGACGGCTACAAGCTCAGGTACGAAGAGGCCGGATCGGGGAAGCCGCTGGTGTGCATCCCCGGCTGGTCGCAGACGGCCGCGCAGTTCAAGCAGCAACTGACCGGACTCAGCGACCGCTACCGCGTGATTGCCGTCGATATGCGGGGGCACGGCGAGTCCGATAAGCCCGCCCACGGCTACTCGATTGCACGGCTGTCCAAGGACGTCCACGACCTCCTGGCCGACCTGAGCCTCGCCGATGTCACCCTCATGGGGCACTCGATGGGATGCTCGGTGATCTGGAGCTACTGGGAGCTTTTCGGTTCCGAGCGGCTGGCCAAGCTCGTCCTCGTCGACCAGATGCCTTTCATCACCGCGAACCCCGCGTGGTCAGCGGAAGAGAAAGAGGCGAGCGGCGCCCTCTTCGACCCGAACTCACTCTACACGAACATTAACGCCCTCGCCGGACCCGACGGAGTGAAGACGACGGAGGGCTTCATCGGGGCGATGTTCACCCCCGCCTACCCCAAGGACGAGGTGGCGTGGGTCGTCAAGCAGAATCTCAAGCTGCCCCGCGAGTACGCGGCGAGGTTGCTGTACGACCACGCCACGCGCGACTGGCGCCGCATCATCCCCCGGATCAACGTTCCGACTCTCGTTGTGGGCGGCAAGACCAGTCTCGTGCCCTGGAAGTCGCAGGTCTGGATCGCGAACCAGATCCGCGGGTCCCGGCTGGAGATCTTCGAGGAGAGCGAGGGCGGGAACCACTTCATGTTTATGGAGAACCCTCAGAAGTTCAACAGAATCGTTCGGGACTTCATGAGCTGACCCGCCGCCCGAGGGATGCGATCGCCACGAACGCCGTCGGGCGTCGCCCGGCGGCGTTTCACCAGTCTGAATCCCCCGCAGATCGACGCGCATCCATAGGAGCAATAGCGCGAACGGATCGTTGCTGTGGCAGAGGAGATCATGCTCGAGTGGAGGTTCGGGCGATTCGCCCGAATGAAGGTATGAGCGTGTTGCGCAACAGGAGCCGATCCCAACGGCAATGGACGCACCGAACCGCCGGGTTGGCCGCGGCGGCCTGGCTGGGGCTCACGGCGTGCACGTCGTCCCCGGAGGCGCTCCCGACGCCGAAGCCGCCGGCGGTGACGGTGGTCACCGTGGCTCAGCGCGCGGTTCCCGTGTACGGCCAGTACGTGGGTCAAACGGAGGCGGTCAAGACCGTCGAGATCCGCGCACGGGTCGAGGGCTTTCTCGAACGGCAGGTGGTTCCCGACGGCGCCGACGTCAAGGCGGGCGACATCCTCTTCGTCATCGACCCGCGGCCCTTCGAGGCCACGCTCCGCCAGACGCAGGCCAACGTCGCCCGCGACACCGCCCAGCTCCACCAGACGGAAGCGGCGCTGATCCAGCGCGAGGCCGACATGCAGCAGGCGCAGGCCAACCTGGAGCGCGACCTCGCCCAGCTCGAGAACGCGCGCACGCAGGAGGGACGCTACCGCACGCTCCTCCAGAAAGAGCTGATCGCTCACGAGCAGTACGATCAGATCCACACGAACATGACCGCGCTGCAGGCCACGGTGCAGGCTGACCGCGCCGCCTTCGAGAACGCGAAGGCGGCGCTCGCCGTCGCCCGCGCGGCGATCGAGAACGCGCGGGCCGTCATCCGCGCCGACGAAGCCGCCGTTGACAGCGCTCAGATCCAGCTCGGCTACACCACGATCCGGTCGCCCCTCGATGGGCGCATGGGCCGGGCGGAAGTTCGGGTCGGGAGCCTGGTCGGACGGCAGGACTCGACGCTCCTCGCGACGTTGTCCACGTTGGATCCGATGTACGTCAACTTCAGCGTGAGCGAGCGCGAGGCGCTGTCTGTGTGGCGCTACCGGACAGCGCCCACGGGCCCCTCGGGAATCACCATGACGTTGCCGGACGACAGCGCCTACCCGCACGACGGGCGGCTCGACTTCGTCGACCGCGCCGTGGACCCGCGGACCGGCACGCTCGCGCTACGGGCCACGTTCGCGAACCCGCGTCGGCTGCTCCAGCCGGGACAGTACATGCGCCTGCGGATCCTGCTCGATGAGCGGGCCGGTGCGGTCGTCGTACCGCAGGCCGCAGTCCAGGAGAGCCAGGGCTCGGCTTCTCTGTTCGTGGTGGGGCCGGATCGGACCGTGCAGGCGCGCACCGTCCGCATGGGGCCTCGCTTCGGGCCGCTGTGGGTCGTGGAGGAAGGCGTGAAGCCCGGTGAGCAGGTCGTGATCAAGGGCCTCCAGCAGGTACGGGCGGGGATGCGCGTGGAGCCGACCGTCGAGCCACTGCCGCCGGCGCCCGGGAGCTGACCGGCGGTGTTCGTCAACTTCTTCATCGACCGGCCCATCTTTGCCTCCGTGCTGGCCATCGTCATCGTCGTCGCCGGCGCCGTGGCGATCCCGTTCCTGCCGATCGCGATGTTCCCGGAGATCACGCCGCCTCAAGTCGTGGTCCAGGCCACCTACCCCGGCGCGAGCGCCGAGGTCGTCGAGCAGACCGTGACCACGCCCATCGAGCAGCAGGTCAACGGCGTCGAGAACATGATCTACATGTCCTCCCGCAGCGGCAGCGACGGGACGATGACCCTCACCGTGACGTTCAAGGTCGGCACCGACCTCGACATCGCCGCCGTGAACGTGCAGAACCGGGTCGCCATCGCCCAGGCGAAGCTGCCCCAGGACGTGATCAGACAAGGGCTCAGCATCACGAAGCAGTCTCCCGACCTGGTCGAGATCGTGGCCTTGACCTCACCCGACGGAAGCCGGGACGAGCTCTACCTGAGCAACTACGCCACGCTCCAGGTTGTCGACGTGCTGGCGCGCGTGCCCGGCGTCGGACAGGTGACCGTATTCAACGGGCGGGACTATGGGATGCGCCTCTGGCTGAATCCCGACCGGCTCGCGAGCCTCGGACTCACCGCCGGCGACGTGGCCGATGCGGTCCGCGAGCAGAACCTTCAGGCGGCGGCCGGGCAGATCGGCCAGCCCCCGGCGCCGCGGGGCCAGCAGTTCCAGTACACCGTCACCACCCGCGGCCGCCTGTCGGTGCCGGCCGAGTTCGAGGAGATCATTCTCCGCACGCGGGCCGATGGCTCGGTGCTGCGACTCCGCGACGTCGGCCGCGTGGAGCTGGGCGCCCAGAACTACGGATCGTTCGGCCGCGTCGGCGGCAAGCCGGCGGCGCTCATCGGCATCTTCCAGCTGCCCGGCGCCAACGCCCTCGACGTGTCGCGCGGGGTCCAGGCGGCCGTGGCGCGGCTCGCCCCGAGCTTCCCGAACGGCGTGACCCACACGCGTCCCTACAACACGACCGAGTTCGTCCGGGTCTCGATCGAGGAGGTCGTGCGGACGCTCCTCATCGCCATCGGGCTCGTCGTCCTCACCGTCTACGTCTTCCTGCAGGACTGGCGCACGACGCTGATCCCGACCCTGACCATCCCGGTGTCGCTGGTCGGGACCTTCGCGGTCATCAGCGTGTTCGGGTTCTCGATCAACACGCTGACGCTCTTCGGCCTCGTGCTGGCCATCGGAATCGTGGTGGACGACGCCATCGTAGTGGTGGAAAACACCCAGCGACACCTCGACGAGGAGGGTCTGCTGCCGCGCGAGGCCACCCGACGGGCGACGGCCGAGGTCGTGGGCCCGGTCATCGCCACCGCACTCGTCCTGATGGCGGTGTTCATTCCGATCGCCTTCCTGCCGGGCATCACCGGCCAGCTCTACCGGCAGTTCGCGCTGACGATCGCCGTGTCGGTGGCCCTCTCCGCGCTCAACGCGCTGACGCTGACGCCGGCCCTCTGCGCGCTCCTCCTCCGGCCGGCCGGCGCGGCGCGCCAGCGCTGGCTGGCCCGCGTGTGGAACGCGTCCTTCGCCCGACTCACCGCCGGCTACGATCGAACCGTCCGGCAGATCGTCCAGCGCTCGGCGCTGGCGGTCGTCGTGCTGGTGATCTTGAGCGGAACCAGCTACCTGTTGCTCCGCACCGTGCCCACTGGCTTCGCGCCCACCGAGGACCAGGGCTACCTCCTGGTCAACGTCCAGCTTCCCGATGCTGCCTCACTCGAGCGCACCGACGCCGTCGTTCGTCAGATCGAGAAGATGCTGCTCGACACACCCGGCGTCGAGACCGTGGTCGCCATCGGCGGGCGCAGCTTCATCTCCGGCGTCAACGGCCCGAACGTCGCCTCCCTCTTTCCGCGGCTCACGCCCTGGTCGAAGCGCAAGTCGGCCGAGCTCCGGGCCGACGCGATCCTCGGGCGCTTGCGCGCGCGTCTCGGCAGGATCCAGGAGGCGGCCGTCGTGGTCTTTCCTCCGCCGCCCATCCGGGGCATCAGCTCCGGCGGCGGGTTCCAGTTCGAGGTGCAGAGCGTGGCCGGCGGCTCGCTCCTAGATATCGACGCCGCCGCCCGGCAGATCATGGACGCAGCCCGTCAACGGCCGGAGCTGGCCGCGACGTACACGGCGTTCCGGCCGGGCGTGCCGCAGCTCGACGCGCAGGTCGACCGGACCAAGGCCAAGGCGCTCGGCGTGCCGCTGTCCGACGTCTTCTCGAGCCTGCAGATCTTTCTGGGCTCGCTCTACGTCAACGACTTCAACGCGTTCGGGCGGGTCTACCGCGTGCAGGTCCAGGCCGAGCCGAGCTACCGCGCAGCGCCGAGCGACGTCGCGCGTCTGTACGTCCGAAGCCAGGCCGGTCAGAACGGCCAGTCCGCTCGGATGGTGCCGCTCAGCACGCTCGTCACCGTGAGGCCGATCACCGGCCCCGACACCGTCTCCCACTACAATCTCTATCGCTCGGCGGAGATCGCCGGCGACACCGCGCGCGGAGCCAGCTCCGGCCAGGCCATCGCGGCCATGGAAGATCTGTCGCGGCACCTTCCCCAGGGCATGGCGTACGAATGGTCGGGCCTCGCGTTCCAGGAGATCGAGGCGGGGAGCCGGGCGGGATTCGTCTTCGCCCTGTCCGCGCTGTTCGTCTTCCTCGTCCTGGCCGCCCAGTACGAGAGCTGGCTGGTCCCCCTGGCGGTGATCCTGGCCGTACCGCTCGGTGTCCTCGGCGCGCTGGGCGCGCTGTGGTGGAACGGGCTCGCCAACGACGTGTACGCGCAGATCGGCCTCGCCCTGCTCATCGGCCTGGCGAGCAAGAACGCGATCCTCATCGTGGAGTTCGCCAAGGAGCGTCGCGAGCGTGGGATCGATGTGCGGGAGGCCGCGCGGCAAGCCGCCCGGCTTCGCTTCCGGCCGATCCTCATGACGTCCTTTGCGTTCATTCTGGGCTCGCTCCCGCTGGTCGTCGCGTCCGGAGCGGGCGCCGCCAGCCGGCACTCGATCGGCACGACCGTGGTCGGCGGGATGCTCGCGGTCACCGTCCTCGGCGTCCTCCTGGTGCCGGCCTTCTACGTCGCGGTGGAGCGGCTCGCCGAGTGGATGGGACGGGTGCCACGGGACCCAGCGGCCCCCGGCAATTCAGATGAGCGAGTTGACAGGTAAGGTGGCCATCGTGACGGGCGGGTCGAAGGGAATCGGCGCGGGGATGGCTCGAATTTTGTGAGCTGCTCAGCCCTCCCTATCTGGGGCAGATCCAGCCGGTTCCGTTGGGGTTGGGGAAACAGCCGACCGATTGTGGCAGCAGCTGCTTCGGCAGCCACAGCACAACGTCGGGGAACAGCACCGTGAAGGCGATAGTGGCGAAGAACACGATGTAGAGAGGGAACGATCGGAGCATCGCGCGGTAGAACGGCACGCCGACGAACTTCGAGGCTATCAGGAGCGACAGTCCGTAAGGCGGGGTGATCAATCCGAACACCAGCGTCGTGATGATGACCACGCCCATGTGCACCGGGTTGATGCGGCCCACCTGCGTCAGCTTGTTGATGATGGGCATGAAGATGATGATGGCCGGGATCGCGTCGATGAAGTCGCCGAGGATCACGAACAGCGCGACCAGAAGGAGCATGATCATCCTTGGGTCGGTGCCCGCGTAGTAGCTAATGTACTCGGCCACCGTGTCGGGGCCACGCAGATAGGCGAGCATCCAGCCGAAGGCCGAGGCTCCGGCCACCGCCGCCAGCGGCAGTGAGTACAGCAGGCCGGTGTACATGAAGTCGCCCGGCAGGCGGCGGACGTGGCGCGGATTCAGCACCGGGATGAGCACCAGCAGGATGTAGGCCGCCGCGGCCATGCCGGCCTCGGTCGGCGTGAACCAGCCGGTCAGGATGCCACCCATGATGATGACCGGGATCACCATCGGCAGGGCCGAGCCGCGGGCCGCGACGAAGATGTCCACGAGGCGTGCACGCTTCTTCATGGTCCCGACCGGACCGAAGAAGTAGCTGTAGATCATCAGCCCAACGCCGATCAGCACACCCGGCACCACGCCGCCGAGGAACAGCCCGCCGATCGACACGTTGCCGGTGGCGCCGTAGACCACCGCCATGATCGACGGCGGGATCAGGTTGGCCATAGTCGAGGCCGAGGCGATGAGTGCTGCCGTGAAGGCACGATCGTAGCGCTCCTTGTCCATCTCGGGCGCCACCGTGCGGCTCAGCACGGCGACGTCGGCGGCCGAGGAACCCGAGATGCCGGCAAAGAACATGCTGAACAAAGTGACCACCTGGGCTAGCCCCCCGCGCAGGTGCCCCACCAGCGTCTGGGCGAGTCGGATCATGCGATGAGTCACGTCGGCCGACGACATCAGCTCGCCGACGAGGAGGAAAAAGGGGACGGCCAGGAGCGTCTCGGAGTCGATGCCATGGAACAACTGGCCGACCATCGACTGGAAGCTGATCGGAGTGAACGCCGTCGCCGCCAGCACGCCCGCTATGATCGCGAACGCCACCGGCACGCCCATGTAACCCAACAGCAGGAACAAGCCTCCCATCAAGACCAGGAGTAAGCCAGAGCTCATTCCACGGGTTCCGGCAGGAGCTCATCGTCCTCGGGACCCTCGAAGCCGTTCTGCCATCCTTTGACGATCTGCTCGACGGAAAATAGCATGACCACGACGCCCGAGATCGGCACGACACCGGTATAGACGGTCAATGGAATGAGCCAAGGCATGCGGAAGCTGCCCAGGTCCAGCATCGCGTTCTTGTAGCCGAACCAGGCCATGAATCCGGCCACAATCAGCACAACCAGCCGGTTGAAGGTCTCGATCGCCCAGCGTTTGGTGCCGGTCATACGCCTAGTGATCTCGGCCAGGTAGATATGGTCGTTGCGCCGCGTGGCGGCGGCGATGCCGATGAACACGCCCCAGGCGAAGAATGCCGTGGTCGCCTGTTGCAGCCACAGCCAGGGGTGGCCGATGGTGCGCGTCACGACGTCGAGGAAGACGCACAGGGTAAAGCCGCCGATGCACACCCCGCACAGGACCATCAACCCGGCCTCCAGCGGGTCCAGCCGTTTCCATTTCAGGTGGCGGTGGCGCTGGAGGATCAGCGCCCGGCTTGCGGCAAAGTCGGTCACGGCTGTCACTTGCTTATCCCCGTCGCGCGAAGCGTGGCGGCGTTGCCCGCGCCGTCGCGCCGCATCATATCGGTGGGACTACTTCGCGGCGCGGACGAGACCGAGGATCTTGACCGCATGGGGCCCGAGCTCCTTGGCCAGCTCGTCCTGAATGGGCAGGGCGGCCTTCATGAAGCCGGACTTGTCGACCTTGGAGTTGATCTTGACGCCGATCTTCTGAAGCTTCGCAGCCGACTCGGCCTCGAGCTTGAAGGCCATGGCCGGCTCGCGTCGGCTGACGTCGTCGGCCGCCTCCTGGACCCACCTTTTCTCTTCGGCGCTGAAGCTGTTCCAGGCCTTGTCGCTGACCCAGATGCAGTTGTTGTTGGCTTCGTGCTGGGTCATGTTCAGCACCGGCGCGACTTCGTAGTGCTTGTTCTGCTCGTACACGTTGACGCCGTTCTCGGCCACGTTCACCACGCCGGTCTGGAGCGACGTGTAAACCTCGCCGAAGGGCATGTGTACGGTCTGCGCGCCGTAAGCAGGGAAGTGCGTGTCCTCGGTCTTGGTCGCTTGCACGCGCACCTTCAGGCCCTTGATGTCGTCGATCTTGCTGATCTCTTTTTTGCTGTACATGTTGCGGAAGCCCATGGTGATCAGGCCGATGACCTGGGCGCCCTGCACCGAGTCCTTGATCATGGCGCGGAAGGCATCGGACACGGCCTTGTCGGCCAGCGCTTTGGCCAGATGGTTCTCGTCGTGGAAGATGAAGTGCAGCGAGAACACGCCGGCTTGCGGCGCCACGCTGGCTGCATTCGCGGTTGCCGTGATGACGAAGTCGATGTCACCGGCACGCAGCTTCTGCAGCGTTTGCGGCTCGGTCCCCAATTGCGCGCCGGGGAACTGATTGATGCTGAGCTTGCCGCCGCTCAACGCCTTCAGCTTTTCGTCGAACAGGTTCGCGGCGACGCCGTAGGCGGTCGTCACCGGCTGGTCGTAGGCGAAGCTGAGCTTGCGCTGTGCCGAGGCATCGCTCGACAGCCCGAGCGTCAGGACGCCTGCGGCAAGAGCCGCGAGTCCGAGCTGTCTCATCGCGAAGTTCATAGTTTCCCTCCCGGGATGATCCGAACTCGGTGTCGGGTTCTCGTGTGTAGGAAAGACGCATGGTCGCCGATCCGCCGCACGCCGTCAAGACGGACGAGGTAACCGAGCGTCTAACGCGGCACTACGTCCATGGTCTGGAGCAACTTGGCCATCGTGTCATCCTCGAGCGCATTTCTGATCATGGTCGATGCGTACTCGGTTTGCCCTACGTCCTCCCGTGGAGGACGCGCCCGTCCCGCATCGTCGTGCGCACCTTCGCGAACGCGCGTACGTCCTGCGCGGGGTCGCCGTCGAGCACGACGATGTCAGCCGCGAGCCCCGGCGCGAGGCGTCCCGTCGCGCGCCCGAAGCGGGCGGCTGGGGCCGTGGTCAGCATTGCGAGGATCTGCGCCGGCGCGAGCCCGGCCCGCTGCAGGTACACGAACTCGTCGGTGGGATCGTAATCGGTCATGTAGCCGACGTCGGTCCCGAAGAGGAGTTGCCCACCCAGCTCCGCGAAGGCGCGCGTCTGCGCCACTCCATTGCCGAGGACGAGCTCGATGAGATCGGGCGGAAGCCCGCCCCGGGTCAGCTCGTACGGCCAGAGCTTGAGAGTGGGGATCAGCGCCGTGCCGCGCTCCTTCATCATCGCGGGCAGCGCGCGATCCCAGGGGCTGCCGTCGAGTGAGGCCGGGAAGGTGTGGGCGAGGACGTCGACGCCGCCCTCGATGGCCGCGCGCGCGCCGGGGCTGTTCGAGGGATGCGCGAACACGAGCTTGCCGCGGCGATGGCCCACCTCGACGGCCGCGCGCACGACGTCGACCGGCATCACCACGATCGAGCGCGGCGTGGCCCAGGAGCCGGTAAAGAGCTTGACGATGTCGCCACCGCGCGCGAGCTCGGCGTCGACGAGGACGGCGTCCGCCGGGCGCGTCAGCTCCGGGATCCTCGCGGGAAGGATGTAGAAGGGGCTCCCCCCAGCCGGCGCGAAGCCGGCGCCCGCCGTGAGGATCAACGGCCCCGGCACCTCGCCGCTTTCGATGCGGCGCCGGAGCGCGAGTGTGTTGAGGAGGTCGGACCCGGTGTCGACGACGTGGACGACGCCGTACGACGTGAGCATGGCCCGCAGTGCGGCGGCGAGTGACTCCGAGGGGGCGGTGTTCGCCGCGCGGAAGACGTCGCCTGTGAAGTGGACGTGACTGTTCCAGAAGCCGGCCGTCACGGTCCCGCCCGCGCAGTCGATGACGCGGGCACCCGCGGGCACGTGGACGGCCCCACGGGCGCCGACGGCCGTGATGATGGCCTCCTCTACGAGGACCACGCCGTCCGGGATCGCCGCTGCCTGCGGCGACGGCAGCACACGGCCGCCCACCAGCGCCGTCACGCGCGTCCTCGGCGCGGGCGTTTGCAGCGGCGACATACACGCCGCCAACACGGCAGCCGTGGCCAGCGCCGCGGCGCCCGATGACCTGATCACCCTCTGACTGCACGACTCGCGAATTAAATGCCCCGGCCGATCTGAAAGGGCGCTGTGTCGTTCGATGGCGACAGTCACGTCGGCCACGGTAGCCGGTCGGAGCCGAGTGGTCAACGGCCTTGGTCATGAGCGCGCCTTGGCGAGGCGCCCACCAGGCGTGAGCCGCTTGCTTGGCGAGGATGTGATGCGATAGAACAGTCACCGCTTGGGGCGCAAGCCCAGTGGCCGGTTTGGACCCATCCGCGAATGGCCGGTCTTGAGGTGTCAATCGGAGGATCAAGCAGATGACGCTCGACGTGCCGTTGCTCAGATCGGATACGCCAGGTGTGGCCAACGTTCTCCACTTCAACAACGCGGGCTCTGCCTTGCCGCCGCGTCCGGTCCTCGACGCGGTGACGAGCCACCTGGCGCGCGAGGCTGCCATCGGCGGCTACGAGGCTGCGGCCGAAGCGGCCGATCGCATCGCGGACGTCTACGACGCCGTCGCCACGCTGATCGGTGCGCGCCCGGACGAGATCGCGGTCGTGGAAAACGCCACGCGCGCCTGGGACATGGCGTTCTACGCGGTTCCGTTCCGCGCGGGCGACCGCGTCATCACCGCGCGGGCCGAGTACCTGTCGAACTACCTCGCGTTCCTGCAGATGAAGGCGCGCGTGGGGATCGAGATCGACGTGGTCGACAGCGACGCGTCGGGGCAGCTCGACCTCGCCGCGCTCGAGCGCGCGATCGGTCCGCGCACGAAGCTGATCGCGATCACGCACGTGCCCGGGAGAGGCGGGCTCGTCAATCCGGCGGCCGGCGTCGGCCGCATCGCCGCGCGCCACGGCATCCTCTATCTGCTCGACGCCTGCCAGTCGGTCGGCCAGCTCGCGGTCGATGTGCGTCAGATCGGCTGCCACATGCTCTCCGCCACGGGCCGCAAGTATCTGCGTGGGCCCCGTGGCACGGGCTTCCTCTACGTGCGGCGCGACACCATCGGGAAGCTCGAGCCGCCGTTCATCGATCTCCACGCTGCCACGTGGACCGACGCCGACGCCTACGTCGTTCGTGACGACGCGCGCCGGTTCGAAAACTGGGAGCGATTCGTGGCCGGCCAGATCGGCCTGGGCGTCGCCGCCCGTTACGCGATGCGGGTGGGCATCGACGCGACCGAAGCACGGGTCAAAGCGCTCGCTACGCTGCTGCGGCGGGAGCTCGCGAAGCGCCCCGGCGTGAGCGTGCACGATCGCGGAGTGGAGCAGTGCGGGATCGTCGCCTTTCTCAAGGACGGCGAAGCGCCGGCCAAGACGCGCGACCGGCTGCGCGCCATGAACATCAACGCCCACGAGGCCCGCTTGTCGCGGATCGATCTGCCCGCCCGCGGAGTCGACGCGCTCGTCCGCGCCAGCGTGCACTACTACAACGACGAGTCCGAGGTGGAACGCTTCGTTCAGGCAGTGGCGGGCTAGACGCTCTCGATACGATCCGGAGGTCGGCGACCTCGATGGCGAAGAGATGAGGGCGGGCGGCACGCCGAAGTGCCTCTTGAACGCAGTGGTGAACGCGGCGAAGTTCTCGTAGCCCACGAGGAGGCTGACGTCGCCGACGGCATGCGTGCCGGCCTCGAGCAGCCGTCGCGCCTCCTCCAGCCGTCTCGCCTTGGTCGCTCGGGTGTCTTCTCACACTGAATCGCAGAGGCGAGGATCTCGACGAGGAGCTGGCGCTCGAAGAAGACCAGCGTCTTGGCGCTCTCGCCCGTGAGACCACGCGCGCAAAGACGTACTCCTGGGCGAGCTGCTCGTTGGATGCGCGATACGTGCGTGGCGGACTCTCGGTCTGGTACACCGCCGGCGGAGATCGCACGCTACGGCCCGTCAGCGGACAGGACTCCGGGACATCACGATGCGCGGTGAACCGAACGGCCGCGTGGAGGGATCCATGCCGAATACAGGGAGAGAGATGCGAGACGATCGGTTGATCGAGGTGGTCGAGCTGCTCGCGCGCGGCGCCTGGCAGGAGGCCCATGGGATCGTCCAGCAGGACAAATCCCCGGAGGCCGCCTGGCTCCACGGCATCGTTCACACGCTTGAAGGCGATATCGAGAACGCTCGCCACTGGTATCGCGAGGCGAATCGGACCTTCCCAGGCGCGGAGGCGGTGCAAGGAGAAATCGCCACTGCCCGAGAGGTCCTCATGGCGAAGGATCGGCATGTCGAATAGACAACCTGTGGTGCCTCGTCACTTGGGTCCCGTGAATCTCCGGCGCGGCGCCACGAGATTCCGACCGTTGTCCGTGCGTGCCTACCTCCTTCACCTCACCCACTACGACCCGTCGTGGTGCAGGCGCAAGGCGTGGGAGCGGCCATTCAGTTTACGACTCGCGCTCGAGATTGTTGACGCGATGGCCGCGGCTGGGTACACGACGCTCGTGGTGGACTGCGAGGACGCGGTTCGGTACGAGTCGCATCCCGAGCTCGCACGGCCATACACGGTACCGATGCGGGACCTCGCGACCCTCGCACGGCACGCCCACCAGCGCCGCCTCGACGTCGTGCCGAAGATCAACTTCTCTCAGAGTCATTGGCATCATCACAACCACTGGTTTCGACCGCACCACCTGTTGTTCGACAACACCGAGTATTGGCGGCGCGCCTTCCGGATCATCGACGAACTGATTCGGACGTGCCGACCCCAGCGATACTTCCATGTCGGGATGGATGAAGACCACGAGCGGTCCACGGTCCAGCACGTCCGTGCGATTCGAACGCTCCGAGACGGGTTGCGTCGCCGAGGACTGAAGGTAGTAATTTGGAACGACAGCGCGTATCCGATGGCCCGGAGGTGGGTGCACGCCGAGAAGAGCCTGCGGGCTGAGGCCGACCTGCCGCGCGACATTGTGCAAGTGCTGTGGGACTACGACCGGTTCCAGCCGCAGATCCTTCGGCGGCTGCGGCGGCGTGGGTTCGAGGTCTGGGCGGCGCCGGGCCGCGACGCCACCCAGATCGCTCGCTGGTACGACGCGGTGCGACGGGTCGGTGGCCGTGGGCTCCTCATCACGCTATGGGTTCCTTGCCGACCACGGAACCGGAGGCGCATTTTGGACCGCATCCAGCAGCTGCCCGCTGCCGCGCCATCATAGACGGCCAAAGGCGTTCCGGCCTGTCAAGGCGCCTCGGCGCGCGTTCACTCTTGACACCGTCGCTCCGGCTCGATAAATGGGGCCCGTACGACCCTCGCCGAGAGGACTGGATGACTGACGGTGTCTCCGCGGGTCACCTCGAGCTCGTCGGCCTCAGCCGACACTTCGGCGACACCCTGGCTGTCGACCGTGTCTCGCTCACGATCCTCGCCGGCGAGTTCGTGACGCTGCTCGGGCCGAGCGGCTCCGGGAAGACCACAACCCTCATGATGATCGCGGGATTCGTACGACCCAGCGCCGGCGAGATCCACTTGGCTGGCCGGCCAATTACCCGGACGCCCCCCTATCGACGGAACGTCGGGATGGTGTTCCAGAACTATGCCCTCTTCCCGCACATGACCGTCTTCAACAACGTCGCGTTCTCTCTCGAGATGCGCGGCATCCGCAAGCGTGAGATCGCCGGACGGGTTGGGGAGGCGCTCGACCTGGTCAAGCTCGCCGGCTACGAGGGGCGCTTGCCGCGGCAGCTTTCGGGCGGCCAGCAGCAGCGCGTGGCCCTGGCCCGCGCCCTCGTCTTCAACCCGCCGGTGCTCCTCATGGACGAGCCGCTGGGCGCGCTGGACAAGAAGCTCCGGGAGCACATGCAGCTCGAGCTCAAGCGGCTTCAGGCCGCGCTGGGGCTCACGGTCCTCTACGTCACCCACGACCAGGAGGAGGCCCTCGTGCTCTCCGACCGCATCGCGGTGATGAACCACGGCCGCATCGAGCAGTTCGGGCGGCCCCCCGAGCTCTATGAGACGCCGGCCAACGACTTCGTCGCCGCATTCATCGGCGAGTCGAACTTCTTCGAGGCCACGTTGGTGGACCGGCTGGACGCGCGCTGGGTGGCGGAGACTCCCAAGAAGCTTCGGTTCGTCGTGCCGGACCGTGACGGGCTCCGGCTGGGTCAGCATGTTCGATTGAGCCTCCGACCCGAGAAGGTGGCCGTGGAGCACGGAACGGGCTCCGACTACGCAGGGGTGGTGGAGGAAACGATCTACATCGGCGGCGTCACCAAGCTCATGGTCCGACTCGAGGACAGCGATGAGACCGTGACCCTCGTCCGCCTCAACAGCACGGGGCTCCCGGCGATCCGGCGGGGCGACCAGGTGCGCCTGGGCTGGGATCCGGCAGACGTGAAGCTGCTCGCGTCACGCTCGGAGGAGACACGGTGACGGCGATCAGCCGGGTGGCCGGATCCATCGTGGATGCGCGTCCCTGGATCCGCGCGTGGGAAGCCGTTGCCGAACGCGATGGCCTCCGGCGCCTTCTCCTCGTCCTGCCCACCTTGGTCGTCCTGCTCGTCCTGTTCGTGGCCCCGCTGACCGCCATCCTGCGCCTGAGCCTCCTGGATCCCGCGCCGACAGCCCGGCACTACCTCGAGGTCGTGACCAACCCGACGTACCTCCATGTGCTCGGCATCACCTTCGAGACGGCGGCCCTGGTCACCCTGCTGTGCCTCGCGCTGGGCTACCCGCTGGCCTACGTCATGGCCACCGTGCCCGGACGGCTGGCAGGCGTGCTCATCATCCTGGTTATCGTCCCGTTCTGGATCAGCGTGCTGGTGCGGACGTACGCCTGGATGGTGATGCTGGGACGGGGTGGACTGGTGAACACGCTGCTCCTCCGGCTGGGCGTCGTGGAGGAGCCGCTCAGGCTGATGCACAACTTCGTCGGGGTGCTGGTGGGCATGACGCACGTGCTCCTGCCCTTCGCGGTCCTACCCATGTACAGCGTGATGAAGAACATCGACCGAGACCTCCTGCGCGCCGCCGAGAACCTGGGCGCCAACCGCTGGCAGTCCTTTCGCCGCGTGTTCTTCCCGCTGAGCTTGCTGGGGGTGGTGAGCGCCGCGGCGCTGGTCTTCGTCTCGGCCCTGGGCTTCTTCATCACGCCGGCGCTGCTGGGCGGTCCGCGCGACGTCTTGCTCTCGATGCTGATCGAGCGACAGGTCAACGACCTCACCAACTGGGGCTTCGGGTCCGCGCTGGCGGTGGTGCTGCTCGGGCTGACCCTGCTCGTCCTGATCGTCTTCCGGCGCTTCCTGGGGACCGCGGCCTGGGGCAGCGTGGTGGAGGGCCGGTGAACGGGTGGCGCGACGGGCGGGCCGGGCCGGGCGACTGGGACATCGCGAGGCTCGCCCTCTACACGCTGACGGGCTTGATTCTCCTCTTCCTTCTCCTGCCCATGTTCGTGATCGTCCCCATCTCCTTCAGCTCGGCCAAGTTTCTGACCTTCCCCCCGCCCGGCTGGTCGCTCCAGTGGTACGAGAAGTACTTCACGAGCCCGGCCTGGCTCGCCGCCACCTGGCTGAGTGTCCGCGTAGCGGCGCTGACCATGGTGCTGGCCACCGGGCTCGGCACGCTGGCCGCCCTCGGCCTCGCGCGCGGACGCTTCCGCGGCCGGGGCCTGCTCTACGGGCTCGTGCTCTCGCCCATGATCATCCCGGTCATCATCACGGCCATCGCAATCTACTTCCTCTTCGCCCGCTGGGAGCTCACCGGGACGCTGGCCGGCCTGGCGCTCGCCCACACGGTGCTCGCCATTCCGGTCGTGGTCGTCATCGTATCGGCCACGCTGCAGGGGGTGGACCCCAACCTGGAACACGCAGCCATGAACTTGGGCGCCAACCGGCTCCGGACCTTCTGGCGAGTCACCCTGCCGATCATCCGGCCCGGCGTCATCTCCGCCGCGATCTTCGCCTTCATCGTGTCGTTTGACGAGGTCATCATTGCGATGTTCCTCTCGAGCCCCACCACCGCGACGCTTCCCAAACAGATGTGGGACGGGATCCGCCAGGAGATCGATCCGACTATCGCCGCCGTGTCGACCCTGGTGATCGTCGGCTCGGTCGCCCTGCTTCTGCTGGCCGAGGTGCTGCGCGGCCAGGCCCAGCGCCTGGTGGGCGGCCCGGGGAGCCGCGGCGGTCAGGAGCCTCGCGCAAAGGAGGACAGCCCATGACTCCCACAGCCACCCCGCGAACCGTCTCGCGACGGGACTTCCTCAAGGCCACCGCGGCGAGCCTCGGTAGCGCGCTCGCCCCTCGGGTCTTCGTGCCCCACCTGGCCCACGCCGCCAGGCACCAGATCGTCGTCTGCTCCTGGGGCGGCTCCTATCAGGATTCGCAACGCGAGGCGTTCTTCAAGCCCTTCGAGAAGGAAACGGGCATCCGCGTGGTCGACACGTCCCAGCCGGACGTAGCCAAGATGAAAGCCATGGTGGACAGCGGCAACGTCGAGTGGGACGTGGTGACCACCGGGCTCGCAACCGTCTACCAGCTCCAGGCGCAGGGGGACTACTTCCACCCGCTGGACTACAACATGATCGACCCCAAGGCCCTCAACGGCGTGCACGCCTCCCAGCGGGACAGGTACGGGCTGGGCACGATCTACTATTCCATGAACATTTCATTCCGGACCGACGTGTACCCGAAGGGCAAGCATCCCCGGTCCATGCCCGAGTTCTGGGACGTGAAGAAGTTCCCCGGGGGCCGCACGCTGGCCAACGTCAGCGGCCTCTTTATGACGCTGGAGCATGGCCTCCTGGCCGACGGCGTGCCGTTCGATAAGATCTACCCCATCGACATCGATCGCGCCTTCGCGAGTCTCGACCGCGTCAAGCCCCAGGTGGTGAAGTGGTGGTCGCCGGGTGCGCTGCCCATCCAGATGCTCGCCGACAAGGAGGTGAACCTGGCGATCGCCTACAGCGGCCGGATCCAGAAGATCCGCGAGGAGGGGGTGTCGGTGGACCTAGAGTGGAACCACGGGACGATCAGCTCCGACTTCTGGGTCATCCCCCGCGGGACGAAGAACTTCGAGGGCGCCATGAAGTTTGTCGCGTTCTGTATGCGTCCTGATCGGCAGGCGCACTTGACCCGGCTCATCCACTACGGACCGACGAACCAGGACGCGTTCCAGTTCATCCCGGCGGAGCGTGCCGCCCTGCTCCCGAGCGCGCCGCAGAATTTCGAGAAGATGCTGCTGGCGGACGTCAAGTGGTGGGCACAGCACCGGCCCGAGGTGATCAAGCGCTTCGACGCCTGGATCTTGAAGTAGCGCACCGGGGCGGTTCTGAGCCGGAGGAGGAGGTTGCCATGATCGCGATCGGCAGCGAGAAGCAGGCCGCGCTCGACTGGGTCGAGGCGAACCGGAAGCGGTTGTCCCAGTTCCATCAACAGATCTGGCACTACGCCGAGACGGCCTTCCGTGAATATCGATCGGCGCGCGCCTACTGTGAGCTCTTGCGGGCCGAGGGGTTCCAGGTGGAGGAAGGCTCGGCCGGGATGCCGACGGCGTTCCTGGCGACGTTCGGCGAGGGCCGGCCCGTCCTGGGAACGTACGCCGAGTACGACGCCGTGCCAGAGAACTCCCAGCAGCCGGTTCCGTACCGGGCGCCGCGCGAGGGGCTGCACCCCTGGGCCCCCGGTCACACCGACCCCCACTCGGCCCTCGGTGTCGCGGCGCTCGCCGGTGTGCTGGGGGCCAAGGCCGCCATGGCGCGTCACGGCCTGCGCGGCACCCTGCGCTTCTTCGGGGAGCCAGCGGAGAAGGTCTGCGGCTCGAAGCCCGTGCATGCCGCCAAGGGGTACTATGACGGGGCCGACGCCTACATCTCCTACCATCCAGGCGCGACAAGCACGACCGTCTGGGATACCCATTGCGGCGCCTACTGGAGCGCGGTTTTTACCTTCGAGTGCCTGGACCCGGAGACCTGGATCGACCAGTCGCTCCTGCCCTTTCCGGGGCGCGCCCACGCCGGGGCCCGGTGCCCGGCGGCGCTGGACGCCGTGTGCCTCATGTACACCACGACGAAATACACGAAGGAGGCGATGTTCCCCCATGCCGGGACCTGGACGCTCAACGAATTCATCCTGGTGGGCGGCCAGTGCACCTCCGACAATCTCCCGCCGCGTCTGGCGCAGATCCAGTACGCCTGGCGCGCGCCGACGCTCGGGATCCAGGAGCAGATTGCCCGGGTGCTCGAGAAGAACGCGCAGCACGCGGCCGAGAGCACGGGATGCCGGCTCTCGAGCCGCTGGGTCACCAAGACGCGCGTCGGTCTCGCGAACCACGTGCTGGCCGATCTGACTTACCGCAACCTGGAGCTCGTGGGGCCGCCCGTTCCCGGCGAGGAGGCGCGTGCCTTCGCGCGGGAGATCCAGAAGAACCTCGGGCTCCAGCCGATGTCGGACCCCTTCGACGACGTCAGTCAGCGGCTCGTGACCCCCGAGGAGCACGAGGCCCAGCTCCGCCGCAACCTCCCCGGCTGGCAGCTCAACTTCACCTCCGACGACTACGTCGAGTACACCTGGCACGCGCCGACCGTGCGGCTCTTCACCGGTCGGCCGACCCTCCGGCCGCCGGCGCCGGGATACCAGTACCCCGCGTGGGCGCGGAACGCGCTGGGCGGCGTGCCGGGCTGCATCGACCCCATGACGTTCGTCGCTGGCAAGACCATCGCGGCCACGCTGATCGACCTGCTGACGCGCCCCGAGGATCTCGCCCGGGCTCGGGCGGAGTTCGAGGAGCGCACAGGCGGAGGCGTCGGCGGCGGTCTCTGGGTGGCCCCGCTCCTACCGCGCAACTTCGTTCCGCCCATCGACCTCCGCTGGCCCGAATACGTGACGACCCCGCGCGGGGACGAGTGGTGGATCCCCACGCCCCACCCCGACCTCCGCTGACCGAGGACGAGCGGCGGCGGTGGCGCGCGTGGCCGATCCGATGACGACGGCGCTGACGCCGGCCGGGCACGTCCACTCGTACTGGGCGGCCACCGTGGGCCCGGGGCCAGATAACGTCCGCCCGCTGCCCGGCGACCGGACCGTGGAGGTGGCGGTGATTGGCGGAGGCTACACCGGGCTCTCGGCCGCATACCGTCTGGCCGGAACCCACGGGATCGAGACGCTCGTGCTCGAGGCCAACCGGATCGGCTGGGGCGCGAGCGGCCGGAATGGCGGGATCTGTTCCATCACCTTTGGTAAGGTGCCCCTGGCGAGGCGCATCGCCGAATGGGGCGTGGAGGCCACGCGCCGGGCCCTCGAGATCGGCGTGGAAGCAGTCGCGCTGGTCCGCCACCTGATCACGACCGAGGGAATCGCGTGCGATGCGACCGCCAACGGTTACGTCCAGGTCGCCCACCGTCCGGAGCGGGTTGCCGACCTCCAGGCGCGCCTGGCGCTCTACCGGGGCCCACTGCGCTACGACGGCGTCGACTTCCTCGATCGCGAACGGCTGGAGCGCGAGGGCCACCTGCGGGGCCCCTCGGCCCACGGCGGGCTCTGGTTCCGCGACGTCTTCGGTCTCCACCCGCTCAAGTACGTCAACGGGCTGGCGCTGGCCGCCATGCGCCAGGGCGCGCTCGTCCACGAGCGGTCGCCCGTCGTCGCATGGGGGCGGGACGGAGCCCACCACGTGCTCGCGACCCCGACCGGCAGGGTCCGCGCCCGGCGGGTGATCGTCGCTACCAACGGCTACACGCCTGAACGGCTCCATCCCCACTTCCGCGGCCGGCTCCTGGCGGCGACGAGCAACATCATCGTGACGCGGCCGCTCGGGCCCGCCGAGTGGCAGGATGTCGGCTCCCTCCGACCGCAGTGCTATGCGGACACGAGGGACCTCCTCTTCTATTGGCGCCGCTTGCCCGACGACCGCATGCTCTTCGGCGGCCGCGCCGGCCTCGTCAACACGCCCTCGTCGCTCCGCCGCCGGCGTCGATGGCTCGAGGCGCAGATGGCGGCCAAGTTCCCCGTCCTGGCCGGTGTTGGCGGCGAGTACTTCTGGTACGGCAACGTGTGCCTCTCCTACGACCTCATGCCGCATGTCGGCGCGGCCGATGAGGACTCGACCGTCGTCTACGCGCTGGCCTACCTCGGGAATGGCGTCTCGATCGCGACCTACTCGGGGGGCCTGGCCGCGGATCTCGCCGCTGGCAAGGACGTGCCCCGGGACACGCCGTTGACGGCGGCCCGGCTTCCGCGCTTCCCGCTGCCGTTGCTCCGGCGCCTGTACCTCGCCGGCGCCTACTTGGTCTACGGCGTCAAGGATCGTTGGCTATAGGGTCGCGCGGACACCGACCACCTCCGTCTCTTCAACGCCGAGGTTGGCAGGCTATCCCGGACAATTTCGCCAGGCATGTTGCTCCGGATCGGGCTTCAGATAGACGATCAGGCAACAACAACAAATTCCGAGTCCAACCCGCGGATATTTCAGTGCGACAACCGCGGCCGCCCCGAAAAGGCATAACGTCGCTATCGAGCGGAAACGCATAATCCTCCGCACCCTCCGCGAGACGTCATCAACTGTGTCAATAAGCTCCCAAATCAAACAGATGTAAGTCGCGTTTACGAGGAAGAAAACCGCCGCATAGAAGGCAACCGGCTGCGGCGCCAGTTCGCTCACGGCCATCCAAGCGGTCGAGAGCGGAAGCAGTGACATAGAAAACAGATGCGCGAAATTGAACCACAAGAGGCGAGAGGTCGCCTCTGTGGCATAGCGCATAAGGTAATGGTGATTGGTCCAAACGATGGCGATGAAAAGGTAACTCACTGCGTAGCTTAGCCATGTGGGCCAGAGCAACAGAAGCGCCTTCAAGGTGGGGAGTTCTGGTGGACGCAGTTCCAAAACCAGCACTGTTATAAGGACAGCGAACACGCCATCGGAGAACGCGCTCAGTCGCTCCGGGGTCGCTCTATGGAGCACGGTCGTACCATTTCCTGTGCATTGCGTGGCCAACGCTCTGCGAAATCGTCCTAGGGCGCAATCACGTAATACTAATGCGTTTTGTAAGGCTTTCGTTCAAAGTGTTTCTGGCTTTCGTTGGCGAGGAACTTTCTGCCTGTGCAATCTTACGCCCACAGGAGGCTCGGTGAGGATCGTCGCGCACGTGGACATGGACGCCTTCTACGCCGCCGTCGAGGCGCAGCGGGATCCTGCGCTACGAGACCGGCCGCTCGTGGTCGGTGCCGACCCGAAGGAGGGCCACGGCCGAGGCGTCGTGACGGCGGCGAGCTACGCGGCCAGACGGTACGGTATCCGCTCGGCCTTGCCGATCTCGCGAGCCTGGCGCCTGGCGGAGGCCGCGCGTCGCCGAGGCGAGCCCGAGACGATCTTCGTCCGTGACGATCACGCGCTCTACCGGGAAGTCTCGGCGCGGATCATGGCAATCCTCGCCGCCGCCGGCGACGCCTTCCAGAAGACCAGCGTCGACGAGGCGTATCTCGAGCTCTCGTCGCTCGGCAGCTTCGACGCTGCGGTCGAGCGCGCCCGCCGGCTCAAGGCGGAGATCGTGAGCCAGGAAGGGCTGACCGCCTCGGTGGGCATAGGCCCCAACAAGCTCGTCGCCAAGATCGCCTCCGATTTTCAGAAGCCCGACGGGCTCACGGTCGTGCGACCGGAGGAGGTCCAGCCGTTTCTCGATCCGTTGCGGATCCGGGTCATTCCGGGGATCGGACCCAAGACCGAGCGTTTCCTGCACGAGCGTCACATCCGGACCGTCGCCGATCTCAGGACGCTCGACCTGGCGCAGCTCGCGGAATGGTTCGGCCGCGGGGGCGAGGACCTCTTCGCCAAGGCCCGCGGTCTCTCGGAGAGCGCGGTGTCGAACGAGCGGGAGCGCAAGTCCGTCGGCGAGCAGGAGACGTTCGAGGTCGACACCCTCAACGCGACGTTCGTGCTGGAGCGCGCCCGCGCGCTGGCCCGCACGGTGTGGAGCCGGCTCGAGGGCCACGGCTTCCGTGCGTTCCGGACGGTCACGGTGACCGTCCGCTTCGAGAATTTCATCACCTTCTCGCGCTCGCGAACCGGCCTCGAGGCGTGGGCGAGCGAGGAGGCCCTGTGCGCGGCGGCGCTCGAGCTACTCTTGCCCTTCCTCGATGACCGCGAGAATCCCCGGCACCGCAAGCTCCGCCTCATCGGCGTCCGCGCGGAGAAGCTTTCCCGCTGACGAGTCCAAGCTCACGATCCCGCAGTTGCGCCACGACTTCGCTCAACCCTTGTTGTACTCGTCGTGGCGGCGCATCCAGACGCCCGTCTCGTTGCGCCCCTTGGGCGCGCGGTCGAGCCACTGGTACACGCCCCAGAGGCCGTCCAGTCCGCGCGCATAGGCGGAATAGGTGTGGTAGACGACGCCGTCCTCGAGCGCGAACGCGCTCATGCCCGGCCTCTCGCGCGTGTACGTGGCCGCGTCGGTTCCGACGGTGGCCGCGAGCTCGGCGACAGGCTCCGGGACCGACGTCGCGTCCATCGCGTGGCCGCCGCGCCGGTAGTTGTATTCGATGCTCCCCTCGCGCTGTTGCTCCTCGCTGAACCAGACGTTGAAGTCGTAGTTGAAGTCGCTGCCGAGCGAGCACGCCCAGGGAAACGTCCACGCCATCCGCCGCTTGTACGCCTGCAGCTTCGCGAGCGGCGCCCGCGACACCGCCCAAAGCATGACGTCGTGGTTGGCCAGGTGCACGGCGAACCCGTCGAACCCGTCCGCGATCGCCGAGCAGTGCGGACACCCCGCCGTGTAGTCGGGCCCGAACATGAAGTGGTAGACGAGGAGCTGCGAGCGCCGTCGGAAGAGGTCTGCCAGCGAGGCGCTCCCCTCGTCGGTCTGGAATCGATACTCCTTGTCGATCCGCACCCACGGCAGCTCCTGCCGCCGCCGCGCCAGCTCGTCGCTGCGCCGCGTTAGCTCCTTCTCCGCCTCGAGCAGCCCGAGCCGCGCTGCAAGCCACTCTTTACGTGTCCCGGTCATGTGCTTCGTCATCGCTCTTCTCTCCTTCCTGCGGGTGTCCTTGACCGTTCGTTCCCTTCCGTCCCCTTATCGTTCGGCATGCAACCCGCGTTGTTCGGCCCCGAAACGCTCTCGCGGTCCCGGCTCCTCACCGCAGCCCTTTGATCTTCTCGGCCAGGATGCCGGTGAAGTGCTTCCAGCCCTCCTCGTGGCCGCGGCCCATCTCGTCGTCGGGGAGCCCGTTGTGCGTCAACACCAGCTCGGTGGCGCCGCGGGACGGCGTCACCTCGATGGTCACCCGGGACTCGAGCCCGCGCGTCGCTTCCGACATCCACGTGAACTCCAACAGCCGCGGGCGCTCCACGCGCAGGTAGCGGCAGTAGTGCGCCCACAGACGGCCGGCATGGTCCGCCTCCCAATACCAGAGCTCGTCGACCGCGGCGTTGCGGAGAATGGCCCGGTGCGGCTCGAACCAGCGCCTGAACAGGTCGGGTTCGGCCCACGCGTCGAAGACCTCTTCGGGCGAAGCTTCGATCCGCCGGGGGACCGTGATCCGGAGGAGGGGGGTGGTCGGGCTCGTTCCGGCAGTAGGCATCGTCAATCTCTCTTTCTGTTCGCTTTGAGGAATGCCTCCAGCTTGTCGAGGCGATCGCTCCAAAACCGCTCGTAGCGGGAGGCCCAGCCCGCGATGCGCCGGATCGGCTCCGGATCGAGGGCGATATGGTGCTCGCGGCCTGCCCGCGTGCGCCGCACCAGCCCGGCGCGCTCGAGCACCTTCACGTGCTTCGAGACGGCGTTGAACGACATGTCGAAGGGCTGGGCGAGATCGGTTACGCGCGCGGCGCCCTTCGCCAGCTGTTGGACGATCTCTCGGCGCGTCGGGTCCGAGAGCGCCGCGAAGGCGAGGTTGAGAACCGGGCTCATATATTCAACCTGTGGGTTGAATATAGCAACTGACCCGCCCTTGTCAAGCGATCGGAGGTAACCCCTTGCGCGACGATACTGCTCGGCGCTTGTTCACGTTCTCGGCCTGGTGCCCAGTCGCTGCTGTCGATCCGACTCCGCGAAAGGATCTACAA
>QHSX01000016.1 GCA_003221695.1 Candidatus Rokuibacteriota bacterium
AGATCCAGCCCGTCCACTACGTCGCTGACGAACAACGCCAGATGGTCGTCAGGCAACCATTCGCGCAGATCCGGCGGCAACAGCAGACGCTGGTCCAGGTCGTACGGGCGGAACGGTTTCACCATAGACCGCAGGTTAGCGGCGCCCGTGCATGTGGTCACCAACTTTTCTCCGACAGGCTCCTAGGTGACGGACAGCGCCCTCCGCACGCTCCACGACGCGGTGATGGCTCGGCTCGACGCGCTCCAGGCCTGGCACCGCGATCTCCACCGCGACGCCGAGGCCGGCTGGACCGAGTTCCGGACCAGCGCCGTGGTTGCGCGGGAGCTCGCGCGCCAGGGCCCCGGGGTCCTGCTGATGGCCGGGCTCGTGCTCGATCTGCTCGGGAACCACTGACGTGGACCGCGGGCTGGTGGAACGCGTGCTCGCAGCCGTCGATCGAGACGCGCTGCTCGAGTTGGCGCAACGCCTCGTCCGGATCCCGAGCTTCTGTCCGGACGAGACCCCGGTCGCCCGCTTCCTGGCCGAGTACTTCCGCGAGCGCGGCTACGCGGTGGAGCTGCAGGAGGTGGAGCCGGGCCGCTTCCAGACGATCGCCACACTTCGGGGGACGGGCGGCGGCCGCAGTCTCATGCTGAACGGTCACCTCGACATCAATTCGCTGGCGCGAGGCTGGACCCGTGACCCGTTCGACCCGTGGATCGAGGGAGACCGGCTCTACGGTCACGGGATCCAGAACATGAAGGGCGGCGTGGCCACAATGATCGAGGCGGTTGAGGCGATCCGGCGGGCCGGCTTCCGCGCCGCGGGGGACATCGTCCTGGCCTGCGTCGTCGGCGAGACCCAGGGCGGCGAGGGCAGTCGCTACCTCGCCGAGCACGGGCCCCGCACCGACATGGCGATACTGCCGGAGCCGTACGGGCTGGGGAACCTGGTCACGATCCACGGCGGGATCGTGCACCTGGCCATCCACACCTTCGGCGTGACGGGGCACATCAGCCAGATCGAGCACACCGTGAGCGCCGTCGCGAAGATGACGAAGGTTGTGCAGGCGCTGGCGGCGATCCGGTTCAGCTACACGCCGCACGCGGCCCTTCCGGCCCTCCCGCGGCTGAACGTCGGCAGCATCATCGGCGGGCGCGGCGAGCGCTACGTGCTCGTCGAGCCGCCCTACGTCCCGGACCTCTGCACGATCATCGTGGACGTCCACTTCGTCCCGGGCCAGACCGTGGAAAGCATCGTGGCCGACATTCGGCGGACTCTCGACCCTTTGCGGGCGTCGGACCCCGAGCTCCGCTACGAGGTCGAGATTCCGCCGCCCGCCTATTTCAGGGGCCGGCGCCGCCTCGTGATGCAGCCCGTGGACGTGCCTACGAACGCAGACGTGGTGCAGGCGGTCGCGCGCCACCACCAGGCGGTAACCGGTCGCCCGCCGGCGGTCATCGGCGCGCTCTTGCCGATGTCCTACTCGGCCGGGGACGCCTCGTGGCTCTGGGGCACGGCGGGGATCACGTCCGTCTACTACGGGCCGGGTGGCGGCTTCCTCGAGCCGGGACCCGGCGGGAGCTACGCCTTGATCAGCGAAATGTTGGCGTGCGCGAAGGTGCTCGCGCTGACGGCCCTCGATGTGACGAGCCCCGTCAGGGCGTAGCACTGTGGTCTACGATGCGCAGGCGGCCCCAATGCTCACGCGAAAGCCAGCGTGACCCCGGCCGTCCCATCGCACGGGTGTCCTAACCTGTGCCTTCTATTTATTTGTCCGATCGGCTCACGCCGCTCTCCGGAGGTATTCGTGATGGAGCCCACCCACGCGTGGCACCTCCATCACCCTGCCCTGGCTCGGCGGCTGCACACTCCGTGGCTCGGGCGCGTCCTTGGCCAACGATAAGTGTGTCCGGGTCCCGTTGTAGTAGTCGACGTACTTCGACAGGATCCCCATCAGATGCCGTTCGCCGATCACCACGAGATGGTCAAGGCATTCCCGTCGAATCGATCCAATCACGCGCTCGGCATAGGCGTTTTGCCAGGGCGAGCGTGGAGCAATGACCGCTTCCCGGATGTCTAACGTCCTGGCCTGACGCGAAAATCGCTCTCCATAGACCTGGTCGCGGTCCCGGATCAGATTCCGTGGGGTCTCCTCCAGCCCGCACGCCTCGACCAGTTGCCGAGCGGTCCAACCCGCGGTCGGATGCTCGGTGACATTGAAATGCACCAGCCGGCGCCGGTCGTGGTTCAGCACCACCAGCACGAACAGGACCCGAAACGTCGCCGTGGGCACTGTGAAGAAATCCAACGCGATCAGATCCTTGGCGTGGTTCTTCAAAAACGCGCGCCACGCCTGCGACGGCGGCCTCCGCGGCCGGAGCATATACCTCGAAACCGTCGCCTGCGATACCGCCAGACCCAGCTTCAGCAGCTCGCCATGGATCCTCGGCGCGCCCCAGAGGATTGGCGCGGCTGATCCGCCGAATCAGATCTCGGAGCTCCGTCCTGATCGCGGGCCGACCGCGTCGGCGTCGACTCTTCCACGCCCAGTAGTGCCTGAACCCCTGCCGGTGCCAGCCGACCACGGTCTCTGGCCGCACCATCTGCAGCGAATTCCGCCAGCTCTTCCAGAGCCTCGACAGCACGACCCAGATAGGATGAAGCGGCTAGCCATCCCCTAGAGTGGTGGCGTCAGGAGCCCCACAACTTAAACGCGGTCAAAGCCGCAAGGGGAGGCTAGCCATGGACCATGTTGGCATGGACCTGGGGAAGAGGGAAAGCCAGATTGCGATCCTCACGGATGACGGTGAGCTGATCAACATGCGCATTCGCACCGAGCGCCATCGCCTGGTCGAGGTGTTCGGCCGTCGACCAAAGGCCAAGATCATCGTGGAGGCGTCTACGGAGAGTGAGTGGGTCGCCCGTTGCCTCGAAGACCTTGGCCACGAGGTCATCGTGGCCGACCCGAACTACGCGCCGATGTACGCCCAGCGGACGCGCCGCGTGAAGACAGACCGCCGAGATGCCCACGCCCTGGCACACGCGGGTAAGGCCGGCACCTATCGCCCCGCCCATCGGACGTCGACCGAGCGCCGCGACTTGCGCGCGCGCCTGGCCGTCCGCGAGGCCGTGGTCCGCACCCGCGCCGCGTGGATCACTCGGATCCAGTCGCTCGTGCGGCGTGAGGGATCGCGCCTCCGCACCGGAGCGCCTGAGACCTTTCTCACGCGGGTGAAGGAACTGGCGCTCCCGCCCACGCTCACGACGGTGATCGCGCCGCTGTTAGAACTCCTCGGTCCCCTCAATAAACAGATCGCGGCGCTGGACGAGGAGCTCGAGCGGATCGTCGCGGCCGACGAGGTTACCCGGCCTCTCACCACCGTGCCAGGCGTGGGGCCGGTCACGGCGACGGCGTTCGTGGCCACCGTGGACGACGTGACCCGATTCCGGGACGCGCATCAAGTGGAGGCCTATCTGGGGCTGATTCCCTGCGAATGGAGCTCGAGCGAGGCCCAGCGCCGAGGCCACATCACCAAGGCGGGGAATGGCCGCATGCGCTGGCTGCTGGTCCAGGCCGCGTGGTGCATTCTGCGCCGGCGCAAGAGACCCGAGACGGCCGCGCTGCGCGACTGGGCGGATCGGATTGCCGGACGGCGCGGCCGGTCCATCGCCGCGGTGGCTCTGGCGCGGCGCCTGGCGGGGATCCTGTTTGCCATCTGGCGGGATGGGACTGTCTATGACGCGACCAAAGTGCGTGGACCGATGACGGCACGACGGGCCGCATAGACTGCAAGAGGGGGCAAGCTGATCGATCGCTCAGCTGTGAGACGAGGTGAATGAGCGGTGAGCGCGAGGATCTTCTTGGCTGACGTTGAGAGCCGTGACCCAGATGGCGCCGCCGCCCCGATCGCATCACCATCATGCGCGGGCGAGTCGCCACTCGCCACTGACAGCGCGAAGAGAAGGATGACAAACCTCGCACAGCGAGCACGACACACACGCGTCCGTCGTCCTCACAAACGAGGAGGAGAGAGAGGGC
>QHSX01000040.1 GCA_003221695.1 Candidatus Rokuibacteriota bacterium
ATGTCCGGCAGGGATAAGCGCTGAAGGCATCTAAGCGCGAAACCCGCCTGAAGATGAGACCTCCCGGGGCGTAAGCCCCCTGAAGGGCCCTCGTAGATTACGAGGTTGATAGGCCGGAGGTGTAAGCACCGTGAGGTGTTCAGCTTACCGGTACTAATCGCCCGTGCGGCTTGACCACGTTGTTCTCATCCATTCTTTGATCGGAGACGCAGCGTCTGGCTGCACTCGAGGATCTCCGTATTCGGCGACCGGCGCGCGATGCGCGCTGGGACGACTTCCCGGTGGCAATGCCGGAGGGGCCACACCCGTTCCCATCCCGAACACGGAAGTTAAGCCCTCCCGGGCCGATGGTACTGCGCTGGCGACGGTGTGGGAGAGTAGGTCGCTGCCGGGTTAATTTAAGATGAGGGGGGCGAGGCGCCCCCCTCGACCTCCCCCTCCCCCAAGAACAGATTGCGCGGGCGAAGCCCGCGCTCGAACGCGGCTGATTCGGCGCCCGGGTTTCACGGCCCGGGCGTTCGTGTGTTCGGCGCCCGAGGAGGCTCAGCCGGCGAACGCCGTCCAGATGGCGAGCGCGAAGCCCGCGAGGGTCAGCGCGATCAGAGCGGCGCCGAGGAGCTTGTCGAGCGGCGTCTCGTCGCGGTGCTCGGCGAGGGAGAGACCGAGCCCAGAGAGGAAGCCGCCTGCGAATCCGCCGGCGTGGGCCCAGTTGTTCACGCCCGCCATGAAGAAGCCCATGATGAAGAGGATCAGCGCCCACTGCCCGTACTGCTGCAGGACCATGCGCCCGTAGACACCCCCGCGCTTCCTACCGTAGGCGACGATCGCCCCGAGGAGGCCGAAGATCGAGCCGGACGCACCGATCGTGAACGGCACCCCGAGGGAGTTCGAGACGACGAAGCCGGCGGCGCCCGAGATCGTGAAGATGATGACGAGCCGAGCCGGCCCGTACACCTCTTCGACGGCGGGCCCGAGCTGGCGGATCCAGAGAATGTTGAACAGGATGTGGAGAAGCCCGCCGTGGAGGTAGATCGCGGTGAGCAGCGTCCACCAGCGGCCGTAGTGCCACGGGATCGCCCCCGCGGCACCGAGCGCCCAGAGCGCGTCGGCGCTCGGCGAAAAGACTTCGAGGATACCCCGCGGTCGGAGCGCGGCGAGCGGATCGAAGATCAGGCTGATCACGTACAGCGCGACGCACGCCGCGGTGACCGCGTTGGTGAAGTTCCAGCGACGGAGGAGCGCGCCGAGCGGGCCGCCGAACCCCCACATGCCGGGATTGCGCCGGCCGCACACGAGGCACACCGGCGCGTCAGCGTTCGTCAGGCGGCCGCAGGAGGGGCAGAGGATCGCGCCCGAGGTCTTACGGAACATCGTCCCGATTCTCGGCGGAGATCCGGTATCGCTCGTCGAGCCATACGCCGAGGTCGACGAGCCGGCAGGTGAGCGAACACAACGGGCGATACGGATTGCCCTGCCAGGAGGTCTTGGCTCGGCAGGTCGGGCACGTCACGCCGCGCTCCCGCGGCCGACGAGCGACGGCCTCGTCGTCCATCGTGGCTGCATCGTACTGGCCGCCGACAAAGCCTGTCAACTCGCGCCTTTGTCATCACGCGTGGGCGGTTTCGCGTTGACAGCCCTCGACGCGTCGCGTAGAGTTTCGTCCGTCACGTCCTACCCCGAAGGAGTCAGCGTATGAATCGGATGGGCCTCCGGAGTTGTTGCGCCCGGCGCCTGATCGTCCCGGCACTCGTCGTCCTCGCCATCGTTTCGCTGGTGGCACCCGCGCTGGCGGCGGGCGGTGCCGGCGAGGCGAGCCTGCGAGTGCCCGACCTCGGGCAGGTGACCTTCGGCGGCGTGAGCGGGCGCGCGCTCCTGATGTGGGGGCTCGTGGTGTGCGCGCTCGGCCTTGGGTTCGGGGTGGTCATCTTCGCTCAGCTCAAGAACCTGCCCGTCCACGGCTCGATGCGCGAGATCTCCGAGCTGATCTACGAGACGTGCAAGACGTACCTGATCACGCAGGGGAAGTTCCTGCTCATCCTCGAGGCGTTCATTGGAGTCATCATCGTCCTCTACTTCGGTGTGCTGGTGAAGTTCGAAGCGGTGAAGGTCCTGATCATCCTCCTGTTCAGCCTGATCGGCATCGGCGGGAGCTACGGCGTCGCCTGGTTCGGGATGCGGATCAACACCTTCGCCAATTCACGCACCGCGTTCGCGAGTCTCCTGGGTAAGGCATTCCCCGTCTACGCGATCCCGCTCAAGGCCGGGATGAGCGTCGGGATGCTGCTGATCAGCGTCGAGCTGTTCCTGATGCTCTGCATCCTGCTCTTCATTCCGGGGGACTACGCGGGACCATGCTTCATCGGCTTCGCGATCGGCGAGTCGCTCGGCGCTGCCGCGCTCCGGATCGCCGGCGGTATCTTCACGAAGATCGCGGACATCGGCTCCGATCTGATGAAGATCGTCTTCAACATCAAAGAGGACGACGCGCGGAACCCCGGCGTCATCGCCGACTGCACGGGTGACAACGCGGGTGACTCCGTCGGTCCGAGCGCGGACGGCTTCGAGACCTACGGCGTCACCGGCGTGGCCCTGATCTCGTTCATCCTCCTGGCGGTACGAGAGCCGGCCGTGCAGGTGCAGCTCCTGGTCTGGATCTTCGTCATGCGCGTGCTCATGATCGTCGCCAGCGGCGCCTCCTACCTCATCAACGACGTCGTCGCGCGCGCCCGGTACGCCACGGCCGCCCGGATGAACTTCGAGGCACCGCTCACCTCGCTCGTCTGGATCACCTCCGTCGTCTCCGTGGTGCTCACCTACCTCGCCTCGTACGCGCTCGTCCGCGACCTCGGCGACGGCTCGCTCTGGTGGAAACTCTCGACCGTCATCACGTGCGGTACGCTCGCCGGCGCGATCATCCCTGAGCTGGTCAAAGTGTTCACGTCCACGGAGTCGGGCCACGTGCGGGAGGTCGTGACCTCCGCGCGGGAGGGTGGGGCGTCGCTCGACATCCTCTCCGGGCTCGTGGCGGGGAATTTCTCTGCGTACTGGCTCGGCATGGCGGTCGTCGTCCTGATGGGTCTCGCCTACGTCGTGAGCACGGCGGGCCTCGCCGCGCTGATGGTGGCGCCGGCGGTCTTCGCGTTCGGCTTGGTCGCCTTCGGGTTCCTCGGCATGGGGCCGGTGACGATCGCGGTGGACTCCTACGGCCCCGTGACCGACAACGCCCAGTCGGTCTTCGAGCTGTCGCTCATCGAGCAGATCCCCGGGATCAAGGCGGAAATCAAGAAGGCGCACGGCGTCGACGTGAACTTCGAGAGCGCGAAGCACCTCCTCGAGGAGAACGACGGCACGGGGAACACGTTCAAGGCGACCGCGAAGCCGGTCCTCATCGGGACGGCGGTTGTCGGGGCGACCACGATGATCTTCTCGATCATCGTGCTCCTCACCCACGGCCTGACGCAGAACCTGGACAAGCTGTCGCTCCTCCACCCACCATTCCTGCTCGGGTTGATCACGGGTGGCGCGATGATCTACTGGTTCACGGGTGCGGCCACCCAGGCCGTGACCACGGGCGCATACCGCGCAGTGGAGTTCATCAAGGCCAACATCAAGCTCGAGGGCGTGACGAAGGCCTCGGTCAGCGACAGCAAGAAGGTCGTGGAGATCTGCACCCAGTACGCGCAGAAGGGGATGTTCAACATCTTTCTGACGGTCTTCTTCGCGACCCTCGCCTTCGCCTTCCTCGAGCCGTATTTCTTCATCGGCTACCTGATCTCGATCGCGCTCTTCGGGCTCTACCAGGCGGTGTTCATGGCCAACGCGGGCGGCGCCTGGGACAATGCGAAGAAGATCGTCGAGGTGGACCTGAAGGAGAAGGGGACGCCCCTGCACGCCGCGACCGTCGTCGGTGACACGGTGGGCGACCCGTTCAAGGACACGTCGTCGGTGGCGATGAACCCGATCATCAAGTTCACGACCCTCTTCGGCCTTCTCGCGGTGGAGCTCGCGGTGACGCTCACGGCCGAGCAGGGCGCCGGGCTGAGCCGCTTCCTCGCCGCGCTCTTCTTCGCGGTCTCGGTCGTCTTCGTCTGGCGGTCGTTCTACGCGATGCGGATCCGGGTCCCCGCGCCCGCCGCCGGGACCCGGCGCGTGGGCGCCGTCGTGCGGGGCAAGTAAGCGCTCCGTGGAGTTTCTCCTCGGGGTCGTCACCGGGGCCCATTCCCTCGACGACCTGATCCGATGGGGCGGCTACGTGATCCTGGTCGTGATCGTTTTCACCGAGACGGGGCTGCTCGTCGGCTTCTTCCTGCCCGGCGATTCGCTCCTGATTACCGCGGGGCTCGTCGCCGCGGCGGGCGGGCTCAACATCTGGTGGATCAACGGGCTCCTGATCGTCGCCGCCGTCGTGGGAGACAGCGTCGGCTACGCCATCGGCGCCCGGATCGGTCCGCGCCTCTTCACGCGCGAGCAGTCGTGGCTCTTCAACCCGCGCCACGTCGAGCGGACCCGTCGCTTCTACGCGCGCCACGGGGCCAAGACGATCGTGATCGCGCGCTTCGTTCCCATCATCCGCACCTTTGCGCCGGTCGTGGCGGGCGTCGGCCAAATGCCATACCGTCGCTTCCTCTTCTACAATATCGCCGGCGGCGTGGGATGGGTCACCAGCATGACCTGGGCGGGCTTCCTGCTGGGCCGAGCGATTCCGAACATCGCTGAGTACATCCACATCGTGGTCATCGTGGTGATCGTCCTCTCGGTGATCCCGATCGTCGTCGAGATCCTCAAGGAGCGCCGGCGGCGGGCGGCCTGATCCTGTCGGCGCTCGCCACCCTCATCGGGCGACTGCCCGCCGGCGCGGGGGCCTGGCTCGGGCGGCGTCTCGGCGATCTCGCGTTCGTGGCGCTGCCGGCGTGGCGGCGGGTAGCGCACGCCAATCTCGCCGTCGCCTTTCCCGCGCTGAGTGCGAGCGAGCGACGGCGGATCGGCCGGCGCTCGTTCCAGCACTTCGGCGTGTTGTTCGTCGAGCTCGCGGCGACCCTGGCGCGTCCGCTCGACCGCACGCTGGCCACGATCCGCCTCGAGGGCCTCGAGCACCTGCGCGGCGTCATGGCGGCTCACGGCCGGGCGCTCGTTCTCACGGCGCACCTCGGCAACTGGGAGCTCCTCGCCGCCGCCCACCGGCTGGCGGGATACCCGCTCTCGATCGTCGTGCGCCCGCTCGATTCTGCGTCACTGAACATGCTTGCGGGCCGACTCAGGCGGAAGTCGGGCGTCGAGCTGATCGACAAACGCGGCGCGCTCCGGCCGGTGCTTCGCGCCCTCGCCGCCGGGCGCATGGTGGCGATCCTGCTCGACCAGAATGCGGCCCGGCACGAGGGCGTGTTCGTGCCCTTCTTTGGGCGCACGGCGTCGACGTCCAAGAGCCTCGCGGTCCTGGCCGTCCGCACGCGGACGCCGGTCGTTCCGATCTTCATCCGCCGCGAAGGCCGACACCACCGCGTCACCATCCACCCGCCACTCGACCCTCCCGCGGTGAATGACGTCGAGCGTGCCGTCGTCGAACTGACCATGCGCTGCACGGCGGCGATCGAGGCCGCGATCAGCGAGGTACCCGAGCAGTGGCTCTGGGCGCACAATCGCTGGCGCACACGACCCGCCGCGGAGGCGCGGCCGTGATCGCGTGCGCGCTCGCAGCGGTGGTGGCGCTCGGAAGCGTCGCGGCGGGGTCCGTCGCCGACGTGCGGGTCGACGCGTATCGCCAGGCCGCCTCCTTGGAGGCGGTCGGGACCGTCACGGGCCATGCGCGGGAGGAGCGCCGAAGGCCGGGCGACATCGAGCGGCCCCTCGTCGGCACCGTGGTGACGCTCGTCCCGCATTCGTCCGCGCTGCTGGCGCGGCTCGAGGAGATCCGGACGCACGCGCGAGACTCGGCCAGCGCCTACCGTGCGTCGGGGCGGGCGCTCCGGCTGGCGCGCGAGGCCTACGAGAAAGCGCTGTGGGAGGCGGGGGCAGCTGACTTTGTCAGAGCGAGCGTCGTCGACGCCGCCGGCGGGTTCAGGATGGAGGACCTGCCCGCGGGCGCCTGGCTCCTGATCGCCACCCGGTCGGTCTTCACCGACAGGGCCTCACCCCGTATCGCGAAGCGGGAGCGCGAAACGTACGCCCCCGCCCTTCGACTGCGGGGCTTCAACGTGGTATCGGTCTGGGTGCGGGCACTCACGGTCTCTGCGGGCCGGACGGAAGAGGTGGAGCTCATGGATCGAAACGTCTGGTTTACGGGCATCGAGGAGGAGCGCGCGCTGGACGCCGGCCCGTAGGCCGGCGTCCAGCGGGCGAGCGCTACTTCTTCTCGCTCTTGGCTTCCTTCTTCATCCCGCCGCCCTTCGCCATGATCGATTGGGCCACGGCCTTACCGTCCATGTTCGTGTAGCGGACGTGGACCGAGTCACCCGGCTTGAGGTCGGCAGCCGTGATCGACTTGCCGCCCCGTCGAATCGAGGTCTTCGGGTCGACGGCAAACGTCCACTCGACCTCCTTGTTCCTCGCCTTGCCAGCCACCACGATGCTGTCGGCCGACGCCGCCTTCACCGTGCCGTTGGCGTTCCTGAGCGGCGTCTTCTTCATCGCCCCCGGCTTGTCGGCCTTTGTGTCTGGTGTCGGGGTCTGCGCCAAGGCGACCCCGGCGGAGCCAGCGGCGAACACGAGTGCGACAACGAGAGCCAGTAGCTTCTTCACAACGGTTCCTCCTCCACAAAAAGGATTAAAGAACCACTTCCGGGCGTACGACGAGCGGCGATCCGTCCTTATTCTCCGTCCATGTATCGATGAAATCTATCAGAAAGAACGGGCTGTGCGCTGTCGCCGCCCTCCCTTCCGTAAATTCCGATGCACCGGCCTGAAGCGGTGCATGCCTGAAAGAAATTGACCGCCGCTCTCAGCCAGGCTGCTGCCCGCGTGGCTTCCGGGCAGAGCCGGATGGTGGCGGTTCCTCGGCGTCAACGAGAAATATCGAGCAACGTTTTCAGGGGAATGACGCGCACTGCCAGCACGACGCGGCGCGCGAGATGCCGGGGCAATCCGGAATTGGCGACCGACTTGCACTCCTACTCGCGGCGATGCCACAAGGAGGCTTCTCGATGCGCCGAATTCGACGCCAACTCCGTGGGGCGGGGCCGGAAAAGTTGACCCCGGCCGCGGGCCTGTGCTACCAAGAGCGAACTTCCATGACGACTCGACTCATCGTGCTCCTGCTCACGGCGGGTCTCGTGGGCATTCCGGTGATCGGTGTCGTTGCTCCCGTTGCCGCCGAACCCTTCCCGCCCGCGCCGACTTCGCCGGAAACGGTCGCCATGCCGGGCCCTCAAGTGGATTCGGGAAAAAGCCAGTCGGCGGAGGACTCGGGCGAGGTCGCCGAGATGGACCCGTGGGCGGACGCGCTCGCCGAGTCGGCCCGCCTCAATGCCGTGGCGCGGCTCCGAGCCGAGTTCCCCGACTATTCGGTGGCGCTGAACGACGACGTTCGGTACTTCCTCGATCGCTTCACCGGCAGCCGGCGCGAGGTCGTCGAGATGTGGATGGGGCGCTCCGGGCGCTACCTCGCGATGATCCGGGAGATTTTCCGGAGTCAGGGGTTGCCGACGGATCTCGCGTTCACGGCCATGATCGAGAGCGGCTTCAACCCACGCGCCGTCTCCCGCGTTGGCGCGAAGGGGCTCTGGCAGTTCATGGCTCCCACCGCGCGCCGCTACGGTCTGCGTGTCGACCGGTGGGTGGACGAGCGGCTCGATCCCGAGAAGTCCACCGTCGCCGCCGCGGCGTACCTGCGCGATCTGTACCGCCAGTTCGGCTCGTGGGAGCTCGCGCAGGCCGCGTACAACGCCGGCGAGGTGGCGGTGATCCGGGCGATCCGCGTGACGGGCTCGTCGGACTTCTGGGATCTCACGCGTACGACGCATCTGCAACGCGAGACCCGCGAGTTCGTTCCCGCCATCCAGGCGGCGACGCTCATCGGTCGCGACCCGGATCAGTACGGCTTCGCGGTCGGCGGCGACGCGTGGGACGACACCGAGCGCGTCTCGGTCCCTCCCTCGACGGATCTCCGTCGCCTGTCCACGGGCGCCGGGCTCTCGCTCGAGATGCTGCGGGGCCTGAATTCGACGCTCGTGCGAGGGATCACGCCACCGGGCACGCGATGGGAGGTCAGCATCCCGTCCGGCACCCGCGACGGCGTGCTGGCGGCGCTGGCGCCTCGGCGCTCGGTCGCCACGGCGAAAGCGCCGCGCCGCGCGGCGGCCGCGCGCGAGATCCACGTCGTCCGGCCGCAGGAAACGGTGAGCTCGATCGCCAGGCTGTACGGACTGTCGGTCGCCGAGGTGCTCCGTTGGAACCGCCTCGAGAGCCGGGACCCGATCCGGCCGGGGGATCGGCTGCGGATCGCTCAACTCCGCTGAAGGTCGAAGTCAAGCTCTTCGCGGCCTTCCTCGCGTATCTGCCCGCTCCGGACCCGCAGGGCGCGACGACGCTCGACGTCCCGGAAGGGACGACGGTCGACGACGTCGCGCGGCGCCTGGGGATTCCCGTCGACCTCGCGCGCGTCGTGCTCGTCAACGGTCAGGACGCGTCGCCCGGCCGTCCGCTCGCCCCGGGCGACGTCGTCGCGATCTTCCCGCCGCTGGCGGGAGGCGTCGGCGGAGGCGCGGGCCGGGCCGCGGCGCACTCGCCGTCCGCTTCGTCGAGCACAGAGTCGATCTCGGCCCCGACGAGCAGCGCGACGCCGCTCGCGTAGAGCCAGAGCATCAAGAGAATGACGCTGCCGATCGAACCGTAGGTGGCGTTGTAGTTCACGAACTCGGTCACGTAGAGCCTGAGCACGGAGGACATCACCAGCCACGCCACGAGGGCGAAGGTCGATCCCAGGGTGATCCAGTGCCAGCGCCGTCCCGTCGCGGGTGCGAGATGGTAGACGAGCGTGAGACCCGTGAGGGCCAGGACGATCGCGACCGGCCACTGGAGCAGCGCCCACGCGAGCGTGAAGACCGGTCCCAGACCGACCCGCGTCGCCACGGCCTCACCGATGCGGCCTCCGAAAACGAGCAGCAGCAGCGCCGTCAGCGTGAACAGCGAGAAC
This sequence comes from Candidatus Rokuibacteriota bacterium, assembly GCA_003221695.1. Classification (GTDB taxonomy): domain Bacteria; phylum Methylomirabilota; class Methylomirabilia; order Rokubacteriales; family CSP1-6; genus 20CM-2-70-11. The sequence goes on from QHSX01000040.1 coordinate 9,128, forward strand.
CCGATCGTGAGCCCGACGGCGACCAGCCGGGACTCCCACCAGGAACGTCGCGCGCTCACGCGAGAGGCCACGTTCAGGGCGGTCATGATGGACAGCATCCCGCTCGACGCCACCCACAGCGCGGCGAACACGCCGATCGAGAGCAGGCCGCCGCTCGCGCCGCTCACGACCTCCGCGAGCGTCTTCCTGAGGAGCGACGCCGCGTCGCCCGGCAGCATGCGATCGGCGTACTCGAGGAGCTGACTCATCAGATCGGGGAGCGGCAAGAGTCCGACCAGGGCGGTCAAGAACAGCAGGGTGGGCAGGAGCGCGAACAAGAAATAGTACGAGAGCCCCGCCGCCCGGTCGAGAATCTCGTCCTCGCAGACCCGCCGATACACACGTTGGGCGAGTCGCCGGACCGAGCGTCCCCGGAGCCAGGGGGGAGACGGCGGGACCGGTTGAGGGTCAGGGCGCCCTCGATCCGTCAGGAGCACGGGGGCCCTAGGACGTCCGGCAGCGGAACGCGACGTTGCGGGCGAACAGGCGCATCGAGTACCGGGCGAGCCGTCCCTTGAGCGGGACGACCTCTTCGATCGTGAAGAAGCCTTCGAGCAGCTCGCGCAGCGAATCGTACGAGAAGTACTGGCAGTGGGTGGGATCGCTGTCGAGGCGCTTGCCACGCAGGACGCGCCAGCGCCCGTGGAGATGGTAGAAGAGCGGCACGTTGCCCACGAAGAGTCCCCGAGGCCGGAGGACGCGCTTGACCTCGCCGAGCGTGATGCGGGGATACGGAAGGTGCTCGAGGGTCTCCGCGAGCACGACGGCGTCGAACCGCGCATCCGAAAACGGAAGCGGCGCGTTGAGATTGACCCGCTGGACCTCGATCCCGTACTGCGTGCGCGCTGCCTCCAGCGCCCGCCGGTCGATGTCGGCGCCGACGACCCGGTTTCCCTCCCGGAAGTGGCGGGTGAGGGTTCCGTCTCGGCATCCCAGATCAAGCAGGTCCTTGCCGCGCCCGATCCACCGGCCGAAGAGCCCGGCCCGTTCCGTCTCGAGGAACGCCTGTCCGATCCGCTTCCCGCCCGTCTGGTCACGGCGGTGGTGCTCGACGTAGATCCCCTCGAGCAGGTCGTCTTCCGTCACGACGTGGTCCTCGTGTGCCACCGCTCAGGGCTTCCGGCCGATGTACTCGCTCAGGATCCCGAACCAACCGACGCGTCGGATGTTCACGAAGCCGCAGCTCGTCATCGTGGTCACGATCGTCTCGGGGGTGCCGAGGTGCTCGAGGGTGTCCCAACAGTACCGCACGAGGAGCTGCGCCTCCTTGCTGCCGGGGCCGAGGCGGGCCATCCAGGAGACGACGACGCCGAGGTAGAAGCGGGCGAGGCCGAGACCGATCCACGAGCGCGGACGCGAGAAGTCCGCGATGAGGAGCGTGCCTCCGCGCCGCAGCACGCGGAAGTGCTCGGCGAACACGCGCCGGAGATCCGCGACGTGGCGAACCGCGTATCCCATGGTCGAGAAGTCGAAGTGTCCGTCGCGGAACGGAAGCGCCTCCGCCACGCCCTGGCTGAGGCGGATCCCGAGCTTCTTCCCCGCTTGAGCCAGCATCCCCGTGCTGGGGTCGACGCCCACGACGACGCCCGACGGCCCCACGATGGTCGCGGCCGCGCTGGCGAACGCACCCGTTCCCACGGCGACGTCGAGGACCGTCATCCCTTCCGTGAGCCCCGCGCGTCGGAGCGCGTAGCGGCGGTACCACGCGCCCGAGCCGCACGACATGAGATCGGTGATGCGGTCGTACTGTGGGGCGGTGTCGTCGAAGAGACGCGTCAGGAACCGCCGGCGCTCGGCCTCGTCCCGATAGTAGGCGGTGAGGACAGGGTGCGGCGACAGCCTGCGCGGGTCGCGATCGTCCGGCGTCTCCGACCTCATCCCTGTTCTCGAGGCGGAAAGATCCCGCGGAAGAGAGGGTCCGTCAACGACCCATCGTAGGGTCGGAACCGCCAATAGCGATAGACCAGCTCGGCCGCGAAGAGGATCCCGAGCAGCGCGTAGGAGACGACCCCCGTGTAGAACGTCCACCACGCCAGCGTCGCGCCCAGCGCGAGCCACAGGGTGACCCCCCCGTTGAGCGCGAAGAATAGACACCAGAGGGCGGTGACGACGCGGCAGTAGACGACCTCCTCGTCCGGGAGCTCGCGTCCGCGTAGCCGGGCGAAGGTCTCGACCATCGGGGGCCCCCAGAGGAGCGTGCGTCCGAAGGCGGTCAGCAGCACGAGGTTGATCAGCACCGGCACGAGGAGGAAGAACTGTCCCTGGTTGAAGAGCGCCGCCAGGAGCAGCACGACGACGACAGGGAGCAGGACCAGCCGCGACACCTGAGCCAGGCCGCGCTGGCGCCAAGTCGCGACGCCGTGCGCGAGTAGGAGGACCGCCAGAATGATGGCGAGGGTCCGCGGGCGGACGAGGGTGAGGCCGGCGTAGATCAGGACCGGATAGGAGATCGCCGTCAGCATCCGCAGCACGACGCGTCAACCATAAGCCGGGCCCTTGCGCGTTCGCAAGGGGAGCGGCGCCGCGGGGGGACGAATTCCCCTCGGGTCCGGGGTGAATCCCACCGCCGGTGGTACACTCGTAGCGCTTAAATGAAGCGTACTTCGAGCACCGGAAGCGTCTAGGAACCCGGTGGGCCTCCCGGACTTCAAATCCGGTGGACCGTTCTAGACAAACGGTCGATGGGTTCGACTCCCATACGCTTCCGCCAGGAGACTATGGCTAGACACGACCGGCAGCCGCGCCCGCGCCGACGGATCTCGCGCCGGCAGCGACTCATTCTCGCGACGACGACGGCGGTCGTCGTCGCCGTTGGGGTCGGCTACTTCGCCTACCGAGCCGCCGCGAACCTGCCTGGTGTCGCGATGCCCGATCAGGGGAACCTCCACATCGCCGCGGCGGACGCCCCGCACGAGGCCTACAACTCCGACCCGCCCACCTCGGGCCCGCACCTGCCGTACATCGCGCCGTGGGGCGTGCACACGCGCCCGATCCCGCCGCCGCTCCAGGTGCACAACCTCGAGGACGGCGGCGTGCTCATCCAGTACAACTGCGAGTGCCCGGACCTGGTCGAGCGGCTCCGCGCGATCGTGCGGCGGTACGATCGGCACGTGATCCTTGCACCGTACCCGCCGATGAAGAGCCGGATCGCGCTGACCGCGTGGGCGCGCATCGACGCGTTCGAGGAGTTCGACGAGAAGCGGATCGTGCGGTTCGTCGAGGCCTACCGTGGGATCGACCACCACAAGTAGCGTCGGCCGCGCCGCCGTCGTGGCCGTGGCGCTGCTGCTCGCGGCCTGCGCGCGCCCCTACGTCTCGCCGCTCGCACCGCCGCCGCACCGCGACGCGATCGCCGCCGGCTACGACGCCGCGTGGGCGGCGATCGTGCACGCGCTGGCGAAGGAGAACGTGGCGCTCCGGGCGATCGCGCGCGACTCCGGCGTCATCGCGTCCGACGACTTCGTCGCGCCGATCGGCGTCTATGCCGACTGTGGCCGGATAGGCGACGACCTCCTCGAGGGCGAGGCCCTCGTGTCCTTCACGCTCTTCGTCGAGCCCGACGGCGTTCACACGAACGTCCAGATCAACTCGAGGATGCGCACCCACATGTACCGGAAGGGCGGAAGCGGCAAGCTCCGTCCCACACCCGTCTACCAGTGCGCGTCGACCGGACGGTTCGAGGCGAACCTCCTCGACACCGTCCGGGAGCTCGTGCGGCACTAGGCGATGCCCTCGCGGCTGGCCGATCTCATCCGGAAGGCGCGGCGTCTCGCCGCCGAGCGCGACCGGCTCATCGATGGTCTCGCCGAGGAGTGGGCGCGCGCGCTCCGCGGCCAGGGCCTGTCGCGCGCCGACCTCGACGAGCTGTGGGCGGGGCTCGTCGAGGACGCCGTGCGCCGCGGCCGCCAGGCGGGCGACGGCAAGTGGACGTCCCAGGCGTGGCGCCACGAGACCCAGGAGGTCGTCGCGCGCCTCCGGAAGCGGGTCGAGGCCGCGCTCGATGAGCGCTGACCGCGCGACCACGCTCCGCAGCCTGCCCTCGGTGGACCAGCTGCTCCGGCGTCTCGCGGACCGGCCGGAGCTTCGCACGTTGCCGCGTGGCCGCCTGACGGCGCTCGTGCGCGAGCTTCTCGACGCCGAGCGGAAGCGCGTGCTCGACGGGCGCGGCGCGCCCGCCGGTGCCGACGCGCTCGCGGCGCGCGTGGTCGACCGCGCGCAACGCGCCGGAGTCTTCTCCCTCCGCCCCGTGATCAACGCGACCGGAGTCGTGCTCCACACGAACCTGGGGCGCGCGCTCATGAGCCCGCTGGCCCTCGAGCGGCTCGCGGCCGTCGGCGCCGCCTACGCGAACCTCGAGTTGGACCTCGCGACCAAAGAGCGGGGCTCACGCTACAGTCACGTGGAGGGGCTGCTCACCCGCCTCACCGGCGCGGAGGACGCGCTCGTCGTCAACAACAACGCCGCCGCCGTCCTCCTGGCGCTCGAGACGCTCGCCCACGGCCGCGAGGTCGTCGTCTCGCGCGGCGAGCTCATCGAGATCGGTGGTGAGTTCCGGATCCCCGACATCATGCTCCGAAGCGGGGCAGTACTCAGGGAGGTCGGCACGACAAACCGGACGCATCTCCGGGACTACGCCGAGGCGATCACGCCGAACACGGCGCTCCTCCTCAAGGTCCACGCCTCGAACTACCGCGTGGTGGGCTTCACCGCCGAAGTGTCCTCGCGCGAGCTCGTCGAGCTCGGCCGCGCGCGCGGGATCCCGGTGATGGAGGACCTCGGCTCCGGCTCGCTGGTGGACCTGCGCCCGTACGGCTTCCCGTACGAGCCGACGGTACCGGAGACGGTCGCCGCCGGCGTGGACCTCGTGTCCTTCTCGGGCGACAAGCTCCTCGGCGGGCCCCAGGCCGGGATCGTCGTCGGCGGTCGGGCGGTCGTCGGACGCCTCAAGAAGAACCCCTGGAACCGGGCGCTCCGCATCGACAAGTTGACGCTCGCCGGGCTGGAGGCCACGCTCTACGCCTACGAGGCCTCTACCGCGCTGGAGACGGTCCCGACGCTCAGGCTCCTCACCGAGCCGCTCGCCCGGGTCCGGAGCCGCGCGCGTGCGGTGCTCCGGCGTCTGGCGCCCGCGACGCGTACGCGCCTCGCGGCGCGCGTCGTGGACGACCGCGCGCAGGTCGGCGGCGGCGCCCTGCCGACCGTGGAACTGCCAACCGCGGTGGTGGCGCTCGGCCGCGACGCATCCGACGCGATGAGCCTCGACAGGCGCCTCCGGGTGGGCGACCCGCCCGTGATCGGCCGGATCGTGGACGACCGCCTGCTTCTCGACTGCCGGACGGTCCTGCCGCACCAGGTCGCCGGCCTCGCGCGGGCAGTCTCGGCGGCGGCCGAGCCCGACCGTGGCTAAGCACGTCGTGGTCGGCACGGCGGGCCACATCGACCACGGCAAGACCTCGCTGGTGAAGGCGCTCACCGGCATCGACACCGACCGCCTGCCCGAGGAGAAGGCGCGGGGGATCACCATCGACCTCGGGTTCGCCTTCCTCGAGGACCCCCCGGGCCCCGTCATCGAGATCGTCGACGTTCCTGGACATGAGCGCTTCGTCAAGAACATGCTCGCCGGCGTCGGCGGCATCGACCTGGCGATGCTCGTCGTCGCCGCCGACGAGGGCGTGATGCCGCAGACGCGCGAGCACCTCGCGATCTGCTCGCTCCTGCACATCAAGCGCGGCCTCGTCGTGCTGACCAAGACCGATCTCGTCGAGCGCGACTGGCTCGAGCTCGTGAAGGACGACGTCACGGCGCTCGTCCGTGGGACGTTCCTCGAGGGGGCGCCGCGCCTCGCCGTCTCGGCGAAGACGGGTGAGGGGCTGTCGGAGCTTCGCGCGGCGCTCCGTACCCTCGCCGAGACGGTCGCGGCACGCGGCCTGGACCAGCTCCCGCGCCTGCCGATCGACCGCGTGTTCACCGTGCGCGGCTTCGGCACGGTCGTCACCGGGACGCTCACGGCGGGCCGGCTCGCGGTGGACGACCGCGTCCAGGTCTACCCCAAGGGCGTGGAGGCGAAGATCCGGGGCCTGCAGACGCACGGCCATCCGGTGCCGGAGGCGCTCGCCGGCCAGCGCACCGCCATCAACCTGCAGGGCGTAGAGCGGGCGGCGGTCGAGCGCGGCGACGTCGTCGGTCTCGCGGGGACACTCGTCGCCTCGTCGCTCGTGGATGGCACGCTCGAGCTCCTCGCGGACGCCCCGCGCCCGGTCAGATCACGCACCCGGGTGCGCTTCCACGTCGGGACGAGCGAGATCATGGCGCGCGTCCTCCTCCTGGACACGGCCGAGCTCGAGCCGGGCCAGACGGCCGCCGCGCGCTTCCGTCTGGAGGCGCCGCTCGTCGCGCTCCCCGGCGACCGGTTCGTCGTGCGCTCGTACTCGCCGATCGTGACGATCGGGGGTGGAACGATCCTCGACGTGGATCCGCCGCGCTTCAAGCGCAAGGCGCCCGCGCTCGTGGCGCACCTCGCGCTCTTGCAGACAGGGAGTCCGGAGGTGATCGTCGAGGAGCACGTGCGCCACGTCGGCGCCTCGGGCGCGCGGCTCGCGACCCTGCTCGGGCGCGTGCCGTTCGGGCCCGAGAAGCTCCGCGGCCTGCTCGAGCGCCTCGTGGCGCAGGGCCGGGTGCTCGTCGTCGATCGCGAGTGGTACCTCCATCCCGAGAGCTCGGCGCGCCTTCGAGCGCTCGCCCTCGCGGCGCTGGAGGCCTACCACCGCGCCAACCCGCTCAAACCCGGGATGTCGCGCGAGGAGCTGCGCGTGCGGGCGGGTGGCGCCGACGAGCGGGTGTTTGCGACGCTCCTCACCGCACTGGAGACCGAGGGCGTCGTCGCGAGCGACCGGGACAAGGTCCGGCGGGCGTCTCACCAGGTGCGCCTGACGCCGGAGCAGCAGCGCGTCGTGGATCGCATCGAGCAGGAGTTCCTCCAGGCCGCGGCGTCGCCGCCGAGCCCCGAGGAGGCGCTTGGCCGCGCCGGCGTGAGCGGCGGCGACGAGCACGAACTCTTCCAGTTCCTCGTCGAAGGCAGGAAGCTCGTCCGGGTGAAGGAGTCTCTCTACTTCCACGCCGCGGCGCTCGACACGATCCAGAACAAGGTCGTCGCGCTCTTGCGCGAGCGGAAGGAGATCGGGCCGGGGGACATCAAGGACCTCCTGGGGATCTCCAGGAAGTACGCCATCCCGCTCCTCGAGCACCTGGACGCACGTCGCGTGACCGTCCGGACGGGCGAGAAGCGGGTCTTGCGGGGCGCGTAGGGGCGGAGTATGGTGGAGGCGCCGGAAAGGAGTCCGTCATGTTTGGGCTGGGTTATCAGGAGCTGTTGATCATCCTCGTGATCGTGCTGATCCTCTTCGGCGCCAACCGGCTGCCGGATCTGGCACGATCGCTGGGATCGAGCGTCAAGGAATTCAAGAAAGGCATCAGCGAAGCGTCGAAGGACGACGCGACCGCCGCCGCCAAGAAGGAAGAAGAGAAGAAGGCGTCGTAATCCCCTCCGGCTGCCCGCTCCCCCCGCGCTCGTTTTGCCAGCAACGGCGGGCCTCCCGCTTTCGATCCCGTGTACGGTATGATGCGCCCAATGATTCTGGTCCCAGCGCTCGTCGTGGCGCTCTTGCTCGTGGCTTCCTCCGCACCCGCCGACGCCCAGATCTATCGCTGGGTGGACGAGCGCGGCGTGCCCCACTACGCCGACGGTATCGACCGCGTGCCCGAGCGGTACCGGGCGAAGGTGGCGCCTCTCGAGCTCCGGAACGCGCCGATGTCAGCGAACGCGCCCGGTGCGTCAGGCCCGGGCGCGGAGATCAAGTTCACGAAGGGACAGCCGATCATCGTCGACGCGACCCTCAACGGCCGCACCTCGGCGAAGTTGATCCTCGACACGGGCGCGGACAGGACCGTCATCAGTCCGCGCGTGCTGGAGACGGCCGGGGTGCCGCTGACGCAGGGGCCGCCGGGCCAGATCCGCGGGGCGACGGGGACCGCGAGCGTGCAGGGGGCGGCGCTCGACTCCCTCGAGGTCGGCGGCGCGAGGGTCAGCGAGCTCGTTGTGATCGCGCATGACATCGAGGAGCGAACCGTGGACGGTCTCCTCGGTCGGGACTTCCTCGACCAGTTCAAGGTCTCGATCGACTCCGACACCGGCATCGTCACCCTCGCCCCGAAGACCCCGTAAGCCCGGCCCTCGAGGCCGCGTGGTACCATTCGTGACCTGGCCATGGATTACAAAGCTACGCTGAACCTGCCGAAAACGGCCTTCCCCATGAAGGCCAACCTCGCGGAGAGCGAGCCCAAGATGCTCGCCTGGTGGGAGCAGTTCGGGATCTACAAGCGCCTCCGCCACGCCAACGTCGATCGGCCGCTTTGGATCCTGCACGACGGCCCGCCCTACGCGAACGGCCACATCCACATGGGCACCGTGCTCAACAAGGTGCTCAAGGACATCGTGGTGAAGTCCCGCACGATGCTCGGGTCGAACGCGGTGTACGTGCCGGGCTTCGACTGTCACGGCCTGCCGATCGAGCACGAGGTGGACAAGGAGCTCGGGCTGGATCGGCCGGGCGTGGACGTTCGTCAGGCCATGAGCCCGATCGAGAAGATCCGCAGGTGCCGCGAATACGCACTGAAGTTCGTCGATATCCAGCGAGAGGAGTTCAAGCGGCTGGGCGTCTTCGGCGACTGGGACGATCCGTACATGACGATGGCACCCGCCTACGAGGCGGTGATCGCGCGGGAGTTCGGGCGGCTCGTGGGCCGCGGGCTCGTCTACAAGGGGCTGAAGCCGGTCCACTGGTGCATGTACTGCAAGACGGCCCTCGCTCAGGCCGAGGTCGAGTACGAGGACCAGCGCACGCTGTCGGTGTACGTGCGGTTCCCGCTCGTCGGCGCGCTGCCGCAAGCGCCCTCGGCGCCGAAGCCGTCGCTCGTGATCTGGACGACGACCCCGTGGACGTTGCCGGCCAACCTCGCCATCGCCCTGCACCCCGACGAGGAGTACGTCGCGCTCGAGGGGAACGGGGAGACGCTCGTCGTCGCCGCCAGGCTCGCCGATGCCTTTGCGTCGATCGCCGGGCTCGGATCGCCGCGGAGCCTGGCCCGCGTGCCCGGCCGAGCGCTCGTCGGGCTCGAGTTCCGCCACCCATGGATCGAGCGCACCGGCAGGGTGACCGCCGCGCCGTTCGTGGCGATGGACACCGGGACGGGCCTCGTCCACATCGCGCCCGGCCACGGCGAGGAGGACTACGAGCTCGGTAAGTCGCTCGGGCTCAAGATCTACAACCCGGTGGACGACGACGGGCGGTTCGTCCCGGAGGTGGAGCACTTCGCGGGGCTCACCGTCTGGGAGGCGAATCCAAGGATCGTGGAGCACCTCCGGTCGAGCGGGATGCTCGTCGCCGAGCGTGCGCTCTACCACACATACCCGCACTGCTGGCGGTGCAAGAACCCGACGCTGTTCCGCGCCACCGAGCAGTGGTTCGTCGCGTTGGACCAGCAAGGGCTGCGGGCGCGGACGCTGGAGGCCATCCGGCGCGACGTGCGCTGGATCCCTCCCTGGGGCGAGGAGCGCATCTTCAACATGGTGGCGCACCGCCCGGACTGGACGCTCTCCCGGCAGCGGGTCTGGGGCGTGCCGATCGTGGCGTTCTACTGCGCCGGCTGCGAGGCGCTCTTGCTCGAGCAGGCCGTCATCGAGCACGTGGCGCGGCTCTTCGGCGCGGGCCGTGGGATCGAGGAGTGGTACCTGCGGAGCGACGCGGAGCTGCTCCCGCCGGGCGCCCGCTGCCGCCGGTGCGGAGGCACCGCCTTCCGCAAGGGGACCGACACGCTCGACGTCTGGTTCGACTCGGGCTGCAGCCACGCGGCGGTGCTCGAGACGCGACCGGAGCTCCGGTGGCCGGCGGAGCTCTACCTCGAGGGCTCGGACCAGCATCGCGGCTGGTTCCACTCCTCGCTGCTGGAGGCGATCGCGACGCGCGGTGCCCCACCCTACAAGTCGGTGCTGACGTGCGGGTTCGTCGTCGACGGTGAGGGGCGAAAGATGTCGAAGTCTGTCGGCAACACCGTCGCCCCCGAGGACCTGATCCCGAAATACGGTGCCGAGGTCTTGCGTCTCTGGGTGGCGGCAGAGGACTACACCGAGGACATCCGCGTCTCGACCGAGATCCTGGACCGCCTGGCCGACGCTTACCGACGCATTCGCAACACCTTTCGGTTCCTGCTGGGCAACCTCTCGGACTTCGACCCGGCGCGCGACCGCCAGTCGTCCGCGCGGCTCGACGAGACCGACCGGTGGATCCTCGACCGCCTCGGCCGGCTCGTCGGCCGCGTGACCCGCGCCTACGAAACGTACGAGTTCCACACCGTGTTCCACGCGGTCCACAACTTTTGTGCCGTGGACCTCTCGGCGCAATACCTGGACATCATCAAGGACCGCCTCTACACCTCGGCCGCCGACGACCCACGACGGCGGGCGGCCCAGACGGCGTGCTACGACATCTTCAGCGCGCTCGCTCGCCTCATGGCGCCGATCCTCACGTTCACCGCGGAGGAGGCGTGGCGGCACGCGCCCGGGGTCAAGGCGGAGAGCGTCCACCTCGAGCGCTTCCCGGAGGTCTCGCGCGAATGGCTCGACGACACGCTCGCGCGCGAGTGGGGCCGCCTGCTCGAGGTGCGTCGCGAGGTCACCAAGGCGCTCGAGACGGCCCGCGCGCAGGGCCTGATCGGTAGCGGGCTCGAGGCCCGCCTGCGCGTCGCCGCAGCGCCGGAGGACCTGCCGGAGCTGCTTCGCGCCAAGCGCGCGCTCCTGCCCACGCTCTTCATCGTGTCGCAGGTCGAGCTGGGCGGGGCGCGGACGAGCTCGGCTGTCCAGTACGAGAGCCAGGAAATTCCCGGCCTCGTCATCGGTGTGGACAAGGCGCGCGGCCGGAAGTGCCAGCGCTGCTGGACGTGGAGCGAGCGGGTCGGCGAGCACCGCGCGCACCCCGGGCTGTGCGAGCGCTGCGTCCCGGTGGTCCTCGCCAGCGGCAGTGCGCGCTGAGCCGCGGCCGCGAGGCGACCGGTGACATCGTTCGAAGGATGACGCCGGCCCCGTCCGTGCGCGTCGCCGCCCTCGCGGGCGTCGTGGTCGTGCTCGACCAGATCACCAAGCTGATCGCGCTCGGCCGGCTCGTCGAGCGCGCGCCCGTCCACGTCATCGACGGCTTCCTCGCCCTGACGCTTGTCCGCAATCCGGGCCTCGCCTTCGGGCTCCTCGCGGACGTGCCGACGGGCTGGAACTGGGTCGCGGCGCTCCTGTCCGTCGTCGCGCTCGTGATCCTGGTGCGGGTGGCGCTCCGGGTCATGCCGCGCGGCGGGTGGCCCGACCACAGCGCGATCGGTCTGATCTTCGGCGGTGCCGTGGGAAATCTGATCGATCGGGCTCGCTTCGGCGCCGTCGTCGACTTCGTCGACGTCTACTATCGTGGCTGGCACTGGCCGGCGTTCAACGTCGCCGACTCCGCGATCACCGTGGGCGTGGCGCTCCTCGTCCTCCGTCTCCTCGGCGAGCGCTCCCCGGCGCCCTCCCCGTGAGGGAAGCGCCCGCCGCGCCGCGGCTCATCAGCCTCGCCGTCGATCCTGCCGCGGCGGGCACGCGACTCGACCGCTGGCTCGCCGGGCAGCTGCCCGAGCTCTCGCGCGCGCGGCTCCAGGCGCTCGTCGAGGCCGGCCGCGTTCGCGTCGACGGCGCGGTCCGGAAGGCCGCGGCGCGGCTCGCAGGAGGCGAGCGTGTCGAGGTGGAGGTTCCGCCCCCAGCCCCCGAGGAGCTCGTCCCGGAACCGGCGGCGCTGTCCGTTCTCTTCGAGGACGCCGACGTCCTCGTTCTCGAGAAGCCCTCCGGCGTGGTCGTCCATCCCGGCGCCGGTCACGCGCGGGGCACGCTCGCCGCCGCGCTCCTGGCTCACGCGCCCGAGGTCGCGGGGGTCGGCGGGCCGCGGCGCCCCGGCATCGTCCACCGCCTGGACAAGGACACCTCCGGCCTGCTGGTCGTCGCCAAGAGCAAGACCGCCTACGATGCGCTCGTGGCCCAGCTCGCGCGACGGACCGTCACGCGCCGGTATCTCGCGGTCGTCCACGGCCGTGTTCGCGCCGACGAGGGCGTGATCGACCGGCCGATCGGCCGTCACCCGCACGACCGCGTGAGGATGGCGGTGCGCCCTCCTGGTCAGGGCAAACGGGCAGTGACCCGATACCGGGTGCTCGAGCGCTTCGGAGGCTTCACCCTTCTCGAGGTGAGCCTCGAGACGGGGCGCACGCATCAGATCCGCGTGCACCTGGCCTCGGTCGGCCACCCGGTCGCCGGTGACGATGTCTACGGCGGCCGGCGCCGCGAGCCACTCCCGACCCCGCTCGAGGGCCTGGCGCTCCACGCCGCTCGCCTGGCGTTCGTCCACCCGGCGACCGGACGTCCGCTCGAGTTCGCGTCACCGGTGCCGGCTCGCATCGAGCGGCTCCTGTCTCACCTGCGCGACTGACTAACGTCGGGGGGAGCGACGCCGCTCCCCCGGACTGCCCCCACCAGTCACCCAGGGCGGCCGCGCCCGCAACCCGATTGCGCCGGCTCACTCAGGCTCGCCTCGGGCGTCGGACGCCCTGCGGCTTCGCACTGCCACGCCGGCGCTCGAACGGCAGACCGCGGGCGCACGGGGTGTTAGGATAAAGGGCACACGTGAGGAGCCCATGGGCCAACTGACCGCCGTCATTCTCGCCGCCGGAGAAGCGAAACGGATGCGCTCTCGACAACCCAAGGTGCTCCACCCACTCTGCGGTCGCCCGCTGATCGCCTACGCCCTCCGGACGGCACGGGCCGTCGCCGACCGCACCGTCGTCGTCGTCGGACCGAACGCCGCCGACGTGCGCGCCACCGCGGGCGACGGCGTCCTTTTCGTCGAGCAGCGCGAGCGGCTCGGCACGGGCCACGCGCTCCAACAGGCGCGCGCGGCGTGCGGCGAGGGCCCCGTCGTGGTCCTGGCCGCAGACATGCCGCTGGTCTCGAGCGAGACGCTCGAACGCCTCATCGACCACCATCGGGCCACGTCCGCCGCCGCGACGCTCCTCACCGTGGTCGCGGGCCGCCCGCAGGGCTACGGGCGCATCCTGCGCCAGGGCGGCCGGGTCAAGCGGATCGTCGAGGACCGAGACGCCACCGACGACCAGAAGAAGATCACCGAGATCAACGTGAGCGTCTACTGCTTCGACACGCGGCGCCTCTGGAAGGCGCTCGCCGAGGTCCGGCCCGACAACGAGCAGGGCGAATACTACGTGACGGATGTCATCGGCATCCTCGCCAAGGCGGGCGGCCGGATCGAAGCGGTCGTCGCCCCGGATCCGGTCGAAGGCCTCCAGGTCAACGACCGCAAGCAGCTCGCGGCCGTCGCGGCGATCCTGCGCCGCCGCATCCTCGACCGCCTGATGACCGACGGCGTCACCATCGTCGACCCCGCCGCCACCTACGTCGAGGACACGGTGGTGATCGGCGCGGACACCACGGTCTACCCGCACGTCGTCATCGAGGGGCCCACCAGCGTCGGCAGCGAATGCGTGATCGGGAGCGGTTGTCAGATCAGCGGCTCGCGCCTCGCCGACCGCGTGCACCTTCGGCCCTACTGCGTCCTCACCGAGGCGACGGTGGAGGAGGGCGCCCAGCTTGGTCCCTTCTGCCACCTCCGCCCGCTCTCCCACGTCGGCCCGCGGGCGAAGATCGGCAACTTCGTCGAGATGAAAAAATCCCGCATCGGGCCGGGCTCGAAGGTGCCCCACCTCTCGTACGTTGGCGACGCGACCGTGGGCGAAGGGGTGAACATCGGCGCCGGCACCATCACGTGCAACTACGACGGCGTCGCGAAGCACGAAACCCGGATCGGCGACGGCGTGTTCGTCGGGACGAACTCGAGCCTCGTGGCTCCGCTCACGATCGGCGAGGGTGCCTACATCGCCGCCGGCTCGACCATCACCAAGGATGTGCCGCCGGGCGCACTCGCGGTCGGCCGCGCCCACCAGATCGTGAAAGAGGGCTGGGCCGCGCGGAAGGCGAAGAAGCGGACCGGGGTGGAGGACTAGCCATGTGCGGGATCGTCGGTTACGTCGGCGACAAGAACGCGGTGTCGATCATCGTCGAGGGGCTCAAGCGCCTCGAGTACCGCGGCTACGACTCGGCGGGCGTCGCGGTCCTGCACGACGGCACGCTCCACGTCCGCCGCGCCGCCGGGCGCATCAAGACGCTCGAGGGGATCCTCCGCGAGCGACCGGTGACGGGCTCGCTCGGGATCGGCCACACGCGCTGGGCGACCCACGGTCGGCCGTCGGACGAGAACGCGCATCCCCACACCGACTGCCGCGGCGAGCTCGTCGTCGTCCACAACGGGATCCTCGAGAACTACCTGGAGATCAAGGATCGCCTCCAGGGCGAGGGCCACGCGTTCAGGTCCGAGACCGACACCGAGGTGCTCGCCCACCTCATCGAGCATCACCTGAAGACGACGGGCCGGCTCGAGCGCGCGGTGAAGGCGGCGCTCGCCGAGGTGACCGGCTCCTACGCGATCGGCGTCGTCGCGACCGCGGCGCCGGATCGGCTGATCGCCGCGAAGCAGGGCGCGGGGAGCGTCGTCGTCGGGCTCGGCCACGGCGAGATGTTCGTCGCCTCCGACATCCCGGCGATCCTCTCCCACACCCGCGACGTCGTGATCCTCGAGGACAACGAGGTCGCGGTGGTCACGGCCGCCGGCGTCGAGCTGTCGACGCTCGACGACGAGCCGGTGCAGCGCGACGCGGTGCGCATCCTCTGGGACCCGATCATGGCGGAGAAGGGCGGTTACCGCCACTTCATGCTCAAGGAGATCCACGAACAGCCGCGCGCGATCACCGACACGTTCCGGGGACGCATCGCCCCGGAGACGGGCACCGTCGTCCTGCCCGACGTGAATCTCGATCCCGCCACGGTCAAGGCGCTCGAGCGGGTCGTGTTCGTCGCCTGCGGCACCGCATTCCACGCCGCGACGCTCGGCCGCACGATGGTCGAGCGCCTCGCGGGCCTGGGCGCCGAGGTGGATCTGGCGTCGGAGTTCCGGTATCGCGACGCGATCGTCGGCCCCGAGACGCTCGTCGTCGCGATCTCCCAGTCGGGCGAGACCGCCGACACGCTCGGCGCCGTCAAGGCCGCTCGCCTCAAGGGCTGCCCGATCCTCGCGATCACCAACGTCGTCGGCTCGGCGCTCGCCCGCGAGGCGACCGGCGTCCTCTACATGCACGCGGGGCCGGAGATCGGCGTCGCCTCGACCAAAGCCTTCGCGACGATGATCGTCGCCGTGTACCTGCTCGGCCTCTGGCTCGGCCGGCAGCGCAATGCCATCACCACCGAGGAAGTGAAGAAGCGCATCCACGACCTCGTCGAGATCCCGCGCCTGATCGAGAAGACGCTCGAGCTGGACGGCCAGATCATGGCCCTCGCCCGCGAGCTGGCGCACGCACGCGACTTCCTCTACCTGGGCCGTGGCCTCCAGTACCCCATCGCCCTCGAGGGCGCGCTCAAGCTCAAGGAGATCTCCTACATCCACGCCGAGGGCTACGCCGGCGGCGAGATGAAGCACGGGCCGATCGCGCTCATCGCCGACGAGCTCCCCGTCGTCGCCCTGGCGGTGCGCGATGGCTCCTACGAGCGCATGCTCGGCAACATCGAGGAGGTGCGGGCGCGCGACGGTCTCGTGGTGGCGGTCGCCCACACGGGCGACCGGAACGTCGCGTCGAAGGCGAAGCACGTCATCGGGGTGCCGCCGTGCGCCGACCTCCTGGCCCCGCTCGTGACTGTCGTCCCGCTCCAGCTCCTCGCCTATCACATTGCGGTGCGCCTCGGCTGCGACGTCGACCAGCCGCGGAACCTCGCGAAGTCGGTGACGGTGGAGTAGCTTCCGGGGAGAAGTCGGAGTCCGCGCTCAGGTACAATCGGCTGGTGCTGGACCGCGATGCGCTCCTCGCCGAGCTGAATCCGCCGCAGCGCGACGCCGTGACGGCGGGCGACGGGCCCATCCTCGTGCTCGCGGGCGCAGGCAGCGGCAAGACGCGCGTCATCGCCCACCGGATCGTCTGGCTCTTGGCCGTGCGCGGCGTGCACCCGAAGAACGTCCTCGCGGTCACGTTCACCAACAAGGCGGCGGGCGAGATGGCGCGGCGGGTGGGGGACCTGCTCGCGCCCGTCGGAATCGCGGCGCCGCTGATCGCGACGTTCCACTCGGCGTGCGTGCGGATCCTCCGCCAACACATCCGCCACATCGGCTACCCGACACACTTCACGATCTACGACGAGGACGACCGTCTCCAGCTCGTGAAGGAGTGCATGCGGGAGCTCGACATGGCCGACCGGACGTGGACGCCGGCGTCCCTCGTCCAGCGGATCAGCGCGGCGAAGAACCAGATGGTCTCGCTCGAGGAAGTCGAGCAGGCGGCGCGCGGGCCGCGCGAGGAGCGGATCGCCACGCTCTTCCGTCGCTATCAAGAGCGGCTCGCCCAGGCGGCCGCCGTGGATTTCGACGATCTACTGCTCCTGACGGTGCGGGTGTTCGCCGAGGCGCCCGCGGTGCTCGCGTGGTACCGCGGGCTCTGGACGCACGTGCTGGTGGACGAGTACCAGGACACGAACCGCGCCCAGTACCGGATCATCCGCCAGCTCACGGGCGAGCACCGGAACGTCTGCGTTGTCGGCGATGCCGACCAGTCGATCTATAGGTGGCGCGGGGCCGACATCCGGAACATCCTCGACTTCGAGACGGACTATCCGGGCACGCGGGTCATCCGGCTCGAGCAGAACTATCGCTCCACGAAGCGGATCCTCGCGCTCGCCTCCGCGGTGATCGCCAACAACGCCTCGCGGAAGGACAAGGCGCTGTGGACCGAGAACGGCGAGGGCGAGCGCGCCGCGGTCTACCGCGCCTGGGACGAGCACGAGGAGGCCAACTTCGTCGCGCAGACGATCCTGGCCGCGCGCGGCGCCGGCGCCGCCTGGGACGACGTCGCCGTCTTCTACCGCACGAACGCCCAGTCGCGGGTGCTCGAGGACGCGCTCCGGCGGGGCGGGATCCCGTACGTGATCGTCGGCGCGGTACGCTTCTACGAGCGGAAGGAGATCAAGGACGCGCTCGCGTACCTCCGGCTCGTCGTGAACCCGACGGACGACGTCGCCTTCCGCCGCGCGATCCAGGCGCCCGGCCGCGGCGTCGGCCGCGCCTCGCTGGTCCACCTGGAGGAGCTGGCGGCGCGCGAGGGGCGGTCGCTCCTCACGCTCGCGGCGGCGCCTCCCGTCGACGTCACCGGCAAGCCCCGGCGCGCGCTCGAGGAGTTCGCCGCGCTCGTGACGCGCCTCGCGGCCGAGCGGGAGAAGGCGCCGTTGCCGGCGTTCATCGACCTGGTCCTCGACGCGAGCGGCTATCGTGAGGATTTGAAGTCGGAGCGGTCCTCCGAGGCCGAGGCGCGGCTCGAGAACCTGGAGGAGCTGATCGCCGCGGCCGAGGACTACGCCCGGGTCCAGGAGCCCGCGACGCTCGAGGGCTTCCTCGACGGCGTCGCGCTCGTGAGTGACGTCGACGAGCTGCCGGACGGCGCGCGCGGCGTCACCCTCATGACGCTCCACTCGGCGAAGGGGCTCGAGTTCCCCGTGGTCTTCCTCACGGGCATGGAGGAAGGGGTCTTCCCGCACGCCCGCTCGATGGACTCGGTGGACGAGATCGAGGAGGAGCGGCGGCTCTGCTACGTCGGAATCACGCGCGCGAAGGCACAGCTCTGGATCTCGTACGCCCTCCATCGCCGGATCCACGGTTACGGTCTTGGCGAGCCGTCGCGCTTCCTGCTCGAGATGCCGCCGGAGCAGCTCGCCCTCCTCGGCGCCGCGGGCCGCGCCGACGCGCGGCCGGCGCCGGAGGCGGAGCCGGGGTTCGCCAACGCGGACGACGACCTGCCCCTCAAGGTCGGCGCGCGCGTCCGCCACGGCCGCTGGGGCGAGGGGCTCGTGGTCGGCGTCGAGCGGAGCGGGGGTGACACGCTGGTCACGGTCCGCTTCGCCTCCGTCGGAAGGAAGCAGCTCTCGCTCCAGTACGCGAACCTGGAAGAGCTCTGATGCCAGGGATCACCCGAGAGGACGTGCTCCACATCGCGCGGCTCGCGCGGCTCGAGCTCAGCGACCCCGAGCTCGAGACGATGCGCGCGCAGCTCGACTCGATCCTGACCTACATCGACCGGCTCAAGGTGCTCGACGTCACCGGCGTCGAGCCGACGTCGCACGCCGTGCCGCTCGTCAACGTG
Organism: Candidatus Rokuibacteriota bacterium; assembly: GCA_003221695.1. Lineage (GTDB taxonomy): Bacteria > Methylomirabilota > Methylomirabilia > Rokubacteriales > CSP1-6 > 20CM-2-70-11. The sequence continues at coordinate 27,536 of QHSX01000040.1, forward strand.
ATGCGCGACGACGAGGTCGTGCCGAGCTTTCCTCAGGACGAAATGCTCCGGAACGCGCCCGACCGCGTCGGCGAGCTCTTCCGAGTCCCGCGGATCCTCGAGGACAGCGCGTGATCGGGAGGCCGATCCACGAGCTGACCGAGGCCTATCGCCGGGGCGAGACGACGCCGACGGCGGCGACCGAGACCTACCTCGCGAGGATCGCGAAGCTCGACGGCGAGCTCGGGGCCTACCTGACGGTCACACGCGAGCAGGCGCTACGGGCCGCCGCCGACTCGGACGCGCGCTACCGGGCGGGGAAGGCGCGCGGCCCGCTCGACGGCGCGCCGCTCGCCTACAAGGACGTTCTCTGCACGCGGGGGGTCGTGACCACGTGCGGCTCCAGGATGCTCGAGGCCTTCGTGCCGCCCTACGATGCGACCGCGATCGAGCGCCTGACCGCCGTGGGGGCGGTGATGCTCGGCAAGGGCAACATGGACGAGTTCGCCATGGGCTCCTCCACCGAGCACTCGGCGTTCAAGCCGACCCGCAACCCCTGGGATCTCGCGCGTGTCCCGGGCGGCTCGTCGGGCGGTCCCGCCGCTGCGGTCGCCGCCAGCCTCGCCGCGGGCGGGCTCGGCACCGACACGGGTGGTTCGATCCGACAGCCCGCCGCCTTTTGCGGCGTCGTGGGGCTCAAGCCGACCTACGGGCGCGTCTCGCGTTATGGGCTCGTCGCGTTCGGCTCCTCGCTCGACCACATTGGCCCGCTCGCGAGGGACGTCACCGACGCGGCGCTCCTGCTGCAAGCGATCGCCGGCGCGGACGCGCGCGACGCGACGTGCCTCCCGGCACCTGTGCCGGACTACGCCGCGACACTGGCCCAGGGTGTGAAGGGGCTCCGGCTGGGGCTCCCCGACGAGTACTTCATCGAGGGTATGGACGCGGAGGTCGAGCGCGCCGTCCGCGCCGCGGTGGACGTTCTGCGTGGGCTCGGCGCCGCGGTCGAGCGCATCTCGCTCCCGGCCACGCCCCACGCGCTCGCGACCTACTACGTGATCGCTCCGGCGGAGGCCTCGTCGAATCTGGCGCGCTACGACGGTGTGAAGTACGGTCTGCGCGTCGCCGGAGCGAAGGACCTCGTCGAGATGTCGAGCCGCACGCGTGCGGCGGGCTTCGGCGCCGAGGTCAAGCGCCGGATCATGCTCGGGACCTACGTCCTCTCGGCCGGATACTACGAGGCGTATTACGGGCGCGCCCAGAAGGTGCGGACCCTCGTGCGCCGCGACTTCGACGCCGCGTTCGGTCGCGTGGACCTGATCGTGGCGCCCGTGACGCCGAACGTGGCCTTCAAGCACGGGGAGAAAGAAGACCCGCTCGCGATGTACCTGAACGACATCTTCGCGGTCCCGGCGGACATGGCGGGGCTCCCCGCGATCTCGGTGCCGTGCGGGTTCAGCGCCGCGGGGCTCCCGATCGGTCTCCAGTTCATCGGCCGGGCCCTGGACGAGGCGAGCGTCCTGCGCGCCGCCTATGCGTATGAGCAGGCGACGCCGTGGCGCGAGCGGAGGCCGAGCCTGGGATGAGCGGACGGAGCCACACCGCACCTCGGGCAGGCCAGGGCGTATGAGCGACCGGAGCCACACCGCACCTCGGGCAGGCCACGGCGTATGAGCGACCGGAGCCACACCGCACCTTGGGCAGGCCACCTACGGTGAAAGCTGGACTCGCGGCGCCCGCTACAATGGAGACCGTCATCGGCCTCGAGGTCCACGCCCAGCTCCTCACGCGCTCGAAGATGTTTTGCGGCTGCGCGACGACGTTCGGCGCCGTGCCCAACAGCCAGACGTGCCCGGTCTGCCAGGGGATGCCCGGCGTCCTGCCCGTGATCAACCGCCGGGCCGTCGAGTTCGGCATCACGACGGCGCTCGCCCTCAACTGTCGCGTGAACCCGACGTGCCGGTTCGCGCGGAAGCACTACTACTACCCGGACATGCCGAAGAACTACCAGATCAGCCAGTACGAGGAGCCACTGGCCGAAGACGGCTCGCTCGAAATCGACGTCGATGGGGTGTCGCGCACGATCGGCATCCAGCGCCTCCACCTCGAGGAAGACGTCGGCAAGCTTCTCCACGAGGGGACGCTCGAGACGGCGCAGGCGAGCCTCGTCGATTACAACCGGTCGGGCGTTCCGCTCATGGAGACCGTGTCCAAACCTGATATCCGGTCGCCCGAGGAGGCCGCGGCGTACCTCAAGGCCTTCCGCGCCGTGCTGGTCTTCCTCGGCGTCTCGAACGGCAACATGGAGGAGGGGTCGCTGCGCTGCGACGCGAACGTCTCGCTCCGGCCGCGCGGCTCCCGCGAGCTCGGCACGAAGGTCGAGATCAAGAACATGAACTCGTTCCGGAGTGTGCGGCTGGCGCTCGAGTTCGAGGTGCGGCGCCAGGCCGAGGCCCTCGCGGCGGGTGAGCGCATCGTGCAGGAGACGCGTCTCTGGGACGCCGATCGCGGCCTGACGCGCGCGATGCGCTCGAAGGAGTACGCGCACGACTACCGCTACTTCCCCGAGCCGGACCTCGTCCCCCTCACGATCGACCGCGCGTGGGTCGCGGGGATCCGTGCCGGCCTGCCGGAGCTGCCGCGCCAGCGGCGTCAGCGCTTCGTCACGCAGTACGGCCTGCCGCCGTACGATGCGGAGGTCCTCACCCAGAGCCGCGCGCTCGCCGAGTACTTCGAGGCCGCGGTGCGCGAGTTCCCGCAGCCGAAGGTGGTCTCCAACTGGGTCATGTCCGAGCTGCTGCGTGTGCTGCCGGCCGACGACGAGCAGGCGATCCGAAACCTCCCGGTGACGCCCGGACGCCTCGGCGGCCTGCTCGCGCTCATCGAGGACGGGACGATCAGCGGCAAGATCGCGAAGGACGTCTTCGAGAAGATGCTCCGCTCCGGTGAGGACGCGCGCACGATCGTCGGCCGCGAGGGGCTCACGCAGGTCGCCGATGAAGCGGCGCTCGGCGCCGTCATCGACCAGGTCCTGGCCCAGAGCCCCAAGGCGGTCCTCGACTACAAGCGCGGCAAGACCGCGGCGGCCAAGGCCCTCGTGGGCCAGGTCATGAAGGCCACACGGGGCAAGGCCAATCCCGGCATGGTCAACCGTCTCCTGGAGGAGAAGCTCTCTAAAATCTGAGGCGGGCCGCTATAATCGAAGTGCCCGCGATGATTGAGCTTCACCGCGTCTCGAAGGTCTATTCGGTCGGGCCCGTGAAGGTCCCCGCGCTGAGCGACGTCTCCCTTCGCGTCAACAAGGGCGAGTTCGTGGTCCTCACCGGAGCCTCCGGGGCGGGCAAGACGACGCTGCTCCGGCTCCTCTACCGTGATGATCTGCCCTCCGACGGCGACGTCGAGGTGTTCGGCCACGACCTCGGGGCGCTCAAGCACCGCGACGTGGCCGCGCTCAGGCGCTCGATCGGCGTCGTCTTCCAGGACGCGAAGCTCCTCCCGGTCCGCACCGTCTACGAGAACGTCGCCTTCGTCCTCCGCGTGTTGGGGACGCCCAAGCGCGAGATCACCCAGCGCGTCTTCGACGCGCTCCGCGTCGTCGGCCTCTCGTCCCGCGCGCAGGCCTACCCCGCGCAGCTCTCGCAGGGCGAGGCTCAGCGCGCGTCGCTCGCCCGCGCGATCGTGCGCAAGCCCCCGCTCCTCCTCGCCGACGAGCCGACGGGCAACCTCGACGAGGCGATGGAGGACGAGATCCTGGGCACGCTGCGCGACATCTGGGCCGGTGGCACGACGGTCGTGCTCGCGACGCACCAGACGTACCTCGCGCAAGCGCTCCGGCGACGGACGCTCACGCTCCAGAGCGGGCGGCTCGTGAAGGACGAGGGCTGACCGCGTGCTCGGGTTCCTGATCGGCGAGGCGCTGCGCGATCTCCGACGGGCCGGGCGCGTGGCCGTCAGCGCGATCGTGCTGATCACCCTGTCGCTCGCGGCGCTGGGCGGGTTCTGGCTGCTCTCCGCGAATCTCGAGCGCGCGGTGGCGCGGTGGCGCGAGCGCGTGCGCATCATCGTCTACCTCAAGCGCGAGCCCGCGCCCGCCGAAGCCAAGGCGCTCGTCGAGCAGGTCCAGGCGGTCCCCGGCGTCGCCGGCGTCCTCTACATCGGCAAGGCCGAGGCGCTCGCGTCGCTGAGGCAGCTCCTCGGCAAGGACGCGAGCGTCGTCGCGCAGCTCCCGGCCAATCCGCTGCCCGCCTCGCTCGAGGTGACGCCCGCGGCGGCCGCGGCCACGCCCGAGGGCGCCCGCGCCCTGGTCGAGCGCCTGTCCACGCTCCCCGAGGCGGACGAGGTCGCCGGGAGCGGGGATTGGGTCGAGCGGCTCTCGCAGTGGCAGCGGCTCCTGACGACGATCGGGCTCGGGATCGGTATCGTCCTGGCGGCCGCGGCCTTTCTCACCGTGACGACCGCCACGACGCTGATCCTTCACGCGCGGCGAGAGGAGACGGAGATCATGCGCCTCGTGGGCGCGACCGAGGCGACGATCTGGCTCCCGCTCCTGCTGCAGGGCACGATGCAGGGCTTGATCGGCGCCGTCCTGGCACTCGCCGCGCTCGTGGCGACGCACTCCTTGGTGGCGCCGCGCCTCGAGCCGCTCGTGAGCATCACCCTCGGCCTCCCCGACCTCGCGTTCCTGCCGCCCGTCAACGTCCTTGCGCTGGTGCTCACGGGCGCGCTCCTCGGGGGCATGGGTGGATGGCTCGTGCGGCCTGGGCGTGAGCCATGAGCCGCGACGAGCACGAGAGGACGCTGGGGCAGGGGCCGGGGCCCTTCGTCGACCCCGACCGAACAGGGGGGAGGGGCGAGACTCCCTCCTCGACCGCGCTAGCTACCGATCCGTTGTGTCTAGTGATTCAGCAACGCGCCCGAGCAACGCCCAGAAGCTACGGGTCTCGGAGGGTGCCTCGCCCCTCCCCCAGCGCGGTCGCGCCGCTCGTGCTGCTGGTGCTGCTCGTCGCGCTCGCCGGGCCGGCGGGAGCGCAGCAAAAGCGCGACGAGACGCTGCAGAGCGAGCAGAAGAAGCTCCTTCAGACGCAGAAGCGTCTGAAGGAGGAGCGCGAGAAGGCGGCGGCCGCGCGCGCCCGCGAGACGTCGCTGCTCGCCGAGCTCGAGCGGATCGACCAACGCCTGGCGGAGAAGCAGGCGGAGGTCACGCGACTCGCGGCTCGCATCAAGCGCACGCAGTCCGACATCGCCACGCTCCGGGGCGAGGTCACGCGGCTCGAGGGGCAGCGTGAGGGCCAGGAGGAGACGCTCGCCCGGCGCCTCCGGGTCATGTACCGGGTGCACGCGCAGGGCGGCGCGCTGCCGTTGATCCTGAGCGGCGACGATCCTGTCACGCGCGCGGTGGCGGTGCGCCACCTCGCGAGCCTCGCGGCGCTGGACGCTCGTTTGATTCGAGAGTATCGTGGGACATCGGAACGGCTCGCCGATCGCAAGGGTCGCGAAGAGGCGCGCCAGCGCGAGCTGGCGGCCCTGCACGCCGAAGCCCAGACCGAGCAGGCGGAAGTCGACCGCGAGGCCGCGAAGCGGCGGACCCTGCTCGCGAGGGTGCGCGACGAGCGCGCCTACCACGAGCGCATGGTGGGCGAGCTCACCGAAGCGTCCCGCCGACTCGAAGCCTTCATCAGCGAGTTGCAGGCCCGGCAGCGGAAGCTGGCCAGGGTGCCGCCGCCAAAGGGCGGGGTCGAGCCTCCCGGCGTCGGGTTCGGCAACCTTCGCGGCCGGCTCCCGTGGCCGGCCGAGGGGCGGATCGTCACGACGTTCGGCGCCCAGGTGCACCCACGGTTCGGCACGCGGACTTTCCGGAATGGGGTGGACATCGAGGCGGCCGAGGGCACGGACGTCGCGGCGGTCTACGCCGGCCACGTGATTTACACGGGCTGGTTCAAGGGGTATGGGAACCTGATCATTGTGGACCACGGCAACGAGTACTACACGCTCTACGCCCACATCGCCGAGATCGAGGCGAAGGAGGGCGAGGACGTGCGGCAGGGGCAGCGAATTGGTACGGTGGGGGACACGGCCTCCCTGGCGGGGCCTCGGCTATACTTCGAGGTACGCTACCAGGGGAAGCCACAGGACCCAGCGGAGTGGCTCCGGCAGCGGGGCTAGCGAGGGATTTGAGGGGGAATCCATGAAGAAGGCATTTGTGATTGGCGCGCTCCTCGTCGTGCTCACCCTGTCGCTCGGCGGGTCCGTGGCCAGCAAGGGCACCGACAACGGCGCGACCTACGAGCAGCTCCGGTTATTCACGGAGGTGCTCTCGATTGTCCAGAACCAGTACGTCGACGAGGTCCCGCCCAAGGACCTCATCTACAGCGCGATCAAGGGCACACTGCGCGGTCTCGATCCGCACAGCTCCTTCCTCGACCCCGAGAGCTACCGCGAGATGCAGGTGGAGACGTCGGGGAGCTTCGGGGGCCTCGGCATCGAGATCACCCTGAAGGACGACATCCTCACGGTCGTCTCGCCGATCGAGGGGACGCCCGCATACCGTGCGGGGCTCCAGACGGGTGACCGGATCATCAAGATCGACGGCCTCTCGACCAAGGACATGCAGCTCCCGGACGCCGTCAAGCGGATGCGCGGCAAGCCCGGCACCAAGGTGACGATCACGGTGGCCCGTGAGGGCTGGACCGAGCCCAAGGACTTCGACATCACCCGCGAGCAGATCAGGGTGCAGTCGGTCCGCTCGGCCGACCTCGGTGGCGGCATCGCCTACGTGAAACTCCGCCAGTTCCAGGAACAGACCCCCGGCGACCTGTCCGGCACGCTCGAGAAGGCCGCCAAGAGCGGCATGAAGGCGCTGCTCCTCGACCTCCGCAACAACCCCGGCGGCCTGCTGACGGCAGCGGTCGAGGTGACGGAGGAGTTCGTCGACGACGGCAAGCTCGTCGTCTACACCGAGGGCCGGGTGCGGAACCAGAACATGCGGTTCACGGCGCACGCCAAGAAGTCCTATCCGACCTTGCCGATGGTGGTCCTCGTCAACCAGGGGAGCGCGTCGGCGTCGGAGATCGTGGCGGGGGCGCTCCAGGACTGGAAGCGCGCGATCGTCCTCGGCACGCAGACGTTCGGCAAGGGCTCCGTGCAGACGATCATCCCGCTCTCGGACGGCTCGGGGCTTCGGCTGACGACCGCGAAGTACTTCACGCCGAACGGCCGCTCGATCCACGGCAAGGGCATCACGCCGGACATCGTGGTCGAGCTGCCCAAGGACGCGCAGAAAGACCGGCAGCCGTCCCTCGACCCGATGGAGGATCTGAAGAAGGACCTCCAGGTCCAGCGGGCGATCGACGTGATCAAGACCATGCGGATCATCGAGCAGCAGCGGCCGCCCCAGAATCTCCAGGGTCAGGTCCGGCCGCAGTAGCGTTCGGCACGTTCTCGAGGGCGATGCGAGCCGGGGGCAGGGGGACTCGGCCTCATCGCCCTTGGCTTTTGTAGAGGGGATTCGCCCGGGATGCTCGTGCTGGGGATCGAGACCTCGTGCGATGAGACGGCGGCCGCGGTGCTGGCCGACGGCCGCCGGATCCTGTCGAACGTCGTCGCCTCGCAGGACGCGGTGCACGCGCCGTACGGCGGCGTCGTCCCCGAGCTCGCCTCGCGGCGCCACCTCGAGGTGATCGTGCCGGTCGTCGAGAAGGCGCTCGCCGACGCGGGCATCGGGCTCCCGGGCCTCGACGGCATCGCGGTGACCCAGGGCCCGGGGCTCGTCGGCTCGCTCCTCGTCGGGTGCTCGCTGGCGAAGGCCCTCGCCTACGCGCACGGAAAGCCGTTCGTCGGCGTCAACCACCTCGAGGGTCACATCTACGCCGCCTTCCTCACCGACGATCCGCCGGTCCACCCCTTCCTCGCCCTCGTCGTCTCCGGGGGCCACACCGCCCTCTACCACGCCCGCGCCCCGCTCGCCTACGCGCTCGTCGGCCAGACGCGCGACGACGCGGCGGGGGAGGCCTTCGACAAGGTCGCCAAGCTGCTCGGGCTCGGATTCCCGGGCGGGCCCGTCATCGAGCGGACGGCGACGACGGGCGATCCGAAGGCGATCACGTTTCCGCTCGCACAGATGACGGACGGCGCCGACGACTTCTCGTTCAGCGGCATCAAGACGTCCGTGTCGTTCTACGTAAAGCGCCACGCACCGCTCGGCGAGGGCCAGGTCGCCGACGTCGCCGCATCCTTCCAGGCCGCGGTCGTCAAGATGCTGGTGCGCAAGACCGTGCGGGCGGCGCTCCGCACGGGGGTCACGCGCGTGGTCCTCACGGGGGGCGTCGCGGCAAACGGGCCCCTCCGTGCCGGGCTCGCCGCCGAGGCGGCGCTCCACGGCATCACGCTCCACGTTCCGCCGCCCGGGCTCTGTACCGACAACGCCGCGATGATCACCGCGGCGGGCACGGCGCGGCTCCGGGCGGGCGAGCGGGCCCCGCTCGACATGAACGCGCTCCCGGATATGGAGCTGGCATCCGCCGATGGAATGAGGGCCCCGTCACCATGAATTATGAGGCGGTCCTCGCCGGCCTGCCCGACGCGGTGATCGCCGTGGACGCGAGCCTGAGGGTCGTCTTCTGGAACGCCGCCGCCGAGGTGCTCACCGAGCGCTCGGCACGCCGCGCGGAGGGGCGGTACCTCAAGGAGGTGTTCCCGCCCGACGCCTCCGTCGTGCGCCGCCTGGGCGAGACGGTCTCGACCGGGGAGAGCCGCTCGGAGCCGGAGGGGTTCGTGGACCGCGGCGAGAGCCGGCGGGTGCCCGTGAGCCTCGTCACGGCGCCGCTCTTCGCGCGCGATGGGAGCGTCGAGGGCGCCGTCGCCGTGCTGCGCGACCTGTCGCGGATCCACCAGCTCGAGGCGGAGGTGCGACGGGGCGAGACGCTCGCCGCCGCCGGCCGCATGGCGGTCGGCCTCGCCCACGAGGTCCGGAACCCGCTCGGCGCCATTCGGGGCGCCGTCCAGCTCTTGCAGCGCGAGCTCGGGACCGACTCCCGATGGAGCGAGTACACGAACGTGCTCCTCACCGAGGTCGACCGCGTCAACCGGATCATCGAGATGCTGCTCGACCTGGCGCGCCCGGTCCAGTTGCGCCTGGTGCCCCTCAACCTCCACCAGCTCTTCGAGCGCGTCGCCACGCTCCACGGGGCGACGTTCCGCGAGGGGAGGATCGCGCTCGTGCGGAGCTACGACCCGAGCCTGCCGCCGATCCTCGGCGACGAGGACCGGCTCCTGCAGGTGTTCCACAACCTCGTGCGCAACGCGCTCGACGCGATGCCGTCCGCCGGGCGGCTGACGCTCACGACCCGCGTGAGCCTCAACCCGCTGTTCGGCAAAATGGACCTCGGCGCGGGCCAGCGCACCATGGTCGAGGCCAAGGTGGCGGACGAGGGCGGCGGGATCCCCGCGGCGGTGCGCGCGCGGATCTTCGACCCGTTCTTCACCACCAAGGACAAGGGTCTCGGCCTCGGGCTCGCCATCTGCCACCGGATCCTCGAGGAGCACCGCGGCGCGATCCAGGTGGAGAGCGCCGAGGGGCGCGGGACGGTCGTGACGTGCTTCCTCCCCATCGCCAAGTGAGGCCGTGAACCCGCGAATCCTGATCGCCGACGACGAAGACGGCCTCCGCTGGGTTCTCGAGAAGGGGCTCCGGCAGGCGGGGTACGAGGTCACGTCGGTCAAGGACGGCCCCGGCGCGCTCCAGGCGTTCGAGGCCGAGCCGTTCGACCTCGTCTTCCTCGACGTGCGGATGCCCGGCGTTGACGGCCTCAGCGTGCTGGCGCGGCTCCGCGAGCTCCGCCCCGACGCCACCGTCGTCGTGATGACGGCCCACGGGACGATGGACACCGCGATCCAGGCGATGCAGCGCGGCGCCTACGACTACCTGGCGAAGCCCTTTGACCTCGACGAGCTCATGCTCCTCGCCGAGCGAGCGCTGGCGGCGCGCCGGCTCACCCAGGAGGTGCGTCAGCTCAAGAGCGGGCTCCAGGAGGTGTGGGAGTTCGGCGCGATCATCGGCCGGCACCCGCGCATGCAGGAGGTCTACAAGACGATCGGGCGCATCGCCGGGAGCGACGTCACCGTGCTCCTCCGCGGGGAGTCCGGGACGGGCAAGGAGCTCGTCGCCCGCGCGGTCCACCACTACAGCCGGCGGGCCGGGCGTCCGTTCGTGGCGGTGTCCGGCGCCGCGCTGACGGCGACGCTCCTCGAGTCGGAGATGTTCGGCCACGAGCGCGGCGCGTTCACGGACGCGAAGGAGCGGAAGCTCGGGAAGCTCGAGCTCGCACACGGGGGGACGCTCTACCTCGACGAGGTCGGCGACATGCCGATCGAGCTCCAGACGAAGCTCCTGCGCGCGCTCCAGGAGCGCACGATCGAGCGCGTGGGCGGGACCGACACGATCCGCGTCGACGTGCGCGTGCTCGCGGCGACCAACCGCGACCTCGAGGCGCTCATGAAGGAGGGGCGCTTCCGCGAGGACCTCTACTACCGCCTGAACGTCGTGACGGTCCACCTCCCGCCGCTCCGCGAGCGGCGGCGCGACGTCCCGCTCCTCATCGAGCACTTCCTGGCGAAGTACGCGGGCGAGCTCGGTGAGCGCGCCGTCGCGTCCGAGGCCCTCGACCGCCTGGTCGGCCACGACTGGCCCGGCAACGTGCGCGAGCTCGAGAACGTGATGCAGCGCGCGATGGTCATGGCCACGAGCGGCGTGATCCTGCCCGAGCACCTGCCCATCGGTCCCGTCTCCGCCGCGGCCTCGGTCGCTGTGGACGCGACGCTCGAGGAGATCGTCGAGCGAAAGCTCGTCGAGTGCGTCCGCGGCCTCCGCGACCAGGCGAGCGCGAACCTCTACGACCTGATCCTCGGCCTCGTGGAGAAGCCACTCCTGCGTGCCGTGCTCAGGGAGACGGGCGGTAACCAGGTGCGGGCCGCCCAGATCCTCGGCATCAACCGGAACACGCTCCGGAAGAAGCTGATCGAGCACGGCATCGACCCCGGCGGCCTCGAGGGGTGAGGGCTACTTCGGCGCGGCGAGGAGCGCCTCGATCGCTTCCTTGAAGCGGGCGTACGGCTGCGCCCCGACGATCATCTTCACGACCCTGACCTGACCGGTCTTCGCGTCGGTGAGCCCCAGGAAGAACGTCGGCGTGCCCCTGACACCGGCCTTCTGTCCGTCCTCCAGGTCCTTGCGGATCTCGGCGGCGTACTTCCCGCTGTCGAGACACTCACCGAAGGCCTGCGCGGTCAAACCGAGCGCTTGGGCGTGAACCGGCAGCTGGGCCCCGCCGAGGGCGCGTTGATTCGCGAAGAGGCGATCGTGCATCTCCCAGTATTTCCCCTGCTCACCCGCACAGTGGGCCGCCTCGGCTGCCTTGAACGCGTCCCCGTGGATGGCCTCGAGGGGAAAGTTGCGGAAGACGTACTTCAGCTTGCCGGTCTCGACGTAGTCGCGCCGGATCTGCGAGGAGGTCTCTCGGACGTAGAGCCCGCAGAAGGGGCACTGGTAGTCCGAAAACTCCACGAGAGTGAGCACTGCGGTATCGCTCCCCTGGGAGGGGTGGCGGTCGACGCCGAGCGTCAGGTCGCGCACGTCACGGGTGCCGGGACCGCCCCGTTCGCGCAGCGAGTTCGCGAGGTCCTGGAGCTCCTTCCGGAGCGCGCGCTGCTCCTCTTTGAGCGCGTCGATCTCTTTTTTCAGTGTCTTGAGATCGTCGGCTTGCGGAAAGGCGGGCTGGCCGGAGAGGGTGATGGCGAGGAGCGCCAGCAGCACGACGCGGAGGGGACGCATGGCACTCATGGTAACACTTCCGCGAGTGCCCGGTCATTCCCGACCGCGCACGCCCCCTTTCCGGAAAATATTGCGGTCACCACCGGCGACAGCGTTTTAGGCTCCGTCTAGGTCGCCATCACCCGCTCGTGGTCCGAGGAGCTACTGGACCCGGTAGATCTCGCCGCCGCCTTTTCTGAACTCCTCGGCCTTCTCCTTGAGCCCCTGGACGAGCGCCGCGGTCTCCTCGGCGATGCCGTGCGTCGCGGCGTAGTCGCGCACGTCCTGCGTGATCTTCATCGAGCAGAAGTGTGGCCCGCACATCGAGCAGAAGTGCGCGAGCTTCGCTCCCTCCGCGGGCAGGGTCTCGTCGTGGAACTCGCGCGCCGTCTCCGGGTCGAGCGAGAGGTTGAACTGGTCCTCCCAGCGGAACTCGAAGCGCGCCTTGGAGAGCGCGTCGTCCCAGTCGCGCGCGCGGGGGTGACCCTTGGCGAGGTCGGCGGCGTGGGCGGCGATCTTGTACGCGATGACGCCGTCCTTGACGTCCTTCCTGTTGGGGAGGCCGAGGTGCTCCTTCGGGGTCACGTAGCAGAGCATGGCGGTGCCGAACCAGCCGATCATCGCAGCGCCGATCGCCGAGGTGATGTGGTCGTAGCCGGGCGCAATGTCGGTCGTCAGGGGCCCCAGCGTGTAGAAGGGCGCCTCGTGGCAGACCTCGAGCTCGCGGTCCATGTTCTCCTTGATGAGGTGCATGGGGATGTGCCCCGGGCCCTCGATCATGACTTGCGCGTCGTGTTCCCAGGCGATCTTCGTCAGCTCGCCGAGAGTCTCGAGTTCGGCAAACTGGGCCTCGTCATTCGCATCGGCGGTCGAGCCCGGACGGAGACCATCGCCCAGCGAGAACGCGATATCGTACGCCGCCATGATCTCGCAGATCTCGCGGAAGTGGGTGTAGAGGAAGCTCTCCCGATGGTGCGCGAGGCACCACTTCGCCATGATCGACCCGCCTCGCGACACGATGCCGGTGACGCGCTTGGCCGTGAGCGGGATGTAGCGGAGGAGCACGCCCGCGTGGATCGTGAAGTAGTCGACACCCTGCTCCGCCTGCTCGATCAGCGTGTCGCGGTAGACGTCCCAGGTGAGCTCCTCGGCCTTGCCGCCGACCTTCTCGAGCGCCTGGTAGATCGGCACCGTGCCGATCGGCACGGGCGAGTTTCGGAGGATCCACTCGCGCGTCTCGTGGATGTTCTTGCCCGTCGAGAGGTCCATGACCGTATCCGCACCCCAGCGGGTCGCCCACGTCATCTTCTCGACCTCTTCCTCGATGGACGAGGCGACGGCCGAGTTGCCGATGTTGGCGTTGATCTTCACGAGGAACCTGCGGCCGATGATCATCGGCTCGGTCTCGGGGTGGTTGACGTTGGCCGGAAGGATCGCGCGTCCGCGCGCGATCTCGGCACGGACGAATTCGGGAGACATGCCCTCGCGCAGGGCGACGAACTCCATCTCGGGCGTGATCTCGCCCCGGCGTGCGTAGTGCATCTGGGTGACGCAGGAACCGGGCTTCGCCCGATACGGCAGGCGCACGCTCGCGAACCTCACGCCGCCGAGCGACGGATCCTCGTCGCGCCGGCGCCGGTGGCTGGACGACGGGCCCGGCAGCTCCTCCACGTCGCTGCGGCCGAGGATCCACGCGAGGCGCAGCGGCGGCAGACCGCGCTTCAGGTCGATCTGGGCGTCGGGATCGGTATAGGGACCGCTCGTGTCGTAGAGGCGGACGGGCGGGTTTCCGCCAGAGAGGGCGATCTCGCGGATCGGCACGCGGAGGTCGGGCCGCGAGCCGGTGAGGTAGACCTTCTGGGAAGCTGCCGGTCGGGGTGCTGCCATGTGGGCCTCCCTTCGCTGGAATTAACCAGGTCAGGTTCATGCGGTCGGCGGCGGTAGCCGCCCTCTCAGCCCGGTTCCCCGAGCTCCCGCGATTACAACGAGTCAGTGTGCGTTTGTCGCCAGCCCTAGGCTACGCCCGAACCCGCCGACGATCAAGTCGAGGCGCGCGACTCTCTCACGAGATCCCAGGGGCGGACCTGCGCGACTGCCTTGTAGAAAAACGCCCGATGACGTAGTCTGCCGCGCAGCAACGACTGACGAAGGAGCACGCGAGCTGAGCAGGGGTCACGGGTTCGTGGTCGCCGCATTCGTCATCGTCTTTGGCGGCTGCGTCACCCTTACCCCACAGCAGCAAGAAATGGTCGCCGACGTTCAGCGCTTCGCCGATGGGACGGCCACAACCTACAACCTGCCTCGAATTCGCGTCACGATCGAGCCGGCCACCAACCTGGGGATCGGTGGGCGATATCGCCAGGGCAACTTCTACCTCAATGCGCGAACGCTCGGGTCGGGCAATCTGACCGCGCTCGTGGCCCACGAGTTGGCGCATTACGTCCTGGGACATGAGCCGCTGTCCGGGCCGTCTATGGCAGAGCTTCTGCGGGCACAGGAACTGCGCGAACTCGACGCCAACGCGAAAGCCGTGGAGATCCTGATGCGCGTTCGAGGCATGAGCCAGACGGAGGCGGTGCGAACGATGGTCACCCATCTCCGTGGGGCCCAGGCAGCCATTCGGTGCGGCGGCGCGCTCGCGCCGGGCCATCGCCCGCCCGCGGACGAGATTGCGAACCTCCTCGCGCGCTTTCCCGACAGCGCGGGGACGGGAGCGCCAGCGGAGGAGAGACCGGCGTCGTCCCCGGCGGTTGCAGTGATACCGGTGGCGGTGCCCGTCTGGAAGCCGGGCGACACGTGGACCTTCTGCCTCGAGAGTCCCACTGGCAAAGGGGCGTATGTCTGGTCGGTCGACCGTGAAGAAATGGTCGAAGGCGTTTCCCACTACGTGATCAAGCAAGGGATGCGCGAAATTTTCTATCGAACAGCCGATCTTGCTCACACACGTGAGACGGTGGACGGGGCGCTTGTCAGGCAGCACTCGCCGTCGAGAACCCGGTACGCGTGGCCGCTCGCGGTCGGAACGACGTGGGAGCAGGCGTTTCGCGAGGACCGACCCGTCGAGCGCCGCGTCATCGAGCGGGAGGACGTCGTGTCCGTCGAAGGTGAGGAGACACTCACGGTGCTCGCCGGTACGTTTCGGACGCTCAAGATCGCCTACCGAAACAAGCGGACGACGGCGATTCGCTACGAAGAATGGTACGCTCCCGAACTCAAAAATGCCGTTCGGATCCGCGAGCGATTGGATTCGGGCCTTCAAGTTCGAGAGCTCGTCGCCTACAGCCTGCAGTGATCCTCGTCACCCCGCACGGAGTCGGGTTCGCGCTCATGCGCCGGCGCGCGCTCACGTCCCGGCGACGGCGCCCGAGACGAGCCCGCTGACGAGGTAGCGCTTGAAGCAGTAGTAGAGGACGACCGGCGGGATCGCGTACACGGTCGAGACGGCCATCAGGAGGTTCCACGGCGCGTTGTCGGTCGTCAGGAAGTTCGACATCGCCACGGGCAGGGTCACGCGCGGCTCGCCCGTGAGGAGGAGCAGGGCGTAGAGGTACTCGTTCCAGGCGTAGAGAAACGCGTAGGTTCCGATGGCGATCAGCGGCGGCCTGATCAACGGCAGGTAGAGGTGCAGGAACGTCGCGATCGTCCCCGCGCCATCGATCGCGCCGGCCTCCTCGATCTCGGGCGGCAGCGAGCGCGCGTAGTCGGAGAGCACCCAGAGGGCGTACGGCGCGGCGAACGTCACCATGGCGAGGATGAGGGAGAGCTTGGTGTCGATGAGGTCGTAGTCGGCCATCATCTTGAAAAACGGGATGGCGAGGAACGACGAGGGAATCACGTAGGTGAAGAGGGTCAGCCCCGATACGAAGCGCCGGAAGCGGAAGTGGAGCCGCGCCATCGCGAACGAGCCGAGCGCGGCGACGGCCGCGACGAGCGCCATGGCCCAGAGCGCCACGACGAGGCTGTTGCCGATCTGGTGCCAGAAGTAGCGGACGAAGGGGTTGTCCGCGCCCATCGTGTACGTGTAGCTCCTCACGGTCGGGTGCTCGACGTAGAAGCCGGGCTGGAACAGGTCGTCCGTCGGTGTGAACGACAGCAGCAGCATGTAGTAGACGGGGAAGAGCGTCCAGCCGAGGATGACGATCGCGAGCAAGGAGAGCCCGACCTGAAGTCCGCGCCGCTTCCGCCGGCCGGGGGCGCTCATCGGGTCACCCGTCCGCGTGCGCTCATATCTTCACCCAGCGGAGCAAGAGGCCGATGAAGCCGAGCGTCACGGGCAGCGCCACCGCGAAGGTCGCGAGCCCCCACTCGAGCCGCCCCATCTGGAAGGTGTAGCGGTACGCGAGCGTCGCGAGCACGTGGGTCGAGTCGCCCGGCGCGCCGCCGGTCAGGAGCCAGGGCACCGTGAAGTCGCCGAGGGTGAAGACCATCGAAAGCAGCGTGCAGATCAGGTAGAGGTTCCGCAGCAGGGGGAACGTCACGTGGCGGAAGTTCTGGAGCGCCGAGGCGCCGTCGATCGCGGTCGCCTCGTAGAGCTCAATCGGGATCGCGCGGCGGCCCGCGAGGAAGATGATCGTCCAGAAGGGGAGGTACTTCCAGATGTGGAAGACGATCACCGCGCCCAGCGCGGTGTCGTGCTGCGCGAGCCACGGCACCGAGGCGAACCCGAATTTGCCGAGGAGATGGTTGAAGATGCCCCACTGCGAGTTGAGCATCCAGCGGAACGAGAGAATGCCCGGCAGCGCCGGGACGGCCCAGGGGATCAGGAAGAGCGCGGCGAGCACCCGAATCCACGCGAACTGGAAGTCCAGGATCCCCGAGAGGAGGAGCGCCAGGACGAGCTTCACGTTGACGGCGAAGCCCACGTACCAGAGGGTGTTGACGACGGTCTGGCGGAAGGTCGGGTCCGAGAAGAGCGCGCGATAGCTGTCGGCGTCGAGGGCGTACCAGACGCCGAACGCCATCGGGTAGATCACGAACGCCGCGAAGAGGGCGAGGAGCGGCGCCGTGAAGAGGAAGCCCTGCGTCGTGCGGGAGCGGAAGAGCCGGGCGACGCGCGAAGGCGCCCGCCGGCCTCCGTCGCGCGTCGTCGGGCTCATGCGGGTCGCGCTACTTGTAGCCGGCGAAGATCGCCTTCATGCGCTCGATCGCCTCGTCGGCGGCCTTCTCCGCCGGCCACTTGTCGATGGCGATCCGCGCCATGGCCTTGCCCCAGACGTTCTCGTCGTAGAGCTGGGAGAACGCCGGGTTCTTGTAGTGCTCGAACACCTTGTTCTCACGGTCGAGGAAGATCGTCGTCGCCACGGGGACGTGCAGGTCCTTCTGGCCCTTGGGGCCGTGGTGCCCCATGCGCCAGAACGGGTCGGCCGCCACGTCGTTGAACGCGGGGAACCAGCGGCCGTTCGCCGCCTTGATGTATTCGGCGAACCGGTTCTTCTCGACGACGAACGTGATGAACTCCTTGGCGAGCCTCGGGTTCTTCGAGTCCTTGGGAATGATGATCGTCTTCACCGCCGAGAGATAGCGGGCCTTCTTGCCGTCCGGGCCGTCCGGCCACTCGATCGTCGCCATGTTGTCGAAGTAGTTCTTCTTCTCGGCGTCGTCCTTGTTGAAGAACTGCGCCGCGGGGATCGACTGCGACGGGTTCGGGGTCATGACGATCGTGCGGCTGTGGAAGCCGGCGTTGTTGTCGCCGTCGGTCCAGTTCGTCGCGTCGGGCGGGACGTAGCCCGAGGTGAAAAGGTCGCCGAACCATTTGAGCGTCGCCGCGATCGCCTCGCGATTCCGGGGCTGGTCCGCGACCACCTTGCCGTCCCGGTCCACCGTCTCGCCGTTGAACGAGAGCAGCGCCATCTCGAAGTTGTAGAGGGTGTCGCTGGCGCGCGTGGACTCGGTCATGCCGATGCCGTAGAGCTTGCCGTACTTGGCCGGATCCTTCTTGCGGAGCGCGTCCTGCGCCTTCTTCCAGAAGTTCCAGTAGTCGTCCCACTTCATCGGGATCTTGGCGGGGTCGTCCGGCATCCCGACCTCGCGCAGCAGGTCGCGCCAGTAGTGGATGTGCATCGTCTGGGCTTCGATCGGCACACCGTAGTACGCCCGCTTCTTCGTCTTGCCGTTCAGCACGTACGCGACCGGGAGCATCTTCTGGTTATAGCGGGGCTTGAGCGCCTGGACGACATCGGAGACGTCGGCGAGGTGATCGTCCCAGCCGAATTTGGGGACGACCTGCCAGTCGTTGTAGAAGCAGAACGCGACGTCCGGCACCCGCCGCGCGATGAGCGCGGCCGTGATCTTCTTGAGCAGGTCCTCCTGCGCGGTGAAGGAGAGGTCGACCTCCGCCTTGTGGGTCGCCTCGAACTCCTTCACGATCTTTTGCATCGCGGCGTCTTCTTCGGGGTAGTAGCCTTTGTTCCACCAGACGACGAGCTTCTGTCCCTGGGCGCTGGTCACCTGTGGCCGGGTGAGCGCGCCGGCACCGGCTCCCAGGGCGGTGGTCCTCAGAAACTCACGACGGGTCTGACGCATATCGGCGGCCTCCACGCTGAGGTTGAGCGGCACGCTCCGGCGGCGGATCGTCGTCGGCGACCGGCAGTATACCGCCAAGCGCGCGGCGACGCCAAGGAAGGGGGTCGGCGGCGCTCTGCGGGGGCCGAGGCCGATCGAACCCGCCGTGGTATCATCGACGCCACTCGGAGGCGTCGATGAAGATCTGCTTCTTCCACCTCATGCCGTACCGGTTTCTCCCTGACGACTTCGAACAGCGGTACCGGTCGGTCTGGGTGGATCCGCCCCACAGCCTCTTCGACCCCGAGAAGTGCGGCGACCTCTACCACGAATTCCTCGACGAGCTGGAGTTCGCCGAGCAGGCCGGCTTCGACGGGCTCTGCGTGAACGAGCACCACAACAACGCCTACGGCCTGATGCCCTCGCCGAACCTCATGGCCGCGACCCTGACGCGGCGGACGTCCCGCGCGGCGATCGTCGTGCTCGGCAACAGCCTCGCCGCCTACAATCCGCCTCTCCGCGTCGCCGAGGAGTTCGCCATGCTCGACCTGCTGAGCCGGGGCCGCCTGGTGGCGGGCTTCCCCGTCGGCACGTCGATGGACATGAACTTCGCCTACGGCATCGATCCGGCGACGCTCCGCGACCGGTACTACGAGGCGCACGACCTCGTCCTCCAGGCCTGGACGCGTCCCGAGGTCTTCGCCTTCAACGGCAAGTACACGCAGGTGCGCTACGTAAACATCTGGCCCCAGCCGCTGCAGAAGCCGCATCCGCCCGTGTGGATCCCCGGCGGCGGCAGCGTCGAGACGTGGGAGTGGACGGCGAAGCTCGACTACGTGTACTGCTACCTCTCTTACTACGGCTACAAGCGCGGCAAGGCGACGATGGACGGCTTCTGGGAGGCGATCGCGCGCCTGGGCGCCGACGACAACCCGTATCGGGCGGGGTTCCTGCAGCTCGTGTGCGTGGCCGACACCGACGCCGAGGCCGAGCGCCTCTACTTCCCGCACGTGCATTATTTTTACCAGAAGTGCCTGAACGTCTGGGAGGGCTTCGCCGAGGCGCCGGGCTACCGCACGGTGAAGACGCTCCAGACGGGAACCAAGCCGCAGGTCGGCGCCCAGGCGAAGAAGATCCGTCAGTCGCTCGACTGGCAGAAGTATCTCGACCAGGGCTACGTCATCGCCGGGAGCCCGGCGACCGTCCGCCAGCAGCTCACGGAGTGCATCCGCTCGCTCCGCGTCGGCCACTTGATGGTGCTGCTCCAGATCGGCTCGATGCCGAAAGACCTCGTCCTCCACAACACGGACCTCTTCGCGCGCGAGGTGATGCCGCACGTCCGCGACGTGTGGTCGGGCTACAAGGACCGCTGGTGGCCCGCGGGCGCCGTCGCGGGCAACGGCCAGTGACGCCAGACGACCGCACGCTCGACCTCCGCGACGGCGACGTCCGGTTCCGCGTGCTCTCGGCGGGGCGCGGAGAGCCCCTCGTCTACTTCCACTCGTTCCACGAGCGCGGCGGCTGGTCACCGTTCCTGGATCGCCTCGCGGGACGCTACACGGTGCACGCACCGCTCCACCCCGGGGTCCAGGGCTCGGGCGGCGTCGAGACGCTCGACGACGTCCTCGACCTCGTCCTCGCCTACGACGAGCTCCTCGACCGTCTCGGCATCGGTGCCGCCCACCTGGTCGGCCACTTCTTCGGCGGGATGGTCGCCGCGGAGCTGGCCGCCACGCTCCGCGCGCGCGCGACGAAGCTCGTCCTGATCTCGCCCCTCGGGCTCTGGCGCGACGACGCCCCGTCGGCGGACCTGCTCATCCTGCCCCACGAGGACCTGCCGGCCGTGCTGTTCCGCGACCCGGCGTCGGAGGTGGCGCGCCGGTGGGCCACGCTGCCCGAGGGCGACAACGAGAACGTCGCGGCGCAGATCGAGTCCGTGCAGCGGCGCGCCGCGATGGCGAAGTTCGTGTGGCCGATCCCGGACCGAGGGCTCCGGAAGCGGCTCCACCGGATTTCGGCGCCGACGCTCGTCCTGTGGGGCGACGCCGACCGCGCGAACCCCGTCGTCTACGCCGAGGAATGGCAGCGCCGGGTCAAGGGCGCGGCACTCTCCCTGGTGCCCGGCGGCCACATGGTCTTGCACGAGGCGCCCGATGCCGCCGCGGCGGCGGTCGCGGAGTTTCTCGCGACATGAGCCTCCTGCGCGGCAGCGCGTTCGTCACGGGCGGGGGCTCGGGCATCGGCCGGGCGATCGCCGAGGCGCTGGCGGCGCAGGGCGCGCCGGTCGCGGTCCTCGACCTCCTGCCCGACGGCGGCAAGGAGACGGTCGGCGCGATCGAGGCACGCGGCGGGCGCGCACGCTTCCTCCAGGGCGACGCGAGCCGCTGGTCGGACGTGGACGCGGCCGTCGCCGCGACCGTGGCCACGCTCGGGCCCCTCGGGATCATGGTCAATGCCGCCGGGATCCTCGACGGGTACGCGCCCGCCGACGAGCTGACGCTGGCGGTCTGGGACCGTGTGGTCTCCATCAACCTCACCGGCACGTTTCTGGGCTGCAAGCGCGCCCTCGCGGAGATGCTGCCGCGGTCCGCCGGACGCATCGTCAACATCGCCTCGGTCGCCGGCGTGGTCGGCTCGGGTGGCGGGCCCGCGTACGTCGCCTCCAAGCACGGCGTCGTCGGCCTCACCCGCCAGCTCGCGGTCAGCTACGCCGCGCGTGGCGTCACCGTCAACGCGATCTGCCCCGGCGCGGTCGCGACGAGCCTCCGCGCGAACTCCACGCGGATCCTCGGCAAGGACGCGCCGGAGATGCGCGGCATCGGCGGGGACGACGCGGCGGTGCGCGCGATCACGCCCGCGGGCCGCCGCGGGACGCTCGAGGAAGTCGCGGCCGCCGCCTGCTACCTCGCGGGCGAGGAGGCCGCCTACGTCACCGGACAGACGCTCGTCATCGATGGAGGATGGACCGCGCGATGATCAAACGATTCCACGTGCTCTACGTCGGTCAGATCGAGCTGGACAACCTCGGGTTGAAGGGCACGCCGGCCGACGCCCGGCGCTATGGGAACGAGCGGCTCAGCGAGGTGTTCTTCGCCGCGCGCGACGTCGCCCAGCTCATGGACGAGCTCGGGTACTACGCGCTGTGGACGGCGGAGCACCACTTCCAGCGCGAGGGCTACGAGTGCTTCCCGAACCTCATCCAGCTCTCGCTCTGGCTCGCCACCCAGACGAGGCGCCTCAAGCTCGGCTGCGCCTTCAACATCCTCCCGATGTGGCACCCCATCCGCCTCGCCGAGGACTACGCGATGGCGGACATCGTCACGGACGGTCGCGTGATCATGGGCGTGGGGCGCGGCTATCACTCGCGTGAGGTGGAGACGTTCGGAGCGCCCGTCATCGACCAGGCGGCGAACCGCGAGCTGTTCGAGGAGCAGATCGACCTTCTGCTCAAGTGCTTCAACGAGGAGGCGCTGAGCCACCACGGCAAGCGCTACGACTGCCCGCCGCCCGTCGACTACCGCGGCTACCAGCTCACGGAGATCACGTGTGTCCCGCGGCCCAAGCACCTGCCCGTGGAAATCTGGATGCCGATCGCGAGCAGCAAATCCATCGACTACATGGCCAGCAAGAACTTCAGGGCCATGGTGACTCTCAACGGCGAGAAGATCCTCGACGAGATGGTGCGGGCATACCGCGACGCCTGCGCCAAGTACGGCCACCGGAAGCAGCTCGGCGAGGACATGATCTGGGGCGCCGGGCTCTACCTGGCGGACACGCCCGAGGAGGCCAAGCGGCGTGTCGAGCCCTCGCACGACGAGCGTTACAAGTGGTTCGCGCCGTTCGGCTTCGTGCGCTACGCCGACGCCGAGGGCCGCACGTGGGGTACGCCGGGCGCGCCCGCGCGGGTCCCCACGCTCGCCGACGGCATCCAGCAGAAGGCCTGGTTCTGCGGCCCGCCGTCGCACGTCATCGAGGGGATCCAGTCCATCGCGGCGAAGTATCCCGGGCTCGAAGACTTCATGATCCACTGGGCCGAGGGCCTCCCGCCCAAGGAGTTCAAGGAGCAGCTCCGCTGGTTCGCGCGCGAGGTGATGCCGGCGTTCCCGATGCGCTAGATCCGGGCGTCGCGCCCGTCCCGGCCCCATACCCCACCCGGGTATTTCCCCGACGGCCGGGGACCCCCAAGCGATGGTGTTTTTCCTTTCTCTCCCCTCGTACCTGTGGTAGTAATACCCCCAGAAAGTCCACGCGACGGTTGCCCCACCACAAAGGAGGAGGACATGGCGAAGGGGAGGAAGGCGTTCGGCGGGTACGCGATCAGCTTCAAGGGCTGCAAGGACTCGGTGGAGAAGGTCTTCGGCAGCGGCCCGATCGGGCCGTCCGTGATGACCAAGAAGCTCTGGGCCTACGTGAAGCGCAAGAGACTCGGGAAGCGGTAAGCGGACGCCGTTTCACCGTCTCGGGCGGCTCGCGTTCGGCGAGCCGCCTTTTTTTGTCCGATGGTGCTGCGGCACGCCCGCGCTCCGACGCGGCCCCTCGTTACGCGGGAAGCTCGTCGAGCGCCCTGACGACGTAGTCGGCGCGTAGCCCGAGCTCCTCCTCGGGCGCGTCGCCGCGGTTGCACCAGGCGACCCGATACCCAAACGCCTTCGCGCCCGCCACGTCCCAGGCGTTCGACGACACGAAGAGGAGGTCGCCCGCGGGGATCCCGAGCCGGCTCGGACCCAGCGCGTAGACTGCGGGCGCCGGCTTGTACGTGCGCACGGCGTCCACGGAGATCACGTGCTGGAGGTAGTGGCCGAGGCCACTCGAGCGGACGGCCGCCTCGAGCATCCGGGGCGAGCCGTTGGAGAGGATCGCGCGCGGCCGCCCCGCGAGGCGCTCGAGCGCGCCGCGCACGTCGGGGAAGCACGCGAGCGACAGGTAGGCGTCCATGAGCCGCCGGACCTGGGCCTCGCTCGCGGTCAGGCCGAGCCGCCGGATCGCGTGGCGCAGCGCCGCCTCGGTCACGGCCCAGAAGTCCTCGTACCGGCCCATCAGCGAGCGGAGCCAGGTGTACTCGAGCTGCTTCTGACGCCAGGTCGCCGAGAGCGCCGCGGGGTCGCTCGTGATCGCGCGGCCCGCCTCGACGACCGAGTGGACGTCGAACAGGGTGCCGTACGCGTCGAAGACGTAGCCGCGGATCGGCGTCACCGCGTGGCGGCGGCGCGCCGGGGGCGGCCCGGCATCCGCGGACCTCGGCGGGAGCGCTCGTCGGGCGGCTCGAGCCCGGCCTCGACGAACGCGTAGTGCAGCAGCTTCTTGGCGTCGCGGAACGAGGACGTCCGGGTCCGCGCGCCGAGGAGGATCATGACGAACTGCTGCCCGCCCCGCCACGCCGCCACCGCGAGGTTGTAGCCCCCCTGCTGCGTGAAGCCCGTCTTGAGCGCCTGCACGCCCCAGGGGTCGTCGAAGAGCGGGATGTGCCGCGCGTACACGCGGCGGTTGTAGACGAACGTCTGGCCGCCGAGCATCGTGCGCGACGCGGGGTAATCCTCGAGCAGGCGGGCGGTGAGCTGGGCGAGGTCACGGGCGGTGGACCGCTGGTTCGGGTCGGGCAGGCCGTGCGGGTTCGTGAACCGCGTGCCCGTCAGGCCCAGCTCTCGCGCCTTCGCGTTCATCCGCTCGACGAACACGCCCTCGTCGCCGGCGAGCCGCTCGGCGAGCGCCGTCGCCGCATCGTTGGCCGACGCGATCGCGGCGCCTTCCAGTAGAACGTGGAGCGGGACCCACTCGCCCGCGCGCAGGCCCATACGGTATTTCGGCGTCAACGCGGCGTAGTGGCTGATCTGGACCGGCTCGTCCAGCTCCGCCTTGCCGCGCTCGATGTCCTCGTTCGCGAGGTAGAGCGTCATGAGCTTGACGAGGCTTGCGGGCGCCCGCTCGTCGTCGGCGTTCTTCGCGTAGAGCGGCCGCCCAAAGGAGTCGAGCAGCAGGACGGCGCCGGAGGAGACGGACGCGGGCCGACCGTTCGAGCCGGGGAGACGCTCCTGTGCGACGGCGGCGGCGGGGACCAGCAGGGCGGTGAGCGCGGCCAGCGCGGCGAGCAGGCGACTCGGATGCACTGCCGCCATTCTAGCGAGCGGCCGAAGCCACCAGCAAGGGAAAAGCCGTCAGCGGACCGCCTGCTTCAGCTCCTTCGAGGGCTTGAACCGCGGCACGCGCCCGCCGACCGTGACGGACTGGCCGGTGCGCGGGTTCTTCAGCGTGCGCGGTTTGCGTCGCGCCACGGAAAACGTCCCGAAGCCGACGAGCGTCACGGAGTCGCCGCGCTTGAGTGACGCGCGGATCCCGGCCAGCAGCGTGCGCATGGCGCGCTCGGTGGACGCCTTGGGCCACCCCGCGGCCGTCGCCATGCGTGCGACGAGGTCGGATTTCGTCATCGGCCCTACATGCCGAAGGTCGAGCGCGCTTCGTCGATCACGGCTTCGGTGATGGTCGAGTAGCTGTGCTCCTCGGCGAACCGCTCGATCGCGCGCCGGGCCATCGGTCGGATGAACGCCGGGATGCGCTCGACGCGCGCCTCGGCTTCCGCGGTCCACGGAACGCGCGCCGGCGCCGTGCCCTCGTTGACCATCGCGGCGAACGGGCAGCCCGGGCCTTCCGCGCCGGGGGCGGTCGCGGTGGCGTCCTCGAACGCGTCGGGATGCGCGTTGGCCATCGAGCTCCGGAGCTGCTCGAACGGCGTCGCGGGCGCAGCCCGGCCGCCCACCTGAACGCCGAGGCTCTTCACCATCTGCGTCTCGAACGGGTTGGTCAGCATCGCCACGCGGAATCCGCACTCGGGGCAGCGGAAGACGACGGTCAGCGAGCCCGCGTCAGGGCCCTCGGTCGAGTGGAGCTTCATCGGCGCATCGCAGTCGAGGCAGAGGAATTTCATGGCCCGTGATTCTAGCAGAACTCTGCCGCGCGCGTGGGTCACGAGCCGGCGGAGCGCCGCGCCGGCCGGGCGCGGCTCGCTCACGGGCGCAAGGTATGTTAGCGTGAAGCTCCGGCGCCGGTGTAGCTCAGTGGCAGAGCAGCTGATTCGTAATCAGCAGGTCGCGGGTTCAAGTCCCGCCGCCGGCTCCAGTTCTCACCGCTACTTAGAGTACGATCCCACTCCGGTTCCTCCTCGATGGTTGCGTATAGGTTGCTGCTGGTTGCAGCTGCGAGACGGTCCACCGCGCTTCGGTTCGCGCCCGGCATCAAGTGGCCGTAGAGATCCACGGTCACCTGAATCGAGTGGTGTCCGAGTTGCTCCTTCACGTACGCAAGGGACTCCCTGCGCTGGATCAGAAGCGAGGCGACGGTCCTCGACGGCGTGGTTCAGGATCTCTCGGAGGAGCGCGACGATCTTGAGGGCCGTCGTGCGCTTCATACCGCCCTGGATTTTCTCAGCCAGCAGGGTTCGAGCCTGCTCACGCGTGAGATCGGTGAGCCTGACGCCCCCAAGAGCAGGGAAGAGGTGCCGACGGCAGAGGAAGCTGTACAGCTCGAGCGTCCGAGGCTTGCAGTTGACCGCCGCATAGGTTTCTAGCCACCGCTCGCCGTAGGTCTGGATGGTGTGGATCTCGCGCGTCTTCTCGAGCACGGAGAGGTCACCGAGCAGGAGACGCGCGCGGAGCTTGGACGCGATCTCCTCTGCCGCGCGGCGGTCGCCGACCAGCTTTGCCTTTCGGCGACGACGGTAGGTCACGAACACCCACCAGGAGCCCTTCCAGTGGCGGACGCGAACGCCCACGCTCACCTCTCACGAACGCTGCGGTCGTTGGCGGCGATCCAGGGGTACGTGGGCAAGGGCCGGCGGCCGGTGTGCGTTTTGGGCGCTGAGCGAGCAGGCAGCGAGACTAGCAATTCGCGTCGGCCCGGACTATTCTCGCCTCAACCTTCTGACCGCCAGCTCCGACCTGCGCGTGAGGGCTGCCAATGAAGTGTCCCCAGTGCCAGCAGGACAACCCGGCGGACGCGCGGTTCTGCAACGGCTGCGGAACCCGGCTGGTGCTGACGTGTCCCTCCTGCAACCAGGTCAATCCACCCGCCAGCCGCTTCTGCAACGGCTGCGGTGAAAAGCTCGGCAACCCCTCGGCGGCCCCGCTCGCGCCTCGATTCGCGGAACCGCAGGGCTACACCCCCAAGCACCTGGCCGAGAAGATCCTCATCTCGAAGGGCGCGCTGGAGGGCGAGCGCAAGCTCGTCACCGTCCTCTTCGTGGACGTCTCGGGCTTCACCGCACTGTCCGAGCGTCTCGACCCGGAGGACGTCCACCAGCTCATGGATCGCGCCTTCGAGCTGATGCTCGCCGAGGTCCACCGCTACGAGGGGACCGTGAACCAGTTCCTGGGCGACGGCCTCATGGCCCTCTTCGGCGCGCCCATCGCGCACGAGGACCATGCCGTCCGCGGCGTGCACGCCGCGCTGAACATCCAGCGGGCGCTGGCGGGCTACCGTGAGCAGCTCGTGCGCGAGCGCGGGATCGAGTTCCGGGTACGCATGGGGCTCAACACCGGCGCTGTCGTCGTGGGCAAGATCGGCGACAACCTGCGCATGGACTACACGGCGGTGGGCGACACCACCAACCTGGCGGCCCGCCTCCTCGCCCTCGCCGAGCCGGGCCAGATCCTGATCAGTGAGGCCCTCGCGAGGCCGGTCGGCCCCTACTTCGTCCTTCAGTCGCTGGGCGAGGTGGCCGTCAAGGGCAAGGCGCTACCCGTTCGCACGCACCGCGTCGAAGCGGCGCGGGCGGTGCGCGGTCGCCTCGAGGCCATCATGGAAGGCGGGCTCACCACGCTCGTCGGGCGCGAGCGCGAGCTGGCCCTGCTTCAAGATAGGTTCGCCGAGGTCCAGGCGGGACGCGGGCAGGTGGTCTTCGTCTTCGGCGAGCCGGGCGTGGGCAAGTCTCGCCTGCTGCTCGAGTTCCGCCGCCACGTCGAGGCGGCCGGCGCGCGCTGGCTGACCGGCCGCTGCGTGTCGTACAGCCGGACCACGTCCTACCTGGCCATCGCCGATCTCGTCCGGAACTTGCTGGGCATCCAGGAAGCCGACGGCGTGGAGGCGATCATCGGGAAGATCGCGGCCGGCGTGGCCGGCCTAGGTGGCGGCCTCGACCGGGCGGTTCCCTTCGTGAGGGCGATGCTGTCGATCGATCCCGGCGATGCCGAGGCGGCGGCCATGCCGCCTCATCAGCGCCGCGGCCGCATCGTCCAGGCGGTGACCGCGCTGCTGCTGCGGCTGAGCGAGCGGAGTCCGCTGGCCCTGGCGGTCGAGGATCTCCACTGGATCGATCCCCAGTCGGAGGAGGTGCTGCGCGCCCTCGTCGAGGGCATCGCGGCGACCCCTGTGCTGGTGCTGCTCACGCACCGGCCCGGCTACACGCCTCCGTTCCAGGACCAGACCTATGTGTCGCGGATCACGCTGCGCGGTCTGAGCGCGGCGGAGGCAGTCGGGCTCGTCGGGAGCGTCCTCCGAGCGGACTCGGTCCCGGCGGCGGCGGTCGAGCTCATCACCCGGCGGGCCGAGGGCAATCCGCTCTTCGTGGAAGAGCTGAGCCGCGCGCTCCTGGAGGACGGCACCCTGCAGCGCGACAACGGCGGCCTCAAGCTTGCGCGCCCACTGAGCGCCGTCGTCATTCCCGACACCGTGCAGGGGGTCATCATGGCCCGCATCGACCGCCTGCCGGAAGCCCCAAAGGCCGCGCTTCAGGTAGCCTCGGTGATCGGGCGGGAGTTCAGCGCCCAGCTCGTCGAGCGAGTCGCGGCGCTACCGCAGGACGCCCGGCAGGCGCTCGGCGAGCTCCGCGCCGTGGAGCTCATCTACCAGAAGAGCGCGTTCCCCGAGCTGGCCTATCTGTTCAAGCACGCGCTCACGCACGACGTGGCGTACGAGAGCCTGCTCAAGCAACACCGCCGCGCGCTGCACCGCCGCGCTGGTGAGGTCATCGAGGATCTGTACGCCGAGCGCCTCTCCGAGTTCTACGAGGCCCTGGCCGGGCACTACTTGCAGGGCGAGGTGTGGCCGCGTGCGGTCGAGTACTGCCTGAAGGCGGCCGGCAAGGCTCGCGCGCACTATGCATACCGCCAGGCCATCCGCCAGTGCGAGGACGCTCTGCGGATTCTCGAGACGCACGGGGGACCGGCGGAGACGGCGCGAGCCGCGTTCGAGCTGCTCGGCGATCTCGAGAGCCTGGAAAGCCACATCGATCGCGCCAACGAAGCGTACGAGCGCGCCCTGGCTCTCGGCGGCCCCGAGGCCTCCCGGCATCGCATCGCCGGCAAGCGCCATCGGCCGGGCGCCGTCTTTCGTGACGGTGCGCGCATCGCGTACTATGAGCACGGCGCCGGGGACACGACGCTGCTGCTGGCCCACCCGCTGTTCTACGGAATCGGAACGTATCAACCCTTTTTGGAGGAGCTCTGCGGCGAATTTCGCATCGTCACGGTCGACCCGCGCGGAACCGCCGGCTCCGACCCGATCCCGGAGGACTACCGGGTCCGGGACCACGTCGCGGACGTCGCAGCCGTGATCCGCGCCCTCGGCGGGGCGCCAGTCGTCTTCATCGGGATTTCCCGGGCCGCCTCCATCGGTGCTTCCTTCGTCGCCGCCCACCCGGAACTGGTGGAGAAGCTCATCCTCGTGGGGCCGCCGACGATGCCGCCGGATCTACGCGAGGACCCCGAGTTCGTACTGCGAAGGGCGCACTTCACCCGCTTCGAGGAGCTGGTGAAGG
Source organism: Candidatus Rokuibacteriota bacterium (assembly GCA_003221695.1). Classification (GTDB taxonomy): domain Bacteria; phylum Methylomirabilota; class Methylomirabilia; order Rokubacteriales; family CSP1-6; genus 20CM-2-70-11. The sequence goes on from QHSX01000040.1 coordinate 56,563, forward strand.
CCGGCCAGTACCAGGATGTGCTGCGCGATTTCTGGACGCAGGTAGTGTCGGAGCCTGACTGCCGGGACCTCGTCCAAGAGCGCGTGGCCATGAGCGGCGAGTACTCACCTGCGGTGTACCGCACCTTTTTCCTCACGCAAGAGGCCGAGAGGCTCGTCGATCCGAACATCGCGAACATCCGGGTGCCGACTCTCGTCCTGAACGGCGACGCGGATCTCGTGACGCCAGTGGCCGGCGCCCGCCACCTCGCGAGCAGCATCACGGGGGCCGAGCTCTACGTGTTCAAGGGGCGCGGGCACTCGCTCTATGCCACGGCACCGCTCGAGTTCGCGCAGGTCGTGCGGAGCTTCGTGCGAACCGGTCGGCCCGTCTGATCTGGCGTCGCCCTCCCGCGCCTGGGGCGCGGCCGGGTCGTCAGGCTCTGTCGACGCCGACGAACTCGCTCAGAAGGTCCGCCTGCCGGAGCTCCCCGGGTTGCCCTTTGTCGGTCCCGTGCGCTCCGGGTAACCAGTAAGTCCTTCGGATGGAACGATTGTCGAATTCAGAGCTGGGAGTGATGGAACGTGGAGATGTCGGACACTGCGCCGCCGCACTGCTGCAAGAGGGCATCGAACAACACGTTCGGCGCACGAGAGCAAGATAAGCGGCGGGCTTCTCCAGTACGGCGCGGACGTCTTTGGACCTCGGCCGCAGAGCGCCACCCACGTGGATAAGATCTTGAGAGGCGCAAAGCCTGGGGATCTTCCCGTCGAGCAGCCGACGAAGGTGGACTTGACGGTCAATCTGAGGACGGCGAAAGCCCTGGGAATTCCCACTCCAGTAGTCCGGCTGCCTGAGCAGCCACCCAGACTGCTTTTCGACGAGAATCTGGCGGCCCGTCTTGTTGACGCGCTGGCTGACCTGTACCCCGGTTCCGTCCATGTCAGTGAGGTCGGCCGGCCGCCTCCCCTGACCGTGCAATCTGGACCTATGCTCGCGATCACGGACTCGTCATCGTGACCAAGGACGAGAACTTTCACCGGCTGAGTGTCCTGCTCGGGCCGCCACCGAAGGTGATCTGGGTTCGGTTGGGTAATTGCTCGACGGACGACGTCATCCGGCTCCTCCAAGTGCGCCGCGAGGCGATCCCTTTCGTGACGCCTCCCTTTCTCGAAAGTCGCTTGGCCCGTAGGACCTGCGTGCGGCGTGCCGCTCACGCGGTCCCCTGACAAGAGTCGCACGCCGTCTAAGAGTCGCACGTTGTCGAGGAAAGCGACGCGCGTGATGCCAGAATGGACACGGGCGTTGTTACATGTAGCGCTTTCCGTCACTCATTCGCTCCGCTCGCGCACCGCTCGTCGGGCCCCGCGCAGCAGTCCTCTCTCGCAATTTCCGGAATTTAAAGCGCCTGCCCCCGCCGGACCGCTGTCTGGCACCACGTCTGCACTCGTCCCTCCCCAGTAAGTCAGTAAGGAAGACCCCTTCTCGATAAGGGCAAACCCGCCGTGAGGCGGGGACGCAAAGCTGCGGGTCAAGCGCGGCGCTTGACGGCCGGGCTACCGAAGGAAGGGAGACCGAGGCGCTCACCCGCCAGTCGCACGAAAAAGCAGGAGGGAGGCACGATGAAATCACTATGTCGTTCTGGCCTGCGGACCGTGGCTGTCGTCGCGGCTGTTTTGGCGATCGCAGTCGCATCCACGTGGCTCGGGCCGTTGAGTGGTATCGCCGTGGCGCAGGAGCCCCAGTTCACCACCGATTTTCGACTGGAGGACTGCGAGTTCGTGGCGAGGGGAGCAAATCCCTACTTTATCCTCAGACCGGGCTATCAACTCGTGTTCGAGGGGCAGGAGGATGGGCAAACGATCCGCCTCGTGATCACCGTTCTGCGCGAAACCAAGCAAATCTTTCTTCCTGATGTTGGGGTGGTCACGACGCGAGTCGTCGAGGAGCGGGAATCGGTGGATGGCGAACTGGTCGAGGTGTCGAGGAACTTCTTCGCGATATGCACCAAAACCGGCGACGTCTTCTATTTCGGAGAAAGGGTCAATATCTTCAATCCTGACGGAACCGTCAGTCATGAGGGGTCATGGCGTGCGGGCGTGGGAGACGCGGTGCCGGGCATGATCATGCCCGGGACATTTTTGCTGGGCGCGAGGTACGTTCAGGAACAGGCGCCGGACGTCGCCATGGATCGTTCCGAGCACGTGGCGATGGGGCTCGAAGTGAATACGACGGCGGGCAGGTTTGAAAAGTGCGTCCAGGTGCGTGAGACCACTCCGCTCGAGCCAGGTGCGGTAGGTGTCAAGACTTACTGTCCTGGGGTAGGACTGGTCAGCGACGGAGTGCTTCAGCTGGTCGAATTCGGCTTCCCCGGAGCCTCGGGCGCCGCGAAGTAACAGAACGGTCCGGGTCCACGGGTGACAGATCCCAGAGCCTGGGGCTCCTCGGAAGGTGCCCCGACGCCGTGAAGGAGGACGTCACCCGTGGACCGAGGCTCGGTCCGGGCCCCCCGCCGGCTCGCGCACTCACGCCAGTCCTGATCACGAGAGCCGGACGATGACGAAGCCCCGCTCCTGAAGGTCGTCGTAGGTCTCCTGTCGCTTCCGCCGTTCCAAGTCGGCGGCGCCCCCCTGGATGGCGGCGAATGGGGCGAGGCGCCGATCGAGGAAGACCTTGATGTCCGCGATCCCGGCCAACATCCGCTCCAAATACTCGAAGAGCGCCGGCCGGTTCCTGGCGACGACTATAATGGCGCGCGGCATGGCCTTCTCCGTCATGACGTTGTACCGGCGACGGCGCCTTATCATGGCACGCCCGCGCAAATTCCATACTGGCATTCCTCCAAGACTCGGCCTCCCTCACCCCGAGGATTGATGTAGGGTGAGGTCGTCGTGGAGGCTCGGTACCCCCAAAACGCACGGAGCGAGAGATGAGTGAGCTGGGTCGCCGCGAAGAGATTCGGGTTCCGGGCATGGCCGAGCCCATCAGCCACTTCACCCACGTCGTCAAGGCGGGGCGCCTCGTCTTCGTCTCGGGCTGCGTCGCCACGGACGCCGAGGGACGCACGGTGGGCGGGAAGGACGTCGTGGCGCAGGCCCGCCAGGTGCACGAGAACCTCAAGACGTGCCTCGCGGCCGCGGGCGCGACGTTCGCCGACGTGTGCAAGGTCACCGTGTTCCTGAGGAACGCCGCCGACCGTGAAAAGGTCAACATCGCGCGCCGCGAGTTCTTCGGCGCGCACCGGCCGGCCTCGACGCTGGTCGAGATCTCGCGCCTCGTGCGCGACGATCTGCTGGTGGAAATCGAGGCAATCGCCGTGCTTCCCGAGTAGATGACACCCGACCCGGGGGGCCTCCGCGCGCGCGCGCAGCGCTGGGCGAGCCGCGGCCGCTACGGTGAGGCCGAAGCGGCGTACCGCGAAGCGCTCCGCCTGGCGCCAGACGACGTGCCGGCCCGCCTTGGCCTCGGGCTCTGTCTCCGTCGCCAGCGCCGCCCCGCGGACGCCGTAGCCGTCCTCCGCGAGGCGGTCCGGCTCCAGCCGGGCAGCGCCTCCGCCCACGCCGAGCTCGGCGGAGCGTTCTTCGAGCAGGGCGAGTACGCCGCCGCCGCCGGGGCGTTCCGCGAGGCGACCCGCCTGCGGCCCGACTTCGCGCGGGCGCACGTAGGCCTCGGGCTCGCGCTCGTCCGGCAGGGCGACCTCGCGCGGGCCGAGGCCGCGTTTCGCGACGCGCTCCGCGTGAAGCCGGACGATCACGTCGCCCGCGTCAACCTGGGCACCGTGCTCCGCCGCCAGCGGCGGCCGGCCGAGGCGGAGGCGCTCCACCGCGAAGCCGTCCAGCGAGCGCCGTCGCTCCCCGCGGCGCAGCTCGATCTCGCGGCGGCGCTCTTCGAGCAGGGGAAGTTCCCTGAGGCCGCGGCGGCGTACTCCGAGGCGCTGCGCATACGGCCCGACGACGCGAAGGCTCATCTGGGTCTCGGCCTCTCGCTCGAGCGCCAGCGTCTGTTGGACGGGGCGCTCGCCGCATACGGCGCGGCGATCCGGCTCCGTCCGGACGACGCAGCCCTGCGTCAGCGGCTCGGCCTGGCGCTCCGACGCCGGCGCCGGTACGCGGACGCCGCCGCGGCCCTGCGCGAGGCGATCCGGCTCAACCCGGGCGATCCCCGTTCACACCACTACCTCGGCGTGGTGCTCGACCGCCAAGGCCAAGGGGACGACGCCGCGGCGGCGTACCGGACGGCGATCCGGATCCGTCCCGCGTACCTGCCGGCCTATATCGGTCTCGCCGTGACGCTGCGACGCCAGGGCCGCTGGGCGGAGGAGGCGGCCGCCTACGCGGAGGCGCTCGCGATGCGGCCGAACGACGCGGACCTGTGCGCGGGGTGGGGCCTCGCCCTCGGCGCGCTTGGTGACTACGCGGGCGCAGCGGCCGCCTTCCAGCGCGCGCTCGCGCTCCGCCGCGACGACGCGGATCTCCACTACGAGCTCGGCGTCGCGCTCGGCCGACAGGGCAAGCATGCGGAGGCCGAGGTCGCACTGCGCGAGGCGGTCCGCCTCCGCCCGGACTCGCTCAAGGCGCGAGCGAACCTTGCGCTCGGCCTCGGCCGCCAGGGCAGGCACGCCGACGCGGAGGCGGCGTACCGCGAGGCCCTCCGGCTCTGGCCCGGGCACCCCGCGCTGCACCGGGGGCTCGGCGTGTCGCTCTACTGGCAGGGCCGCGCCGCCGAGGCCGAGGCTGCCTTTCGTGAGGCGATCCAGCTCAAGCCCGATTACGTCCGCGCCCACTGCGACCTCGGCGAGTTGCTCGCCGAGCGCCACCGCTGGGCGGACGCGGAGGCCGCGTATCATGCCGCGGTTCGCATCAAGCCGGACTCGGTGCGGGCGCAGACGGCGCTCGGCGGGGCGCTGCTCGCCCTGGCTCGGTACGCCGAGGCCGAAGACGTCTGCCGTGAGGCGATCCGCCTCAACGCCGACGAGGCCCGCGCGCACCACACCCTCTGGGACGCGCTCGAGGCGCAGGGCAAGTTCCGCGAGCTGGCGGCGGCCGCCCGCGTCGTCATCGCGACGACGCCCGACCACGCCGACGCGTACGCGCGGCTAGGACGGGCGCTCCTGGCGGAAGACCGCGGTGAGGCCGCCATCGTCGCCTACGAGACGGCGATCCGGCTCAATCCGAACGTCGCGCGGTTCCGTGAGGGTCTCGCGCGCGCTAGGGAAGCCGCAGGAGCTGGCGGAACTCCTCGAGCTCGAGTCGCGACACGTCCGGACGCAGTCTGAGCCGCTCGTGGACGGCCGCGGGGTCGTCTTCGATCGCGCGCGTGGTCCGCGCGAACACTTTGACGAGCTGCCGTGCCTCCCGCTCCGCCTTCGCCCTGGCGGTCGCGCTCAGGAGCTTGCTCGCCATCTCGACCAGCGGGTTGTCGAGCTTGACGAAGCCTGTCACCGCGGCGCTGATGACGCTCCTCCCGTCCGTCGCGGGCTCCACCCCGTACGCGATGACGACCACCGCCTGCCCGTGGATCGACGGCAGGAGCCAGTGCTTGTAGCGCCCGCGCGCGTGCATCACGCGTGTCCCGTTGCCCGCGTACACGACGGAGAAGTGACCGACGGTGCCCCAGCCGTCGTCGAGCCAGAGGCCGTCCGGCTCGCGCCAGATCCGGTAGCGGGCGAGCCGGAGGGTTCGCGTCACGTGCGCCGCAAACTCGGGATGGTCCAGCAGGTACTCGAAGACCGCGCGCCGCGCGACGAAGGGCGCGCCCGCCGCGTGCGCCGCGAGCGACGCCGTCGCCGTGACCGCGGTGAGCCGGCTCCGCTCGGAGGCGGGAATGTCGACGGGGAGGGCCGGCTCGGGACGCGCGGCGAGCGCGCTCGACAGCAGCAGCACCACGGACGTGCCGGCGAGTGCCAGCACGCGGATCGGGCGATCCTTGATGCGCACGACCGTCCCATTATGTCATACGGCTTGACCTGGTCCGGAGCGCGCGCCTCCGACGAGCTCGTCGTCGGCCGACGCCTTGCCGGCGCGAGCCGTTTCGGGATACCCTTGGCCCGGCTTTCGAGGGGGACCTCATGACGCGTCTCGCCAGAGCCGCCGTCGAGCAGATGATGACCGAGCGTCCGGACGCCACGCTCGAGGCGGCGCTCGGGGTCTTCGAGGTGTTCGCGAGCGGATCGCTCACGGACGAGGTGTACATCCTGGACGACGTCGCCGGCAAACGGATCGCGATCGCGCCGGCGGCGCTCAAAGAGAAGTACCGGCGGGGGTGAGCCATGGCCATCGTTGTCATCTCCCATCAGATGGGCGCGGGGGGCCCCGAAATCGGTACGGCGCTCGCGCAGCGGCTCGGGTACCGCTACGTGAACCAGGAGCTCTTGCTGGACGCGGCGCGCCGCTACGGGCTCGCTGAGGGGAAGCTCTCGCACCTCGAGGAATCCAAACCCACCCTGTTCGAGCGCTTCGACACCGAGACGCGCCACCACATCACGGTGCTGCAGACGACGCAGTTCGAGTTCGCCGAGATGGACAACGCCGTCCTGATGCGCGGCGGCGGCCAGTGGCTGTTGCGGGGTGTGCCGCACGCGCTGCGCGTCCGGCTCGTCGCACCCTTCGAGCACCGCGTGAAGCAGTGGATCAAGCGCACGGCGGAGATGACGGGCGAGACGCCGAACCAGCGGGCCGCCGCGGATTTCGTGCGCCGCGACGACGCCGAGAAAGCGGGCCGCATGCGCTACCTCTACGAGGTCGACATCGCGGACCCCCTGCTGTACGAGCTCATCATCAACACCGAGAAGCTCCGGCACGAGGCCGTCGTGGAGATCCTCGAGCGCCTCGTGCGCCGTCCGGAGATGGCGACCACCGAGGAGGGGCGGCGGATCGTCGCCTCCCGCGCCCTCGCCTCGCGCGTGCAGGTGGCGCTCGCCACGAACCCCGAGACGCGCCGCTACCGGATCAACGTGGAAGCCCAGGGGGACGTGGTGACGCTCGAAGGGACCACCGCGCTCGAGCGCGCAGTCGAGGTCGCGCAGAAGGTCCCGGGCGTGCGCGAGGTCCGGACGCAGCAGGTCGAGATCCCGCCGATCCCGCCCTTCGTCGCCTAGCGCGGTTCTCGGGCCGGGAGGGCGGTGTCGGCGGCGCGGTCGGGCGCCTCCGCGATACGGAGCTCGAGCGTACGGCGCTCGCGACTCCGTACAATCGCGAGCTTGACGGTTTTCCCCACCTCCGCGTCCGCCGACAGGCGCTGGAGGTGATGGTAGTCCTCGACCTCCGTGCCGTCGAACGTGACGATCACGTCGTTCTGGACGAGGCCCGCCGCCGCGGCGGGGCTTCCCGGGTAGACGCGGGCGACCACTGCGCCGCGCGCGTCCCGCACCCCCAGCGTCTGCGCGAGCTCCGTCGTCAGCGGCTCCATCGCGACGCCGATCCAACCCCGGATGACCTTGCCGCGGTCGATGAGCTGGCTCGTCACGCGCTTGACCATGTTGGCCGGAATCGCGAAGCCGATACCCTGGCCCGTCGCGACGATCGCGGTGTTGATCCCGATGACCTCGCCGCGCAGGTTCACGAGCGGCCCGCCCGAGTTGCCGGGATTGATCGACGCGTCCGTCTGGATGAAGTTCTCGTACGTCGTGATACCGACGTCGGACCGTCCCGTCGCGCTCACGACGCCGACCGTCACCGTCTGGTCCAGCCCGAACGGGTTGCCGATCGCGATCGCCCACTCACCGACGCGGAGCTTGTCCGAGTCGCCCAGCGCGGCGACGGTGAGCGGCGCCGTCGGCTCGAACCGGATGATGGCGAGGTCGGTCTTCGCGTCGGTACCGACGATGCGTCCACGGGATTCCTCCTTCGAGGACAGGCGCACCAGGACGCCGTCTGCGCCGCGGACGACGTGCAGGTTCGTCAGCACGTAGCCCCGTTTGTCGATGATGACGCCCGAGCCGAGCCCCGGCTGATGGAACTCTTCGCGGCGTCCCGGGCCGCGCCCGAAAAACTGGTCGAAAAAATCCTTGAATGCGGGGTCATCAGCGAACGGCCCGAGCGCCGGGGGACGGCGCAACCGGGCGACCTGGACCGTGCCGATATGGACCACGGCCGGGCGAACGCGCTCGGCCACGCTGACAAAGGCCGACTGCAGGGCCTCGGCCGTGTTGGCGGGTCCCAGCGGCCCCGACCCGCCCGCTGGAGGGGGGGCCGTCAGGAGCGCATGGAGCCAGAAACCACCGCCAAGGAAGGCGAAAAGGGCGCTGGCCAGGAGAACGGTGCGGGCGCTCTTGGGAGCCATCTGGTCTCCTGACGGTTCGAGAGTCCGCCTCAGCCGGAATACCGGGACCGATGCTATCCACCTGATGCTCGAGTGTCAAGGAAACTATTGCAATCATGTATTTTCCTTGACGCTCCCGAGCGCCAAAAGAGACAATGAAACAATTGCGACACGGGTCCTCAGGCCCTGGATGAACCGGCACAATCTTCGCAGGACGCTCTGCGTGGTCCTTGTGGCGTCCCTGCTGGCGCCGAGCTTTGGCTTTGGTCAGCCGCAGTCGGCACCGTCGCCGGGGGTGCCGTCTCCTGGACGGTCTGTCACTACGCCGACGGCACTGGGGGGCGCGGCGCGAGTCATGCCCGGACCGGAGTACCGGCTCGGTCCCGGCGATGTACTGGAGGTCCAGATCGCGGGTCGGCTCGACGTCGAGCGCTCACAGGTGTTCGTCGACCCGACGGGTGCGATCAGCTTGCCTCCGCTCGGCTCGATCCTGGTCGGCGGCCTGACGCTGCTCGAGGCCCAGCGGCGCGTCGCCGCTCGCGCCAGCGGAGTGTTTCGGTTCGCGAACGTCACGCTCGCGGTCGCCCTCCCGCGCACGTTCGAGGTCACGCTGTCGGGCGAGGTGGAGCGGCCCGGGACGTTTGCGGTGAGCGCTCTGCGGCGGCTGCACGAGGTGATCCTCGACGCGGGCGGTGTCACGTCCCGCGGCAGCCTTCGACGCGTCCAGGTGACGCGAAAGAGCGGCGTGACCGAGGTGGATCTGCTGAGCTTCGAGCTCGGGGGCGATCTCACCCAGAACCCGTTCGCCGAGGAGGGCATGCGGATCCACGTCCCGCCCCGGGGCCCCTCCGTCATCCTGACGGGAGCGGTGCGGCGTCCCGGCGAATACGAGATCGGGCCGACCGGCTCGCTGCGCGCCCTGCTCGAGCTCGTGGGCGGCCTCAGTCAGGCGTCCGCGGGGAGCGAGGCGCGCCTCACGCGCGTCGGCTCGGACGGACGCAAGGAGACGACCGCGATCGACCTGGGAACCGCGCTGAAGCCGCCCGCAGACGTGCCGCTCGAGCCCGGCGACGCGCTGTTCGTGCCATCGCTCTCCGTGCTCCAGGACGTCGTCGAACTGCGGGGTGCCTTCAACGGCACGCCGGAGTCGACGAAGACGACCGTCGCGGGCAAGACGACGATCCTGCAGCGCTTCGAGTTGGCGCAGGGCGACCGCGTGCGCGACATGGTGCTCCGCGCGGGTGGCCCCGCCGCGCACGCCGAGCTCCGGCTGGCGCTGATCGAGCGAGGCGGAGTCACGGGGCCACGGCAGCGGATCCCGATCGACCTGCAGCGGCTGATCGTGGAGAAGGACGACACGCAGAACATCCTGCTCGAGAACGGCGATGTCCTCACGCTCCCGATCGTCGAGGACAAGGTGTACGTGATCGGCGAGGTCAAGACTCCGGGCGCGGTCGACTTCCGGCCCGACCTCACGCCCCGAGAGTACGTGGCGCTCGCCGGCGGGCCGAGTGCTCGCGCCAAGGTCGCGAGCGTCTTCGTGACCTTCCGTAGCGGAAAGAGCTACGGGATGGCGGACGCGCCGCCGCTCGAGCCGGGCGCGGTCGTGACGGTTCCCGAGGTCGCGGTGAAGTGGTGGCAGGACTACCTCGCGATTACTCAGTCGATCGCGTCGCTGATCCTGGGCATCACCGGCCTCTTCGTCATTTTCAACGGGCCCATCACGAAATAGCCCATGTACGAAGCCTACTGGGAGCTCAGCGAACCGCCGTTCGACAACTCGCCGAACCCGAAGTTTTTCTACCTGTCGCCCGAGCACGAGGAGGCGCTGGTGCGCCTCGTCTACATGGTCAGCCACCGCAAGGGGTGCGGGATGCTCACCGGCGAGTACGGCTGTGGCAAGACGACGCTCTCACGCGCGCTCATCCAGCGCCTCGAGGCCGAACGCTACGAGATCGGTCTGCTCACCAATCCGAGCTGGAACGCCGTGGACTTCCTCCGCGAGGTGCTCTATCAGCTCGGCGTCGAGACGGCGGAGAAGCACAAACCCGAGCTTCTCCATCTCCTGAACGACACCTTCTACCGGAACTACCAGGCCGGACGCGACAGCGTGGTGATCGTGGACGAGGCGCAGCTGATCGAGGACGACGCGGTTTTCGAGGAGCTCCGGCTGCTGCTGAACTTCCAGACGGACAACCGGTTCCTCGTGACGCTCCTGCTCATCGGCTCACCGGAGCTCGCGGTCAAGGTGCGGCGCATGAAGCACCTCGACCAGCGGATCACGCTCCGCTACCACCTCAACACCCTCGATTACACGCACACGGCGAACTACATCGCCCACCGGCTGAAGATGGCGGGGCAGACGAAGCAGCTCTTCACCGAGGAAGCGGTCAAGCTCATCTTCGACTTCACGCGCGGCACGCCCCGGGAGATCAACAACCTCTGCGACGTGGCGCTCCTCGTCGGGTACTCGAAGCGGGCGAAGGAGGTCGGCGAGAAGATCATCGCCGAGGTGATCAAGGACATGGTGGGTGTCTGACGATGGTTCGCATGAGCGACCTCGTGCGCGGCGCCCCCGCCGAAAAGGCCGCGCCCCCTAAGACCGCGCCCCCCAAGGAGCCGACGGAGAAGCGGGCCGCCGCTCCGGCGGTGCCGCCGACGCTGCCGCGCACGCGCCTGGCCGAGGGGCCGCTCCAGAGCGTCGCCGCCCCGCCCCGTCGGGGGCCGGAGCCCGCTCCCGCCCCGGAGACGCCGGCACCGTCGCCCCCACCGCCGCCGGCGCCGACCGCGGCGCCGGCCGTGAGCGCCGAGGCGCTCTTCGGCGGACTCCTCCGATTCCTGGCGGGCGTGCGTGATCTCGTGATGACGGGGAGCGTCACGTTCCCGTGGGACGGCCTCGAGCGGCTCATGGGGCACGCGATCGGGTCACTGGAGCGGTCCGGTGAGCTCTTCTGGGTCGCCAACAATCCGGCTGCGCCCGCGGACGTCGACTACCTCGCGTTCCACCAGGCGCAGGTCGCGGTGCTGTCGATGCGCATCGGCTCCGATGTCGGCTACGATCGCCGACGGCTCGTCGCGCTCGGGATGGCGGGGTGCCTGCTCGACGTCGGCCTCTGGCAGCTTCCGGAGTCCGTCCTGCGGCGGCTGGACGCGCTCACGTCCGCGGAGCAGGCGCAGTACCGGTCGCACCCCACGCTCTCGGCCGAGGTCATCCGGCGCTGGAGCCCGCCGAGCGAGGGGATCGTGGAGGCCGTGCTGCAGCACCACGAGCGGGAGCACGCGCAGGGATTTCCGCAGGGGCTCGCGGGCGCGGCGATCCATCCGGACGCGAAGATCCTCGGCCTCGTCGACACCTACACCGGGCTCACGGTCCCGCCGTCGGCCCGGCCGCGCCTGAGACCGCACGAGGCCATCCGCGACATCGTGAAGTCCAAGCACGAGGCGTTCGCGTCGCCACTCATCAAGGCGCTGCTCTCCGAGATCTCCGTGTTCCCGCCCGGCACGCTCGTGCGGCTCAACACGGGCGAGGTCGGCCGCGTCGTCGCCGTGAACCGCAACCACCCGCTCCGCCCGCGCCTCGAGGTCGTCGCGGACGGCAAAGGCCACCGGTTCCCGACACCCAAGACCGTCGATCTCTCCGAGGCGCCGTTCATCTACATCACCGGGCCCGTCGCGGAGGGCGCGCGGTGAGGGGTCCGGGGCGCGTGAGGCTCAGCGAGGCGCTCGGCTGATGGCCCAGTACGAGATGAACCTCCGCGACTACTGGATGATCATCCGCCGCCGGCGGCTGATCATCGTCGCCTCGACGGTGCTCGTGGCGTTGTTCAGCTTCTGGTTCGCCAAGCAGCGGGTCCCGGTCTACCAGGCCACCGCCGCGGTGCGGTTCGAGCAGTCGACCCAGCTCTCGGGCCTGCTCGTGGAGGTGCTCTCGTACTCGAGCGCGGACAACATCGAGACGCAAGTCACCCTCATCAAGAGCTACCCGATCCTTGAGGAGGTTGCCAAGCGGCTCAACCGGCTGCCGCCGCAGGCCGCGGCGGGCGGGGCGGTCCGCGAGTCGAAGGCGTACTGGGTGGCGCTGGACGCGATCAGCTCGAAGGTGAAAGTGACGCGCGTCCCGAACACGAGCATCCTCGAGATCACGGGCACCTCCACGAACTCGCGAGAGGCGCGGGACCTCACGAACGCCGTCGCCGAGGTCTACCGCGACTACAACCGGCAGCAGCGGAACCTGCGCGTGACGGAAGCGCGCAAGTTCATCGAGACTCAGCTCAAGGACGTCGAGGCGCGCGTCAAACGGGCCGAGTCCGAGGTGTGGGCCTTCCGCGAAGCCAACCGCATCATCTCGCCCGGCGCCGAGTCGACGGTGCTGCTCTCCCTGTTCACCCAGGTGCGGGGCGACATCGAGAAGGCCCGGCAGCAGCGCACCGAACTCGAGCTCGTCCAGGCGCGCCTCGCCCGGACCGATCCGAACGCGTCCGAGCGCGTCTTCATCGACACGACGAACCCCGCGATGCAGCGCCTCCAGACGATGTACTCGGAGCTCCTCCTCGAGCGAAACAACCTCGCGCTCGAGGTCACGGAGCGACACCCGCGGCTCCAGGCGCTCGACGACCGCATGCGCGAGATCAGGGTGGAGATGCGGCGCGAGGTGGCGGCGCAGATCGCGGCGCTCCGGACGCGCGAGGAGATCCTGAACCGCCAGATGGGCGACCTGCTGCAGAAGAACCGGGAGGTTCCCGCCGTTGAGCTGGCGATGCAACGGCTGCAGCGCGAGGCGAAGAACAACGACGACCTCCTGGCGCTGCTGAAAGCGAAGCACCAGGAGGCCCTGATCAAAGAGTCGGAGAAGATCGAGGAAGTCTCGATCGTCCGCCCGGCGACGGAGCCCGACGTGCCGGTCGGAGCCGAGACCCTCAGCACCGTCCTGGTCGGCGCGCTCCTCGGCCTCTCGCTCGGCCTGGTCCTCGCGTTCGTGCAGGAGACGCTCGACACCTCGATCGGCACCATCGAGGACGTCGAAGCCTACCTCGAGGTCCCGGTGCTCGGCGTGGTGCCGCACATTGACGCGCACGAGACGGTCCAGCGCCTCCTCGAGCGCCGCCCCGCGCTCGCCCAGGTGGATCCCGAGGCGCTCCTGAGCCACGCGCTCCTGATCGTGCACTTCGATCCGAAGTCGCCGGTCGCGGAAGCCTACCGGACGCTCCGCACGAACATCCAGTTCGCCCGGATGGAGCGCGCGGGGAAGGTCCTGGTCGTCACCAGCCCGACCCTGCAGGAGGGCAAGACGACGACCATCGTCAACCTCGCCCTCACCCTTGCGCAGAGCGGGCAGCGCACGCTGCTCGTCGGCGGGAACCTGCGTCGGCCGTCCATCCACCGCTTCTTCGGCATCGAGCGTGAGCCCGGTCTCTCCGACATCCTGGTAGGGAGCACGGCGTGGCGCGACTGCGTCCGCACCGTCGCGGACGTCCTCATGGGGCGCTTCGAGATGGAAGACATCATGGCCGCGCCGGGCCTCGACAACCTCCACATCATCGAGGCGGGGCCCATCCCGGCCAACCCCTCCGAGCTCCTGTCGACGCCCGCGATGACCGCCTTTCTCCGCGCCGTGCGCGATGAGTACGACATCGTCCTCATCGACACACCACCCGTCCTACCGGTCACCGACTCGGCGATCGTCGCGGCGCAGGCCGACGGCGTGATCCTGGTCTACCAGGCGGGGAAGGTCGGACGCCTCGTGCTCAAGCGTGCCAAGGTCCATATCGAGAACGTTGGTGGCAAGGTCTGGGGCGTGGTCCTCAACGACGTCAAGGCGGAGATCGCCGGGTACGCGTACACGCACTACTACACGCACTACTACGGCGAGGAGACCGTCATCGACACTCACAAGGAGCGGCTCAATCGCGCGGCCGCGTTCTTCCGGCGGCTCCTGGGTCGCGACGCGCCCGGAGAGCCGCGTGGCGGGGCCGTGGCGGGAACCGGCGCATCCGTGGGCGCCCCGTCCCCCGCCGTCCAGCCGGTCCCGATGCCGCAGGCGACGAGCAAGCGCCGCGCCCTGCTCATCGCCCTGATCGCGGTTCTCGCGGGCGTGATCCTCGCGGGTGTGGTCGGCTGGCGAGTCGGGTTGCTCCGTGGCCAGCCCCCGCCCAAGGCGCTCCTCCGGGAAAAGCTCGACGCGTCGCCGGTCACGCCGCCCGCTGCGGCGCTGCCGGTTTCACCGGCGCCCGCGCCCATGCCGGCGCCCGCCCGCGAGCCCGCGCCGTCCCCGGAGGCCGCGGCACCGCCGCCTCCCGCGGTGAGCCCGGCGGACACGACGAGCGCCCCGGAGAGCTCGCCCGACAAGGCCGGCGCGGAACCGAGCGGCGCCCGCGTGCCGGAGCGCGCGCCCGAGCCCGTCACGCCCGCGGCACGCCCGTCCGCCGTCGCCGCGCGTGAGGCGGCGCCGACGGCGACCGGGACGCGCTTCGCCGTCGAGCTCGGTCCCTTCGTCATGCCGGCGGAGGCGGAGCGGGTCGAGCGTCAGCTGAACCAGGCGGGGTACCAGACGACGCGCCTCCGCCAGCAGACCGACGCCGCGGTCTACGCCGTTCTCGTCGAGAGGATACCGACGGCGCGTGAGGCGCAGACGCTCGTTGCGAACCTCCGCGACGATGGGTTCGACAACGTGGCGGTGCTCGGCGAGACCGAGCCGCTGACGGTCCGGGTCGGCACACCGCTGCCGCTCCGCGGGGCGGTGCAGGTGGCCGAGAGGCTCCGCGCCGCCGGTCATCAAGTGCGGGTGTCGGCCCAGCCGGGCGAGGCCGTGACGTTCGTGATCCGCCACGGCAACTTCACCACGGCGGAGGTGGCGGAGGCCAAAAGCCAGGAACTCCTCCGCCTGGGTCTGAGCGGTCAAGTTGTCCGCGTCCGGTAGGGTGCCCCAGGGCGAGCGATCCTCGCTGGGTGGCCAAGGCCTGACGGCGCGGGCGCGACGGGTGCGTCTGCTCGTCATGGACGTCGACGGTGTCCTGACCGACGGTCGGTTGGGCCTGTCCGAACGCGGTGACGAGGTGAAGTTCTTCAACGCACACGACGGGGTGGCCGTCGCCCTCGCCCGGCGCGCGGGGCTCAAGACGGCCTTCGTCACCGGCGAAACCAGCACGGTCGCCAAGGCCCGCGGTGACAAGCTCGGCGTGGACAAGGTGGTGCTCGGCGCGCGCCGCAAGGGCGACGTGGTGGAGTCCCTGCTCACCGAGCTCGGCCTGCCGGCCGAGGCGGCCGCCTACGTGGGTGACGACCTGCTCGACATTCCGGCCCTGGAGCGTGTCGGCCTCGCGATCGCCGTCGCCGACGCGGTCCCAGAGGTCCGGGCGGCCGCCCACATGGTCACCCGCGCCGCAGGTGGCGGGGCCGCAGTCCGCGAAGCGGTCGAGCGTATCCTCAAGGCACAGGGCGTGTGGCGCGCGACCGTCCACGCGTACATCCGCGAGCACGGGGGCTCGCCGGAGCGCTGGCGGTAGGCCCGGACCGAAGACGGCGCCATGCTCGAGTCCAGCTTTCCGCAAATCGGCTTCGCGCTCGTCCTCGGCTTCGCCGTCTTCATCATCGTCTTCATCAGGACCGAGGCGGCGATCGCCCTCGTCCTGCTGTCCATGATGCTCTCCCCCGAGTTCTCGCTGGGCGGGTCCGGCCAGCTCGCCGAAAAGCGCGAGGTGGTCATCCGCAGCGAAGACCTCCTGCTGATGCTCATCGCCTTCAGCTGGCTGGCGAAGACCGCGGTGAACAAGGAGCTTGGGCTGATTTTGCGCACGGCCCTCAACCGGCCGATCCTCGCGTATGTCGTGACCACCTCTCTCGCGACGCTCATCGGGTTCGCCACCGGCACGGTCCGGACGGCGGCGGGGTTCTTTTACGTGCTCAAGTACGTCGAATACTTCTTTGTCTTCTTCATGGTGGTCAACAACGTACGCGATCGCGAGCAGGCCTGGCGGCTGGTGACGGTCGCCTTCGTGACCGTCGCGGTCGTGAGCCTCGTCGGGATCGCACAGATCCCCTCGGGCGAGCGGGTGTCCGCCCCCTTCGAGGGCGAGACGGGAGAGCCGAACACCCTCGGCGGGTATCTCCTTCTCATGATGGGTCTCGCTGCGGGCGTCGCGTTCGAAACGACGCGCATCCGCACCCGTGCGCTGTGCCTCGGGCTCGCCGTGCTCATGCTGGTGCCGTTCGTGTTCACCCTGTCCCGGTCGTCCTATCTCGGCTTGATCCCGGTGGTCGCCACGCTCTTCCTCCTCTCGCGCCGCCGGAAGATACTGCTCCCCCTGCTGATCCTGGTGGTGGTGACCTCGCCCCTGCTCGTCGTGTTCGCCCCGGCGGTCGTGCAGAAGCGTGTCGCCGAGACCTTCCGCCCCCAGGCGAACCAGCCGCGCGTGAGCGTCGGTCGAGTGGGATTCGATCCGTCCACATCCGAGCGGCTGATCGGATACCGGGGCGCGGCGGAGAAGTGGCTGGAGCGGCCGATCCTGGGTCACGGCGTGACGGGAGGATTCTACCTGGACGCCCAGTACCCCCGGACGCTCATGGAGACGGGCATCCTCGGGTTCGCGGCGTTCGGCTGGCTGGTCTGGTCGATCCTCAAGCGAAGCCTGCTGGCCTTCGAGAGGGCCGCCCACGCCGAGGACCGGGGCCTCGCCCGGGGGTTCATCGCCGGGACGGTGGGGCTCATGTTCCATGCGCTGGGCTCGAATACCTTCATCATCGTCCGGATCATGGAGCCCTTCTGGTTTTTCGTTGGCATCATGATGCTCCTGACGAGCTTCGAGGGCGCGACACGCGCGCCTGAGGCGGCGCGGGGCCGCCGGGTCGAACTCCTCGCGGGGCCGGCGCCCCGCCTGGCGGGCTCTCCACCATGGCAGCGCAGGGCGCTGTAGGAGGCGGGGCGCACCTGCCCGAGCTCGTCATCGAGGGCACGCGGAGCCCGACGACGCGCGCGGCCCTCGCCGAGTTGTGGCTCCATCGCGGCCTGGTCCTCGCGTTCGCGATCCGCGACGTCAAGGTCAAGTACAAGCAGGCGATCCTGGGCGTCGCGTGGGCTGTCGTTCAGCCCCTCGGGCTGCTCGTGTTGTTCACGCTCCTGGTCGCGCGCGCCGTGACGATCCGGGAGACGGACGTGCCCTACCCCGCGTTTGCCCTCTCCGCGCTGATCCCGTGGCTCTTCCTGCAAAACGCCGTGGTCGCGGGCACCGGCGCGTTGTTGGCGGACAGCGCGCTCGTCAGGAAGATCTACTTCCCGCGCGAGGCGCCAATCCTCGGCGCGGTGATGGCGACGGCCATCGAGTTCTGGATCGGCGTCGGGCTCTACCTCGCGCTCGCGCCGTTCGTCGGGGCCCGTCTGGGGCCGACGGCCATTCTCGTCGTGCCGCTCTTCGTCCTGTGTGCGCTTCTCGCCGCCGGCGTGAGCGTCGCGCTGGGCGCGCTCAACGTGTACTACCGTGACGTACGCTACGTATTGCCCTTCGCCGTCCAACTGTGGATGTTCGCGAGCCCCGTGGTCTATCCCCTGTCCACCGTTCCGCCCAGGTGGCAGGTGCTGTACGTGACGCTCAACCCTGCCGCCGGCCTGCTCGACGCTTTTGGGCGCTCGCTCGCCTCCGGCATGCCGCCCGAGCCGATGCTGCTCGGGTTGAGCACCGTGACGACCGTCGCCGTCGGCTGGATCGGTTATCGGCTCTTCAAGTGGCTGGAGCCGGCCTTTGCGGACGTGATCTGAGCGCATGTCTATCGCCGTCCGATTCGAGGAAGTCTCCAAGGAGTATCGCCCGAGCCGGGCGCGCTATGCCTCGGTCCGCACCGAGCTCTCGGCGCTCCTGCGCTGGCTCGTGCGCCGCCGACGCCCGAGCGGCGGCCCCCTCGAGCGCCGGCGGGCGCTCGACCGCCTGTCCTTCGAGGTGCAGGCCGGGGAGGCGTTCGCGATCATCGGCCCGAATGGCGCTGGGAAGACCACAGCGCTCAAGCTCATGGCGAGGATCTCGCTCCCGAGCGCCGGCCGGATCCGGCTCTGTGGCCGGGTCGGCGCCCTGATCGAAGTCGGCGCCGGCATCCACCCGGAGCTGACCGGGCGCGAGAACATCTGGCTCTACGGGCGCTTCGTCGGCATGACGCGAGCCGCCCTCGCCCAGCGATTCGACGAAATTGTCGACTTCTGCGAGCTTGCCTACGTGCTCGACGAGCCCGTCAAGACGTACTCGACCGGCATGCAGCTCCGGCTCGGCTTCGCGGTCGCCAGTCACGTGGACCCTGACATCCTCGTGGTCGACGAGGCCCTGGCCGTGGGCGACGCCGCGTTCCAGGCGAAGTGCAGCGAGCGGATGGCGCACCTGCTCCGGCTGGGTCGCACGCTGGTTCTCGTCTCCCACAACCTCTCCGCGGTGGAGGCGCTGTGCGCGCGAGGCCTCCTGCTGATCGAGGGACGCGCCCGGTCACTCGGGCCCGTCCACCAGGTCGTCCGTGACTACATCGACTGGGTCGATGCGCAGCACCACTCGGCCGCTCGGCCGGCGGGCGCCCTGCTCCGGGGCGGCGGGCTCGTCCTGACCCGGCTCACGGCCCACGCGCTCGACGGTGACGAGCGGTACGTTTTCCGACCGGGCGAGGGGATCGAGGTGCGGCTCACCGTTCAGGCCGAGACGGCGATCCGGAGCCCGTGGTTCTCCCTCGGCGTCAGCGACGGACGGCCTGGGGCGCTCATCATGTGCTCGATGCTCGAGCGCGCGGAGGCCTTCGACCTCGCCCCCGGGGAGCACCAGCTCCTGTGTCGCCTGCCGGCGCTGCCGCTCGCGCCGCGCGCGTACGAGCTCTGGCTCTCGGTGCGCGACGCGTCCGGCGCCGTCGACATCCTCGACTGGTCCTGTGTCGGATCGATCCGCATCGTCGACCCGTCGCCGCCCAGCGGTCCCGGAGCCCTGTCGGCGCCCTGGATGTATGGGCCCGTGCGCGTACCCTTCGAGTGGTCCAAGGGATGAGCGACGAGCCGCGCAGCGCCGTCGACCGGCGCGCCGTGTTCGGGGAGACGCCGGAGGGCATCGAGCGGATCGCTCCGGGCTTCTTCCCGCCGCACATCGAGCGGGAGCATCTGGCTCGGTATCGCTGGGCCGCCCGATGGGTGGGCGGAATGTCGGTCCTCGACGTGGCCTGCGGGACTGGCTACGGCAGCGCCCTCGTCCTGCGCGCGGGCGCGCGCCGCGTGGTGGCCGTCGACCACAGCGTTCCCGCGCTCACCTTCGGCCGCGGACGCTACCCGGGGGTGCGTTATCTCCTCGCGGATGCCGGGGCGCTACCGCTCCGGGCGGGCAGCGCCGACGTCGTCATCTCGCTCGAGACGCTCGAGCATCTCGTCGACGCCCTCCCGTTTCTGCGCGCGCTCCGCGGGATCGTGCGGGAGGACGGCGTGCTGCTCGTGTCCACGCCTAACGCCGCCCAGACCGACGGCTCGAACCCGTATCACGTTCACGAGATGGCGCGGCCCGAGCTCCTCGAGCTCCTCGCGGCCGCGGGCTTCAGGGCGGCCCGCGTCTGGGGGCAGTTCTGGCGGTTGCCGTCGCGACGGGGACTGTGGCGGCTCCGGGGCATGGGCCGTCTCGCTCACGAGATCGCGCGGCGGCCCGAGGTGGTCCGCCTGCCACGCGCGCTCGGTCTGGCTCCGCTCTATTGGTGTGTCCTGGCGCGGCCCGCCGGTTCGCCGCCGTGACGACGCCCTTGCCGTTTGTGTCCGTCGTCGTTCCCACCTGGAATCGCGCGGCGCTCTTGGGTCACTGTCTGGCGACGCTCGTCGCCCAGGACTACCCGCGCGACCGGTTCGAGATCGTCGTTGTCGACGACGGCTCGACCGACGGCACGGCCGAGGTCGCCGAGAGCCTCCCGACGGAGCCTCCACCCGTGCTGCGGTACGTCCGCCAGCCGCATCGGGGCGTGAACGCGGGGCGGAATACTGGGATCGAGGCGGCGCGGGGGGATCCGATTTGCTTCGTGGATGACGAGTCAGACGTTCCGCGCGGTTGGTTGACCGCGATCGTGGACGGCGTGCGCCGGCGCGCCGACGCCGGCTGCTTGGGAGGGCCGATCCGCCTCCGCTTCGAGAGCACGCCGCCGCGGATCTGCGTGATGGAGTCGTGGGCCCGGGAGGGCGAGCTGGACTGGGGCCCGGAGGAGCGCGTCGTCCCCCATATCAACGGCGGCAACATGGCGGTGCGCCGTTGGGCGCTCGGTCGTGTCGGGCGGTTCCACGACGCGCTGTCGTGCCCGGGTGACGAGACCGAGTGGCAGCGGCGCCTCCAGCAGATCGGGATCCCCATCGTCTACCTCCCGGCGGCGTGGCTCGAGCACCGGCGGCCCGCCGAAGTGCTCAAGCCCCTGAACCTGCTCAGGCGACGCTTCCGCCAGGGCCGCGCGACCGTCACGTACACGCGGCTGATCGGTGAACCCCTGCCGGGTCTCGGATACCTCGCGGACATCCCGTTCTACATCGTGCATGCGCTCCGCTACCGCTGCTTCGGCGCGCTGCTCTCCGTCGCATGGAAGCTCGGGCGCATCACCGGCAGGCTGCGGCCGGAGGGGGGCTTGCCCATCGAGCCGAAGACGCCTGGTGGCGGAGCGACGCGTGGGTGAGGGCGCGCCGCGGCGGGTCTCCGTCGTCATGGCCACCTACCGGCGCGAGGAGCTCCTCCGCGCGGCGCTCGAGGACGTGCTGGCGCTAAAGTATCCGGAGCTGGAGATCATCGTCGTCGACCAGACCCCGGAGCACACGCCGGCGACCCGGGCGCTCCTCGCCTCGGTCGCCGACCACGTTCGGCTGATCCACCAGGCTCGACCGCACGTCGTCACGGCGTTGAACGCAGGCCTTGCCGCCGCGCGCGGTGAGATCGTGCTCTTTCTGGACGACGATATTCGGATCACCGACCCGGACTTCGTCGGGGCGCACGCAAAGAACTACGACGATCCGCGCGTCGGCGGCGTGGCCGGTCGCGTGATCGATGCGCGGACCCGCGCCGAGGGCCGGTACGATGCGCGGTCGGCCGATCCCGTGTTCGGATTCTTCCACACCTCCTGGAACCATCGGACGCGCGCGACGGTCTATTCGGCGCCCGGCGCCAACATGTCCTTCCGCCGCGAGGCGCTCGTCCGGCTCGGCGGCTTCGACGAGCGCTTCGTGGGGAACGCGTTTCGCTTCGAAAATGACCTGGTGCTCCGGCTCTCCCGCGCGGGTTACGTGGTGGTGTTCGACCCCGAGCCCGAGGTGCTGCACTTCTATGGGAGCCCGGGCGGGAGCGAGAACCGCCACCTCCTCGGCCGCGACCGCGCCTCGCACGCGTGGTACGTCGCCTTCTTCCACAACCAGGTCTACTGCGATCTCAAACACACGCCCCGCCGCTATCTGCCGGGGCGCTGCTGGCGCCTCTATCGCTCGCATGTGCTCAACCGGCCGTACCTCGTCGAGGGCGCGGGCTTCGTCCTCCACCGCCACGCTGCCTTCGTCCGTGGGGTGAGCGGGGCTGTCGCCACTTACGCCCGCCTGCCGCGCGCGGAGCGCTATGCCGTCGAGGCCTCCTCGACCCGGCTCCGCCGGTGAGCGCCCCGGCGGTGCGCGAGGGCTGGCAGCCGTCCAGCTGGTGGCCGCCGGTCGCGCTCGGTGGCGCACTGATCATCCGTCTCGCCTTTTTCGGCGGGCTCCTCGGATGGGACGACCTTGCCTACTGGGACGTGGCGCGGAGCTTCCGCCAGGGGGATTTCGTTCCCAACTCCCTATTCGGCGTGCGGTACCCGGTGTTCGCGCCGCTCGCCCTTTGCCAGACGCTCTTCGGCGAGACCGAGTACGCCGCCGCGCTGGTCCCGCTCGCATACTCTCTCGGCGAGCTCGTCCTCGCGTACGCGCTCGGTGTCGTCTACGGAGGGCGCGGTCTCGGGCTCGCGGCGGTCGCGCTCCTCTCCGTCCTGCCGGTCGCGGTGCTCGAGGCCACCGAGCTGAACGCGGACCTGCCCGCGGGCGTCTGGATGGCGGCCTCGGTGTATGCGGGGATACGCGGTGAGCTTGCTCCCGACGGCGGGCGGAGGTGGTTCCTCGCCGCCGGGCTGGCGCTCGGCTTGGCGTGGCTGACGAAGGACTCAGCGCTGGTGCTCCTGGCGGTCTTTGGGCTCCGGGCGGCCGGCCGCCAGTCGGCTCGGGCCGGCGCAGCCTGGCTCGCGACCGGACTCGCCGCCGTCATCGTCGCGCAACTCGCCTGGTCGGCGTGGGCGACCGGCGATCCCCTGGACCGGTACTCGGCGCGACTCGCGGCGCCTCACGCCGAACACGTGCGCATGCTCGCCCCGTCGTACGCGTGGATGCTCGCCTATCCCCGGATGCTGCTCGACCCGCTCGACGGCCGCTTCGGCTATTTCGCGGGCGTGTTCTATCTCGTCCTCGTCGGGACGGTCTGGGGCGTGCGCCGAGGAGACCGCGCCATTCAGGAGCTCGCCGCCTGGTGGGGCCCCATCGTGCTGATCTTCAGCGTGATGCCCCTCGATTCCACCTTCACGCGGCCACTGTTTCATCAGTACGCCCGCAAGCTCGAGCCCCTCGTCATCCCCTTTGCGCTGACGGCTGCGCGCTGGTGGCTCGACGCGCTCGCGCGGCGACCGCCTGCGAGGGTCGCCGTCCTGTCGGGCTTCGTGGGGCTCGCGGCCCTCGGCATCTGGACGACGCACGCGGACTACCGATCGTGGGCGGCGGTCGCCCGTCAAGCAGCCCCCGTCATCGACGGCCACCCGCCGGACGCCGTGGTGATCACCGATAACACCAACGGGTCGTTGCTCCGCGCCCTCCTGCCAGCGCGGCGGGCACGCATCCTCCCGACGGCGGGCCTCGACCGCGAGCCCTGGCCCGGCGCCGTGCTGGTGCTCCAGGACCCGTTGCTCCTCGAGAGCGACGTCGTTCACGGCCGCCCGATACCGCCGCGCCTGGCCGCGCCGCCTGCGGACTGGGTCCGCCTGGCGGAGTTCACCCGTCCCCAGCGCGTGGGCCTTCGAAGCCTGCTCCTCTCGCGCGGACGCGCGCCGGAGGGTCCGCCTCCGCCCTCGGTGCTCTGGCTGGTGCCGGCCTCCGGACGTGCAAGGTAGGGTGCGCCATGCGGATCTGCTTCGACGCGCGGGGCCTCGCGGGCAACCTGACGGGCGCTGGCAAGGCGTTCACGCGTCTGCTCGGGCAGCTCCGCGAAGACTTTCCACAGCACGAATATCTCCTGGTGGCTCCCCGGGAGCCCGCCCGCTGGCGGCTGCCCCGCCAGCTCCTCTGGGAGCAGGTCGAGCTCCCGCTGCGCGCCCGCCGGGCCGGCGCCCACGTGCTGCACGCCCCCGGCGGAACCTCCGCGCCGATGCTGGGCGGACGCAAGGTCGTCATGACGGTCCACGATCTCGCGCCGACGCGCCACCCCGAGTTTTTGCCCCACGCGCGTAGCCGCTGGTACTGGGGACGCTGGGTGCCGCTGACCGCACGCTTCGCCGACCGCGTGGTGGTGCCGTCGCGGGCGACCAAGCGGGATCTGATCGCGTTGGCGAGGATCCGCGAGGATCGGATCCACGTCATCCCCTGGGGGGTCGCCCTCGATCTAGGCGCGCCGCCCTCGGCCGCCGAGCTCGCGCGCGTGCGCGCCGTCTACCGTCTGCCCTCGCGCTATCTCCTCTACGTCGGGACCATCGACCGCCGGAAGGACTACGCGACGTTGCTCGGTGCGCTCAGGCATCTCGACCCGACGCTGCAGCTCGTGGTGGCGGGCACGGTCATCGCCGGGCGCACCGATTTCCCCGAGCTCGTGGCGCGCCTTGATCTTCGGGCCCGCGTCAGCGTGCTCGGCTACGTGTCCGAGCGTGACCTGCCCGCGCTCTACCGCGCCGCGGACGCGTTCGTGTATCCATCGTTCTACGAAGGGTTCGGCCTGCCGGTCCTCGAGGCGCTGGCGTGCGGCACGCCCGTCGTTGCGTACAACACGACCTCGCTGCCGGAGGTGGCGGGCGACGCCGCCATCCTCCTCGATCCGCCGGTGACCGCTGAGGCGTTGGCCGCGGCGATCGCGCGCGCCGTCGGTGACCCGGCGACGCGCGCGGACCTCGTCGGGCGCGGTCTCGAGCAGGCCAAGCGGTTCGACTGGCGCATCACCGCCGACCTCACGATGAAGGTGTATGAGTCGCTGGCGGCGTAGGGGGTCCGCCGATCGCAGGGTGCCGTCGGTGACCGCGGGGCGCTGATGCGAATCTTCTTTTTGAGCTACGCGCACGAAGCCGGGCTCGTCGCCGACGCTGGCGGGTTCCGCAAGCTGTGGGAGCTTGCGCGGGCACTCGCCGAGCGCGACCACGAGGTCACGGTGCTCTACCCGAGGCTGCCCGGTCACCGGCCCTTACGGCAAGTGCCGAGCCGCTCCTACCCCGTGCTCGACCTGCCGTACCTGCGCCCACTGACCGCGTATCTCGGCATGTTCGTGCAGGCATGGGTACTCGGCCGCGGGTGGCGCCCGGATGTCGTGTACTTCAGGAGTGGCACCAACGTCCTCCCGTTGGCCCTGGCCCGCCTCCTCGGCGCGGCGGCCGTGGTCGAGGTGAACGCGGACACGGTCGGGTTCCACCGGGCCGAGGGCGCGCCCGGGCTCAGGATCCGGGTGGGGCGGGCGCTCGAGTCCTTGAACGCCCGCCGGAGCGACGCGATCGTCGCCCTGACCCCCGGACTCAAGCGCATGCTGACGACGCGCTACGGGATCCCCCCGGCGAAGGTCCGCGTCATCCCGAGCGGGACGGACGTCCTCCACTTCGCACCCGCAGACCCCGCCGCCGCGCGCCGGCGCCTTGGGCTCGACGTGGCGTGCGTCGTCGTCGGCTTCGTCGGGCTCTTTTACCGACACCAGGGCGTGCCGACGCTCCTCGAGGCGATCGCCCGCCTGCGGCCGACCACGCCGTCGCTCGCGGGGCTGGTGGTGGGCGATGGTGTCATGCGAGAAGAATGGCAGGGCTCGGCCCACCGGCTCGGTGTCGCCGACATCGTGCGCTTCACAGGGCAGGTGCCTTACAGCGAGGCGCCAGCCTATCTCAGCGCCATGGACGTCGTCGTGGCGCCGTTCACCGCCGACCGGGGTGAGACCTCGCCCTTCAAAGTGCTCGACGCGATGGCGTGCGAGCGGGCGGTGGTCGCCTCCGACCTGCCGTCGGTCAGAGAGCTCGCGCGGGACAGCGGTGCCATCACGCTGGTCCCACCCGACGACCCGGACGCGCTCGCGGCGGCGCTCGAGACGCTGCTCGCCGATCCGGACCGCCGGCGCGCGCTCGCCCGCCGGGGGCGCGCGTTCGTGATGGCACGGCACGGGTGGGATAAGATCGGAACCGTGCTCGCGGCGACGCTCGCCGAGCTCGCCGGACGGCGCGACACCCGATGACGATCACGGCGCTGTGCGTGGCGGTCGGCGGGATCGCGTCCGGAGGCGCCGCATAGTTATCTGTCTGGTGGCGCGACGGATCTGGACCCACGGCCTCGGGGGGATGGAGGAGCACTGCCGGACCATCGCCACGGAGCTCGTGCGACAGGGGCACCGGGTCCATGTGCTGACAACGTCCCATCCGGACCGGCGCGCGAGCGAGACGGCGTACGGTGCAACCGTGCACTACCTTGCGGGGACGCCGCCCGGCGACTATTCGCGTTCCTGGTGGCGCGAGAGCCGCCGCTGGGCGCAGGCGCATTTCTCGGCGCTGGGCGTCGAGACCGTGCTCAGCATGAGTTTCGCTGCTTCCGGTCTCGTCGGGCTCGGCGGGCCGCCGATCCACACGATCGTCCACGGCTGGGGCTTGAATCATCTCCGGAGCTTCTGGCACGATTCCCGGGGCTGGCGCCGCCTGATCGAGTTCCCGCGCTCAGCGCGCTGGTTTCTGTCGACGCTGCCAAGGGGTCGGGCCTTGCTGCTCGGGTCCCGGCGCATTCTCGCCGTGAGCCGAGAAATCGAGCACGAGCTCCGCGGCTACGGCCGCGTCTCTTTTCTCCCCAACTGCATCGACACCGCGGAGTTCACCCGCCAGCCGGAGGGCCGCGCGCGGGCGCGCTCCGACCTCGGCGTGACGGACCGTGATTGTCTCGCGCTGATGGCGAGCACCCTCACCTGGCAGAAAGGGGTGCACCTCGGCCTCCGTGCCTGCGCCGTCGTGGGGCGCGAGCATCCCGAGCTGGCCGTGGTGGTCGTCGGCGGAGGGCCAGCGGCGGCCGCCCTCGCCGAGGAGGTCCGGCGGGCGGCGCCGCAACTCAGGGCGCACTTTCTCGGCCCCCGCCCGCACGCGGAGCTGCCGCCGTTCTACGCGGCGGCCGACCTGTTCCTCCTGCCGACGCTCCGCCAGGAGGGGATGCCGACGACGATCCTCGAGGCGATGGCCGCCGGCTTGGCGGTCGTCGCGATGCGGGCGGGGGGCACGCCGACCGGGGTCGCCGACGGCGAGACCGGCCTCCTGGTGCCGCTCGGGGACGTCCGCGCCTTCGCCGCGGCGCTCCGCGACCTCGTCGTCAACCCCGAGCGCCGGCGCGCCATGGGTCGCGCCGCGCGGGCGCGCGCGGTGGCGGAATTCGACAAGGCGATCGTGATCCGGCGGCTCGCCGAGATCCTGGCGGGTGATCCGTGCTGAAGACCGGGCACGACCTGTCGGATACGGAGATTCTGTCGCGCTACCAGCGCCTGGTCGGGCGTGGCGGCCTGGGTCCCGCGTTCATCGCGCGTGTCCTGGCGGTCGCTGGCGATCTGACTCGTCGACGTGTCCTCGACGTCGGCTGTGGGAAAGGCGAGCTCCTGCAGGCGATCGCCGAGCGCTTCGAGTGTACGCTCACCGGTGTCGATTTCGCGGCTGCGCGGCTTGCCGCGGCGTCGGGGAGCCGGCGCCCGATCCGTCTCGTCATCCACGACCTCACGCGGGCTCTGCCGTTCGCGGCCGGCGTGTTCGACGTGATCTTCTGTACGGAGACGCTCGAACATCTCAAGGTCCCAGCGGCGTGCCTCGCCGAGATTCGGCGCGTGTTGGCGCCTGGCGGGAAGCTCGTCGTGTCGGTCCCGAACGCGACCGGGTTCTTTCCGTTCAACCGGCTGGCGACGTTCGTCCCCGGCCGCTGGCTGCGCCGCCGTCTCCTGCCGTACGAGCATCCAGACAACACCGATCAGCCGATCGACACCTCCTTCGATTATCAGGAGATCGTCGATCTCTTGACGGCCGCCGGGTTCGCGATCGAGGTCCGCACGGGGTATCGCTACTTCCGCTATCTCGAGATGCTTCCGGTGGCGCGAGCAGTCTTCCGCGCCTTGTATCCGACACTCGAGGCGTGGCTCGAGACCATCGGTGCCCAGCGCTTCGCCTACAACCTCATCCTCAAGTGCACTCCGATGAGCTTCGTGCGGTGAGAACCCCCGTCTCGGGGCTCGCGCGCTGGGTCTGCGGCTGGGCGCCCGCGCTCGGGCTCGTCACCCCGGCGAGCGCGCGTCCGATGGGGGTGAGCGCGCTCGTCCGGGCGAGGGACGAAGAGGCCTGGATCGAACCGTCGCTGCGCTCCCTCGAAGGGTTCGCCGACGAGATCGTCCTCGTCGACAACGGGTCCTCCGACTCGACGGTCGAGCGGGCGCGGGCGCTCGTCGGGCGCCTCGGCCTCGAGGTTCGGATCGACTCGGCGCCCGGCCTCGACCACACGGCGCTCTCCAACCGCGTGCTCGAGCTGGCCCGCTTCCGCTGGCTGATCAGGTGGGACGCCGACTGCGTGGCGCACACTGCCGGGCCGAACGCCCTCCGTGAGCTGCGCCGGCGCCTTCTCGAGCTCCCGCCCTGGCGCCACGTCTGCATCCATCCGGCGGCCGTCGAGGTCGCGGGCGATCTTTTTCACCGCGTTCCCGAGATCGCCGTCCGGTACGACGCGCACGTCGTCACGTACTCGCCCGCGCTCCGCTACGAGACCGCGGTGACACGGGCCGGAGGTCGCCCGATCGCCATCGAATTCCTCCGGCTGCCGCGTTACTACGCGATCGAGCGGTGGCCAACGCCCGCGATCTTTCACGTCAACGTCAAGCCCGCCCGGCGCATGTTGCTCCGCCACTTCTGGCTGGAGTGGTGGGCGGAGCGCCCGGCCATGTCACTCCAGGAGTACGCGCTCCAGCGCGCCCGGAAGGAATGGGGCGCCGCCAATCTCGACGACGCGGCGGCGACATTCACGGCGCGCTACTGTCGGCGCCTGGTGCCGTTCGATCCGGCGCCCTACGGCGGCTACCCGGCGCTGCTCGCGCCGGCCCTGGCCGAGCGCCGGTTCCACGTGCTCTATGCGGACGGCGCCATCGTCGGGCGGAGCGACGTCGGCCCGCGCGCATGATCGGCGACCGCCGTACGGACGCGGTGCGAGAGTGCCCGATGTGCGGAGCGGCAGGGGCCTCCTCGCTGGTGGGCGCGCCGTCGCCCCGGATGGTGCGGTGCCGCGCGTGCAGGTTGGCCTACCGCGACCCGCTGCCGGCCCCGGGGCCGCCGCCGGACTCGCTCGAGCCCGACCACGAGACGATCCGGCTGGAGGAGCGCGTGGCCGACCGTCGCAGCCACGAGTTCCGCCGCCTGCTGGCTCGGGCCGGGCGCCCTGGCCGGGTCCTCGATGTCGGGACGGGCTTCGGCTATTTCCTGAGGCTCGCCGGCGAAGCGGGCTGGGACGCCGTCGGCGTGGACGTCGACGAGCAGGCGGTGCATTATGCCCGAACGCGGCTCGGCGTGAACGCTCTCGCGAGTGACCTCCACGGGTGCCGGTTCCCAGACGCGTCCTTCGATCTCGTCACACTCTGGAACGTGCTCGAGTTCGTCGCCACACCACTCCAGCTCTTGGAGGAGGTCAGGCGCGTCGTGAAGCCCCGAGGGGGCGTGTTCATCCGGACGCAGAACCTGGCGTGGCAGCTCGCGAGCTTCCGTGCGGCCGCGGGGCTCAAGCGGCTGGGGCTCGGCGCCCCCCTCGAACGGACGCCGCGCCTGACATTCATCTTCAACACGAACTGCTTCTCCCGCACCACGCTTGCGCTCGTCCTCGAGCGGACGGGATTGGAGCCGCTCTCGATCCGCAACAGCCCGCCGGTCCCCGGGGATCCGTACCTCGGGCTGGGGACGCCGGGAGAGCTGGTCTTCGGCCTGGTCAAGCGCGTGATCTTCGGCGCCGCGCTGGCCATCGCGTTCGCCTCGGTCCACCGGTGGCTCGTCGGGCCCTCGCTCGAGGCGTGGGGCCGGCCGGCGCCGTGAGCGTGCAGCCGGTCCTGGTGCTGCACCTCGCGGGGTCCGCCGGGTGGGCCGGTGGCGAAGCGTACCTGCTCAAGCTCGCCTCCGCGCTCGACCGTGACCGCTTCACGCTCGCCGTCGCCGTGCCGGAGCCGGGTCCGCTCGTGGAGCGACTCCACGCCCTCGGCATCGCCACCTATCACGTGCCACTCGCCGACCGGCTCGTCAACCCTCGGGCGCTGGTCGTGCTGGTCCGGCTCTTCCGGTCGCTCCGCCCCGCGATCGTCCAGTCGCACGGCGCGCGCTCCAACGTCTACGCGCGACTGGCCGGACGCCTGGCCGGGGTGCCGGTGGTGCTCTCCACGGTGCACAATTCCCTCTTCGATTATGAGGTGAGCCCGGGGCGCAGGCGGGCGTACGTCCTCGCCGAGCGCCTGACGAGCGCGCTCGCTGACCGCGTCATCGCGGTCTCTACGGCCGTCGCCCATGATCTGGTCCTTCGCTATGGCATCGCCGCATCGAAGGTGGTGACGGTGCGTAATGGCATCGCCGCCGATGCCTTCGCGCCGGCCCGGCCGCCGGCGCTCGTGCGGGACGAGCTCGGGCTCCACCGTGACGATCGGCTGATCGGCGTCGCCGCGCGGATGACCGAGCAGAAGGGTCACCGCGTCCTGCTCGACGCGCTCCCGTCGGTCGCGGCGCGCTTCCCGCGTATGCGCTGTCTCCTCATCGGCGACGGTCCCCTCCGGCCCGCGCTCGAGACGCGGGCGCGTGCGCTCGGCCTGACCGAGCGCTGCCGGTTCACCGGGGCCCGCGACGATGTCGCCGATCTCCTGGCCGCCCTCGAGCTCGTCGTCCTGCCCTCGTGGTCGGAGGGGCTGTCCTTCGCGCTCCTGGAGGCGATGGCGCTCGGCAGGCCCGTCGTCGCGACTCACGTGGGCGGCAATCCCGAGGTGATCGACCACGATCGCACCGGCCTGCTCGTCGCGCCGGGCGACGCGACGGCGCTCGCGGGTGCCATCCAGCGGCTCTTGGAGTGCCCGGAAGAGGCCAGGGCGATGGGGGCGCGCGGAGCGGCGCGCGTGCGGGCGGAGTTTCCGCTCGGGGGCATGGTCCGGTCGCTCGAGATGGTCTACGCGTCCGCCCTCCAAGGCGAAGTCGCCAAGCCGGCGCCTTCTGTGAAAAACTGAGCGCGATGAGGACCGCCGCCTGATGTGCGGTATCGCCGGCTGGGTCGGCGACGCGGCGCCCGAGGTCATGTCGACGATGCTGGCGCTCCTCTCGCATCGTGGGCCCGACGACTCGGGCACGTGGGCCGACGGCGGGATCGCCCTCGGGATGACGCGACTCGCGATCATCGACCTCCGCACGGGAGCGCAGCCGATGACCGACGCGGCGGGATCGCTCGTGATCGTCTTCAACGGCGAGATCTACAACTTCCGCCGCCTCCGGGCGGAGCTCGAGGCGCAGGGCCACCGATTCCGGACGCGGAGTGACACCGAAGTCATCCTGGGCGCATACGCCGAGTACGGCGAGGGATGCGTCGAGCATCTACGCGGCATGTTCGCCTTCGCGATCTGGGACCGCGCTCGGCGCGTGCTCTTCCTCGCCCGTGACCGGCTCGGCAAGAAACCGCTGTACTACTGGCGGCAGGGCGGCCTCTTTCTCTTCGCGTCGGAGCCGAAGGCGCTCCTCCTGCACCCGGCCGTATCGCGATCGCTCGACTGGCAGGCGTTCCACCACTACATGGCATTCGGGTACACGCCGGCGGAGCGTTCGATCTTCGCCGGGATCGCGAAGCTCCCGCCGGCCCACACC
This sequence comes from Candidatus Rokuibacteriota bacterium, assembly GCA_003221695.1. Taxonomy (GTDB): domain Bacteria; phylum Methylomirabilota; class Methylomirabilia; order Rokubacteriales; family CSP1-6; genus 20CM-2-70-11. The sequence goes on from QHSX01000040.1 coordinate 87,868, forward strand.
GCGATCGTCCGCGATGGCCAGCTCTCTCTGCGGCGCTACTGGCGGCTGCCGGCCGGCGCGCCGGCGTCGGCGCCGCGGCCGTCGGTCGAGGACGCGGCCGCTCTCGTGCGGAGCCACCTGCGTGAAGCGGTGCGGCTGCGCCTCGAGAGCGACGTGCCGCTCGGCGTCTTCCTCTCGGGCGGCGTGGACTCGAGCGCCATCGTCGCCACGATGCGGGAGGTGACGAGCGGGCGGATCGCCACGTTCTCGGTGGGGTTCGGCCGTGCCTTCGCCTCGTACGACGAGCTGCCGTACGCCCGGATGGTGGCGGAGCGCTTCGCGACGGAGCATCACGAGGAGATCCTGGAGCCGAAGGTCGCCGAGCTTCTTCCGACGATCGTCAGGCACTTCGACGAGCCCTTCGCGGACTCCTCGGCGGTGCCGACATTCGTCGTCGCGCAGGCGACGGCCAGGCACGTGAAGGTCGCGCTCTCCGGGATCGGCGGCGACGAAACCTTCGGCGGCTACCCCAGGTATCTCGGCGTCCGCGCGTCAGAGCGCTACGCGCGGCTCCCGTGGGCGGTCCGCCACGGCCTTCGGACGGTCGCCCCGCGCCTCGTGCCCGAATCGCGCTCGAGCCGGAACCTGGGCGACTGGGTTCGGCGCTTCGTCGCCGCGGCGGACGCGCCCATGCCCGACCGCTACATCGCCTGGACGCGCTTGTTCGACGATGGACGGCTGGGGCGCTTGGCGACCCCGGCGCTTCGCGCCACCCTCGCCACGCCCGTCGACGAGATCCAGCGGAACGCCTTCGCCGAGCACGGGCACGGCGATCCGATGGATGGCGCGTTCCGGATCGATCTCGAGACCTATCTGCCCGACGACCTGCTGACGATGGCCGACCGGATGAGCATGGCCAACTCACTCGAGCTGCGCGCGCCGTTCTGCGACCACCACCTGATCGAGGCCAGCCTCACGATTCCGCCCGCGACGAAGATCCCCGGGCGGAGGCTCAAGGGGCTCCTCAAGAGCGCGTTCGCCTCGATCTTGCCCGCGCCGGTGCTCGCCCACCGAAAGCAGGGGTTCATGATCCCACTGGGGGACTGGCTCGCCGGCGACCTGCGCGGCACGATGGAAGAGCTCCTCGCGCCGGAGCAGGTGCGGGCGCGTGGCCTCTTCGAGGCGGCGGAGGTCGAGCGCCTCAAGGCCGAGCACCTCGCGGGAACCCGCACGCACGCCGATCGGCTCTGGACGCTCATGATGACGGAGGTCTGGATCCGCGAGTACCTGGACCAGCGCGGCCCATGGGCGCTGGGGTGACCAGGGCGTGAAGGCAAAGCTTCGCGTGCTCATGGTCGCCGACGTCTCGCCCGCGCGCCCGGGGGGCGGGGGCGAGCGGATGCTCTGGGAGCAGGCGTGGCGTCTCGCCGCCCGTGGGCACGACGTGCGGATCGTCAGTCGCGCCCCCGGCGACGGCGAGGCCGCCGCCGAGGTACGGCAGGGGGTGCGCATGAGCCCCTTCCGCGTCAACCGGCGCACGTCCGTGCGATTCGCGGTGAGCTCCATGCTCGCCGCGCGGCGAGCCGTGACCCGAGCGCTTCGCGAGGAGCCGGCGGACGTGCTGCACGTGCACCAGCCATTCGCAGGATACGGCGCGCTCGGATCACGTCCGGCGCGCCACGTGCCCACCCTGTATAGCTTCTACTCGCCGGCGCCCCTCGAGTATCGCGCCCGTCGACGGATGACCGCGCACCATCACGGCGGGTGGACGGGCGAGTTGGGGGTCGTCGCCCTCTGGGCCATTGAGCGCGCGTGTCTGCGACGCGCCGGCCTGATCCACGTGCTGAGCGATTTCTCGGCCGCCCAGCTCTGGAGGCTCTACCGGATCCCGCGCGAGCGGCTCGTCCGGATCGACGGCGCGGTCGCGACGGACAGGTTCCGTCCGGCGACGGACCGTGAAGCGATCAGGCAGGCCCTGGGCCTTCCCGCGAACCGGCCGGTCCTTCTGTCCGTGCGCAATCTCGAGGCGCGGATGGGGCTCGATCGGCTCATCCGTGCCCTCGCGATCCTGGCCCCGGATGCGGTGGGCCCATTGCTCCTGATCGGCGGCACCGGGTCGATGCGGCGGGAACTCGAATCGCTCAGCGAGGGCCTCGGGCTCCGCACGCACGTGCGTTTCCTCGGCTTCATTCCGGACGAGGCGCTCCCTCTCTACTACCAGGCGGCCGATCTCTTCGTCTTGCCGACAGGCGAGCTCGAAGGGTTCGGGCTCGTCACCGTCGAGGCGCTCGCGTGCGGGACGCCGGTGCTCGGGACGCCGGTCGGCGCCACGCCGGAGATCCTGGTGCCGCTCTCGCCTGCGCTCGTCTTTCGAGGCCTGGCGCCCGAGGTCATGGCCGACGATATCTGCCGGTTCCTCGAGTGGAGGGCGCGGGACCCGCAGGCCCACGCCCGGCTGCGCGAGGCGTGCCGCTGCCACGCCGAGACGCGCTATCACTGGGACGCGGCCATCGACGGGTTGGAGGGGGCGCTGACGCGTGTGGTGGGCGGCGGCCCGCGTCGGCTGGCATGAGCGTCCGCGTCCTGCACGTGATCACTCGCCTCACCGTCGGGGGCTCTCCGGAGAACACCGTCTCGACCGTCGTCGCGCTCGAGCGCGCGGGCTACCTTTGCACGCTGGCCGTCTCGTTCCGCGAGTCCGACGACGCGGTGCTCGAGGACGCCCGCCGGCGCGGGTGCCGGCTCCTCGACGTGCCGTCGCTCGGGCGCGAGGTGGCGCTCGTCGCCGACGTCGTGGCGCTCGGGAAGCTGGTCCGCCTCATCGGCGCCGAGCGGCCCCACATCGTTCACACCCACACCTCCAAAGCCGGCTTCGTCGGGCGCCTCGCGGCGCGGCTCGCGCGCGTGCCCGCCGTCATCCACCAGCCACACGGCCACGTGTTCTACGGGTACTTTGGCCCGCGGCGCACCGCCGTCTATACGGCGCTGGAGCGGCGGGCGGCCGTCTGGTGCGACCGCATCATCACGCTCACCGAGCGCGGCACCGAGGAGCACCTGGCGCGTGGGATCGGGCGCCCGGCGCAGTATGTGACGGTGCCGAGCGGCGTGCCGACGGCGCGGCTTCGCGCGACGGCGCCGTCGCGGCCGGTGGCGCGCGCGCGTCTTGGGGTGGAGGCCCAGGCGTACCTCGTCGCCGGGTTCGGGCGCCTGGTGCCGATCAAGGGCTTCGACCTCCTCGTCGAGGCGCTGCCGCGCCTCCGCGCCGCCGTGCCGTCCGCGCGTCTCCTGCTCGTCGGTGACGGGCCGGAGCGCGCGGCGCTCGAGCGGCGCGCCACCGCGCTCGGCGTCGCCGACCGCCTGCACGTGACCGGCGTCGTCAGGGACGTGGTGACGTCCCTGGCGGCCGCGGATGTCGTCGCGGCCCCGTCGCGCAACGAGGGGATGGGACGGGCCCTCGTCGAGGCGATGGCACTCGGGATTCCCGTCGTCGGCGCCGCCGTCGGGGGGATCCCCGCCGTGATCGTGGACGGCGAGTGCGGACGACTCGTGCCCCCGGAGGACCCCGCGGCGCTCGCCCGGGCGCTCATGGAGCTCGGGCGCGACGAGCCGCTCCGGCGGAAGCTCGGGGAGGCGGCGATCGACCGGGCCGAGGCGTTCTCGACGGCGGTGGCCGATGCCAAGATGTGCGCCGTGTACGAGGCGCTGGTGCGGGAGAAGCGGATATTGTGAGACACGCGCGCGTGGCTGCCCTCGTGGTGTCTCTCCTCGGCGGTCTGGCCACGGCGGGCGCCGCGGAGCTCGAGCGGCTGCCGGCGGTGCTCCACGTGCACTCCACGCTCTCGACGGGCGACTTCTCGCTCGACGAGCTGGCCGCGCTGGCGGAGAAGAACGGGGTCGGCGCGCTCCTGCTCACCGAGAACTATCTCCTCCGCGTCGAGTACGGGCCCCCGCCGTTCCGCGCCCTCACGCGCGTGGTGCGCGAGGAGCGCTCCATCCTCGACGGCGGCGTCGGGCGCTTCCTCGACGCCGTCGCCGAGGCGCGGCGGCGCAATCCGCGCGTGCTCCTCATCGCCGGGGTGGAGGTGGTGCCCCACTATTACTGGACGGGCTCGCCGCTCGCGCTCGAGATGACGGCGCACAACACGCAGAAGAACCTGCTCGTGTTCGGCCTCGCCGGGGCGCCGCTCGAGTCGCTGCCGGTGGCCGGGAACGCGGCGGCCGGTGGGTTCGCCTGGACGGCCGCGCTCGACCTCGTCCCCGGCCTCCTCCTCATCCCGGGCGCGCTCCTGCTCATGCAGAAGCGTCGGGCGGTCCAGCGGGTCGGCCACGCCGTCGTCGTCGTCCGACGCCGGCGCTGGCTCGCGGGCGGGTTGCTCTGCGCGGTGGGCGCGCTCGCGCTCGCTCGTGCGTGGCCCTTCACCGGCGATCCCTATCCGCCCTACAGCGACCTCGGTCTCGCCCCGCACCAGGCGCTCATCGAGTACGTCGACCGACTGGGCGGCGTGACGGTGTGGTCGCTGCCGGAGGCGCGGGACAGCGGCGAGCAGTGGCTCGGCCCCGTCCGCGTTGCGTGGCAGACGGATCCGTATCCCGACGACCTGCTGCGTACCTTTCGCTACACGGCGTTCGGGGCCGTCTACGAGGACACGACGCGCTTCGACCTCGGCGGCGGGGGCTGGGACCAGCTCCTCCGCCAGTACGCGGCGGGCGAGCGGAGCCGCCCCGCGTGGGCGGTGGGCGAGTCGGGGTTCCACGGCGTCAGCGCCGGCAAGAGCATCGGGCCCGTGCAGACGGTCTTCCTCGTCTCCGAGCGGACGGAGCGCGCCGTGCTCGACGCGATGAAGCGCGGGCGCATGTACGCGCTCTTCCGAGGCGCGGATCCGGCCCTCGCCCTCGCGGAGTTCAGCGTGACCGACGGCGTGCGCAACGCGGTCTCGGGCGAGACGCTCACGACGCGTGAGGGCTCGCTGCTCGAGGTCCGCGTGGGCATCGACGCCGTGGACGGCGCGGCGCGCGCGGTCCGTGTCGCGCTCCTCAGGAACGGGACGCTCGCCGGCGCCTGGACCGCCACGACGCCCTTCCGCGTCGTCCAACGCGAGGTCTACGACGGCGGGCCGGCATTCTACCGGCTCGACGTCCGGGGCCCGGGGCGCCTCTTGTCCAACCCGATCTTCCTCAAACGGCCATGACGGCACGCGCCATTCTGGGATCATGAAAGTCGCGATCCACCAGCCGCACTACCTGCCGTGGCTCGGGTACTTCGCCAAGTGGGCCGCGGCCGACCGCTTCATCTTCCTCGACACGGTGCAGTACGAGAAGAACGGTTGGCAGAACCGAAACCGCGTCAAGATGGCGGCCGGCCCGCGCTGGCTGACCGTGCCGGTGCACGCCCGCCTCGGCACGCCGATCCGCGACGTCACGATCGACACGACGCAGCCGTGGCGCGAACGCCACCTGCGCGCGATCGAGCAGGCGTACGCGAAGGCGCCGGAGCTCGGGCGGTACCGCGACGCGCTCGCCGCCTTCTACCGCCAGGACTGGGACCGGCTCGCTCCGCTGGCGATGGCGAGCAGCCGATGGCTGGCGGGCGCGCTCGGTGTGGCGACGCCGGCCGTGCTCGCCTCGGAGCTCGTGGTCGAGGGAACCGGCGCGGCGGACGACGCGACCGCGCGACTGGTCGCCCTCTGCCGGGCGGTCGGCGCGGACACGTATCTGGCCGGGCAGGACGGCGCCCGGTACATGGACACGCAGCGGTTCGTGGCGGCCGGGATCGCCGTGCAGGCGCAGCGCTACGAGCACCCCGTCTACGGCCAGCTCCACGGGGAATTCGCTCCGTTTCTCTCGGCGCTTGACTTATTATTGACGCACGGAGATGAGGCCCTCGCCATCCTCTGTGGAGGGAGCACGTGGTCCCGCCTCTCGCCCTGAGACGTAGCTGAGTGAACATCCTCGCGATCGGCGCCCATCCCGACGACATCGAGTACGGCTGCGGTGGCATGCTCGCCAAGTACGTGCGCCGCGGGCATGTGGTCTTCATGTTCATCGCTTCGGACGGCGCGCTCGGAGGCGACGGGGAGGTCCGGCGTCAGGAGCAAAAGGACGCGGCGCGCATTCTGGGCGTGCGCGAGGTGTTCTGGGGCGGCTACCAGGACACGGAGGTGCCGCTGTCACGCGACCTGATCGTCCGCCTCGAGGCCGTGATCCGACAGGTGGACCCGCGGATGATCTTCGTCAACTCGCCGGAGGACACCCACCAGGACCACCGCCACCTGGCCCAGGGCGCGATGTCCGCGACGCGCTACGTGCCGAACTTCCTCTTCTACGAGGTGCCGTCAACGGTCAACTTCGCCCCGAACTGCTCCACCGACGTCGCGGACGTGCTCGATGTCAAGCTCGCGAGCCTCGAGGCCCACCGATCCCAGGTGTCGAAGACCAACATCGAGGACCTGACGATCCTCGAGCTGGCGCGGTCGTGCGCCAACTTTCGCGGCATCCAGGCGCGGGTCAAGTACGCCGAGGCGTTCCAGTCGGTCCGACTGCTCCTGAATCTTTGAGTTGGTCTCTGGCTGGAATGAGAAGCGGCTCGCCGCGAATGAGGCGACGGGTATTGGCCGGACGGGGCCGGCTCGTATCCACGGCACGCCGACTCACGCAGGCTCGCCTCGCGCGTCGGACGCGCTGCGGCTTCGCACTCCCGCGGAATGCTCCGGCCCCGCGGGCGTCGCTCCAATGATCCCGCACTCGAGGCCGACGGTGAGCGCGGAGGACGCCGAGTGCGTGGCGCGCGTCGTGCGCTCCGGCCACCTGGCCCAGGGCGCCGAGGTCGAGGGGTTCGAGCGCGAGCTCACGGCGCGGCTCGGCGTCCCGGCCGTCGCGGCCGTGAGCTCGGGCAGCGCGGCGCTGGAGCTGGCGCTCCGCGCGCTCGACGTCGGACCGGGCACCGAGGTCGTCGTTCCCACGTACGCCTGCGACGCGCTCCATCACGCCGTCACCCGCTGTGGCGCCACGCCGGTTCTCGCCGACGCCGACCCCGCGACGCTCGGGCCGTCCGCCCAGGATGTGGCGCGCCGCCTCACGCGCCGCGCGCGCGCCGTCGTCGTCGTCCATCCCTTCGGCCTCGCCCTGGACCTCGACCAGTTCCTCGCGCTCGGCGTTCCCGTCGTGGAGGACTGCGCCCAGGCGCTCGGCGCCCGCGTCGCGGGGCGCCCGGTCGGATCACGCGGCGCCCTGGCCGTCTACTCCTTCTACGCGACCAAGTTGTTGACGACGGGGGAGGGCGGCGCCGTCGCCGGCGACGCGGCGCGGGTCGCGCGCGTCCGCGACGCGCGGGACTACGACGAGCGCGAGGATCTGGCTCCGCGGTTCAACTTCAAGCTGACGGACATCCAGGCGGCGCTCGGCCGGAGCCAGCTCGGCCGCCTCGACGCCTTCATCGCGCGCCGGCGGGCGATCGCCGCACGCTACCGCGCGCGCCTGTCGGCCGCCGCCGGCTGTCGCCCTCCGGGCGACACGGGCGAGCGTCACGTGTTCCACCGATTCGTCGTGACGGTCGAGCGGCCGCTCGGCCCCGTGCTCGACCGCCTGACGCGAGGGGGCATCGCGGCGCGACGCCCCGTCTTCCGTCCGATCCACCGGGCCCTCGGCGTCGGCGGCTACCCGGAGGCCGACCGGTTGTGGACGCACTGCCTCTCACTGCCGTGCTACCCGTCGCTCACCGACGCCGAGGTGGACGCCGTCGGCACGGCGCTCGCCGAGGCCCTCCGCGGGTGATGGCCACGCGAGCCGCAGGACGGCCGCGGAGCCGGAAGCGGAGCGCGTCCGAGGCGAGTCTGTGGATGAGTCTGTGATCGATCGCTGGATGCCGTTGCGGTTCGTGTTCGTGGCCGTGCTCCTCTTCACCCCGTTCTGGCGCTCGTACGCGGCGCGGCTGCCCTGGCTCTATCTGGTCGTGCTCGCCTGCGCGCTCGCGTTCTTCGCCACGCCGCTGGTCCGGGGGGTCGCCCGCTGGTGGGGCGTCCTCGACCTGCCAGGCGAGCGCAAGGTCCATGCAACGGCGACCCCGCTCCTCGGCGGCACCGCCGTCTATGGCGCGTTCGCCGTGACCGTGCTCGCGAACTTCGATTTCTCACGGGGGCTCAAGGGCGTGGCGGTGGGCGGCGCGATCGTGGTTGCGATCGGTCTGCTCGACGACCTCACGGATCTCCCGGCGTGGCTGAAGCTCGGCGGACAGATCGCCGCGGCGTCGGCGGCGATCGGCTACGGCGTGATCCTCAACACCGTGCCCAACTGGATCCCCGGCGTCCTCTGGCTCAACGTGCTCCTCACCGTGCTCTGGTTCCTGACGGTCACCAACGCGATCCAGTTCCTCGACGGCATGGATGGCCTGGCGGCGGGGCTCGGCGTCATCGCCGGGATCTTCTTCAGTATCGTGTCGCTTCAGACCGGCCAACGGTACCTCATGTTCCTGTCGGCGGCGCTCGTCGGGGCGTGTCTCGGGTTCCTGCCGTACAATTTCCGCCCGGGGGGCGCGACGATCTTCCTCGGCGACAGCGGGGCCAGCTTCATCGGCTTCACCCTCGCCGGCCTCGCGGCGATGGGCGTGTGGGCCGCGCGCGATCCGGTCGTGTCGCTGTTGACCCCGATGCTGATCCTGGGCGTGCCGCTGTTCGACATCGCGTTCGTGGGCATCGTGCGCGTGGTCACGGGCAAGGTGCACTCGCTCCACGAGTGGCTCGCGTACACGGGGAAGGACCACATGCACCATCGCTTCGCGGCGCTCGGCCTGACGAAGACGCAGAGCGTGTTGCTCATCTTCTTCGTCGCCTCGACGCTGGGTCTCTCCGCGATCCTGCTCAAGGACGCGGCGCCCCACGAGGTGGCGCTCGTCCTCGTCCAGGCCGGGTGCATCCTCGCGCTGGTCGCCGTGCTCGAGAGTGTCGGGCGGGGGCGCACGGGCCGATGACCTCGCGTGACGCCCTCCGCGAGCGGCTGCGCGCCGCCTTCCGCGTCGACGATCCACCGTGGCGCGTCGCGGCGGCGCTCGCCGTCGGCGTGTTCGTCAGCTGCACGCCCCTCTACGGGTTCCAGACGCTCCTGTCGCTGCTGGTCGCGACCGTGTTCCGGCTCAACAAGGCGGCCGTCGTCGTGGGAACGTGGTTGAACCTGCCCTGGTTCGCGCCGCTGGTCTACGGCGCGGCGCTCTGGGTCGGCGGGCGCCTCGTGCCCGACGCGCCCGGGCTGGCGTCCGAGGTCACGGCGCTGCTGGCCGCGTCGGGATCGTTCTCGTTGCCGCGGATCATCCTCGTCGTCCAGAACCTCTCCGTGCCGCTGCTCGTCGGCACCACCGTCGTCGGTGCCGTCGCCGGCCTCACCACATACCTCGTCGCCCTCGGCGTGCTTCGCCGCCGGCACGCCCGCGGTATGATGGGGCCGTGAGCGTGAAGAAGGCGGTGTTCCCCGCCGCCGGGCTCGGAACGCGATTCCTCCCGGCGACGAAGGCGCAGCCGAAGGAGATGCTCCCGCTCGTCGACAAGCCCATGATCCAGTACGTCGTCGAGGAGGCGGTCGCGTCGGGCCTCTCGGAGATCATCATCGTGACCGGTCGGGGCAAGCGCGCGATCGAGGACCACTTTGACGCCGCCTTCGAGCTCGAGTACTACCTGAACGACCGGGGCAAAGTCGAGGAGCTCGCCCAGATCAAGACGATCTCGGAGCTGGCGTCGGTGTCCTACGTGCGGCAGAAAGAGCCGCTCGGGCTGGGCCACGCCATCCTCTGTGCGCGCTCGCTCGTGGGCGACGAGCCGTTCGCCGTGTTCCTGGGCGACGACATCATCGCGGCGCGGGAGCCGTGCATGCACCAGCTCCTCGCCGTGTTCGAGCGCTACGCCGGGCCGGTGCTCGCCGTCGAGCGCGTCCCGCGGGAGCGCTTGCCGCAGTACGGCGTGATCGCCGCGCGCCAGATCGCCGCCAACGTGTACGAGATCCTCGACCTCGTCGAGAAGCCGCGGCCGAACGAGGCGCCGTCCGACCTCGCGATCATCGGACGCTACGTGTTGCCGCCGGACGTCTTCGGCGTCCTCGTCGACACGCCTCCGGACGCGCGCGGCGAGATCCAGCTGACCGACGCCCTCCGGACGCTGCGCTCCCGCCGTCCGATGTACGCGGTCGCGTTCGAGGGCAAGCGCTTCGACACGGGCGACAAGCTCGGCTTCCTCAAGGCGACCGTCGAGTTTGCGCTCGCGCGGCCCGACCTGGGCGACGCCTTTCGGGCCTACCTCAAGTCCCTCGGGCTCTAGCCGAGGCCGGCCGTTGCGTTGACTTGACGCGGCGCTTCTGACACACTTTTCCAACTCTCCGGCGTCGACCCGAAGAGCCCATACACCATATGGCGAACGCTCCGAAGCGTCCATTCCACACCGCCTCCGACGCCGACATCAAGCGCGGCGAGGTTTCCGACGTCTATTTCGCGCGCACGGTCCAGATCCTGATCCACCGCGGGGACAAGAAGCGCGTGAAGGCGGAGATCTATCTGAAGAGCCTCCCGGAGGACTGGCGCTGGGGCATCCTCGCGGGCGTCGAGGAGGCCGCGGCGCTCCTGGAGGGCGTGGCGGTGGACGTCTGGGCCATGGACGAAGGGACCGTCTTCGAGCCCTACCAGCCGGTGCTCCGCGTCGAGGGGACCTACGTCGAGTGGGCCCAGTACGAGACGGCCCTCCTCGGCCTGCTCTGCCAGGCCTCGGGGATCGCGACCAAGGCCGCGCGCTGCAAGAAGGCCGCGGCCGACCGCCAGGTGATCTCGTTCGGCGCCCGCCGGATGCACCCGACGCTCGCGCCGATGATCGAGCGGAACGCGTTCGTCGGCGGCTGCGACGGCGTCGCCGTGACGAAGTCCGCGGAGCTGATCGACGCGGACCCAACGGGCACGATCCCGCACGCGCTGGTCCTGATGGTCGGCGATACGGTGGAAGCTCTCAAGGCCTTCCACGACATCATCGACCCCAAGGTCCGCCGTGTCGCCCTGATCGACACCCTGCAGGACGAGAAGTTCGAGGCGATCCGCGTGGCCCAGGCGCTCGGCCGTGACCTCTACGCCGTGCGGCTCGACACGCCCTCGTCGCGGCGCGGCGATTTCTACCGGATCATCGAGGAGGTCCGCTGGGAGCTCGGCCTCCGCGGCTTCGGCCACGTGAAGATCCTTGCCTCGGGGGGCATCGACGAGTACGAGATCCTGGCGCTCAACCCGGTCGTGGATGGCTACGGCGTCGGCACCTCCATCGCGAACGCGCCCGTGCTGAATTTCGCGCTCGATATCATGGAGATCGAAGGCCGGCCGATGGCGAAGCGCGGCAAGTGGTCGGGCGCCAAGGACGTCTTCCGCCGGCGCGGGGCGCTCGACACCGTGGTCCTCCCCGCCGGACAGCGGCCGCCCGGGCCGGACGGCGCGTGGGAGCCCCTGCTCAAGCCCCTCGTCACCGCGGGCCGGATCGTTCGCGACCTGCCGCCGCCGCGCACCCTCCGCGAGTACGTGCTGGATCAGCTCACGCGCGTGCCGCTCGAGACACTGCGGCGCGCGGGGCTGCGGAAGGACTTCTGAGGCCGTTGAGCATCCTCGACGACATCGTGCGCGACAAGCGCGTGGAGGTGGCCCGCCGCAAGGCGGAGACGGACCGCGCCGCTCTCGAGCGTGAGTGCGCGCGTCGTGCGCCGGCGCGCGACTTCGAGGCCGCGCTGCGGCCCCCGAGCGGCGGCGTCCGGCTCATCGCCGAAGTGAAGAAAGCGTCGCCGTCGCGCGGCGTGCTGGCGCCCGTCCTCGATCCTCAAGCACTCGCCCGGACATACGCGGCGGGGGGCGCCCACGCGATCTCGGTCGTCACCGACGAGAAGTACTTCCAGGGGAGCCTCGACCTGCTCGGCCGGATCCGTGGGGTGGTGGAGACGCCGCTGCTCCGCAAGGACTTCACGATCGACGAGTACCAGCTCTGGGAGGCGCGCGCGGCCGGCGCCGACGCGGTGCTCCTGATCGTCGCGATCCTCGAGCCTCCCCACCTCCGGGACCTCGCGGCCGCGGCGAAGGGGCTCGGGCTGGCCGCGCTGGTCGAGTGTCATACCGCGGCCGAGGTGGACGCGGCGCTCGCGGTGGGCGTCCGGATCATCGGTCTCAACAACCGCGACCTCCGCACGTTCGAGACGCGGATCGAGACCACGCTCGAGCTCCTGCCGCTGGTACCGCCGGGACCGATCGTCGTCAGCGAGAGCGGCTTCGTCGACCGTGCCCAGGTCCAGCGGGTCGTCGCGGCCGGCGCCCACGCGATCCTCGTGGGCGAGGCGCTCGTCACGGCGGGCGACGTCGGCGCCCGGATCCGCGAGCTGACGCTCTAAGTATGGTCGTGCGAGCCGCAGCCGCAGGCGAGGCGAGTCTGTAACGATGGTCCGCGTATGGTCCGCGTGAAGGTCTGTGGGATCACGCGTCTCGAAGACGCGCTGACGGCCGTCGAGGCGGGCGCCGACGCCCTCGGGTTCATCTTCGTGGAGAGTACGCCGCGCTTCGTGACGCCGGAGCAGGTCGCGCCGATCGTTCGGGCGCTGCCGCCGTTCGTCACGCCGGTCGGCGTCTTCTGGGACCACCCCGCCGGCCACGTCAAGGCGATCGCCGAGGCGTGCGGGCTCCGGGCGCTCCAGTTCCACGGCGACGAACGGCCCGAGGACCTCGACGGTTACCCGCTGCCGGTCATCAAGACGATCAAGCTGGTACCGTCGGGCGAGCTGGGCGGGCGGCCGGTGTTGAATCTGATCGTGACCGAGCGCTACCGCAAGTGCGCGGCCGCGCTCCTGCTCGACAGCGCCGCGCGCTGGAGCGAGGGCGAGGCGCGCCAGCCGATCGAGTGGACCGTCGCGCGCGAGCTGGCCGGCCAGCGGTGGCGGATCATCCTCTCCGCCGGCCTCACGCCCGAGAACGTCGGTCGCGCCGTCGCGACCGCGCGGCCGTACGCCGTGGACGTCAACTCCGGTGTCGAGGCCGAGCCCGGGCGCAAGGACCCGGACAAGGTCTGGCGGTTCGTCGCCGAGGCGAAGGGTGTGCGATGACGCTTCCCGACGCGCAGGGCCGCTTCGGGCGCTTCGGGGGACGGTTCGTCCCCGAGACGCTCATGGCGCCGCTCCAGGAGCTGGAGCGCGCCTACCGGGCCGCCCGGCGCGATCCGGAGTGGGCGCGGCGGCTCGCCGGGCTCCTCGCCGACTACGCGGGCCGGCCGACGCCGCTCTACTTCGCACGGCGGCTCACGGAGCATTGCGGCGGGGCGCGGATCTACCTCAAGCGCGAGGACCTCTGCCACACGGGCGCTCACAAGATCAACAACGTGCTCGGCCAGGCGCTCCTGGCCGCGCGTATGAAGAAGGGCCGCGTGATTGCGGAGACCGGCGCGGGACAGCACGGGGTCGCGACGGCGACGGCCGCCGCGCTCCTCGGGCTCGAGTGCGAGGTGTACATGGGGGCCGAGGACGTCGAGCGCCAGGCGCTCAACGTCTACCGCATGCGGCTCCTCGGAGCGCGGGTCACCGCCGTCGAGGCGGGAAGCCGCACGCTGAAGGACGCGATCAACGAGGCGCTCCGCGACTGGGTCACGCACGTGCGGACGACGTACTATCTCCTCGGCTCGGCGCTCGGCCCGCATCCGTACCCCCTGATGGTCCGCGACTTCCACGCCGTCATCGGCCGGGAGACGCGGCGCCAGGCGCGGACGACGCTCGGGCGTCTGCCGGACGTGCTCGTCGCGTGCGTGGGCGGCGGCTCGAACGCGATCGGGCTCTTCCATCCCTTCATCGGCGACCGGCGCGTCCGCCTGATCGGCGTCGAGCCGGGCGGCGAGGGGATCGCGACGGGCCGTCACGGCGCGTCGATGACGGCGGGCCGAATCGGCGTCCTCCACGGCTGCATGAGCTATCTGCTCCAGAACGACGACGGGCAGATCGCCACCGCGCACTCGATCTCGGCGGGGCTCGACTATCCGGGCGTCGGGCCCGAGCACGCGTACTACCGCGACGCCGGTCGGTTCGAGTTCGTCTCGATCACCGACGAGGAGGCGGTCGAGGGGTTCCAGGCGCTGACCCGTCAGGAAGGCATCATGCCCGCGCTCGAGTCAGCGCACGCCGTGGCCCACGCGATGCGCCTGGCGAAGACGCTCCCGCGGTCGAAGGCGATCGTCGTCGGGCTCTCGGGCCGCGGGGACAAGGACGTCCACGTCGTGGCGAAGGCGCTCGGGCAGGAGGTCAGATGAAGGACCCCGGGACGAAGTCTCGCCTCGCGGCGACCTTCGCCGACCTCCGCGCCCGCGGCGAGCGCGCCCTGGTGGCCTACCTCACGGCCGGCGATCCCTCGCTCGGGGCCACAGAGCGGCTCGTGCGCGAGGCGGCGGCGCGCGGCGCCGACATCGTCGAGCTCGGCGTGCCCTTCTCGGACCCCATCGCCGACGGCCCCGTCATCCAGCGCGCGGCCATGCGGGCTCTCGAGCGGGGGATTTCCGTGGCGCGGGTGCTCGAGACGGTCGCAACGCTGCGGGCGGAGACGGCCGTGCCCTTCGTGCTCCTCACGTACTACAACCCCGTCCTCGCCTTCGGCCTCAAGGCCTTCGCGCGAACGGCGGCCGACGCGGGCGTCGACGGCGTGATCGTCGCCGACCTGCCCCCGGAAGAGGCGGGCCCGTTCGCGGCCGAGGCGGAGGCGGCGGGGCTCGACCTCGTCCACCTCGTGGCGCCGACCTCCACACCGGCGCGTGTGCGCCTGATCGCCCGCCGGAGCCGCGGCTTCATCTACGTGGTCTCGTTGACGGGCGTCACGGGGGAGCGGCGGGAGCTGCCGCGCGACCTCGAGGCGCAGATCACGGCGCTCAGACGCGTGACGACGAAACCGGTCTGCGTCGGGTTCGGGATCGGCCACCCCGACCAGGTGGCGGCGGTGGGGCGGCTCGCGGACGGCGTGATCGTCGGCTCCGCGATCGTGCGCCTGATCGAGGAGCGCGCCGGCTCCCCGAGTCTCGTGAAGGACGTCGGTGATTTCATTGCCGCGCTGAAGGAGCCGCTGCGTGAGGCCGGGTTGGGAGATCTCCCCCAGACCCCCCCCGCGCGCAGGCGTCCGAGGTAGCCTATGGCTGCGTGGTTCCGACGTAAGACCGACGGGTCCGAGGGCAAGCCGAGCCGCGTCCACATCGCCGAGGGGCTCTGGATCAAGTGCGACTCGTGCAAGGAGATCGTCTACCGTGCCGAGGTCGAGCGCGCGGGGCGCGTCTGCCCGAAGTGCCTCTATCCCTTCCGCGTCTCCGCGCGCGAGCGTGTCGCGCTCCTGGCGGACCCAGGCACGTTCGAAGAGCGCGACACCAACCTCGAGACCACGGACCCGCTCGGCTTCAGGGACACCAAGAAGTACCGCGACCGGGTCCGCGCCGCCGTGGAGAAGACGAAAACCGACGAGGCGGTCGTCACGGGGGTGGCGCGGATCGGCGGCGTGCCCGCGGTGCTGTGCGTGTTCGAGTTCGGATTTCTGGGCGGCAGTATGGGGTCGGTCGTCGGCGAGAAGCTCACGCGCGCGATCGAGCTCGCCATCGACAAGCACCTGCCGGTCGTCATCGTTTCCGCGTCGGGCGGCGCCCGCATGCAGGAAGGGATCCTCTCACTCATGCAGATGGCCAAGACCGCCGCAGCGCTCGAGCGCCTCGGCGAGCGCCGCCTCCCGTACGTCTCCGTCCTGACCGATCCGACGACGGGGGGCGTCACGGCAAGCTTCGCGATGCTCGGCGACATCATCCTCGCCGAGCCGCGCGCGTTGATCGGCTTCGCCGGGCCGCGCGTGATCGCCGAGACGATCCGCCAGCCCCTGCCCGAAGGGTTCCAGCGCTCGGAGTTCCTGCTCGAGCACGGTCAGATCGACTTCATCGTCGACCGGCGCGAGCTCAAGGAGACCCTCCGCCGCATCCTCGCGTTCTTCGCCGGCGAGCCGCCCCGGTCCGGCTAGCGTTCGCCTGGGGAGCATGGCAACGATCGCCGCGCAGCGAGGCCGACGGGCACGCACGCCAGGGATCGCGGGACCACGCGGCACGCGTCCTGTGCCCCGTTGTGGCTGGGCTCCACCTGGGCCCGCGGGGTCCGTTGCCAGTTGGTGGGAACGGGTCCCTTCCACCCCTGGCGCGCGCGCCCGTCGGCGCCGCCCTCGAGCGCCGGCTGCGCCGGCGCAATCGAATCCTGGGGGTGGCTCGGCGGGGGCCGTCGCGCCCTGGGGGCGCGCCTGTGAAGTCGCCCCCTTCGATGAGCTAGCGCGCCGGTGACCTATGCCGAGGCGGTCGCTCGCCTGCTCGCCCTGCGCGGCGGCGAGCACGCGGGGATGCGCCCGGGGCTCGAGCGGATCGAGGCGCTGCTCGCGGCGTTGGGCCATCCCGAGCGGCGCTACCGGCTCGTCCAGGTCGGGGGCACGAACGGCAAGGGGTCGGTGGCGGCGATGCTGGCGGCGATCCTCAAGGCCGGCGGCCACCGCGTCGGTCTCTACACCTCGCCCCACCTCGTCTCGTTTCGCGAACGGATCCGCGTGAGCGGCGAGCCCATCTCGGAGGACAGCGTGGTCGACGGCGTGGAGGCGCTCGGCACTCTGATCGCGCGTCTCGACGCCACCATGTTCGAGGCGGCGACCGCGCTCGCGCTCGACCACTTCGCGCACGAGGCGGTGGACGTCGCGGTGCTCGAGGTCGGTCTCGGCGGGAGACTCGACGCGACGACCGTCGGCGTCCCGGCCGTCAGCGTCGTCACGCGCATCGACCTCGACCACCAGGCGGTGCTCGGGTCCACGCTCGCGGCGATCGCCGCCGAAAAGGCGGCGATCATCCGTGCAGGCGTCGCCATCGTGGCGTCGCAGGCACCCGAGGCGATGGCGGTGCTCCTCCGGCACGCGGCCGCGGTCGGCGTGCCGCTCCTCTCCGCCGGGCGCGATCTGTTCGTGACGGTCGAGCACCGTGACCTCGACGGGCAGCGGATCGGCTGCGCCGGGCCGGGCTGGTCCCTATCGCCCCTCACGCTCGGCATGCTCGGGAGCTTCCAACCCGAGAACGCCCTCCTCGCGGTCGCGGCGGCCCGCGCCCTCGGCGTCGGCGCCGCCGCGATCGGCCAGGGACTCGCGCGCGCCCGGTGGCCGGGACGCTTCCAGGTCCTCGCGCGTGACGGCGGATGGCTCGTCCTCGACGGCGCGCACAACCCCGGCGGTGCCCGTGCGCTCGTCAGCTCCCTCCGGGACTATTTCGGCTCCACCGCCGTCACGTTCGTGGTGGGGATCCTGCGGGACAAAGACGCTCCCGCGATCCTGGCCGAGCTGGCACCGCTCGCCCGCCGGCTCATCCTGACCGCGTCGTCCAACCCCCGCGCGACCGACCCGCCGGCGCTCCGCGCGGCCGTCCCGCCCGCCGTCGGGGGCGTCGAGCTCGCCGCGTCCCCCGTCGAGGCCCTCGCGATGGCTGGCCGGCCGCCGTCCGCCCCGGTCGTGTGCGTCGCCGGCTCGCTCTCCCTCATCGGCGACGTGTGGAGACACCTCGCGGGGAGCGATGACCCAGTTAATATGATGGGGTCCCCTTTCTGACGGGGACGTTCCAGATACCGATGCGAGGTCTCTCCGCGGCCACGCTCCTCCTCGCCGGCGCCCTCCTCGCCGGTCCGCTCCCCTCGGCGGCCCTGGCGCCCGGCCCGGTGACCGTGCGGACCAATGGCGACGTCACAATCCTGGCGGATCGGATCGAGGAGGTCGCCTCTGACAACCTCCTTGTCGCCACCGGCAACGTGGAGGTCTCGCGGGGGACCGCGCGCCTGCTGGCCGACCGCGTGGAGCTGAACCGCGACACCGGCGACGTGGTCGCGCAGGGGCGCGTGATCTTCTACGACGGCGACGACCAGCTCACGGGTGAGCGCATCGAGTACAACGTGAGGACCGGCACCGGTGTCATCTACCGTGGTCGGATCCTCGTCGCGCCCGCGTACCGGATCGCCGGCGAGCGCCTCGAACGAGTCGGCGAGAGCGTCTACCACGTCCGCCGCGGGATTTTCACGACGTGCGAGGACGACGGGTCGCCCGCGTGGTCCTTCCGCTTCGGCTCGGCCACCGCGGACCTCGAGGACCTGATCTACGGGACGAACGCGTCCTTCTGGGCCAAGGGCGTTCCGCTGATTCCCTTCTTCCCGTTCTTTGCCGCGGCGATCCGGCGCGAGCGCCAGACCGGCCTCCTGCCGCCCGTGTTCGGGACGTCGGGCCGGCGCGGGTTCTTCGCCGAGATGCCGTTCTTCTGGGCGATCTCGGACAGCCAGGACGCCACGCTCGGGCTCGACTTCTTCGAGCGACGCGGCGTCGGCGGCTCGGCGGAGTACCGGTACATCCTGTCGGAGGGGCAGCGCGGCACCCTCGGAGGGTTCTGGGTGCACGAGAGCATGCAGCACGGCGACGACCGGGGCTGGGGACGGCTCTCCCACGACTGGCAGATCGCGCCCGGGTTCCAGTTCCGCGCGGACCTCAACGGCGTGTCCGACGACGGCGTGCTCCGACTCTACGAAGACTCACTCCAGCGGCGGGCGGCGCAGCGGGCCGAGTCCAACGTGTCCCTCACGCGGACGTTGCAGGACTGGAACGTCGTGGGCCGCGTCTTCGTCTACCAGGACCTCACGACGCCGGACCCGGTCGAGCTCCAGCGGCTGCCCGAGCTGTCGGTCCAGGGCGTGCGGCAACCGTTCCCGGGACTCCCCGGCCTCCTCTACCAGGTCGACGCGAGCGCCGTCCACTTCTACCGTGAGCTCGGCTCCGACGGCACGCGGGCCGACCTGCGGCCGCGGCTGTCGAGGCCGATCCCGCTCGCGGGGTACGCCACCGTGACGCCGTTCGCCGGCGGGCGCGTGACCGCCTACGACCGGACGGTCAGGAGCATCGGGATCACGCACGACGTCTTGGTCGAGCACACCGACGACACCGCGCGCGTCCGGCAGCTCGCCGAGTTCGGCGCCGACTTCGAGACCCGCGCCGCACGCGTCTACGCCCTCGGCGGCGCGGCGGGCCTCGACGCGCTCCTGCACTCGATCGAGCCGCGCGTGCACTACATTCGCGTCGTCGGCAAGAACTTCTACAGCCTGCCGATCTGGGACGAGCATGTCGACCGGGTCCCGGAGGGGAACTGGCTCGAGTACTCGGTCACGAACCGGCTGCGCGGGCGGACGGTGAGCCCGGAGGGCACGGAGCCCGAGCGGCTGGAGCTCACCCGGTTCACCCTGGCCCACGCGTACGATCTCGAGGGCCGGCGCTGGGGAAACCTCGCGGGTGACCTCACCGTCCAAGCAACCAAGGTACTTCGCTTGCGGGGCGATGTAAGCTACAACGTTGAGCATGGGACGTTCGTCGCGGGGACCACGGACATGGCGGTGACCCTGCCCGTCGTGACGGCCACCGTCGGGACGCGCTTCGACCGCCGGGTGCCGTTCGTCCCGGACTGGGTCGAGATCCCGGGCACCTACAACCCGGGCCTCGCGGTCCTGGACCGCCCGAACGTGAACTTCCTCGAGGGGAGCCTCTCCGTGGAGGTCTCGAAGAACCTCGTCCTCCGCGTCAGGACCAACTACGACGCGCGCACGGACACCTTCGTCGAGAGCCGCTTCGGCGCCGACTTCAAGCTCCAGTGCTGGGCGCTCCTGGTCGAGTACGTCAACCGCAGTCCCGAGTTCGCCGGCAAGACGGCCGACAACGAGTTCCGCTTCTCGCTCAACCTGCTTGGCGTGGGGGGCGTGCTGTCGACGCGGCTCGGCGCGAGCGACTCGGGAGCCCGCCTCAAGTGATCCCGTTCATCGACCTGACCCGCCAGCACGCGGCGCTCCGGACGGAGCTTCTCGCGGCGATGGCGGGCGTGCTCGACCGGAGCGAATTCGTCCTGGGCGGCGAGGGGCGGGTGCTCGAGCAGGAGCTCGCTCTCACGTGCGGCGTCCGCCACGCGGTCGGCGTCGCGTCCGGCACGGACGCGCTCCGCCTGGCGCTCGCGGCGCTTGGCGTCGGGCCCGGCGACGAGGTCCTGACGCCGGCGTTCTCCTTCGTCGCCTCGGCCTCGACGATCGTGATGGCGGGTGCCACGCCCGTCTTCGTGGACATCGATCCGGCGACCTACACGCTCGACGTCCGGGCGGCGGAGCGCGCGCTGACCCCGCGCACGCGCGCGATCGTCCCCGTGCACCTCTACGGCCACCCCGCGCCGATGGACGCGATCGTGGCCTTCGCCGGGCGGCACGGGCTCGTCGTCCTCGAGGACGCCGCGCAGGCCATCGGCGCGACGTGGGCCGGGAGACCAGTTGGGAACTGGGGAGACGCGGCGTGCGTCTCGTTCTATCCGACGAAGAACCTCGGCGCGTGCGGCGACGGGGGGATGGTGCTGACCGACCGTGACGACGTCGCGGAGCGCGTGCGGCGGCTCAGGCACCACGGTGACGGCGGCCGCTACCGCCACGTGGAGCTCGGTTACGCGAGCCGGCTCGACGAGCTCCAGGCGGCCGTCCTCCGCGTCAAGTGGAGACGGCTCGGGGAGTGGACGGAGCGCCGACGACGGCTCGCGGCCCGGTACGGTGATCTCCTCCGCGACCTGCCGCTCGGGCTCCCGGTGGAGCGTCGGGAGGCGCGGCACGTCTATCACCTCTTCACCGTCCGCCACGCGCAGCGCGACGCGTTCGCCAAGGCGCTCGCCGACCTGGGCGTGGGGACCGGGGTGTACTATCCCCTCGCCGTGCCGAATCAGCCCATGTTCGGCGGAGACGAGCGGCGGTTCCCCGAGGCGTGGCGCGCCGCGCGCGAGGTGCTGTCGCTGCCGTGCTTCGCGGAGCTCGGCGACGAGGAAGTCGACACGGTGGCGGCCGCCGCCCGGAAAGCGTGCGAGGCGATATGAAGTCCATAGCGGAGACGCTCAAACAGCGACTCGCGGCGACGCCCACCGTCGGCGTCATCGGACTCGGGTACGTGGGCCTGCCGCTGGCCGTGGCGTTCGCCGAGTCCGGCGCGACCGTGATCGGCGTGGACGTCGATCCCGCCCGCGTGGCGCGGGTCCGCGCGGGCGAGAGCTTCGTCGAGGACGTGCCGGCCAGCACGCTCGCCCGCCTGGTCACGGCGAAGAGCCTGACCGCGACCGACGACATCGCCGCCCTCAAGGACGCGGATGCGATCCTCATCTGTGTCCCCACGCCCCTCGGCAAGTCGAAGGAGCCCGACATCTCCTACATCGTGAGCGCCGCCGACGCGATCGCTCGCGTGATCCACGGCGGCCAGCTCGTCGTGCTCGAGTCGACGACGTACCCCGGCACGACGCAGGAGATCCTGCTGCCCCGCTTCGAGGCCCGCGGGCTCAGGGCCGGGGAGGACTTCTTCCTCGCGTTCTCGCCCGAGCGGATCGATCCGGGAAACCGCCGCTACACGCTACGGGAGATCCCCAAGGTGGTGGGCGGCCTCACGCCGGCGTGCCGGGAGCTGACGATGACGCTCTACGCGCGTGTCGCGCGGCAGGTCGTCCCGGTGTCCGGGCCAGAGACGGCCGAGATGGTCAAGCTCTTCGAGAACACGTTCCGCTCCGTCAACATCGCCCTGGTGAACGAATTCGCGATCATGTGTCGGCGCCTTGGCCTCTCGGTCTGGGAGGTGATCGGCGCCGCGGCGACGAAGCCGTTCGGCTTCATGCCGTTCTATCCCGGCCCGGGCCTCGGCGGGCACTGTTTACCATCCGATCCCCACTACCTCTCCTGGCGGGTGCGCCTCGAGGGCTACGAGCCGCGCTTCATCGCGTTCGCCGACGAGATCAACCGCCAGATGCCGACGTACGTCGTGCAGCTCATCACCGACGCGCTCAACGAGCGTGGTCGCTCCGTCCGCGGCGCGCGCATCCTCGTCCTCGGCGTGGCCTACAAGGCGAACGTCGCCGACACGCGCGACTCGCCTGCGATCGAGATCCTCCAGACCCTCCTCGCGAAGGGCGCCGCGGTCGCCTACCACGACCCGTTCGTGCCGTTGCTTCCGCTCGACCGGACGACGCTCGAGTCGATCGCCTGGGGCGACGCCGAGCTCGCCGGTCGCGACGTGGTGCTGGTCCTCACGCCGCACGAGGGGTACGACTGGGCGGCGATCGTGCGGGAGGCGCCTCTCGTGGTCGACACCCGCAACGCGACCGCGGGAGTGCCGCCCGCGCCGCACGTCATCCGACTCTAGTCGGGCACCATCGAATTAGCGCGCCAAGGGGTGCAAGACGTCGATCGCCCAGCCCACGTCCAGGCGCTCCCCCAGCCACCCCGGCGTGGTGGTTCGCGCGTTCAGGACAACCCCCTCGGCATCGTGCTGTCCGGCGGAATCGTGCGTGTCCGGGCCCCGACCTCCAGCAGGCGCCCGTCTGCGTCGTGGCGCATCACGACCCGGCTCGCGTCGCACGCCTGGGGTGCACCCCTAAAGTGAGACACGGAAACTAAGGAAAGTCGTCGTTAAGCGCGGTTCACCGCATGCTCGTTCCGCCGTAGGACCATGACTGGCGCCACCGTCGCTTCAAAGTCGGCCGGCGCCAGGTAGCTGA
The DNA here is from genome assembly GCA_003221695.1 of Candidatus Rokuibacteriota bacterium. Taxonomy (GTDB): domain Bacteria; phylum Methylomirabilota; class Methylomirabilia; order Rokubacteriales; family CSP1-6; genus 20CM-2-70-11. The sequence continues at coordinate 110,436 of QHSX01000040.1, forward strand.
GGGCGGAGTGGAGGCGCTGCCGATTGTAGACGTCTTCGTCGATGCCGTGATGGAGCGCGCTCTCGGCGAGCAAGGCGAGGGCGTCGGCGGATCGGCCTCCGGCGCCTGGTCGAGGGCGCCGACCTCGGGGGCTAGTCGCCCTCGGACCCTCACGGTGCCGTCCTCATCTGGATACACGTGCAGCGCTCGGCCGGCGTGCTGGTGGTCGTCCTCTCGAGCCTCGGCCTTGCGGTCCACCCGACGCCAGCCTCGCACGATCCGCTCGACGTGCGCGGCGGTGCCGGCGCGGCCCACTGCCAGTAGCCGCGCCTCGGTCTCCGGGGTAGCCACGCGGGTCAACTCCCTGACCTTGGCGTAGGACAGCTCGCCGCGGGCGAGCGCGCGCGACAGCAGCGGCAGCATGCCGAGCGCGCGCGCCACCCGGACGTGCTCCCGGGCCGGTCGAGCGAGCGCGTGTCCATGGCGAGTCCCCCTTCTGCGGCTGGGGCGACACCCGAGTTTCGGAGCCACCGGGGAGACGCGCCCAGCGGCGATCGCGGCCCGATCGACATTTTTTCGACGAACGCATCCGAGACGCCTTCTCCGGGCGGTGATGGACCGCTGGGGCGGGATTTATCAGAGGCTGCCGCCACGCGGCGACTGCCCACGCAGAAGCTGTCAAGCGGAAATCGTCGGCGACTCGCCGCCGTCCCGGACGATCATCAAGTTCTTCGCGCGGGAGCTCGAACAGTAGCGCGTCCGACACGGCGCCCGGCCGGGCGCCGGCGCGTGGCTGGAGTAGAATAGCGGCGTGAGAGGCCAGGTCGCGATCCGCTCGTCCGCTGCGCGCCGTCCGCGTCGGGACTGACGTGAGCGGTACCGTCCGTGTGCGCTTCGCACCGAGCCCGACGGGCCACCTCCACGTGGGCGGCGCGCGCACGGCGCTGTTCAACTGGCTCTACGCGCGCCACCACCGCGGCGCCTTCATTCTGAGAATCGAGGACACCGACCGCTCGCGCTCGACCGATGCGAACATCGCCGCGATTGTCGAGGCGCTCGAGTGGCTCAGCCTGGACTGGGACGAGGGACCGCCGACGCCGGGCTATCGCCAGACCGAGCGCCTCGCGATCTACCGCGAGCACGCCGAGTGGCTCTTCGCCGCGGGCCGCGCCTACTACTGCGATTGCGCGCCCGAGCAACTGGAGCGCGAGCGACGGGCCGCGCAGGCGCGCAAGGAGACCTTCCGGTACTCGGGGCGGTGTCGCGATCGCGGCCTCGCCGCGGGCGCGCTCCGCCTCAGGATCCCGGACGAGGGCGCGACGATCGTGAACGACCTGATCCACGGTCCGGTGACGTTCGATCACCGCCAGCTCGACGACTGGATCCTCGTCCGCACCGAGGGGACGCCCACGTACAACTTCTGCGTCGTCGTGGACGACGTCACGATGCGGATCACCCACGTGATCCGCGGGAACGATCACCTGCCGAACACGCCCAAGCAAATCCTCTGCTACGAGGCTCTCGGCTACCCGCTCCCCGAGATGGCGCACGTCTCGATGATCCTAGGGCCGGATCGGAGCCGGCTCTCCAAGCGCCACGGCGCGACCTCCGTCCAGGCCTTCCGCGACGCCGGCATCCCCGCTGAGGCGATGGTCAACTACCTGGCCCGTCTGGGCTGGTCCCACGGCGACCAGGAGATCTTCACGCGGGAAGAGCTGATCGAGCTCTTCGACATCAAGGACGTCGCCTCCTCCGGCGCCGTCTTCGACCACGCAAAGCTCGAGTGGCTCTCGCACCAGTGCATCAAGCGGATGGACGCGGACCGGCTCGCGGCCGCGGTGGCGCCGTTCTTCCCGGCCGTCGGGCTCGCGGTACCCCGCGACCGCGAGTACGTCGCGCGCGTGCTGCCGACGCTCAGGGAGCGTGGGAAGACGTTCCGCGAGCTGCTCGAGGTTGGCCGCTTCTACTTCGAACGTCCCCGTGACTATGCGCGGGAGGCGGCGGACACGTACTTCACCGAGACGGGTGCCGGGCGGCTCGCGGCGCTCATCGCGCGGCTCGAGGCGCTGCCGAGCTTCACCCCCGACACGCTGGAGCGCGCGTACCGCGACCTGGGCGCGGAGCTCGGGCTCAAGCTCGTCGATCTGGCCCAGCTCACCCGCCTGGCGCTCTCCGGCGGGACGGCGTCGCCACCCCTGTTCGAGGTCCTCGCCCTCCTGGGGCGCGAGGAGGCGCTCGCGCGTCTCCGCGCGGCTCAGGACTGGATCATCGCGCGGAGACGGTCGTGAGGCTCCTGCTGGTCCGGCACGGCCAATCGGAGTGGAACCAGGTGCGGCGCTTCCAGGGCGCCCACGACGTCGGCCTCTCCGACACCGGGCGGGTCCAGGCCGAGGCGCTGGGGCGTGCGGTCCGGCGCGGCTATCGCGTGGCCACCGCCTATGTGAGCCCGATGCGCCGCGCCCTGGAGACGGCCGAGATCGCGCTCGCGGGGACCGCGATCCCGCGGGTCCCACTGCCGGATCTCCGCGAGCTCTCGCTCGGGGAGTGGGAGGGACGCACGGTGGACGAGGTCCGCGCCCTCCACGGGGACCCGTTTCACGCGTGGGTCCGCGCACCGCTCGACTGCCCGCCGCCCGGTGGCGAGGCGCTCCCGGAGGTCTCGGCCCGGGTGCGGCGCGCCATCGCGCGGATCGGCGAAGACCATCGGAACGGCGATGACGTGCTGGTCGTCGCGCACGGCGGCGTGATCAGCGTCTACCTCTGCCATCTGCTGGGCGTCTCGTTCAACGCGCTCTGGCGGCTCCGCATCGACAACGGCTCGCTGTCGATCGCCGAGCCCCCGCGGCTCGTCTCCGTGAATGACACCACCCATCTCCCGCCGGTGCCGCGGAGCGCGTGGTTCGACGAGTCGAGGGCACCGTGACGGTCCTGCTCGCGCTGTTCGGCGGGATGGCGCTTCTCCTCTACGGCATCCGCCTGAGCGGCGAGGCGCTCCAGCGTGCGCTCGGCGGGCGGTTACGGAGCCTGCTGACCGGGCTCTCGCGCAACCGGGTTCTCGCCGTCGTCTCGGGCGCGGCCATCACCGCGATCATCCAGTCGTCTGCGGCCACGACGCTCATGCTGATCGGCTTCGTCGCCGCGGGTCTCATGACCTTCCGCCAGACGCTCGGCGTGATCCTGGGCGCCGACATCGGCACGACGTTCACGGTCCAGCTCATCGCCTTCCGCGTCACCGACTACTCGCCGCTCCTGGTCGGCCTCGGCTTCACGACCACGTTCGTCGCGCGGCGGCGGATGCTGAAGGACGTCGGGCAGGCCCTCCTCGGGCTCGGCCTCCTGTTCCTCGGCCTCAAGCTGATCCTCGACAACGCCGGGATGCTCAAGGGGAGCCAGCTCGCGGTGGACCTCCTCGACGCGATCGCGGGCAACCCCGTGGTCGGCGTCCTCGTCGGCGCGGTGTTCAGCGCGCTGGTGACCTCGTCGGCCGCGACCCTCGGGCTGGCGCTCGCCTTCGGCCACCAGGGGTTGCTGAGCCTCGCCGGAGCCGTCGCGGTCGTGCTCGGCGCGAACATCGGCACGTGCGTCACCGCCCTCACGGCGTCGATCGGCGCGAGCGCCGAGGCCAAGCGCGTGGCCGTCGCCCACATCGCCTTCAAGCTCCTCGGGGTCGCGCTCGTCTTCCCGTTCATCGGCCCGTTCACCGCCGTGGTGGCGTCCACCGCCGCCGAGCCGGCGCGCCAGATCGCGAACGCCCACACGCTCTTCAACATCGGCATCAGCCTTGCGTTCCTGCCCTTCACGCCGTGGGCGGCGCGGGCGATCGAATCGCTCGTGCCGGACACCCAGGAGGGCGACAGCCCGTTCCGCACCCGCTATCTCGACGAGCGGGCGCTCGAGCAGCCGGCCCTGGCGTTCGGCCAGGCGACCCGCGAGGCGCTCCGAATGGCCGACGTGGTGCAGGGGATGCTCCGCGATGTGCCGGTCGTGTTCGGGAGCGACCACGCGGAGCTCCTGGAGGACGTCTCGCGGCGCGACGACCAGGTCGACTTCCTCGAGCGGGAGATCAAGCTCTTCCTCACCCGGCTCGGGCGCGAGGCGATGGGCTCGGACCTCTCGCGCAAGGAGATCGCGCTGATTTCCTTCATCGGCAACCTCGAGAACATCGGCGACATCATCGACAAGAACCTGATGGAGCTCGGCCGGAAGAAGCTCTATCAGGGACGGCGGTTCTCCGACACGGGCTGGGCGGAGATCCAGGAGTTCCACGGGATCGTCTCGAAGAACCTCGAGCGGGCCATCGCCGCCTTTGCCGCAAACGACCGGGGGCTGGCGCAGGAAGTCCTCGACCAGCGCCCCCTGATCCGACAGCGCGAGCGCGACCTGCGCGAGTCCCACCTCGGGCGGTTGCGCGCCGGCCTCGCGGAGTCCATCGAGACGTCGGAGATCCACCTCGACATCCTGACGAACCTGAAGCGCGTGAGCTCGCACGTCTCCGCGCTTGCGATCTCCATCCTTGAGGAGGTCTGAGATGAAGAAGATCGAGGCCATCATCAAGCCGTTCAAGCTCGACGACGTGAAGGAGGCGCTGACGGAGCTCGGCGTCGTCGGCATGACCGTGACCGAGGTCCGCGGCTTCGGCCGACAGAAGGGCCACACCGAGCTCTACCGCGGCTCCGAGTACACGGTGGACTTCCTCCCGAAGGTGAAGGTCGAGGTCGTCGTCGCGGACGGTCTGGTGGACAAGGTCGTCGCGACGATCGTCGGCGCCGCGAAGACGGGCTCCATCGGTGACGGCAAGGTGTTCGTGCTCCCGATCAACGAGTCGATCCGCATCCGGACCGGAGAGACGGGCGAGTCGGCCGTCTGAACCCCACCGGGCGCGACTTCCGCCGGCTCGGGTTCGCCGACCCGGCCGCCGCGCTGGCGAATTTCGAGGGCCTCACGCCGACGCCGCGGGACGCCGAGCTGCTGGCGCCGACCGTCCCGCGGCTCCTCGCCGCCCTCGCGCAGGCACCCGACCCCGACATGGCGCTCAACAACCTCGAGCGCCATGCGGCCGTGGTTGACCGGTCCGTTCTCTACTCGACGCTCGCCCAGCATCCCGGGGCGCTGCCGCTGCTCGTGCGCGTCCTCGGCTCGAGCCAGTTCCTCGCCGACGCGCTCCGCCGCCGCCCGCAGGCGCTCGCCTGGCTCCTCGAACCGGCCACGATGCGGGTCTGGCTCCCGGAGGACCTCGCGGCCGAGCTCGCTCAGGCGCTCGCGCCCTTTGAGACGCGTGAGGCGCGGATGCGGGGGCTGCGTCGGGTGAAGTACCGTCATCTCCTGCGTATCGGCGCCCGCGACCTCCTGGGCGACGCCGACCTCGCCGTGACGACGGCGGAGCTCGCGCACCTCGCCGACGCGTGCCTCGCCGAGGCGCTCGCGTTCGCGGAGTCGGCGGCGCGCGTCGCGTACGGCGCGCCGCGCGATGCGACCGGGACCGAGACCGGTGTGGCCGTCATCGCGATGGGGAAGCTCGGCGGCGAGGAGCTCAACTACTCGTCCGACATCGACCTTATGTTCGTCTACGGGGCCGACGGTGAGACGACGGGCGGGCGCGGCGGCCGCGTCGTGAACGGCGAGTACTTCGCGCGTGTGTGCCGGGAGCTCGTGGCCTTTCTCGAAGAGGTCACCGACGAGGGCTACGCGTTCCGCGTCGACCTGCGCCTGCGGCCCGAGGGGCGGATGGGCGCCGTCGTCCTCGCGCTCGACCGGTACCGCGACTACTATCGGGAGCGCGCCGAGCTGTGGGAGCGTCAGGCGCTCGTCAAGGCGCGCGTGGCCGCCGGCGACGCCCGCGTGGGGGCAGGCTTCATGGAGCTGGCGCGCGAGGTCGTCTACCGGCCGGGCCTCGACGCGCGGATCCTCCCCGCGGTCCGCGCGATGAAGGCGCAGATCGATCGGGCGCTCGGCGAGAAGGGCGACGCGGCGACGAACGTCAAGCTCGGACGTGGCGGGATCCGCGAGATCGAGTTCCTCGTCCAGGCGCTCCAGCTCCTCTACGGCGGTGACGACGCCTGGCTGCGCGAGCGCAACACGCTGAAGGCGATCTTCCGGCTGACGGAGCGCGGGTACCTGGCACCCGACCTCGGGCGGATGCTCTCCGAGGCGTACGTGCACTTGCGCACCGTGGAGCACCGACTGCAGATCCTCCACGAGTTCCAGACCCACACGCTGCCGTCGGCGCCGCTCGAGCTCGGGCGGCTGGCCCGGCGCGTCGGCCTCGTCGGGCCGCCGGCGTCGGCGGCGCGCGCGTTCCGGGCGCGCCATCGCCGGATCACTGAAGCCGTGCACCGCGCCTTCCGCGCGTTCTTTGTAGCGGGGTCCGCGCGCCCGGGAGACTCCGTGGGTGGCCCGAGCAAGGGGCGGGGTGGCTCTGTTGTAGCGGGGTCCGCGCGCCCGGGAGACTCCGTGGGTGGCCCGAGCAAGGGGCGGGGTGGCTCCGTTCGGCTCCCGAGCGTCATGGCGCTCCGGGCCACGGGGTTCGCCGATCCCGACCGCGCGCGCCACAACCTCGGGCGCATCCTCGAGGGGCGCCCGCTCGTGCCCTACCCGGGCCAGCTCCACGCGGCGCTCGAGCGCCTCTACCCGATGCTCCTCGACGCGCTCTGGAAGAGCCCCGACCCCGACGCGGCGCTCAACCAGGTCGAGCGCTTCCTGTCGGCTGCCGGTCCGCGCGCCGGGCTCATCGAGCTGCTCGCCGACCGCGCCGAGCTCCTCACCGGGCTCGTCCGCGTGTGCGCGGGCGGCGACCTCCTGACGCAGCTCCTCATCGCCCAGCCCGAGCTCCTCGCCTCGCTCGCGGCGCCCGAGCGGCTCCTCCGGCCCAAGAGGAAGCCGGCATACTGCGCCGCCGTGGGCCAGGTCTTCGGCCCGGGGCTCGGGCCCGGGGAACGGCGGGACCAGCTGCGCCGCCTCAAGCAGGCGGAGGAGCTGACGATCGTGTGGCGGTACCTCGGCGGCGTGACGACCGTCGACGGCTACGCGCGGGAGATGACGGCGCTCGCCGAGGCCGTGCTGGCGGCGGGCTGGCTCCTGACGCTCGAGCCGCTCGTGGCGCGGCACGGCGTGCCACGTGATGCCGAGGGGCGCTTCATCCCGGCCGTCGTCGTGGGCCTCGGCAAGCTCGGCGGCCGCGAGCTCTGCACGGGCTCGGACCTCGACCTCTTCGTAGTGACGGCGGACGAGGGGCGGACGGACGGCGGCGATCCGATCGACGCCTCGTGGTTCTACAGTCTCGCGGTGGAGCGTCTGGCCGGCGCGCTCGGCGACATCACTGCCGCGGGCGTCGCGTTCCCCGTCGACCTCCGGCTTCGGCCCGGCAGCAAGGGGAGCGGCTTCGCGTCGAGCGTCGCCGCGCTCGAGCGCTACTATGCGGAGTACGGCGACCTCTGGGAACGGCAGACGCTCACGCGTGCGCGGCTCGTCCTGGGGGACCCCGGGCTCGCGCGTCGGGTGCGCGCCGCGCTGCGCGGGATCGTGTTCGGGACGCCGTTGCCGCGCGCGCAGCTGAAGGAGATCGGGGAGGTGCGCAAGCGCATGGAGGTCGAGCTCGGCCGGGAGACGCGTGGTCGCTGGCACGTCAAGTACGGGCGGGGCGGGCTCGTGGACGTCGAGTTCCTCACGCAGGCGCTCCAGCTCGTGCACGGCCGGGACCACGTCGACGCGCGCGCCCCGGCCACGGTGGCCGCCCTCCACGGGCTCGCGCGGGCCGGCGCGCTCGCGCCGGAAACGGCGCACCGGCTCGCCGACGCCTACCGGTTCCTCCGCCGCGTCTCGGCCGCGCTGCGCCTGCTCGGCGCGCGGCCGAGCGACTCGCTCGAGCTCGCCGGCCCGATGCCGGCACGCGTCGCGAGCGCGCTCGGCTTCCCGTCGCGCGCGGCGTTCCTCGACGCCTACGGCGCGCGCAGGGATGCGGTCCGGGCGGCGTACCTCGAGGCCATGACGTGAGGGGTCGAGGCCGGGTGCGCGAGCGCGGCAGCGTGCTCGGGATCGACGTCGGCTACAGCGCGCGTCGGAGAACCACGGGGTTCTGCGGGCTCACGTGGGATCGGCGCGCCGTCCGCTGGACGTGTCACAACGCGGGCCTCGGCGCGCGCGACCGTCGCGACGCGCTCCGACGCGTGCTGCCCGAGCCGGCGGCCGAGCTCGCCGCCGTGGCGATCGACGGGCCACTCCTTCCCGGGCTCGACCCGACGCCGCGCTATCGCTGCGCCGAGAGCCTCCTGAGTCGCGGCGCGTTCGCGCGGCGCGGAAAGCCCGCCCCGACGAACGGCGGGAGCGGCCCGGCCCTGCACGAGCACGCGACGCGCCTCGCCCACTTCGTCTTGCGGGAATGTCGAGTCGCAGCGGCGGGCCATGGTCCCGCGATCCACGCGCGCGCGATCGTCGAGGCGTTCCCGAATGCCTTCCTGGGCGTCCTGTGCGACGAGGCGGACTATCCGCTGGCGGCGCGCCCGAAGCGCAAGTGGACCGACACGCTGTACCATTGGCGTCCGGGCGACCCGGTGATCCGGCGAAAGCTCCAGCGCCTCCTCGAGTCCCTCGTGCCCCGGCGGGCGATCGAGGGTGAGCTCTGCCTCGACGACCATGAGGAGATCGCGAGCTTCGTCTGCGCGCTGACCGCGCTCTCGGTCGCGGCGAATCGGTTCGTCGCGGTGGGCTCGGCCTGTGGCGGATACATCGTGCTGCCGCCCCACGCGACGTGGGGTCTGGGGGCGCCGCTCGCCACGCCCTGGGCGGAACGCGAGCTGCGGGTCAATCTCGCGCGTGTCGCGGACGCCTTTCCCGACGCCGAGCCCGCGGTCTACGCGGACGGCGAGCGGTGGAGCCCGGCGTGAAGACGTTCTACGTGGTCGACGGCCACTCGCAGCTCTTCCGCGCCTACCACGCCGTCGGCTACCTCTCGACCTCCAAGGGGGTCCCGACGCAGGCGGTGCTGATCCTGAGCACGATGCTCTGGAAGCTGATTCGCGAAGAGCAGCCCGACTACCTCGCGGTCGCCTGGGACCCCCCGGGGCCGACGTTCCGGGACGCGCTCTCCGCCGAGTACAAGGCGACCCGCGCGGCGATGCCCGACGACCTCGTGCGCCAGCTCCCGTACGTCCGGCGGCTCTTCGAGGGGCTCCGGATCCCGGTGATCGAGGTCACGGGCTTCGAGGCCGACGACGTCCTCGCCACGCTCGTCGTGCGTGCCCTCGCGCGGCCCGACCTCGAGGTCGTGATCGTGACCGGCGACAAGGATCTCCTCCAGCTCGTCGGCCCGCGCGTGCGCGTCCTCTCCGTCTCGGGTCGCACCGGGGAGCCCGTCCTCTACGACGAGGCGAAGGTGCGCGAGCGGTGGGGCGTCGCGCCCGGGCAGATCGCCGACGTGCTGGCGCTCATGGGCGACACGATCGACAACATCAAGGGCGTCCACGGCGTAGGCGAGAAGACGGCCGTGAAGCTCCTCGGCCAGTTCGGCTCGGTCGAACGGCTCTACGAGAACCTGCCGCTCGTCCCCGGCAAGCTACGCGAGACGCTCGCGACCGGTCGCAAGGACGCGTTCCTCTCCCGCGAGCTGGCCACGCTCAACCGGGACGTCCCGCTCGCGTTCGACCTCGAGGCCGCCCGCCGCGGCGAGCCCGACGGGACGAAGCTCCGGGCCCTCTGGATGGAGCTCGAGTTCACGCGGCTCCTGAAGGAGCTCCCGGCGCCCGTCGCTGCCGTCAGCGGGGCGCCAGTCACCGTCCTCACGGATCACGCGGCGGTCGTGGCGTGGCTCGCCGCCGTCCCCGCGGGCGCGCCCCTCGCCCTCGACTGGGCGGGCGACGCCCGGCCGCCAGACCCGCGCCTCGCGGGGGTCGCCGTCTTTCATCCCGCCGTCGGGACGGCGCGGCTCCGCTCGCCCGACCCCGTCGCGCTCGGCGACCGCGAGATCCGGGTGCACGACGCGAAGCCGCTCCTCGAGGCGTGGCTCAGTCAGGGGCCGCCGCTCCCGCCGATCCAGGACAGCGCGGTCGCCGCGTACCTCCTCAATCCCGCGCGCTCGGCCTACCGCCTGGAGGAGCTGTGCCTCGAGGCGTTCGGCGAGTGCCCGCCCCCGCTTCCGGCACCCGCCGTAGCCGACGAGGAGCTGGGGCGGGTGCTCGCGGAGCGCGCGCGGTGGGTCCAGCGCTACTGGGAGCACGTCGCGGCCGAGCTCCGGGACAAGGAGCTCTGGAAGGTCTACGAGGAGATCGAGCGCCCGCTCGTGCCGGTGCTCGCGCGCATGGAGCGCCACGGCATCCGCGTCGATCCCGCTCGGCTCGAGGCGTTCGCCAAGGAGCTCGAGCGGAGCCTCGACAACCTGACGCGGGAGATCTGGGAGCTCGCCGGCGAGGAGTTCACGATCGCGTCGCCGAAGCAGCTCGCGCACATCCTCTTCGAGAAGCTCGGGCTGCCCGCGTTCCGTCGGACGAAGACGGGCTATTCGACCGACGCCGACGTCCTCACCGAGCTCGCGCTCGGTCACCCGCTGCCCGCGAAGATCCTCGAGCATCGGACGCTGGCCAAGCTCAAGGGGACCTACGCCGACACCCTGCCGGCGCTCGTCCACCCGCGCACCGGCCGCATCCACACGACGTTCAACCAGCTCGTGGCGACGACGGGGCGGCTCTCCTCGCAGGACCCGAACCTCATGAACATCCCGATCCGGACCGAGCTCGGCCGGCGGATCCGCGCCGCGTTCATCCCGGCGGAGGGCTGGCGGTTCGTCGCTGCCGACTACTCGCAGATCGAGCTGAGGATCCTCGCGCACCTGTCCGGCGATCCCGCGATCCTCGAGGCGTTCCGGCGGGGCGAGGACATCCACACGCGCACGGCGTCGGAGGTGTTCAGGGTCGCCCCCGCGGACGTCACGCCGCTCCAGCGGACGATCGCCAAGAGCGCCAACTTCGCGATCCTGTACGGCGTCTCGGCCTTCGGGCTCTCGCAGGCGACGAAGATCGACCAGAAGGCGGCGCAGCGCTACATCGACGACTACTTCGCGGCCCACCCGCGGGTGCGCGCGTTCATCGACGCGACGCTCGCGTTCGGGCGCGAGCACGGCTACGTCACCACGCTGCTCGGCCGCCGCCGCTACCTGCCCGACCTCAGAAGCGCGAACCCCGTCGCGCGGAACGCGGCGGAGCGCATGGCCATGAACGCGCCGGTCCAGGGCACCGCGAGCGACATGATCAAGATCGCGATGGTGCGGATGCAGGCGGCGCTCGAGGGGCGCGGCCTCTCCGCGCGGATGCTGCTGCAGGTCCACGACGAGCTCCTGTTCGAGGCGCCGCCCGAGGAGGTCCCGGCGGTCGAAGCCCTGGTGCGCGAAATCATGGAAATGGCGCTGCCGCTCCAGATCCCCCTCGTCGTCGACGTGAAGTCGGGCGCAGACTGGGCGGAGGCATGACGCGGAGGTTCCTGCTCGTGGGGCTGACGGGGGGCATCGCGACCGGCAAATCCACCGTCGCCGAGGTCTTCCGGCGGCTCGGGTGCGTGATCATCGACGCCGACGGGCTCGCGCGCGAGGTGGTGGTCCCCGGCGCGCCCGCGCACGACGACATCGTCGCGGCGTTCGGGGGCGGGATCCTCCGGCCCGACGGGACGCTCGACCGCCAGAAGCTCGGCGCGATCGTCTTCGCCGTGCCCGACGCGAAGAAGCGCCTCGAGGCGATCACCCATCCACGGATCCGCGAGCGGTTCGCGGAAGCCCTCGCCGAGCTCGAGGCGCGCGACTTCGCCGGCATCGTGATCTTCGACGCCCCGGTGATGATCGAGAGCGGGAACTACACGGCCATGGATCGCCTCGTCGTGGTCGTCACGGACGCGGCGACGCAGGCCCGGCGCCTCACGGCGCGCGACGCGGTGGGCGCCGCGGAGGCGGAGCAGCGGATCGGGAGCCAGATGCCCGTCGCGGAGAAGGCCAAGCTGGCGGACTACGTCATCGACAACTCGGGCGATCGCGAGACGACGATCGCCGAGGCGCGCCGCGTCCACGCGGCCCTCCTGGCCGACCTCAAGGCGCGGGGGCGTGCGCGCGACTAAGCGGCGCGCGCTCGGCCAGCACTTCCTGCGCGACGCGGGGATCGCCCGCGCGATCGTCGACCTCGTCGCGCCCACGGCGGCGGACCTCGTGATCGAGATCGGCCCCGGCGAGGGCGCGCTCACGGGGGAGCTCGCGCGCCGCGCCGGCCGCGTCGTCGCGCTCGAGGTGGATCGCGGGCTCGTCGAGCGGCTGCGCGCGCGCTTCCCGTCGGTCGAGGTCGTCGAGGCCGACGCGCGGGCGTGGGAGTACGGCGCGATCGCGCGCCCCCGCGAGGGGCGCGTGCTCGTCGCCGGCAACCTGCCGTACAGCGTCGGGAAGCCGATCCTGGCCGCGCTGGTCGCCGCACGCACCGCGATCGACGAGATGGCGCTCATGCTCCAGCGCGAGGTCGCCGAGCGCGTCGCGGCGCCGCCGGGCAGCAAGACGTACGGGAGCCTCTCGGTCCTGAGCCAGCTCTACTGCGACGTGCGCCTGGCGCTTCGCGTCCCGCCGGGCGCGTTTCGCCCGCCGCCCGCGGTGGAGTCGGGAGTCCTCCACGTGCGCGTTCGCCCCGCGCCGCGCGTCCCGCTGGCGGACGAGAGCCGCTTCCGCGCGGTCGTCCAGGCGGCGTTCGGGCAGCGCCGGAAGACGCTCGCCAACGCCCTGGCCCGAGGGCTCGGCCTGCCCCTTGAGGTCGTCAGGAGGACGGCCACAACCACTGGGGTCGATCCGGGCCGGCGGGCGGAAACCCTGACGATTCTTGAGTTCGCGGAGCTCGCGCGCCGGCTATGATGGGCCAATGACGAATCGTTCCGCCGTCGCAGCGGCGCTCCTGGCGGCGAGCCTCGGCTCGCTCGGCGCCTCCGCGCGTCTCTACCTCTGGCCGGACGCGCCAGGGCCGTGGTTCTTGTCGGCGCCCCCGCCGCTCGAGATCCTCCCGACGGCCCGGGCCGCCACCCGAACCATCGAGATCAGGCCCGGCCACAACTTCGTCGGCGCGCTCATGAGCGCGGGCGTCCGTGCGCGCATGGCCGCCGAGCTCGCGGCCCTCTTCGCGAAGAACGGTGCGGAGCTCAAGAAGCTCCGGCCCGGCAACGCGCTCGACGTCACCTGGAACTTCCGCCGCGAGCCGATCGAGGTGCGCTACGCGCCGAGCCCCTGGGTGCGCTTCGCGGCTCGGCGCGAGGACGGGAGCTGGGCGGTCACGCGTGGCGAGACCGAGCCCGACGTGCGCGTCGCGGCGGTACACGGCGAGGTGAAGAGCTCGCTCTTCGAGGCGGTCGACGACGTGGGCGAGTCTCCGCAGCTCGTGATGGCGCTGGTCAACATCTTCGAGTGGGACTTCGATTTCACCGCCGACACCCGGACCGGGGACCGCTTCCGTCTCTTGGTCGAGAAGCGCTACGCGGGCGATCGCTTCGTGAACTACGGCCGGATCCTCGTCGCGCAGTACGTGAGCAACGGTCGCGTCATCTCCGGCGTCGGGTTCGAGGCGCGGGGCGAGGGCCGCTACGCGTTCTACGATCCCGACGGGCGTTCGCTCAAGAAGAGCTTCCTCAAGTCGCCGCTCGAGTTCTCGCGCATCACGTCGCGGTTCACGTACGCGCGCCCGCACCCGATCCTCGGCGGCACGCTGCCCCACCTCGCCGTGGATTACGCCGCGCCCCCGGGCACGCCGGTCCGTGCGGTCGCCGACGGCACCGTGACGCACGCCGGATGGGATGGCGGCTACGGCCTCGCGGTGCTGATTCGCCACCGCTCCGGCTACCAGACCCGCTACGCGCATCTCTCCCGGGTCGGCCGCGACGTCCGGGGCGGGGCGCGCGTGAACCAGCGGCAAGTGATCGGCTACGTGGGCTCGACCGGGCTGAGCACCGGGTCGCATCTCCACTACGAGGTGATCAAGGCCGGCCGACGCGTCAACCCGCTCGGTGAGAAGTTCATCCCCGGCGACCCCATCCCGCGCGCCGAGCGCGCGGAGTTCGAACGTTACACCCACGCCCTCATCGCGCGCCTGGAGGCCGAGGCCGCCTTCTGAAGTTTCGGCACCACTCGCCCGGGTGCTACCATGGAGCCGCTCGACCGAAAGGAGCTCCCTTGGCGCCTCTGAGCGAGCCGACCGTCCGGCTGATCCCCCTCGGCGGACTCGGCGAGATCGGCCTCAACATGATGCTCGTCGAGTCCGGCGACGATCTGATCGCCGTCGACTGTGGCCTCATGTTCCCCGACGCCGACGAGCTGCCCGGCATCGACCACGTGATCCCCGACTTCACCTACGCCCTCGCCAAGCGTGACGGGTTCCGCGCCGTCTTCCTGACCCACGGCCACGAGGACCACATCGGCGCGGTGCCCTACCTCCTCCGACAGACGCGCGTGCCCGTCTTCGGCACGTCGCTGACGCTGGCCCTGGTCGCCGAACGGCTGCGCGAGCACGGGCTCTCCGAGGGCGCCGATCTCCGGACGATGCGGCCGCGCGACCGCATCGAGATCGGCCCGTTCACCGTCGAGCCCATCCGCGTCACGCACTCGATCGTGGACGGCGTCGGCCTGGCGATCGGGACGCCGGTCGGCACGCTCGTGCACACCGGAGACTTCAAGCTCGACCCGAGCCCGCTCGACGGCGAGACGCCCGATTACCGGCGGTTCGCCGAGCTCGGCGCCGAGGGCGTGCTCGTGCTCTGCTCCGACTCGACGAACGTCGACCGCCCCGGCCACACGCGCTCGGAGGTGGAGGTCGGGCGAGCGCTCGCCGAGCCATTCGCGCGCGCGACGGGGCGCGTCATCGTCGCGACCTTCGCGTCGCACATTCACCGGATCCAGCAGGTCCTCACGCTCGCCGCGGCCCACGGGCGGCGGGTCGCGCTGCTCGGCATGAGCATGCAGAAGAACGTCGCAATCGCCGCCGAGCTCGGCTACCTCCGAGTCCCGGCCGACCTCGTCGTGCCGCTCGAGGAGCTCGCCGCGCTCGAGCCCGCGCGCCAGGTGATCCTATCGACGGGGAGCCAGGGCGAGCCCAACTCGGCGCTCGCGCTCATGGCCGCGGCCGAGCACAAGTACGTGCAGGTCGGGCCCGGCGACCTCGTGATCATCTCGGCGCGCGTGATCCCCGGCAACGAGCGGACGATCGGCCGGGTGGTCAACGCCCTGTACCGCCTGGGCGCCGAGGTCCTCTATGAGGACAACGCGTTCGTCCACGTCTCCGGCCACGCGAGCCAAGAGGATCTGAAGCTGATGCTGAACCTCACGCGTCCGCGCTACTTCATCCCGGTGCACGGCGAGTACCGACACCTGCTCGGTCACGCGCGGCTCGCCGAGTCGGTCGGCCTCGAGCCCGACGGGATCCTCCTGATCGAGGACGGCACCGGCGTGGAGGTGACGAAGACGACGGCGCGCGTCGTGGGAGGCTTCCCCGCGGGCCGCGTCCTCGTCGACGGCAAGTCCGTCGGCGAGATCGGCGCCGTCGTGCTCCGCGACCGCCAGCTCCTCGCCGAGGACGGCCTGATCGCGGTCTCGGTCGCCGTCAATCGCGCGGGCGCCGTCGTCGCCGGGCCGGCGATCGCCTCGCGCGGGTTCGTGTACGTCAAGGAGAACGAGGCGCTGCTCGAGGAGCTCGGGGCCGTGGTCCTGGCGGCGCTCGCCGAGGGTGCGGCCGAGGGCGCGTTCGACCGGGAGACCGTCGCGGCGCGCGTGCGCGCCGCCGTGCGGCACTTCGTCAACCAGCGGTTTCGCCGGAAGCCCCTGGTGCTCCCGCTCATCCTGGAGGTCTGATGGCCGCCCTCGTCTCGAGCGAAGACCGGCCTCCGCGGAATCGCCGCCCCCGCACCGACCGCTGGTTGAGCGAGGTGAAGGGGATCTTGGCGCTCGCCGTCGCCGGGTTCGGTCTGATCGCGCTCGCGACGTTCGATCCCTCGCGGCCGCCCGCCGTCCAGCAGAGCCCGGTGGGCCCCGTCGGCGTGTGGCTCGGCTGGGCCGCCTTTCAGTCCTTCGGGTACGCGGGCTTTCTCTTCCCGTTGCTCCTGGGCGCGTGGGGAGCGTCGGCGTTCGTGCGGCCGCCCGTGACGCGGGGTGTCCTGCCGTTCACGGGGCTCACGGTGCTCCTCGTGAGCGCGGCGGGGCTCCTCGCGCAGGCCTCGACCGCGCTGTCCCGCGGCGCCGCGGAGCGCCACGCGACGACGGCCGGCGGCCTCGTGGGCTGGGCCGTCGGCACGGCGCTCCGCACGGGCGTCGGCGACCTCGGCGCGTGGCTCGTCCTCCTCGTCGCGTTGCCCGTGGGGGTGCTCTTGGTCACGCGCGTCTCCTACGCCGCGGTCGTGCGCGTGACCTCCGCGCGGCTCGCCGCGCTCAAGCGTGCGCCCGTGCCCGCCCGCCCGGCGACGCCGGCGCGCATCGCCGTCCCCGCGGCCGCGACGGTCGCCGAGGCTCCGCCGGAGGTCGTGGCGCCGCCCGTCGTCGTCGAGCCCAGGTCTCCGCGCGGGCGTCTGGCCGAGCAGGGGCTCGCGTGGCAGGAGACCTTCGACTTCGGCACGGGCGGCGCCGAGTCGTTCCAGCTCCCCCCGGTCGGCCTCCTCCAGGCGCCGCCCGGCAGCGAGCCCAGGCGCACGCGTGAGGAGCTCCAGGACAATGCCGAGACGCTCCGGCGGAAGCTTCAGGACTTCGAGGTCGAGGGGCGCATCGTCCAGGTGAGCCCCGGCCCCATCATCACCTCGTACGAGTTCGAGCCCGCCCCGGGCATCAAGGTCAGCCAGGTCGTCAACCTGGCGGATGACCTGGCGCTCGCGCTCAAGTCGGCCTCGGTGCGGATCGTCGGACCGATCCCGGGCCGTGGCACCGTCGCGATCGAGGTCCCGAACGGCGAGGCCGCGACCGTCTACCTCCGCGAGATCTTCGTCTCCGCGGAGTTCGCCGAGTCGAAGGGGCGGTTGCCGCTGGCGCTCGGCAAGGACGTGACCGGCCTTCCCGTGGTCGCCGACCTCACGGCGATGCCGCACCTGCTCGTGGCCGGCGCGACCGGGAGCGGCAAGTCGGTCGGGCTCAACGCGATGATCTGCTCGATCCTCTACAAGGCGACGCCGGCCGACGTGCGCTTCCTCCTGATCGACCCCAAGCGCCTCGAGCTCTCGGTCTACGAGGGCATCCCTCACCTCCTGGCGCCCGTCGTGACGGACGCCAGGGAGGCGGCGGCGCGGCTCCGCTGGATCGTCGGCAAGATGGACGAGCGCTACAAGCTGCTCCAGGCCCGTCAGGTCCGCTCGATCGAGGGTTACAACAAGGCGGTCCCCGCGGAAGAGCGGCTACCGTACTGGATCGTCGTCGTCGACGAGCTCGCCGACCTCATGATGGCCTCCGCGGGCGAGGTGCAGACCTCGGTCGTGCGGCTCGCACAGATCGCCCGCGCCGTCGGCATCCACTTGGTCATCGCGACCCAGCGACCGTCCGTGGACGTCGTCACCGGGCTCATCAAGGCGAACTTCCCGACGCGGATCGCGTTCCAGGTCGCGTCCAAGGTGGATTCGCGAACCGTGCTGGACGGGAACGGAGCCGAACAACTCCTGGGACGCGGGGACATGATTTTCGTCCCGCCGGGGACGAACAGGCCGATGCGCGTGCACGGCGCGTGGGTCGCGGACGAGGAGGTGCGGGCGATCTGCGACTTCCTCAGGACGCAAGGGACCGCGGTCTACGAGGAGGTCGTGCTCCCGACCGACGAGGAGCCGGCGGAGGGGGAGCCCGCCCAGCGCGACGACCTCTACTGGGATGCCGTGCACCTCGTCGTCGGTCAGCGCCAGGCGTCGATCTCGTTTCTGCAGCGTCGCATGCGGCTGGGCTACCCGAAGGCCGCGCGCTTCATCGACATGATGGAGCAGGACCGGATCATCGGCCCCGGCGACGGCGCCAAGCCCCGCGAAGTCCTGGTCGGCTCCGAGTATCTCGCCAAACGCGGGAAGTGAGCGGTGCGCGTCGTCCACGGAGACCGTGGCCGCCTGGATCGGGACGAGTTACCAGTAGCGCCGGCGGCACCGCCGGCACCAGAGGGTCAGGATCTCGAAGGTTGGAACCCCATGGAGTGGCTCAGCCGTAGGACGGTGAAATACTTTGCACCAGAGGGACCGCCTCATGGCTTGGTCCCCTGATGGTCGAGCGTCTTGGAGCCCTGCTGGATCGCCTGGTCCAACTGCGGGCTCTTGACGTCGATCGCGCCGCCGACGTGGATATTGCCCGCGGCCTTGATCATGCTCTGGCCCAACACCCAGGCCGCCAGGCTCGGCCCGACGACATAGCTCGCCGACTGTGCGAGGTCGAGCGGCACCGAGATCGCGGGCTTGCCCCCGGCGCCGGCCATGCCGATCACCTTGGAGTCCTTGTCCCAGCACACGCCCGAGATCAAGGTCGAAAGCCCGGAGGCCCGGATCTCGGTCACCTGGCAATGGTTCGGTTTCGGGTCGAGGGCGAAGTGGACATCGGTCACTTTGATGCCGCAGCCAGCGATCGCACACGCAACCAGAAGAAGACTCAGCGCGCGCCGCGTCGCCAGCAGGGGACCTTGCCGGCCACGAGCACGGTGCCGCCCGCTAGATCGTCGAGCCCCCCGCGGCGTTCCCACCCTCATGCTCCGCGCCAACGCGGGTTACCCTCGCGATCAGAACCGGCGACGAGGACGACTTGAGGCACGCGGCCGTCCGGGTTCCCCTGCGAGAGGCCCTTCGGCTCGCCTTGAGACCCGGTGTGACCGTCGACGCTCAGAATTCGCGCTGCCATCTGAGTTAACGGTGCGCCGGCGCGTGGCAGGAGAAAGCGGGTAACTACCTAGATTGAACCGAGTGAAACCCCGGGGTATTCCGGAAGCGACCCGTGGGACGCGTTGCAGCCAAAAATTCAAGGGGGGTCGACCAGGCGATCGAGTGAGATCCGTTGCCTCGTACGCGAGTGTCCAAACGTTGAAAGTGACCCGGCCGTGCGCCCGACGCGTCGTTTTGGCGCTCGCGGTTCTCGCGGGGCTCGGAACCGCGCCCGCCGTCGCGCAGGAGGCGAAGGACGTCCTCCGCCCGTGCACGACGACGGATCTCGTCGGGACCTGGGAGGTCATCCGGATCGGCGTGGTCCCCTCGACGCGCGTGGACCGGACCGATCCCCACTTCTACCGCTACCAGCGCTACGTCTTCTCCGCGAACGCCACGATGCGCCACCTCACGTCGAAGACGCGGATCACGCCCGCGCTCCACCGCGCGCTGCTCTCCCGGGCGACGCCGACCACGTGGTCCGTGGACGGCAACGGGCGCCTCGTCACGGAGCGGGAGGGGGCGGCCGATCCCGAGGTGGCGACGTGCGAGGTGCTCACCCGGCCGGTGATCGATCCGCGGGGCGGCGTCGCCTCACCGCCCGGTGACGTCCTGCTCACGCACGCGGACGGCGCCGACCGGCCCGTGATGCGTCGCCAGCTGCGCAGGCTCGGCGGGGCCGGCGACTGACCTCGTCGCGCCTTCCTTCGGTGACTCGGGTGCGCGCGGCGTAGGCGCGGGCACCGTCATCCGCCGCGGCATCTCTCGGGCGGGACGCTCGAGCCCGATCTCCTCGTCGGTGTTCCACAAGGCTGCGTGAGCCGCGGTGAGCGTGTCGCGGAGGGGTTCGTCGTCGGGCGCGGCCTCGATGCCGCGGTTGAGACAGGCGATCGCCCGATAGATCAGCGTGCGGCGCCGCCCGGGCTCCGACTCCTGGACCGCCCGGTCCAGCAGCGTCCGTCCGAGGCGGCGCGCGGTCGCCGCGCGATCTCGAGGCGGCGGGAGATCACGCGTCGTCGGACGCCCGGGCCGGACCGACGGGGCCGCGCTGGGGATGCGCCGCGCCACCCCGCCCAGAGGCGGCGCGTCGCGCGGGCGAGTCGGCCGGACGAGCTTCAGGGTGCCGAGGATGAGGAGACCCGAGGCGACCAGCGTCGTGAGGGCGAGGACGACATCTTCAGCCGACAGCCACTCCACGGGCCTTATTTGACCGCCGGGCGGTCTCCGCACCAAGAAAATTCTCGCTAGAAGTGGATCCGGACCCGGTAGGTGAGCTTGGTGGCGCCGTCCTTCGGAACGGCGATCGTGTAGCGCAACGTGTGGGCCTCGACCTTTTCGTAGGGGTGGCTGGAGGCGAGGACCTCCCAGTCGCCGGGAACCGGCTCGACGACCGTCACCGTCTGGGGCTCCGACTTGTGGTTGCGGAGGGCGATCTCCCACTCGACCTCATAGAGGTTCGAGGCGAGCTTCCGCCAGTCCTTCTGGGTACGGCTGCCGACGAGATCGAACGCGTTGCCCATCTTGATCCTCACGCGCTCGTCCTTCGGGGTGTGATCGATCCAGTCCTCTCCGATGAACTGCTGGCTGCCGGACCGGTCGGCCTTGTAGACGCGGATCTTGCCCTTCGGCAACGGGACGCCGAGCCGGTTCTCCTTGCTGTTCTTGAGCTCGAGGTACACGGCGATCTTCTGGTTCGAGATGGGCATGCCATAGGCGTTGCGGTAGTAGTCCTGCGCGCCGTAATAGATGAGCTGCTTGGCCACGGGAATCTCGTTCGCCGCCAGGAGCGAGAGCTGCTTGGTCTGGTTCTCCTTGATCGTCGTCCGGCCGTCGAGGGTGTAGAGGTGGTACTCGAAGAATCCCTCGGACTGGAACTCGCGGCTCGCGTCGGCGGCCGGGGCCGCCTTCGCGGCGAGCTCCAGAGCCCGCGCGTCCCGTCGCCCATCCCGAGCGCGGTTCAGGTCCCCCGCGACGAGCTTGAGCGCGGCGTCCTTGTAGGTCGCGCCGCTCTCGTTGTCGATCGTGACCCAGCCCGTGAGGTCGGAGAGCGTGTCGGCGGCGTTGAGGACCATCACGTAGTCCGCCTTCCACGTGATGCCTCCGGTGAGATACGACGCCTCGACGCGTTGGGGGCTGGCCGTCTGGTTACGCAGGAGCCAGACGAGCGTCGGCCGGGCGACGAGGTTCTCCGGGAGCGCGGGCAGCACGAGCCGCCCGTACTGGCCCATGTGGATCTGGCCGTTGATCTCGAAGATCGGCCCGTTGGTCGAGAGCAGGGTCGCCTCGTGGTACGTGCCGTCGCCCTGGTAGAGACGGACCTTCTTGCCGACGTACTTGTCCATGAGCTTCTGGCTGGTGAGCAGGTCGTACTCGTAGTTCTGCTCGAGGATCCGGATGGACGCCGGGTCGGTCAGCGACTTGAGGTGGACGGTGGTCGGGTCGATTCGGGCGGCGACCTCCATGAACTGCACCTCCGACGTCCCCGCGGGGAAGCGCGTCTCGCGCACGTCCTTCACGAGGCCGAGGTTGCCGTTGTAGATCGTCACCATCACGTCGCGCTGGTCCTCGCGCGTGACGGCCCGCGGCGTGACCGCGAGGGCGGGCGTCGCCCCAAGGGCCTCGGTGGTGGCACAGAGCACGAGCAGCGTCAGGGCGATCGGTCGCGTTCGCATCGGTCGTTCCTCCTGTCCGGGTGCGGCGTCTGCCCGGTTAGACAGGGGGGGAGAGGGAAAGTTCCCGCGGCGGCGCGAGGCGGTTCCGAGGGCGGCGCTACTCGACGATCTGGAGCGTGACGCGGATCTCTGCGGGAAGCTCGGTGGGCTCGCGCTCCGGCGTCCACGTGCCGAGCGCCGCCAGCTCGCGGTTGACCACGGCCCAGCCGGTGCGGGAGATCGTCAGCTCGATCACCGTCGCCTCGGCCACCGCGCTTCGGGCGACCTCGGCGCCCCCGGCCTTCGCCACGAGCTCCGCCAGGGCCCGGGCCGCCGCCTCGCGGTCCTTCACGACGAGGCGGCCCGACACGTCCGCCGGAGTCGGCTTGGCGCCCTCCTTCGCTGCTTCGCGCGCTGGCGCCGCAGCTCTCGCCGCCGACTCCGCCTTGCGCTCCGCGGCGGGCCCGGGTGCGGGCGCCGTGGCCGGCGCGGCCTTGGCGAGGTCGCGCCGTCGGGCGGCGTCGGCCTCGTCGGCGAGGCTCTTGGCTCGCGCCCCCGGCCTGGCCGGCGGCTCTTGAGGCGGCGGCGCTTCCGTGACCGGCTCGGGACCGGGCGCCTCGACCCGCGCGGTCTCCTGGAGCTCGGGCGTCGTCCGGAAGAGATGGCCCGCCATCACGCCGACGAGCACGGCCGCCGCCGCCCCGAGCGGAAGCTTCACGGCCCAGGGGAGGAAGAGCCCAGCGGCGAGTCGCCGGTACCAGGGCGCAGGGCGCGCCGCCCTGCGCACGCGATCGACGAAGCCTGAAGGCGCGCGCACCGGCTCGACCCTGCGCATGAGGGCGACCGTGTTCCTGAGGAGCCCGAGCTCGCGCCGGCAGTCGACGCACGTCGCGACATGCGCGTCGACGGCGCCGCTCGTGTCCGGGTCGAGCGCCTCGTCCAGCAGGGCCGAAAACAGCTCGCGAGCCTCGTCACAGGTCATGGTAGAAACCGCTCCAGCTTCTCCTTGAGATCCATCCGCGCGCGGTGCAGGCGCGAGCGCACCGTGTTGAGCGGCAGGGCGAGCGCCTCGGCGATTTCCTCGTACGAGAGGCCCTCGAGATCGCGGAGCACGACCACGAGGCGCCGCTCATCGGGGAGCTCGGCGATCGCGCGGTGGAGCGCCGCCTCGAGCTCACTGCGCTCCAACTCGTCAACCGGGGTGGCGCCGCCGCTCGCGAGGCGTGTCAGGGTTTCCTCGCCCTCGTAGACGCGTCGCCGCTCGCCGGAAGCGAGACGGCTGAGACACAGGCGCGAGGTGATCGCGTAGAGCCACGTCGAGAGCCTCGCTTCACCACGGAACTCCGCGACGGCCCGGTGGACTCTCAGAAACACCTCCTGGGCGATCTCCTCCGCCTCGGGGTGGCTTCGCACCATCCGAAGGGCGACCCCGAAGACCCGATGCTGGTAGGTGATCACCAGTTCCTCGAAGGCCCCCGGGTCGCCCCGCCGGAGCCGGTCCACCAGATGGGTCTCATCGCCACCGCGCCCTTCCATCCGGTTAGACCATACCGCCCGCTCCTGGTTCCCCCAAAGCCGTGATTCGGAATCCCACCACGTGCGGAGACGGAGGTGGCCGTGGCACGTCAGCGGACGAGCCCGATCTCGCGCAGGAAGCGCCGCACGCCCGGATGGATGAGCTCGAGGCGCGGCGCGGCGGCGACGGTGTTGGCGGCCGTCGTCTCGCGCGCCTGCGGCAGGCGCCGCGCCAGCGCCTCCTCACCCTGGTGAAGGGCACGGGCGAGGCGATACGCGACGTCGTCACCGAGGGTGGGGCGCGCCATGATGAAGCTCCACGAGCCGACCGACGCGAGCGGCGCGTCGAGCCCCGGGTAGACGCCAGCGGGTACGCTCATCGGCTTGAGAAAGGCGTGCTTCGCCAGGATCCGCTTGATCCCGTTTCCGTCGGGCACGAGAAATCGGGCGCCCGCGGCCCCCGTCGCGACCGCGGTGAAGCCAGGCCAGCCGAGACCGCCGCCCCAGAGCGCCGCGACCCGCCCGTCGAGCACCATACTGGGGCCGTCGCCCGCGCGGTCGAGGTAGACGGCGTGGAAGTCACGCTCCTGATCGAGGCCGAGGCCGTCGAGCACATAGCGGGCGAGGATCACGAGCCCGGAACCCCGCGCGCCAAAGGCGACGGGCTTGCCCCGGAGGTCGGCGATCGCGCGATACGGGCTGTCGGCCCTGACGACGAACATGCCGGGCGTCGAGTACATCGCAAACAGGATCGCTAGCTTCGCCGGTGGCCGGCCGACGCCGGTGAGCGCTTCATGGACGACCTCGCCCTGGACCAGGGCGAGATCAAGCTGCCCCGCCTCGAGGAGCGGCACGTTCTCCGTGCTGCCTTTGGTGTTGCGCGGTTCCACCGAGAGCGAGGGGTCGATCGCGTTGATGGTGTCGGCGACGGCGGCGCCGTAGACGGGGAAGCCGCCGCCTGGCGTCGCGGTCCCCAGGACGACGACGAGTGGGGCCAACACTTCCAGCATGCCCGCTACGCTACCATGGCGCCGGGCTATACTCCCGGCGGGAGGTGGCCGATGACGCGCTCGATGTGGATCGCCGCGCTCCTCCTGGCCGTGCAAGCGTCGACGGCCCGGGGCCAGCCGGCGCAGATCACGATCGCCCCGCCGGCCGAGGCGACGACGATGGATCCCGGCCGCAGCACGCAGGTGCTGACCGTCAACTACTTCGTGAACCTGTACGACACGCTGACGCGGTGGGACGGCGCGCTCCGGCTGCAGCCCGGGCTCGCGACGTCCTGGCGGAACGTGAGCGACACGACCTGGGAGTTCACGCTCCGCCAGGGGGTGAAGTTCCACGACGGCGCGCCGTTCACGGCGGAGGACGTCAAGGCGACGCTCGAGCGCAACCTCGTTCCCGGCAAGACGGTCGTCCAGGCGGGGTTCGCGACGATCGAGTCCGTTCACGTCGTTACCCCGACGACCGTCCGCATCGTGACGAAGAAGCCGGACCCGCTGCTCCTCGTGCGCGTGGCGCAGATGGGCGCACAGATCCTCCCGGCGCGCCTCACGACCGACGAGGGCGTGAAGGAGCTGGCGCGACGGCCGGTGGGCACGGGTGCGTACCGGCTCGTCGAGTGGGTGAAGGACGAGCGGCTCGTGATGGAAGCCAACCGCGATTGGTGGGGCTGGGAGGGCAGGCCGCCGGCGATCGAGCGCGTCGTCTGGAAGCCGATTCCCGACGACTTCCCCCGCATCGTGGCGCTCGAGAAGGGCGAGGCCGACATCATCACCAACGTGCCGCCCGACCGCATGAAGGCGCTCGCCGAGGGCCCGAGCACGAAGATCCTCTCGACCCCCGCGACGCGGACCGTCACCTTCTGGATCAACGCCACCCAGCCGCCACTCTCCGACTCGCGCGTTCGGCAGGCGCTTCACTACGCCCTCGACGTCAATGCCCTCATCAAGAACCTGTACGCCGGAATGGGCAAACCCATGAGCGGCGGGCTCGCCGACACGGACTTCGGCTACAACCCCGGCCTCAAGCCGTCTCCCTACGACCCGGTCAGGGCGAAGCAGCTCCTCGCCCAGGCGGGGCGCGCCGGGGGCATCGACGTGACCCTCTACGCGGGCAGCGGAACCATGGTGAACGACAAGTTTCTGCTCGAGGCGATCGCCGACATGTGGGCGAAGGCGGGCATCCGCGCGCGGGTCGAGATGATGGAGATGGGCGCGCGCCAGCGGATGAACAACGAGCGCACGCTGCCGACCAACAGCCTGCTGCTCATCAATCCGCAGTCCACCCTCCTCGACGCCGACGGCTCGCTCTGGCGTCTGTTCCACCCGAACGGCTTCGGCGGCAAGTACTGGGCCGGCAACCAGCCGGGCCAGCGCTTCCACGAGCTCATGGAGCAGGCGCGCTACTCGCTCGACCCGGCCAAGCGCAAGCGACTCTACGCCGAGGCGACGGGGATCGTCCACGAGGAGAAGCCCTGGCTCGAGCTGTTCCAGGAGGTCGTGGTCTACGGTGTGGCGAAGCGTCTCACGTTCAAGGCGCGCCCCGACTACCGGCTGATCGTGTCGGAGATGACCGTCAGCCGGTAGCGTGCGCTCAGAAATTAGGTGATCCACCGTGGGAAGTCGCGCGCAAATCGCGCCAGGGTGAGCGGGAGGATGCGGCCGTCGCGTCGCGCCGCCGCGCGGTCGGCCGCGGTGTTGTACCCCCAGGTGGCGAGGAAGAGCCGCACCCCGGCGAGCCCGGGCTCGCGCGCGACGTCCTGGAGGGTGCGAAGGCGGTCTTCGACGAACCAGACGCGCGCGGCGTCGCCGCCGGCGATCAGCTCGAGGAGGATCGTCCGCTTGGGCCGCCGCGCCTCCTTGCCGCAGACGTCGGCGGCGCCGAGCGTCAGGCCCTGCCGCGCGAGCAGCATCCGCGCGAACCGCCCCTCCTTCGTGGTGAGGACGACGACGCGGACCGGCCCGCCGGCGAGCCCGCGCAACCGCTCGATCACGCCGGGGTAGAAGCCGTGGCTCGCGAGCCAGCCGGCCTCGTCCTCTCCGATCCACTCTTCACGCACGCGGTCGAGCTCGGCCGCGACCGGCTCGCGCGCGCCGCCGAGGTCGGTGAGCCACGCGTCGGGGCGCCAGTCCCGCGCGAGCGACGCCGGGGACGCCCCCGCGCGCAGCGCGTGGATCAGCACCGGCATCTCCCAGCCGCTCTCCACGAGCGGGCGGAGCCGCGCGAACCGCTCGACGAGACCTCGCGGTGGCGCCGGCGGCGTACCCGGACGGAGCCGTCGATAGGTGCGCCAGGCGGACTCGAAGTATTCGCGGATCCCGTCGCAGAGCACGCCGTCGAAGTCGAGCGCGAGGATCGCGGGCCCGCCCACGACCGCGGACTCTAGTGTAAAGTGGCTCCATGCGCAACGCGTGTGCCCTCGTCGTCGCGGGCCTCGTCCTCGCGGCTCCGTCCGCCGCGCCGGCGGCGACGCTGGACCAGGTCGTCCGCGACCTCGAAGAGGCGTACAGCCGCATGCTCGACCTCCGCGCCGAGTTCACGCAGACGGCGTTCAACAAGAGCCTCAATCAGACCATCCCGGCGGAGGGCACGGTCTATCTCAAGAAGGGCGGCAAGCTCCGCTGGGAGTACAAGGAGCCGACGCCCCAGGCGATCGTCTCCGACGGCAAGAAGCTCTGGGTCTACACGCCCGCGCTGAACCAGGTCAACGTCGGCGACGCCCCCGAGGCCCTGGCGGGTCCCGCGGGCAGCTTCCTCGCGGGCCTCGGGCGCCTGCGCGCCGAGTTCAGCGTCCGCTTCCTGAACCCGGCCCGACCTCAAGATATCGACGGCCACTGGGTGCTCGACCTCACGCCCAAGCAACCGCTGCCGACGCTCGCGCGGCTCGTCCTCGTCGTGGACGCGGAGACGTGGGAGGTTCGGCAGGCGGTCGTGTACGATGCGTTCGAGAACACGGTGACGATGCGCTTCACCAAGGTCGCGATCAACTCGAGCCTGCCCGATGGGCTCTTCACGTTCGTGGCCCCGAAGGGGGTCGCCACCGTGCCGCTGCGCTGAGGGGGAAGCCCGGATGCCCGCCGAGAACTCGTTCGACATCGCGTGCAAGATCGATCCGCAGGAGGTCACGAACGCCCTCGACCAGGCGCGGCGCGAGATCGAGACGCGCTACGACCTCAAGGGCTCGAAGAACGAGCTGCGGCTCGAGGCGAACGAGATCGTCGTGCTCGCGGCCGACGACATGAAGCTCAAGGCGGTCGTCGACATCCTCCAGTCGCGCCTGCACAAGCGCGGCGTGCCGCTCAAGGCGCTCACGTACGGCAAGGTCGAGGAGGCCTCGGGCGGGGTGCTCCGGCAGAAGATCGCGCTCCAGCAGGGGATCCCGATCGAAAAGGCGCGAGAGATCGTCCGCCTCATCAAGGACACGAAGCTCAAGGTGCAGGCCGCGATCCAGGAGGACCACGTCCGCGTCTCCGGCAAGAACCGCGACGACCTCCAGACGATCATCGCGCGGCTCAAAGAGCGAGACTTCGGCATCGCGATCCAGTTCACGAACTACCGCAGCGTCTGATCTGCTCCGCTCCGATCCGCTACGCCTTGACAGATCGCGGTCTGTCTGCACACATGGTTTCTGACTCGAGAGCGGCGTATCGGGGATTTCCCCGAGTTCGTCTTGAGGGCCACACGATGCTCGCACCACCGCTCTCGGGTGAGAACGCCGTCGATGGTCGCTGCGAGGAAGGAGGAGCGCGATGCGAGGACTCGTGGGTGCTCTCGGAGGAGTCGTTCTCGTCGGTCTCGGCGTGGTACCCGGGTGGGCCGGCACGGTCGCTCCGCTCAGAGTGATCTCGGCCGGAAGTCCATTCGCTCCCGGCTGCGAGGTGACCCCGCAGCCGAACTCGACCAACTACCAGAATGCCGAGGTCGAGCCCTGGGTGGAGGTGAACCCGACCGACTCGAGGAACATGATCGCCGTGTGGCAGCAGGACCGCTGGTCGAACGGCGGAGCGCACGGCCTCGTCACGGTCTTCACCAAGGACGGCGGCGCAGCCTGGGCGACCCGGACGCCGCACTTCAGCCGCTGCGCGGGCGGCACCGCCGCCAACGGCGGCGACTACGATCGCGCGTCCGATCCGTGGGTCACGTTCGCGCCGAATGGCGATGCCTACCAGATCAGCCTCTCCGTCAACCTGTTTGAGAACTTCGTCACCGCGATCCTGGTGAGCAAATCGACCGATGGCGGCGACCACTGGAGCGAGCCCGTCACGCTCATCCGTGACACAGACCCGCGCTTCTTCAACGACAAAGAGACCATCACCGCCGACCCGACCGACGCTCGCTTCGTGTACGCGGTCTGGGACCGCGTCAACGTCCCGCCGGGGGACGTGAATAGGTTCCTGGTGGGAAACCTCGAGCACAAGCGGGATCGCGGCTTCACGGGGCCGGCCATGTTCTCCCGCACGACCGACGGGGGACACACGTGGGAGCCGCCGCGTATCATCTACAACCCCGGAGCCAACAATCAGACGCTCGGCAACCAGATCGCGGTGCTCCCGGACGGGACGCTGGTGAACTTCTTCACCGAGTTCCTGTCGTTCAAGAACAGCGACGGGGGAACCCAGAACGACGTCAATCTTTCGCTCATCCGGTCGACCGACAAGGGCGCCACCTGGAGTCACGGCCAGCCGATCCGTGCGGCCAAGGAGATCTTCCAGGGCGCGCTCGATCCGGACACGGGCAGGCCGATTCGAGCCGAGGGCGTCATCGCCGACGTCGCCGTCAATCGGACCAACGGGCACCTCTATGCTGTCTGGCAGGACCTCCGCTTCCGCGGTGTCGACGAGGTCGCCTTCGCCAGGTCGACGGACGGCGGCCTGACCTGGTCGGCGCCGATCCGGGTCAACCAGACGCCCGCCAGCACGAATCCGCTGAATCAACAGGCGTTCGTGCCGACGGTGCACGTCGCCGATGACGGCACCATCGGAGTCACCTACTACGACTTCCGGTTCAACGACACGAACCCCGGCGCCCGGACGGATTACTGGATCGTTCGGTGTAAGCCCTCGGGTGCCGTGACGTGCGCCAGGCAGGCCGACTGGACGGACGAGACCCGGCTCACGCTCACGTCGTTCGACATCGAACAGGCGCCGGCAGCGCGAGGCCCCTTCGGGTTCTTCGTCGGTGACTACGAGGGGCTGACGAACGTCGGAGACGACCTGGTGCCGGTCTTCGTCGTGGTGAACGACGGGCACCCCGAGAATCGGACCGACGTGATCGAGACGACGGTCGGGCCCTAGGCCCCGCGCAACCCTTTCCTGGGGGTGGCTCGGAGGGGGCCGTGGCGCCCTGCGGGCGCGCCTGTGACATCGGCCCCCTCCGAGGAGCCAGGGTATACTGATGTGCCCGACATGAAGGTCCATCTCACGACCCTCGGCTGTCCGAAGAATCAGGTCGACTCCGAGCTGATGCTCGGGATGCTCACCGAAGCCGGCTTTCCCCTGGCCGCCCGGCCCGAGGACGCCGAGTGCCTCATCGTCAACACGTGCGCCTTCATCGACCGCGCGCGCGAGGAGTCGGTCGCGACGATCCTCGAGCTGGCGAGGCTCAAGGAGACGGGCCGCTGCCGTGCGCTCATCGTCACGGGCTGCCTCACCCAGCGCTACGGCGGCGAGATCCTCCGGGAGATGCCCGAGGTGGACGGGATCCTCGGCACCTCGAACCTCACGCGCATCGTGGATCTCGTCCGCCAGGCGGCGAACCGCCACGACTGGGCGACCTCGGCGCCGCCGGGCTACCTCTACGACGCCACGACGCCGCGCCTCCTCTCGGCGACGGTGCCGTACGCCTACGTGAAGATCGCCGAGGGGTGCGACATGGGCTGCACCTTCTGCGCGATTCCCCAGTTCCGCGGCCGCCACCGGAGCCGCCCTCGCGCGGACATTGTGCGGGAGGTCGAGGCGCTCGCCGCGCGTGGCGTGCAGGAGGCGATCCTGGTCTCGCAAGACACGCTGGCGTACGGTCGCGACCTGCCGAACGGCGGCGACATCGGCGACCTGCTCCTGGCGCTCGGCGAGACGCGCATGCCCTGGATCCGTCCCATGTACCTCCACCCCGCGCACGTCAGCGACCGGCTCATCGCCAAGTGGCAGTGCGCGCGCATCGTCCCCTACCTCGACATGCCCGTGCAGCACGGGGACGACGGAATTCTGAGATCCATGCGCCGCGCCGTCACCGCCAGACGCATGACGGAGGTCGTCGCCGCGTTCCGCGACGCGATCCCGGACCTCGCCGTCCGCACGACGGTGCTGGTCGGCTTCCCGGGCGAATCGGAGGCGGCGTTCCAGCATCTCCTCGAGTTCCTCGACGCGGTGCGCTTCGACCGGCTCGGCGTCTTCACCTACTCGCCGGAGGAAGGCACGCCGTCGCCCGGGTTTCCCGACCAGGTGGACGCCGAGGTGGCGGCCGAGCGCGCGGCGATTGTCCAGGACCTCCAAGACCGGATCGTGTGGGAGGAGAACGCGAAGCTCGTGGGGACGGTCACGGACGTGCTCGTCGACGGCCCGAGCGAGGATCCGGCGTTCGCGTTCGAGGGCCGCACCGCCGGTCAGGCGCCCGAGATCGACGGCGTGGTCTATCTCCGCGGCCGGTTCGAGCCCGGCCGGTTCGCGCGCGCGTCCATCGTCGAGGTCGAGGGACACGAGCTGGTCGGCGAGCGCGCCTAGCCGCGTCGCCGCGGCGGACCGCGTCGCGCTGATCGTCGCCACGGCCGGCGGTACGGGGTGGATCCCCGTCGCGCCCGGCACCGTCGCCAGCGCCCTCACCGCGCTCATCCTCTGGCAGGTACCCTTCTCCCGCGCCGGCCTGCTCGTCTTCTTCCTGATCGTCAGCACGGTCGGGATCTGGGCGGCGCATCGGGCCGAGCGTGTCCTCGGACGGAAAGATCCACCAGCGATCGTCATCGACGAGGTGGCGGGGATGACGCTCGCGGTCCTCGCGTTCCCGCTCACGCTCTCCACCCTCGCCGTCGGGTTCCTGCTCTTCCGGCTCTTCGACGTCACCAAGCCGTTTCCGGCTCGCGCGAGCGAGCGCGCGCCGGGAGGCCTCGGCGTCATGGTCGACGACCTGATCGCGGGGCTCTACGCGGCCATCGTCCTCGGGCTCCTCAGGACCATGACCCGCTGGCCGTGACCGCCGTCGCCCGGGTCGTGACGGTCGGCGTGGTACCCGGCGCGGCGCTCCCCGACCCGGAGGGCGCCGCCGTCGCCGCGGCGCTCGCGGAGGCGGGCGTGCCGGTGTCGAGCCGCGTCGTCCTCGACGAGGACGAGGCGGCGCTCGAGCGGGCGCTCACCACGGACGACGGGCTCACGGTCGTGATCACGAGTGGCGGCGGGTCGGCGGGCGACGTGGTGCGCCACGTCCTCTCGCGCGCGGTGGGCGCGCGGCTCGTCCTGAGCGAGCGGTTTCTCGCCGCGCTGGAGGAGCGCTACCGGCGCCTCGACCGGCCGGTGCCGCGCCGGGCCGAACGCCTCGCCCTCCTGCCGCAGGGCGCCTCCACCTGGCCCGTCGACGGAGGCGAGCCGGGCTGGGCGCTCGAGAGCGGCGCGCGGGCGTTTGCGGTCCTCGCGAAGGACGCCGGCCTCCCCGCGGCCCTCGCCGAGCACCTCGTGCCCTTCGCCCGCTCCCGCTTCGCGGGGCGCGGCGTCGTCCTGGTGCGGATGCTCCGCGCCGCGGGCGTCACGCTCGGCGAGGTCGAGGATCGCCTGGCGGAGTGGCTCGGGACGGCCGAGCGCCGAGCCGTCGACCTCGCCGTGCTTCCGGGCGACGGCGAGGTGTGGGTGCGGCTCCGCGCGCGCGGAGCGACGCCCGCCGAGGCGGCGAGCGCCTTGAGCCGCGCCGAGTCGCCGGTCCTCGAGGCGCTGGGCGACGACTGCTACGGCCGCGACGCGGAGTCGCTCGAGCTCGTCGTCGGCCGGCTCCTGCTCGAGCGCCGCCTGACGCTCGCGGTCGCCGAATCGTGCACGGGCGGGCTCCTCGGCCACCGGCTCACGAACGTCGCCGGGTCGTCCGCGTACTTCGAGCGCGGTGTGCTCGTCTACTCGAACCGCGCGAAGGAGGAGTTGCTCGGCGTACCGGCGGAGATCCTGCGCGACCACGGCGCGGTGAGCGCGCCGTGCGCCGAGGCGATGGTGCGCGGCGTCTGTGCGCGCGCCGGGACGCCCTGCGGCCTCGCGATCACCGGGATCGCCGGCCCCGACGGCGGCACGGCCGCGAAACCGGTCGGCACGGTGTTCGTCGCGCTCGCAGTCCCGGGAGGGGTGTCGAGCCGCCACTTCCGCTTCGTCGGCGACCGGGCGTCGGTGAAGTGGCAGTCGACGCAGGCCGCCTTTGACATGCTTCGGCGCGCGCTGAGCGGACGGACGTGAGGGCTCCCATCACCGCCGTGGCGGACGTCGAGGTGCGGGCCTTCGTCGCGATCCGGCTCGATGAGGCGGTCCGGGCCGCGCTCGGCGCCGCCATCGAAGGGCTCCGCCGCGTGGCGCGGGACGTCGCCTGGGTCGTCCCCGACAACCTCCACCTCACGCTGAAGTTCCTCGGCCAGGTCCGCGCGGCGCGGACACCCGAGCTCGTCGCCGCGCTCACCCGGGCGGCGTCGGGGCTCGCCGCGTTCGAGGCGAACGTCGCGGGGCTCGGCGCGTTTCCGACGCCGACGCGCGCGCGTGTGATCTGGGCGGGCGTGGGGCACGGGACGGACGCGCTGGTCCTCCTGGCGAGCCGCGTGGACGAGGCGCTCGTCGCGCTCGGGTTCGAGCGCGAGCCGCGCCCGTTCTCGCCGCACGTCACCCTGGGCCGCGTGCGCACGCCGCGACGCGATCTCGCCCTGGCCGAGGCCTTGCGGGCCGGGGACGCACAAAAGTTCGGGCGGCTCGTCGTCGAGCGCGTGGCGCTGATGCGGAGCGACCTCGCGCCACGCGGCGCGCGCTACACGGAGGTCGCCGCCGCGAAGCTCGCGTGATGCCGGCCCGTCGCCATTCGTGGACATTGACGGGACCCTCGCGCGACTCCTAGAATGTTCGCAGCGACAGAATGCTCGCAACATCCTTGAGCAAGGAGACGCGCATGGCGGAAGCGAAGAACGACCGGCGCCAGGCCCTGGAGCTAGCGATCGCGCAGATCGAGCGGCAGTTCGGCAAGGGCTCCATCATGCGCCTGGGCGCTGGCGGGCCCCTGGAGGAGATCGCGGTCATCCCGACGGGCGCCCTGTCGCTCGACCTGGCGCTCGGCATCGGCGGCTTGCCGCGCGGCCGCGTCACGGAGATCTACGGGCCGGAGTCCTCGGGCAAGACCACGCTCGCGCTGCACGTCATCGCCGAGGCCCAGCGCCTGGGCGGCATCGCGGCGTTCATCGACGCCGAGCACGCGCTCGACCCCATCTACGCGAAGAAGCTCGGCGTGAACACCGACGAGCTCCTGATCTCGCAACCGGACACGGGCGAGCAGGCGCTCGAGATCGCCGAGACGCTCGTGCGCTCCAACTCGGTGGACGTGATCGTCGTGGACTCCGTCGCCGCGCTCGTGCCCCGCGCCGAGCTCGACGGCGACATGGGCGACTCGCTCCCGGGGCTCCAGGCGCGTCTCATGTCGCAAGCGCTCCGCAAGCTCACCGCGGCCATCTCGCGCTCGGGCGCCATCCTCATCTTCATCAACCAGATCCGCGAGAAGATAGGCGTAATGTTCGGGTGTTTCCACTACAACACCCGCGTGCGCTTGGCCGACGGCACGAGCATGAAGATCGGCAGGATCGTCAACCACCGTCTGCCGCTCCAGGTCCTCTCGTGGGACCCGGACACGGGGAAGATCGAACCGCGACGGATCACGAACTGGTTCGACAACGGGCGCACCGACCATTTCATCCAGTTTGAGGTGCAAGGTGGCCGATCAGGACGGCGCCACTTCGCGGCGACAGAAAACCACGTCATCCTCGCACCGCGAGGATGCGTTCGAGCGGGAGACCTCGAGATCGGTGACGAAGTGCTGGTCGTGGTCAAGGATTACCGGCTGACCGACGATCAGTGGCAGGTGCTTCTCGGCGGAAGCTTCGGCGACGGCTCGCTCCGGAGGGTGGGTACCCACTCTGCGCACTTCAGGGTTGGACACGGAGCCGAGCAGAAGGACTATCTCGAGTGGAAGCACGGGATGCTGGCGCCGTTCGCCGGACCAATCAGGCGCACCGGCAACGGATTCGGCTTCGACACGCTCGCAATGCCGACACTCGGTGATCTGTGCGCCGAGTACTACGGCGATGTCGGACGGCTCGCGTCGAGTTCTGTGCTCGACCGCCTGGACCTGCGTGGAATCGCGGTATGGTATGGCGACGACGGCTCCTTCGCCGGTTCGTACGCCCGGTGGGGCAAGGGCAAGGCCGTCCTCTACAACAAGGCCCTCACCGGTGACTCGCGCCAGCGGGTTATGGAGGTATTCGAGCGGCTCGGCGTCGGGCGGCCACGTGACGACAGCCGAGGCTTCTGGTTCGATTCGGAGCAGACCGCACGTCTGCATGTCCTGATCGCGCCCTACGTTCACCCGTCGCTTGACTACAAGCTCCACCCGAGCCAGCGGGGGCGGTTTTCCTGGCACCCGTCGGTAGAGGCCGAGAGTCTCGTCGATCGGGAGTATCTGCGGACAGCGCCGGCACGCATATTGAGAAAGTACGTCAAGCCGGCGACCCACACGAACCATCGCTATGACCTGGAAGTCGACGGCCATCACACCTACCTGGTCGACGGCGTCGTCGTCCACAACTCGCCCGAGACGCAGCCGGGCGGGCGCGCGCTCAAGTTCTACGCGTCGATCCGCATGGACATCCGGCGGCTGGACGCGATCAAGCAGGGGACCGAGTCGCTCGGCGTGCGGACCAAGGTGAAGGTCGTCAAGAACAAGCTGGCGCCGCCCCACCGCGAGGCCGAGTTCGACATGATCTACGGCGAGGGGATCTCGAAGGCGGGCACGGTGCTCGACGCGGGCGTCGAGCAGTCCATCATCGAAAAGTCCGGGACCTGGTACACTTATAAGAACGAGCGTATCGGGCAGGGGCGCGAGAACGCGAAGAAGTGGCTCCAGGAGAACCCGGCGACGCTCGCCGACCTCGAGGCCAAGATCCGGGACGCCCTCGGGCTGCGTCCGGCCGCCTTGAGCAAATAGGAGTCAGCGATGCCGATCGACTTCGAGAGGCTCCTCGTGACCGGCGTCGAACGAGGCGCATCGGACTTCCACCTCAAAGCGGGCGCGCCACCGATCCTCCGCATCCACGGGCGCCTGATGCCGCAGGGCGATTTCGGGGTCATCACGGCGGAGGACATGGACGGGCTGGCCCGCAAGATGCTCGCGGAGCGCTGGTACAACCAGCTCCGCGACGGCAAGGAGATCGACTCCGCGTACTCCGTCCCGAACTTCGGACGTTTCCGCGTCAACATGTTCCTGGCGCTCGGCGCCGTGCGGGCGGTGTTCCGGGCGATCCCGGCGAAGAAGCCGCGGTTCGACGAGCTCGGCCTGCCGCCTGTCCTCGAGCACCTCGCGATGGAGCGCCGCGGGCTCGTCCTCTGCACCGGCATCACCGGCTCCGGCAAGTCGACCACGCTCGCGGCGATGATCGACTTCATCAACCGCAACCGGAACGACCACATCATCACGATCGAGGACCCGATCGAGTTCACCCACGAGGACATCAACTGCGTCGTCAGCCAGCGCGAGATCGGCCACGACTCGGCCAGCTTCGCCATCGCGCTCCGCGCCGCCCTGCGCGAGGACCCCGACGTCATCCTCGTGGGCGAGATGCGCGACCCGGAGACGATGTCCGTGGCGCTCCACGCGGCGGAGACCGGCCACCTGGTCTTCTCGACCCTCCACACGCTGAACGCGGGGGAGACCGTCAATCGGATCATCGGCACCTTCCCGCCCCATCAGGAGCAGCAGATCCGGGACCAGCTCGCGGCCGTCATCCAGGGCGTCATCTCGCAGCGGTTGATCCCGAGGATCGGTGGCGAGGGGCGCGTGCCCGCGGTCGAGGTGATGATCGGCACCGGAATGATCCGCGACTGTATCCGCGAGGCCAAGCGGACGCCCGAGATTCCCGCGGCCATCGCGCAAGGCCAGTCGCAGTACGGCATGCAGACCTTCGACCAGTGTCTGCTCCGGCTCTACCGCGAGGGCCTCGTCTCCTACGAGACGGCGCGCGAGGCGGCGTCGAGCCCGGACGATTTCGACCTCAAGGTCCGTGGCATCTTCTCCACGGGCGAGCAGTCGTTCGAGCAGAAGAAGGACGAGAAGCCACCCGACATGGTGCCTCGGGCCGGCGCGGCGGGCGCCAGCCCCTTCTTCAGACGATCGTAGCGGCAAAGCGCCTGGTCGACGCCGCGGCCGCGCACCGCGCGGCGGCCGATCTCCTCTCGCGGCGGGCCTGGACTCGCCGCGAGCTCACCCGGCGCCTGGAGCGCCGCGGCGCTGCTCCGTCCGTGGCCGCTCAGGTGGTCGCCGACCTCGCCGGGCGCGGCTACCTGGACGACGCCGCCTTCGCGCGCCAGTGGGTGGAAGCTCGGGCGGCCCGGGGCTACGGTCCGGCGCGCCTCCGCGCCGAGCTCCGCGCGCGCGGCGTCGCGCGGTCGCTCATCGACGCGGCGCTGCCTGCCGTCACCCCCGAGGGAGAGCTCGCCCGGGCGCGGGCGGTGGCGCGCCGGCGCCTGCCGGCGCTCGGCCGGGGCGATCCCGTCCGCGTCGCCGTCCGCCTGCGCGACTTCCTCCTGCGCCGTGGGTACTCCGCGGCGGTCGTCGCCCGGGTCTTGCGCGAGTCCACGGGGCACTCCGTCGAGGACTGAGCGGAGTACAATGGGCCTTCCGATGACCGGCAGCGCGATCCGCGAGAAGTTCCTGGCCTATTTCGAGCGTCACGGTCACACACGCGTGCGGTCCTCACCCCTCGTCCCCGGCACCGACCCGACGCTCCTCTTCACGAACTCGGGCATGGTGCAGTTCAAGGCCGTCTTCCTCGGTGAGGAGCGGCGCGACGACGTGCGCGCGACCACCTGTCAGAAATGCGTCCGCGCGGGCGGCAAGCACAACGACCTCGAGAACGTGGGCCGGACCGCGCGTCACCACACGTTCTTCGAGATGCTCGGGAACTTCTCGTTCGGCGACTACTTCAAGGCGGAGGCGATCGCCTTCGCCTGGGAGTTCCTCACGCGTGACCTCGGGCTCGACCGGCGGCGCCTCGCGGCGACCGTCTTCACCGACGACGACGACGCGTACGCGCTCTGGAAAAAGGTCGCGGGCCTGACAGACGACCGGATCCTGCGTCTGGGCGAGGAGGACAACTTCTGGGCGATGGGCGACCACGGCCCATGCGGTCCGTGCTCGGAGGTTCACTTCCATCAGGGCGACCACCTCCCCTGCGCGGAGGTCGCGGCCGGGCGCGCCTGTCTCGGGCCCGCGTGCGAGTGCGACCGCTGGCTCGAGATCTGGAACCTCGTCTTCATGCAGTTCGACCGGAACGCGGAGGGGCAGCTCGTCCGGCTGCCCAAGCCCTCGATCGACACCGGGATGGGGCTCGAGCGCGTCGCCGCGGTCATGCAGAACAAGAAGTCGGACTACGACACCGACCTGTTCGCGCCCCTCATCGAGCGTGTCGCCGCGCTCTCCGACAAAGCGTACCGGGCCCGCGAAGAGCATGACGTCTCGATGCAGGTGATCGCCGACCACGCGCGCGCGGCCACGTTCCTGATCGCGGACGGCGTGACGCCGTCGAACGAGTGGCGCGGCTACGTGCTCCGGCGCATCATGCGTCGTGCCATGCGGCACGGCCGCCTGCTCGGGCTCACCGAGCCATTCCTCTGGCGGACCGTGGACTGGGTGGTCGGGCTCATGCGCGACGCCTACCCGGAGCTCACGACCGAGCGGGCCCGGGTCGAGGAGACCGTGCGGACCGAGGAGGAGCGCTTCGCGGAGACCCTCGACCTTGGCATGCGACTGATCGAGGAGTACGACGAGGCGCAGCGGCGCGAGCGGCCTCCGAGCGTCACGAGCCCGCGCACGCTCAGCGGGGAATTCCTCTTCAGGCTGTACGACACCTACGGATTCCCCAGGGACCTGGCCGAGGAAATCTTCAGGGACAAGGGGTGGCTCGTCACCGACGAGACCCACGCCGCGTATGAGGCCGAGATGGCGGCGCAGCGCGAGCGCGCGCGGGCGGGCGCGGCGTTCGGGACGGGCGAGGATGCCGAGGCGGCGTCGGTCTACGCGCGCCTCGCCGCCGAGGTCCCGCGCGTCGAGTTCGTCGGCTATGACACGCTCGCGGCGCCCGCGCGCATCCTGGCGCTCGTCGACGCGACCGAGGGCAGGCTCTCGCGCGTGCGCGAGGCGACGGCAGGCGCCGAGGTCGAGATGATCCTCGACCGGACACCCGCGTATGCGGAGTCGGGCGGCCAGGTCGGCGACACGGGGACGATCGCCGGGCGCGCCGGCCGCGGCCAGCTCCTCGACACGTACTATCGCGGCCCGAAGCTCATCGTCCACCGCGTACGCGTCGTGCAGGGCGGCTTCCACGAGGGGGAGGACGTCGCGGTGAGCGTCGAGACGCCGCGGCGGCAGGGGCTGCGCCAGCACCACACGGGCACGCACCTGCTGCACGCCGCGCTCCGCCGCGTGCTCGGCACCCATGTGGCGCAAGCCGGCTCGCTGGTCGCCTCCGACCATCTGCGCTTCGACTTCTCGCACGGTGCCCAGGTGAAGGACCGCGAGCTCTCCCAGATCGAGGAGCTGGTGAACGAGCAGGTCCAGGCCAACGTCGAGGTGGCTCGGATGGAGATGGACCTCGATGAGGCGCTCCGGATGGGCGCCCTGGCGCTCTTCGGCGAGAAGTACGGTGACCGGGTGCGCGTCGTCAAGATCGGGGACTTCTCCACGGAGCTCTGCGGCGGGACGCACCTGGACAGGACGGGCGAGCTCGGTCTGGTGAAGGTCACGACCGAAGGCGCCGTCGCCTCCGGCGTCCGGCGCATCGAGGCCGTGGCGGGGAGCGCCGCGCTGGAGACGGTCGCCCGGAAGGAGGCGGCGCTCCGCGAGGCGGCGGAGATCCTCAAGATCGCACCGCTCGAGGTGCCGAAGCGGCTCGCCAAGTTGCTCGAGGAGCAGCGGGTGCTCGCGAAGCAGTTGGCGGAGCTCGAGGCCAGGCTGGCGCGCTCGCGAGCGGAGGAGCTGATCGCGGCGGCGCGGCAGATCAACGGCGTCGCCGTGGTCACGGGGCGGATCGACGGCCTCGACGCCGACGGCCTCCGCTCGGTCGCCGACACGCTGCGCGACCGTCTCGGCTCGGGCGTCGTCTGCGTCGGGAGTGTCACCGACGGCAAGGTGAACCTCGTCGCCGCAGTCACCAAGGATCTCGTCAAGCGCTTCCAGGCGGGGCGGCTCATGCAGGAGGTCGCCGGGGCCGTGGGCGGCCGGGGCGGCGGGCGGCCCGACCTTGCCCAGGGCGGCGGCCCCGACCCGAGCGCGTTGGACGCCGCGCTGACGCTCGTCTATGACGTCGTCGCCCGGGCAACCGGCTAAAGGGTAGAATATTGGGCGATGAGCCCCTCGTTGGGCCGCATCCTGGTCGTGGATGACGAGGCCCCGGTCCGGGAAGTGCTGAGCGAGTACTTCTCGTCACAGGGTTACACGGTGGACGAGGCCTCGAACGGCAACGACGCGATCGGCACGATCCGGCGCCACCGGCCCGACGTGGTTCTGCTCGACATACGCATGCCCGGCCTCGACGGCGTCGAGGTGCTCCGGCGGGTCCGCACGTTCGACGACGCCCTGACGATCATCATGGTCACCGCGAACGAGGACGTCGGCCTGGCCCGCGAGACGCTCAAGCTCGGCGCCTTCGACTACGTCGCGAAACCCTTCGACTACGACTATCTCGACCGCACGGTCTCCGCCGGGATGTTGAAATCGGGCGCGGGGTCTACGGATGTCGACCCGTGGCGGCGGCTGGCGCACGCCGTCTTCCGCGCGGCGCGCGCCATGAACGCGACGGCGCGCGCCTCCACGGGCGCCCGCCTGGAGGCGGCGGCCCTCGCTGCCGCGCGGGAGGTCGCGACCCGCCGGGCGGCGGTCGCGGCGGAGCACCTCGACGAGATCGAGCTCCTCCTGTCCATCGCCACCGACTTGGGCGACCTGCCCGGACCGGATCGCACGCTCGTCGAGACCGCGCTTGAAGCGGCGCGTCGCGCGCTCCCCGTCGCGTCCTGACGGGCGGCGCCGGGCGGCCGCCCGACCGGTGGTCGAGCCGCACCTTGCGATCCTCCATACCGTCGCCGAGACGGTGAGCCGTACCCTCAACGTGGACGACGTCCTGCGCACGGCCGTCGAGGCGTTGACCCGCGTCACGGGCCACGAGATCGCGAGCCTCCACCTCCTGTCGGACGACGGCAAGACGCTGCACCTCAGGGGCGAGCGGGGAATGTCGCCGACCCTGCGGGAGGTCAACCAGACGCTGCCGGTCGGCGAGGGCTTGATCGGCCGTGTCGCGGCCACCGGCCGGACGGTCCGGGTCGAGAAGAACTACGCAGACCCGGATCTGCTCCCGGCGGCGCGGGCGGCGGTCCAGCGCGAGCACATCCGAGGCTTCGTGTGCGTGCCGATCCACAGCCGCGGCAGGATCCTCGGCACGCTCTCGCTCGGCCGCAAGACGGTCGACCGCTTCGAAACGAGGGAGGTCGCGCTCCTGGAGGCGACCGCCGACCAGATCGGTCTCGCGCTCGACAACGCCCGGCTCTACTCCGAGACGCGCCACCAGCTGGAAGAGCTCAGGCGCACCCAGGCGCAGCTGCTCCACGCCGAGAAGCTGTCGGCCGTGGGCAAGCTCGCCTCGGGGGTCGCGCACGAGATCAACAACCCCCTCACGACGATCCTGGGCCAGACGCACCTCCTGCTCGCGCATCCCCAGGCGACGGACCAGGTGCGCGAGCGGCTCCGCATCGTGACGGACGAGGCCGCACGCGCCGCCCGCATCGTCCAGAACCTCCTGCTCTTCGCCCGACAGTACCCGCCGGAGCGCCGGCCGTGCTCGCTCGCCGCCCAGGCGCGCCGGGTGCTCGAGCTGAAGAGCTATCAGCTCCAGCAGGACAACGTGAAGGTGGTGACCGAGTTCGCGCCGTGCCCCCACGTGCTGGGCGACGAGAACCAGCTCCAGCAGGTGCTCCTGAATCTCGTGCAGAACGCGCACCAGGCGATGGCCCAGAGTGCCGGAGCGCGGGTGCTCACGGTGCGCATCTGGCCGGACAACGGGCGCGTGTGCCTCGAGGTTAAGGACACCGGGCCGGGGATCCCGACGGAGGCGATGCCGCGGATCTTCGACCCGTTCTTCACGACGAAATCCCCGGGCGAGGGCAGCGGGCTCGGCCTCTCGATCTCTTACGGCATCGTCGCGGAGCTCGGTGGGCGGCTCTGGGCCGAGAACTCTCCCCAGGGCGGCGCGTCGTTCCTCCTCGAGCTGCCCGTCGGAGACGAGACGAGCTGATCCGGCCCGGCGTCGCGCTCCTGTCCCTCGCCCTCGCCCTGAGCTCCTGCGGCGGCGTCGGCGAGCCCGTGCCGGGCGCCCCCGCACATCACCGCGAGCGGGGGTTCGCCAACACCGATTCCGCGTCTGTCGTTGCCTCCGGCTGGGTACGGCTCCGCTTCTTCGTCTCGCGCGTCTGGGCCGCCACGGTTCATCCCCGGACCGCGCACTTCCCCGTCGTCGCGAGCGACCTGGGCGCGATCCGGTCCAATCCCGGCGCCACCACGGTGACCTGGGTCGGCCACTCGACGCTCCTGATCCAGCTCGACGGGGTGAACATCCTGACCGACCCGCAGTGGTCGGCGCGCGCGAGCCCCGTCCGGTTCGCCGGTCCGAAGCGTGTGACTCCGCCCGGCCTCAAGTTCGAGGACTTGCCGCCGATCCACATCGTGCTCATCTCGCACGATCACTACGACCACCTCGACGTCGCGACCGTCACGCGCCTCGCCCGCACCCACCGGCCCCGCTTCCTGGTCCCCCTTGGGCTCCGGGCGTGGCTCGCGGAGGTCGGGATCATGGAGGTGGAGGAGCTCGACTGGTGGCAGAGCCGCGCCGTCGCCGGGCTCACGCTCACCGCGGTCCCGGCCCATCACTTCTCGGGCCGCAGCCTGTGGGACCGGAACCGCCGGCTCTGGAGCGGCTGGGCCGTTGTCGGCCGCGCCAGTCGGCTCTACTTCGCCGGCGACACGGCCTACTACGGCGGGCTCAAGGAGATCGGCGCGCGGCTCGGCCCGTTCGATGTGGCGGCGATTCCCATCGGCGCGTACCTGCCACCCGTCATCATGCAGGCGAGCCACACCACCCCCGAGGAGGCCCTGCGGGTGCTGGCCGACGTGCGGGGCCGCCACCTCGTGCCGATCCACTGGGGCACGTTCGATCTGGCCGAGGAGCCGATGGAGGAGCCTCCCGCGCGCCTCGCCGCCGAGGCGCGCCGGCTCGGGCTCGGCCCCGAGCGCCTCTGGCTCATGAAGCACGGCGAGACCCGACGCTGGTGACGCGCCGGCGGGCACCGCCCGCGAGCGGACCTCCGTGAGCTTGGCGCCGGGTCAACCCCCAGAAGCTACGGGTTTCGAGAGGCTGCGCCGCCGCCCCGCCCGCCGGTCCGTCACAGCGCTTCGAGGTGCAAGCCCTTCAGGTAGCGGGTTTCGGGGATCGTGAGAATGACCGGATGGTCGCTCGCCTGGGAGAGCGGGGCGACGAGCCGGAGTGATACCCCCGCGTCGACCGCGGCGTCGCGGCAGAGCTCCTCGAAGCGCGCCTGGGGCACGTGGTGCGAGCACGAGAACGTGAGAAGGTCCCCCCCGCGATCGAGGAGCCGCATCGCGCGGAGGTTGATCTCCTTGTAGCCGCGCACCGCGGCGTCGAGCCGGGTCCGACTCCGCGCGAAGGGCGGCGGATCGAGGACGACCAGCCCGAAGCGCGCGCCCGCGCGCTCGAGGCGGCGCAGCTCGTCGAACACGTTCGCGGCGACGAGCTCGGCTCGCTCGGCGACGCCGTTCAGCGCCAGGTTCTGCCGAGCGGCCGCGAGCGCCTCGAGCGAGGAGTCGATCAGGACGGCGCGCCGGGCGCCTCCACGGAGCGCGTGGCACGCGAAGCCTCCCGTGTAGCAGAACGCGTCGAGGACGTCCCGGTCCGCGGCGAGCCCTGCGGCCCGGCGGTGGTTCTGGGACTGGTCGAGGTAGAGGCCGGTCTTGTGGCCGGCGCCGAGCGTCACCGTGAAGCGAACGCCGCCTTCGTCCACCTCCACGGTCGCCGGCCCTGCGCGCCCGGCCCAGCCGTGAGCCGGCTCAAACCCCTCGAGCTGCGCCGGCCCGTCTTCGTCCTTGTTGAAGACGGCCAGCTCACCCAGCACGCGGCCGAGCGCCGCCTCGATCTCCCGCCGCCGGCGCGCCATCCCGAGCGTCCCGCACTGGACGACGAGCACGGAGTCGTAACGGTCCACGACGAGCCCGGGCAGGCCATCCG
Source organism: Candidatus Rokuibacteriota bacterium (assembly GCA_003221695.1). Taxonomy (GTDB): domain Bacteria; phylum Methylomirabilota; class Methylomirabilia; order Rokubacteriales; family CSP1-6; genus 20CM-2-70-11. The sequence goes on from QHSX01000040.1 coordinate 153,978, forward strand.
CCTCGCTCCACACGAGGCGGCCGAGCGAGGGCGGCCCGGACGCTTCGCTGGAGGCGCGGCGGGCGACAGCGTCGGCCAGGCGCCGCTCGAGAAAGGCCGCGTCGAGCGCCTCGTCGCGCCAGGTCAGGATGCGGCAGCAAAGCCCGGGCCGCGGATTGTAGTAGCCCCGCCCGACGAAGCGCCCGGTCGCATCGACGACGGTCACCTCCGCGCCGGGCTCGACCGCGCTCGCGTCGGCCACCTCGCCCTTGAAGATCCAGGGGTGCGCGGGCACCCGCGGGGACCCCCGCTTGAGCCTCAGGACCGGACCCCGCCGCACGCGGCGGCCGGCCTCGCGGGCGCCCGCCGGCTTCATGGCGGCGCGCGCTCTCAGGTTCGGCGCAGGACGACGACCATGATGAGGGGGTGCTTGGAGCGCTCCAGGATCTGGTGTGGCTTGAATCCAAAGAACCACTGGACGAACTCGAAGCCGCCCGCCAGCGCGACGAGCGCTCGGAGCTCCTGCGGAAAGACCATCCGCGACAGATGCGACTGCCGATAGCGGCGGCGCGTCCCGTTGTCGATCGCCTCGAGGGTCATCCGCTCGTGGAAGATCTGGCTCACCGGGTCCACCCGATTGAGCGCCGAGAACGACGCGCGCACGATCAGCCGCCCGCGCCGCTTGAACCACGACCAGCTCCGGGCCGGGTTCGTCCACGACGAGGCCACGAAGCGGTCGAACACGTAGAGGCCGCCTCTGCGAACGGCCCGCGCGACCGCGCGAAGGTGGGCGAGGAGCTGGTCATTGGTCAAGAGGTGTCCCTGCGAGTCCTGCATGCAGATAGCGGCGTCCACGAGCCGCTCGAGGCGGAAGTCGGTCATGTCGCCCACGCGGAGCTCGCCCTGGCGGTCCTTGGCGGCGAGCCGCTGCCGGACGAATTCGATGTTCTCCGACGAGAGGTCGAGCCCGGACATCGCGTACCCGCGATCGGCGAGGCGGATCAGGTGCGGCCCGGTTCCGCAGGCGATGTCGAGCACCCGGTGGACCCGGATCCTGGCGTACCGCTTGAAACAGTGGACGAGGAAATCGACCTCGACCTTGCGGTTGGTGTCGAACGCGATCTCGTAGAGCCGGGGAGCGGCGTAATCGCGGTAGCGGCGCTTCACCGGAGGTCACCCCACCACGTCAGCATGGCCTCTCGGATGACCCATGCCGCGGCGATGCCGGTGCGGCCGGTCGGGTCCCACGCGTGGGCCACTTCGACGAGGTCGCCCCCGATGACGCGACACTCGCCGAGCAGCCGGACGATCTCGATGAGCTCCGGGACCCGGAGCCCGCCGGGTTCGGGCGAGCCGGTGCCCGGCGCCTCGGCGGGATCGAGGACGTCGACGTCGATCGTGACGTAGAGCGGGTGGCCGCGGAGCTCGGGGAGGAGCCGCCGCACGACCTCACCGGGAGGACCCGCGAGGACCGGGTAGAAGTGCGGCCGCCGGCGCTCGTACTCCTCCCGGGAGCCCGTGCGCATGCCCACCTGGTAGACGCGCTCTTCCGGCACCACGTCCATCACCCGCGCCATGGCGGAGGCGTAGTTGTAACGCTCACCCAGGAACTCCTCGCGCGTGTCGGGGTGGGCGTCGAGCTGGAGCACGCGGAGATCGGCGAACGCGGGGGCGAGCACCTCCATGACGGGCACCGTCGCCGTGTGGTCGCCGCCCAGCATGAAGGGAATGAGCCCCGGCCGCCACCATGCCGCGATCTCGGCGCGGGCCGCGTCGAGCTGTTCCCGCGGCGGCGCGCCGTCGGGAAGCTCGCAGTCGCCGATGTCCGCGAGCGGCAGATCCTCCAGGTCTCGCCCGAGCGCGGGCGAGTAGGTCTCGACCGAGTCTGAACCGAGCCGAAGATCCCGCGGTCCACCCGAGGCGCCTTTCCGGAGATTCACGCGGCCCTCGAACGGGATGCCGTAGACGACGACGCGGGCGTGCTGCAGCTCACTCGGACACGCGATGAAGCGAGGCGAGACGGCTCTCATTCGCTCGATTCGTCACTCTACCGTCGTCGCGTCCCGATGCAAGCGGAAAGTGCGGCGCCGCGCCGCTGGCGGGCGCGTCGGCAGTGTCGGCGAGGCTCGTTCAAGGTGTCGCGAAGGCTCTCGGCGGTGTCGTGGAGGCTCGAAGGTCGCTCGGCGGCCGGCCACGGAGGCTCCGGAAGGTCGCCGCCAGGGCCTCCAAAAGGCGTTTTTTTCTTGCAATCGAAAAAAGCGGGCCATACAGTGAAACAAGTTTTGGGTGTAAACGAGAAATTTTTTCGTCGAGCGGCGACGCCGGCAGGCGTCGCAGGAGAGGTGCGGTAGATGACCGGATCGGAGAAAGGAGGGCCACAGGATTGAACGCCCTGGGACGACACCTTCTCGTCGAGTTGTTCGATTGCGATCCCGACGTGATCAACAACCTCGAGGCCGTGAAGGGAGCCCTGATCGAGGCGGCGAAGCGGGCCCAAGCGACCATCGTCGACGTCGTCTTCCATGAGTTCAACCCCTTCGGCATCAGCGGAGTCGTCGTCATCGCCGAATCCCATCTCACCATCCACACCTGGCCCGAATACCGATACGCGGCGGTCGACATCTTCTCCTGCGGAGACGTCCTCCAACCGGAGATCGCCGCCAGCTACCTGGTCGAGCAGTTCGTGGCCGAACGGCACTCGATCGTCGAGATGCAGCGCGGGACGTTCCTGAACTCCAGGGTGCCCATCGCCAACAAGGCCGCGGTTGCCTTCAGGTGACCAGTCCCCAGGCATACAAGTGGTTCTTCGAGACCACGACGCCCGTCGAAGGGCACATGCATGCCATCAAGCGGACGATCGTGGAGGCGCAGACCAAGTTCCAGCACGTCGAGATCATGGAGACGGCCTCGTACGGCAAGCTCCTGGTGCTCGACGGACGGATCCAGTCCAGCCAGGCTGACGAGTTCATCTACCACGAGGCCCTGGTCCACCCGGGGATGCTCGCCACCGACCGGCCGCCCCAGAGCGCCCTGGTGATCGGGGGCGGGGAGGGAGCGACCCTCCGGGAGGCCCTGAAGTACCGTTCCCTCACGCGGGCGGTGATGGTCGATATCGACGGCGATGTTGTGGAGCTCTGCCGGAAGCACCTCGCCGAGATGCACCGCGGGGCCTTCGAGGACGAGCGGACAGAGGTCCGGAACGAGGACGCACGGGGGTACCTCGAGAGGACGGCGGAGCGCTTCGATTTCATCTCGGTCGACCTCGTCGAGCCCCTGGAAGAGGGGCCGGCGTGCATGCTCTTCACCAAGGAGTTCTACACCCTCGTTCGGGACCGGCTCACGCCCGGCGGCACGATGACCGTGCAGGCGGGGATGACGAAGATCAACGAGCTCTCCTTCTTCACCGCGATCCACCGGACCCTCCGGGACGTCTTCCCGGTCGTGGCCGGCTACCAGACCTTCGTCGCGTGCTTCGGGACGCCCTGGGGGTTCATCGTGGGGAGCAAGAAGGTCGACCCGCGGCGTCAGGATTCTCAGGTGATCGACAAGCTGATCGCCGAACGTGTCGGTGGCGCCCTCGAGTACTGGGACGGCCTCACCCACCAGCACGCGTTCGGCCTGCCCAAGTTCCTCCGCAAGGCGATCGACGCCGAGACCCGGGTCTCAACCGACGCCCACCCCCTGACCTTTTCCTGATCGCGCGGCTCCATGGCGGCCCCCCGCGGCATCGGGCTGATCCTCCTCGTGGTGGTCGCGGGCTTCATGGTCGGATCCGTGCTGGGCGAGCTCGTAGGAGGCCTGCTGCCCGTCGGGCGTGCCCAGACCTTTCTCACTCACGGGCCGATGATCGGGCTCACGCCCCCTGCCACGCTCGACCTGCGCTTCCTCTCCATCACCTTCGGCCTGAGCCTCAAGGTGAACCTGGTCGGGGTGATCGGGATCGTGGTCGCCGCCCTCACCCTCCGCCGCCTGTAACGCGATCGGGGCCACACCGCGCGTGAGGGTGGTGCTTGCATCCGCGTCGCCCCGGAGGCGCGAGCTTCTGCGCCAGATCTGCCCTGAGTTCGAGGTGGTGCCCAGTGAGATCGAGGAGACGCTCTGGGGTGAGCCGACGCCCGAAGCAGTCGCCGGGCTCGCGTTGAGGAAAGCTCACGCCGTCGCGGTCCGAGCCGAGGGCGCCGTGGTCCTCGCCGCGGACACGCTCGTCGTCCTCGACGGTGTCGCCTTCGGCAAGCCCGCCGGCCCCGAAGAAGCGCGCGCGATGCTCCGGCGGCTCTGCGGCCGAGAGCACGAGGTCATCACGGGCGTCGCCGTCGTGGATACGCGGACGGGCCGGGAGGCCACGCGCGCAGTCGTGAGCCGGGTGCGCCTGGCGGCTTCCCCAGACGCGACCCTGGACTCCTACGTCGCCTCGGGAGCGCCACTCGACAAGGCGGGGGCCTACGCGATCCAGGACCTCGGCGGCGCGCTCGTCGAGCGGCTCGCCGGCTCCTACACCAACGTCGTCGGGCTGCCCGTCGAGGAGACGCGCCGTCTCCTCGCCGAGTTCGGCGTGCCGGTCAGCGAGCCTGCCGGGCCGTGATCGCCTTCTGGAGGGGCTCGAGGTGAAGCATCTCCTCGGGGCGCGGGATCCTCGTGGTCGCGGGCAGGGGCGTGTGGGCGCGGATGATTCCGATCGTCTGCTGGAGCTCCTCGGCCGAGACGAGCCCGTCGGGGAGATGGCAGGCGCGCGCGGCCTCGAGCCGAAGCTCGAACTCGTCCTGGGGGCCCACGGTACGGCTCGGCAGGCGCGTGGCGAGCTCCTCGGCGCTGGCCCGGCGGATCCGCTCCTGGGCGGCGAGCAGCGCGCGGGCGAACGCCGCGAGGTCGGCGTCCGGCGGACGCCGGTCTGCCCGGACGAAGACGGCGGCGCTCACCGTCCGGAGGCCGAGGGCCGTGGCGACCGCCGCGGGCGTGCGGAAATCGGCGAGCAGCGTCGCGCGGCCCTCCTCGAGGAGGCGCGTGGCCATCGGCTCCGGGACGAGCGCGGCGTGGATCTCACCCGAGTCGATGGCGCCGACGATGCCGCGCCCCCCCAGGCTCATGAGATGGAGCTGCGCGATGCTGACGCCGGTACGGGCGAGCAGCCAGCCGAACCAGGCGAGCTCGGGCGCGCCCGGTGTCGTCACGCCGACGCGGAGCCCCGTGAGGCTCTCGACCGACCGCACGGCGCCCGTATGCTCCGAGGCGACGAGCACCGCGAACGGCGGAGCGGCCGTCAGGCCGAACACGAGCCGTGGGGTCTGGCCGGCGCCGCGCGGGCCGAAGCGCAGCAGCGCCTCGAGCGTGGTCGCGGTGAGATCCGCCTGGCCCTGGGCCAGCGCCTCGGCGGCGCCGGACTCGGCGCGGGTCGTCCGGATCGTGACCTCCAACCCCTCGCGCGCGAAGTAGCCCTCGGCCTCGGCCACCCGGATCGGTAGATACTCGGATGACGTCGCCGGGCCGCTCACGGCCAGCGTTAGCGTCTGGAGGAGGACGATGAGCCCCAGCATCGGCTTAGCGCGTCGCCGGCGCCGGCGAGCCCCAGGGCCGCCGCGCGACCGCGTCAAGGCGCGCCTCCTGCGGCTCTATGCGGCGCTCGAGCGGCGATTCGGGCCGCAGCGCTGGTGGCCCGGCCGGACGCCTTACGAGGTCTCGGTGGGCGCCGTGCTCACCCAGCACACCGCCTGGACCAACGCGGCCCGCGCCGTCGCCGCCCTTCGCGCGCGCCGCCTCCTCACGCCACGACGCCTCGCGGCGCTCGGCGAGGCGGAGGTGGCTCGCGCCATCCGCGCGGCGGGCACGCCCCGCGTCAAGGCGCACCGCCTCAGAGCCCTCACCCGCTGGCTGCTCGGCCGCTTCGGCGGCGCCTTCGCTCCGATGCGGCGCCTCCCACTGGCCCCGCTCCGTCGTGACCTCCTCGCCGTGCCGGGGATCGGGCCCGAGACGGCCGACGCGATCCTGCTCTACGCGGCTCGCCGCCCGGTCTTCGTGGCCGATGCCTACGCCCGCCGCGTGCTCACGCGCCATCGCCTGCTCGGACGCCGGGCGGGCTACGACGAGGCGCGCCTGTTCCTCGAGGCTCGCCTGCCATCGGATCCCGCGCTGTTCAACGAGTATCACGCGCTCCTCGTCCGTGTCGGCAAGACGCACTGTCGGACGGTGCCGCGCTGCGAGCGCTGTCCTCTGCGCTTCGATCTGCACGGAGCGAAGCCCGCCCGCTGACACGCGCGGGCTCGTCAGCGCGTGCCCGGTCGCGAGCATTCGATGAGGAGGGCGACAATGCGCGCGTCGGCGTCGGGGACGGCGAGCGTCATCGCGCGCGCGCCCATGTCCTTCAACCGGCGCGGGTCGCCGAGAAGGCGGCCGATCTCGGCCAGGAGCCGCTCGGGCGCGAGCTCGGCCTGCTCCAGCACGACGGCGCCGCCGGCCCGCTCGACGAGCCGCGCGTTCACCGTCTGCTCGTCCCCGCTGGTGCCGGGCAGCGGGATGTAGAGCGCCGGCAGGCCGAGCTGGCAGCACTCGTTCACGGTCCCGGCGCCCGCGCGGGCGACGACGAGCGCCGCGGCGGCATAGATCCCGGCGAGCTCTGCGCCCACGTACGGCACGACCGCGTAGCGGGCCCGGAGCGGTTCCGGGAGCGCCGCGCGCCGGGCCTCGAGCCACTGGCGATCGCCGGTCGCCGGGTTGTCGCCGCACTGGTGGATGACCTGCGCACGCTCGAGCAGCGGCAGGAGGGCGGCGCCGACCGCCCGGTTGATTCGCTGGGCACCCTGGGCGCCGCCCGTGACGTAGACGAGCGGCAGCACGGCGTCCAGGCCGAAGCGCCGGACCGCGTCGTTGGGCGAGCCGCCGCGCAGCTCGGGCCTGAGCGGGTTGCCCGTCACGATGATCTTCGCGGCGGGGAAGTGGCCGCCGCCATCGGGGAACGTGACGGCGATGCGACGCGCGAAGCGGGCGCCGACGCGGTTCGCCAGCCCCGGCACGGTGGTCTGCTCGTGGATGACGATCGGAAGCCGCAGGGCCGCGGCAGCCAGGACGACGGGGAGCGCGACGAAGCCACCCGTGGCGAACACGACGCGCGGTCGGAGCCTCGCGAGGAGCCGCGTGGCGCTCGCGACGCCCGCGGGGACGCCCACGGCGAGGTCGACGACGTTCTGCCACGCCCAGTAGCGGCGGAGCTTGCCGGTCGGGATCGCGAAGTAGGGGATGGCGCGCTCGGGCGCGCGCCGGGCCTCGACGCCCGTCCGCGAGCCGATCCAGGCGCACGCGATCGAGCGCTCGCGCAGGACGGCGGCGACGGCGAGGCCGGGGCTCGTGTGGCCGCCGGTCCCACCCCCGGCGATCACGACCTCAACCAGCACGATTCTTTTCGCGCTGGCGATCGAGCGCGAGCTCGATCAGGCGCTCGAGCAGCTCGCCGTAGCCGAGCCCGGAGGCCTCCCACATCCGCGCGTACCCGCTCGTCGCGGTGAACCCGGGGATCGTGTTGATCTCGTTCACGAGGATACGATCGCCTTCGAGAAAGAAGTCCACGCGCGCCATACCGGCACAGTCGATGGCGCGGTAGGCCTCGAGCGCGAGCGCGCGGATCCGCCGGCTCGTCTCGGGCGGAATCGGCGCGGGCACCGTGAGTCGCGCCTGGCCCTCGGCGTACTTCGTCGCGTAGTCGTAGAACTCGCCCGCGTACGTGACCTCGCCGGGGAGCGAGGCCACGGGCTCGTCGTTGCCGAGCACGCTCACCTCGATCTCGCGGCCGCAGACGGCACGCTCGACGAGGATCTTCCGGTCGTGGCGCGCCGCCTCGTCGAGCGCCCGGGGCAGGGCGGCCGCGTCTGGGACCTTGCTGATCCCGACGGACGAGCCGAGATTCGACGGCTTGACGAAGCAGGGGAAGCCGAGCGTCTCCGCGATCCGGCGCGCGACGCGCTCGGGCGCCGCGCGCCATTCGTGACGGGTCACCACGAGGTGCTCGACGACGGGCAGGCCATGGGCCTGGAACACCGCCTTCATGGTCGCCTTGTCCATCCCGACGGCGGAGGCGAGCACGCCCGCGCCGACGTAGGGCAGATCGGCGAGCTCGAAGAGGCCCTGGATCGTGCCGTCCTCTCCGTACGGGCCGTGGAGCATGATGACGACGACGTCGAGGCCGCGCAGCTCGACGGGGAGGCCGCCGGCGGGCTCGGTCCGGGCGAGGCTCGTCGTCGCGGCGCTGTCGACGGTCTCGGCGCGACCGGCGAGCGCCTTCTTGATCGCGCCGGCGGCATCGTCCGAGGGCAGCGCCACACGCGCCTCGGCCGCGAGCGCCCGCAACGGGTCGCCGCCCACGACCCAGCGCCCGTCGCGCGCGATCCCGATCGGCACCACCGTGTGACCGCGCGCCTCGAGCGCCCCGATGACCGAGGCCGCGGACGCGAGCGAGACCTCGTGCTCCCCCGACCGGCCGCCGAAGACGACGCCCACGCGGAGGCGCGACATGCGCGCTACCGGACCGCCATGATCATCGCGCGGGCGATGAGGCTCGCGAACCCCTGGACCTGGGGGTACCAGAAGACGCGCGTGAGGTACGCGGCCAGCGCGAGCAGGAGGTACACGCAGAGCGTCGAGACCCACTCCGGCATTCCCGGCCGGCGATAGATCGCCTCGAGCATCCCGGTCAGCACGGAGCCGACGAACGTCACGATGCTAAACCCCGCGACCAGCGCGAGCGGCGTCAGGAAGAGAAACACGAAGATCATGAAGATCGCGTCGGCACGATCGATCTTCTCGTGGAAGATCTGCGCGCCGGCGGGCCGCTCGGCGAGCGCCTCGAGCGCGTCCCCGAGTCGTCCCCACGACACGAAGCCAAAATAGCTCACGAGGAAGCCGGCGATGAACACGAGCAGGAGCCAGTGCGACCAGCGCTTCGGGTCGAAGGACCACACGGCTACGCCTCCGCCCGCCGCCGCTCGGCGCGCCAGCGCCGCCACTCGGCGAGCCGCCGGCCGAGCTCGGCCTCGAGCCCGCGGTCGGTCGGCCGGTAGTACTGGCGCCCGCGGAGCGCCTCGGGGAGGTCGTCCTGATCGACGCGCGCGTCGGGCGCGTCGTGCGCGTACTGATAGCCCGCCCCATAGCCCAGGTCCTTCATGAGACGCGTCGGGGCATTCCGAATGTGCAGCGGCACGGGCTCCGCCGGCCGCTCCCTCACGTCCGTCTGCGCCGCGTCGTAGGCGACGTACACCGCGTTCGATTTGGGAGCGAGCGCCAGGTAGAGCGTCGCCTGGGCGAGGGCGAGCTCGCCTTCGGGATCACCGAGGAAATGATACGCCTCCTTCGCCGCGAGCGTCAGCGAAAGCGCGTGCGGATCGGCGTTGCCGACGTCCTCGGAGGCGAACCGCACCAGCCGCCGGGCGAGGTAGAGCCGGTCCTCGCCGGCCTCGAGCATCCGCGTGAGCCAGTAGAGCGCCGCGTCGGGATCGGAGTCGCGCAGGGACTTGTGGAGCGCCGAGATCAGGTTGTAGTGCTCTTCGCCCGCCTTGTCGTAGAGGAGGGTCTTCGTCTGCGCCGCCTGGCGGACCGACGCCCCGGTGACCCGCCGCCGGCCGCCCGTCGGCGTGAGCCCCACGGCCACCTCGAGCACGTTCAGCGCCGCACGCGCGTCACCGTTGGCGAGCCGCGCGATGAGGCGAAGCGCGTCGTCGTCGACCTCGGGTGAGAGGCCGGCGAGGCCCCGCGCCGCGTCGCCGAGCGCGTTCCGCAAGATCGCCACCACGTCGTCCTCGCCGAGGGCGCGGAGCACGTACACACGGCAGCGCGAGAGGAGCGCCGAGTTCACCTCGAACGACGGGTTCTCGGTCGTCGCGCCGACGAGCACGATCGTGCCCGTCTCGACGTGGGGGAGGAAGGCGTCCTGCTGGGCGCGGTTGAACCGGTGGATCTCGTCGACGAAGAGGATCGTGCGCGTCCGCGTGCGTGCTCGCGCCCGCTCCGCCTCGGCGACGACCTCACGGATCTCCTTCACCCCCGAGAGCACCGCGGAGAAGGCCACGAAGCGGGCGCCCGTGGTGTGGGCCATCAACCGCGCGAGCGTCGTCTTACCCGAGCCGGGCGGCCCCCACAGGATCATCGAGTGGAGCTCGCCCGTCTCGATCGCCGACCTCAGGACCGCGCCCGCGCCCAGCAGATGCTCCTGACCGAGGACCTCGTCGAGCGAGCGCGGGCGCATCCGGTCGGCGAGCGGCGCGGGCGCGGCCGTGACCGGCGTCTCGCGCGACGTCGTCTCGAAGAGGTCCGTCACGTCTGCCCGTGCCCGTCGTGGCAGTGCGAGCCGAGGCGGTTCGACCGCCGAGGCGAGCCCTGAAATGCTCCGAAGTGGGCGGCGAGCCACTCGGGCAGCCGCGCGAGGTCCTCCAGCCAGGCGACCGGCGTGACGCCGTGACGCGTGAGGTCCGCCTCGCGGGCGCCGTAGGCGACGAACGGCACGCCGACCGCCGCGGCCGCGACGCCGTCCACCCACGAGTCGCCCACGACCACGGCATCGCGCGTGTCCCCGTGCGGTGCGGCAGAGCGCGGGGAGGCGGGTTGACCGCCGGGCCGCACCGCGAAATGTTCCGAGATGACCCGCCACCCGTCGGGATCCGGCTTGAGCGCGCTCATGTCGTCACGCGTCACCACGAGATCGAGGAGGGCGGCGAGCCCCAGCCGCTCGAGCGCCGGCAGCGTGACCGCACGCGCGTTGTTCGTCCAGAGCGCGGTCCGGAAGCCGGCGCGTCGCGCGCCCCCGACCGCGTCGAGCGCGCCCGGCTCGAGCGCGGCCGCGTCCATCGCCTGCCGCTCGTGCTCGAGCGCGATCGCCCACACGGCGCGCTCGAGCTCGGGCGCCTGGCTCTTCGACCAGAGGACCAGCTCGAAGACCCGGTACCGCTCCGGCCGCGCGGGCAGCGGGCCGCGCTCGCGCTCGAGGAGCCGCCGCATGTCGGCGGCCATCGCGGCCAGGTCGAGCGGCGTACGGATCAGGGTGTGGTCCAGGTCGAACACGCACAGACCCACGCCCTGACCGTATCACAGCCGTGCTACGATGAGCTGTCATCATGACGCGCCGGCGGTCGTTCCTCTCGGCGTCCGTAGTCCTGCTCGTGGTCACGCTCTCTGCCCCGCCCGCACGGGCTCTGGACGAGCCCGAGCGGCTCAGGCTGGTGGGCGAGCGCGCGTTCGCCGACGGGCTCTACCCGCTCGCCCGCCGCGTGCTCGAGCGGTTCGTCGCCGAGTACCCGACTGACCCGTGGGTCGGCAGCGCCCTGTTCCTCCTGGGTCGCGCGCGCTTCACGCTGGGCGACACCGAGTCCGCGCTCGAGGCGTTCCGGCGCGCCCAGGGGGCGGTCCCGTCGTCGGAGGCGCTCGAGGCGAAGTTCTGGGAGGCCGAGACGCTCTTCCGGCTCCAGCGTTTCGCCGAGGCGCGGCCCGCGTATGATGCGGTCGTCAAGAAGGACGCCACCGGGCCGCGCGCGCCCGACGCCCTCTACGGCCTCGCGTGGAGCGACCTGGAGCTCCACCGGCCCGAGGTCGCGATCGTCGAGTTCCGCGAGCTGCTCGACCGATGGCCGGACTACGCGCTGGTCCCGTCGGCGAAGCTCCACCTCGCGCGTACGCTCGTCGAGCAAAAGCGCTTCGGCGACGCGTTGCCGCTCCTCGAGAGCTTCGCCACGAAGTACCCGAACCACAAGCAGCTCCCCGACGCGCAGTACCTCTTGGGTTTGGCGCGCGTAAAGTCGGGAGACGCGAAGGCGGGGCTCGCCGACCTGCGCGCGTTCGTCGCCGCGGCGCCGAACCACGAGCTGGTGCCGGCGGCGCGCCGGCTGATCATGGAGACGATCACGCGCCAGGGCGACCGAGGCGAGCTCGAGGGTGCCTACAAGGTGCTGATGGACCAGACGCCGGCGACGCCCGAGGCGCTTTCCGACGCGGCCTCAATCGCGGGCCGGCTCGGGCGGCCGAGCGACCAGGTGGCGGCGTGGCGCCGCCTCAGGAAGGAGTTTCCCGATCATCCCCTCGCCACGCGCGTGGCGCTCGACCTGGCCAACGTCGCGTTCGAGCGAAAGGACTGGAAGGATGCGGCGGCGCAGGCCCACGCGGCGGCGCAGAGCACCGACGACGCGGTCCGTGCCGAGGCGCTCCTGCTGGCCGGCCAGTCCGAGATCAAGCTCGGCCGCTTCGGCGCCGCCGCCAAGACGTTCGAGGCGGTCTCCGGCGTGAAGAACATCGAGGTCGGGATCCGTTATCGGGCGCTCGCCGGTCTCGGGCTTGCGCGGGAGCAGCTCAAGGACTTGCGCGGTGCTCTCACCGCGTACGAGTCGGTCGTTCGCGGTAGCCCGGACGCGACGCTGCGCGACTGGGCGCGCGACCGCGCCCAGGTCGTGAAGAGCCAGCTCGGGCGGACACCGGCGAGCCCCGGGAAGGACGCACGGCGGTCGTGAGGCGTCGCGCGGTCGCCGCGATCGTCCTCGGCGTACTGCTCGCCGCGCCGCCCGCGCGCGCCGCGAGCCTGCTCCCCCTCGTGCCCCCCGCGCCCGATCTCACCGCGCTCATCCCGTTCGCCGAGGTGCCGCTCGACAAACCGGCCGTCGGCCTTGGTGACCTCCCGCTCCCCGAGGCGCCCGCCGACCTGCCGTCGTTTCCGCCCGCAACGGTGTGGGCGCCGTGGGGCGCGAAGCCCACCGCCGCGCTGGCCGAGCCGGGGCCGCTCGCATGCGTCGGCGCGTTCTTCGGCGTCGCCTCCTCGGCACTCGAGTGCGGCCGGGCGCGCATCGCCAAGGGGGAGTACGACGACGCGGCGAAGACGCTCGAGCAGGCCGCGAAGAGCGGCGAGGAGAAGGACCTCGTGCTCGAGGCGCGCTTCTGGCTCGGCGAGACGTACTGGCGGCTCGGGCGGGTCGAGGCGGCGGACCGGTTGTTCCGACAGGTCGTCGAGACCGCGCCGAAGGGGAGCACCTACGCCCTCTGGGCGACGCACTCGGTCGGCTGGACCGCGCTCCGCATCGGCGACGCCACCCGCGCCCGCGACACCTTCGCCCAGCTGCTCGCGGGCGCCGTGCCGGCGGTGATGGAGCCGTGGGCGCGACACGGTCTCGGGCTCGCGAGCTACGCCCTCGGGCGGTACGACGAGGCGGTGGCCGCGTGGGAGGCGCTCCGGTCGAGGGGTGTGCCGGCGGCGTTCGCGCGCGACGTCGGCTTCTGGCTCGGCGAGGCGCTCGGGCGCGTGGGCCGGTACGACCGCGCGGCCGCCGAGCTCAACCGCTTCGTCGGCGGCGGGCCCCACGCGCTGCTGGACTCCGGCTGGTTCAGGCTCGGCTGGTGGAGCCTCGCCGGGCAGCGCGGGAAGGAGAGCGTGGCCGCGTTTCGCACGTATCTGGCCCCGCCGACCTCGCCCGCGGCGGCGCCGCGGACCGGCACGGAGCGCGACTGGGCCGAGGCGGGGCTCGCGCTCGCCCTGCTCGGCAGCGACGTCAACGCGGCCCGGGCCGCCGCGCGCGGCCTCGAAGCCCGGCGCTCGCCGCTGCGGGACACGCTCTTCCTCCGCTTCGCGAAGGCACTCGTGGATGGCAAGAAGGGCGCGGAGGCGCAGGCGCTCATCCAGGAGCTGCTCGGCGCGAACCTGACGCCCGCCCTGCGCGGCTTCATCCTGCTCCTGAACGGGGAAGCGAGCCGCATCCAGGGAAACCTCGACGACGCGCGGACGCAGTACGACCTGGCCCGGCGGGCCGACCCCACAACCGCGACGGGCTGGTTCGCGGGGTTCCGCGTGGCGCAGATCAACGTCGAGCTGCGCGAGTTCGCGCAGGCGGCGCGTGACCTCGCGGGGCTCGTCGCCGCGGCGCCCTCGACCGAGGCCCGCGCGACGGCGCTCCTGCTCCAGGCCGAGGCCGCCTACCACGCGGGCACCTACGCCGCGGCCAGCGCGGCGTTTCGACGCGCGCTCGTCGAGTTCCCGGGCCATCCGCTCGCGGGCGCGGCCCAGCTCGGCGTCGCGTGGGCGACGCTCCGGCAGGATCGCGACCAGGAGGCGCGGCGCGAGTTCCTCGAGTTCGTCCGTCTCCACCCCCAGGACCCGCAGGCCCCGGACGCGCTCCTGCTCGCGGCGGAGCTCGCCCTGAGAGAGCCGTCCGAGTGGAGCCAGGCGAAGGCGCTCCTCGACCGGATCGTCGCGGAGTACGGGGATCGGCCGCGCACGGAGTTCGCCAGGCTCAACCGCGCGGTCCTCCTGCTCCGTACGGGCGACGCCAGGGCGGCCCAGGCGCAGCTCTCTGACTGGATCGCGCGGGCGCCGTTCGGGCCGCTCCTCGGCCGCGCCTACGCCGCGCTCGGCGCTGCGCTCCTGGCGGCAGGCCTGCCGGTTGGCGCGGGGAACGCGTTCACGCAGGCCCAGCGCGAGGGACTGGGCGCGCTGGCGACGCTGGGCCTGGCCGCGTCCGCGCTCGCGCAAGGCAAGCCCGACGTCGCGAAGGGCCTGTTCGAGGACGCGCGCGACAAGGGCACGCCGGCGATCGCGCACGCGGCGGAGTACGGCCTCGCCGCGGTCGCCTTCCAGGGCGGCGCCCACCAGGAGTTCAGACAGCCGGCCCTTGCCGAGCTCGCCGCTGCCCCCAAGGGGCGCGGGGCGCCGCGGCTCCTCTACGTCTTGACGGGTCTCGCCGTCGAGCAGAAGGACTGGTCGGGCGCCCTCGGGTTCGCCAGGCGGCTGGGCAACGAGTCCCCAAACGACGAGGCGGCGGACGACGCCTTCGAGCGCATCGGGGCCGCCGCCGCCCAGGTTCGGCTGTGGCCGGTCGCGTACGAGGCGTACGGCGAGCTCCGCCAGCGGTACCCGAAGAGCCCGTTCGCCGACGCCGCGGTCGTCACCCTCGCCGAGGCCCAGCTGGAGACGGGCCGGGCCGATGCGGCCCGGCAGGCGCTCGAGAGGTTCTTGACGTCCCCGCCCGCGGACATGAAGCTCGGGCGCGCGTGGCTCCTGCTGGCCCGTGCGCGCGCGGCGGCGCGCGACCGCGTCGGCGCCCTCGACGCGTACGCGCGCGCGGCCAAGGAGGGCCGCGGGCCCGAGTGGGGCAAGCCGGAAACCCTGGCCTACGCGCGCCTGCTCGCCGAGGACAAGCGCGCGAGCGAAGCGCGCGGGATCCTCTCGGAGTTCCTCCGGCGTGCCGACGGCGCCGACGCCGCCGACGCCGCCTACGCGCTCGGGGAGACGTATCAGGGCGAGGGAGATTTCCCCGCAGCCGTCGAGTACTTCATGACAGCGGCGTACGTGGCGCCCGAGTCCGCTCCCGGCCGCCGCGCGCTCCTCGGCGCCGCCGAGAGCCTGGTGGCGCTCAAGCAGCCCGACTCGGCGGCGGTCGTCTACAAGAAGCTGCTCGAGCAGTCCCAGGCCCCGGCCGAGCTCACCGCCGCCGCGCGCCGGGGCCTGAAAGAGATCGGACGGTGAAGGGGTACGGGGGCCGTGTCCTCGCCGTGGATCTCGCGTCGGGCGCCACGCGGATCGAGTCGCTCGCCGAGCGGACGGCACGCCGGCTCCTCGGCGGCAACGGCCTGGCCGCCCGTCTCCTCTACGACCGCGTCCCGCCCGGGACGGACCCGTTCGCGCCCGCGAACGCCGTCGTCTTCAGCGTGGGGCCGATCACCGACACGACGGTACCGGGCAACAGCCGCGCGTGCGTCGCCTCGAAGTCGCCGCTGACCGGGCTCTTCTTCGACTCGACCTTCGGCGGCCGCTTCCCGGCGACGCTCAAGCGCACGGGCTTCGACGCGGTCGTCATCACGGGTCGCGCGGCCCGGCCGTCGTATCTCGTGGTGACGGAGACGGGCGCCCTCCTCAAGCCGGCGGATCAGCTCTGGGGGCGCGCGACGCGGGACACGGTGCAGGCGCTCGTCCTCGCCGAGGGCGGGGACGCCGACGCGATCGCGATCGGCCCGGCGGGCGAGCAGCGCGTGCGCTTCGCGGCGATGGCACATTACTGGAAGAACCGCGAGGGCGTCTCGGGGCGTGGCGGCCTTGGCGCCGTGCTCGGCGCCAAGCAGCTCAAGGCCGTCGTCGTGACGGGGACGCGGAAGACGGAGGTGGCGGATCCGGCGGCCCTCAAGGCGCTCGTGGAGGAGACGCGCGAGCCTCTGAAGAAAGGCACGCAGGCGCTCTCGACCTACGGCACGCCGTTCCTCGTGGGGCCCATCAACGCGCTCGGGGGGCTCGGCGCCTTTAATCTCAAATCAGAGGTCTTCGCCGAGGCGCGCCTGGTGGGCGGCGAGGAGATGAAGGCCCACTACCACGACCGGGACACGACGTGCCTGAAGTGTCCGGTGGCGTGCGGCAAGCAGTACGCGATCCCCGAAGGCGAGTTCGCGGGCACGCGCGCCAAGATGCCCGAGTACGAGACGATCTTCGCGCTGGGCCCGATGCTCGGCATCGCGAACCCCGAGGCGCTGATCCGCGCCAACGACCTCTGCGACCTCCTCGGCCTGGACACGATCTCGATGGGCGTCACGCTCGCCTTCGTCTGCGAGGCGCTCGAGCGCGGCTGGCTCACGAAGGACGATCTGGGCGTGGACTTCGGGTGGGGGAACTGGCGGGGGATGCTCACGCTCGTGGAGATGACCGCGCGGCGCGAGGGCTTCGGCGCACGCCTCGCCGAGGGGGCCTGGCGCCTCGCAGAATCCGTCCACCCCGACGCGACGAAGCTCGTGTATGCGGTCAAGCGCCTCGAGCTGCCGGCGCACTCGGCGCGGGCGCTCAAGGGGCTCTCGATCGGCTACGCCACCGCGACCCGGGGCGGCAGCCACCACGACACCCGCCCGACGCCACAGTACGCGCAGGGGTTCGACCGCCGCTCCGCCAAGGACAAGCCCGCGTTCGCGGTGCGGAGCCAGCATTTCACCGCCGTCGGCGACTCGCTCGTCATGTGCCGCTTCACCGCCGAGCGCGGCTACGGTCTCTTTCTCGAGGAGCCCTACGCGCGGATGGTCCGCGCCGTCACCGGCTGGGACACGACCGTCGAGGAGCTCGAGCGCGTGGGCGAGCGCATCATCAATCTCGAGCGGCTCTTCAACGTGCGCGAGGGCGTGCGGCGCCGGGACGACGTCCTCCCCTGGAAGGTCATGCACGAGCCGATTCCTGAGGGCCCGTCGGCCGGGATGTACTGCCCGCCTGACGAGCTCGGCGCGATGCTCGACGCGTACTACGCGCTCCGCGGTTGGGACCGGGACGGCGTGCCGACGCCGTCGCGGCTCGCGGCGCTCGAGCTGGGGTAGAGTAGGGCGGGTCCTTCGACCGGGCGGATAGCTCAGCTGGGAGAGCGCGGCTCTTACAAGGCCGAGGTCAGAGGTTCGATCCCTCTTCCGCCCACCAAAAGATAGCCCCGGCGATTGCGGGCTTAGAGTGGTCGAGCGCGTAAGCGATAGTCGACAATTTCCATCACCCACTTCCACAACCGGTCCTGGGCGGCGGGATCGGCGTTGGGTTGCACCTGGGCGCGCCAGCCCACCATCACTTCGCGCTCGACGGCCCACAACCGCACACGCTGACGCGGGATGAGCGTTCGCCAGTGCTCGCCGACCTTGGGGCTCGCATAGATGAGC
The DNA here is from genome assembly GCA_003221695.1 of Candidatus Rokuibacteriota bacterium. Taxonomy (GTDB): domain Bacteria; phylum Methylomirabilota; class Methylomirabilia; order Rokubacteriales; family CSP1-6; genus 20CM-2-70-11. The sequence goes on from QHSX01000040.1 coordinate 171,570, forward strand.
CGAACGGTGACATTCCGGGAGAGAAATTCCAACGTACCGAAGTCGATCGTCTTGAACGAATCGGGCGCGCCGGCCTTAACGCCGGGAACATCAGGGATGCCATCGCTCACCACGATGATGGTGATTGGCGTGAGGACCAGGTTTCGTTCCTTAGTGATCCGCGCGACTTGGCGGAAGAACGCGCTGAAGTCCGTGAGGGGATCGGTTGGCGGAAACCACCGTTTCAAGTCCGCTTCGATCTGCGGGATGGTCTTCCCCGCGAAATCGTGGATCGGGCGAAACGCCTTCGGCTCATTGCTGTCCTTGCCGCCGATCGCTGCGACGAAGAGGTCTCGGGGTTTCGCCAGCCCACCCAGCTCGTTGACATGGCCGTAGAGGTAATACGCCAGGAACGTCATGGCGTCCTCGTACCCGGCATGGCGGAACGAACCGCTCGTGTCAACGCCGACGAAGAGGGTGCTGCGCGATAGTGGCTCAGTCGTATCGGCAGCCTGACCCGGTGCTATCGCGACCACGACACTAGCGGCTGCGAGGGACACGGCGATTCGCCGTAGAGACGCAACCCTGCCGCGTAGCCCCAGAGGAGCGAGTCTAACCATCGCACCTCCGCCTGCAGCTGATCGCGGATCGACCCAATCCGGATCAGCCGATCCCGGGGGCGTTGCCTTCATTCCAGGCGACAGGACTGAGACGGGGGCCAATGAAGAAGGACATGAGCATACCGGCTCGGGTGCATGTCGGCCCCGGTCCGCCGGAAGTAGGCTTCCCAGAAGCGGGCGATGTTCTCCGCGAGCGCTGCGGACTTGGCGGACGCGCCCGACACGTAGACGCACACGCCTGGCAGCTCCGGGACGAGCGCTTTGGTCCCGAGCTCGGCCAGAAGCCTCTCCATGGCAGACGGACTCCACGCGATCTTCTCGAAGTTGTACTCGGGCGTGTCTTCGATCATGTCCGACATCAGCACCAACACCTTTCGCCTGGCCTCGTTGTGGAACAACTTCTGGGCGATGAGGAGTGAGCTGAAGATGTCGGTGTACGGGCTCGAGTAACGCCTCCCCAAGACGTCCGCGACTTCTGTTTTGACCTTCGCCTTTAGGTCGAGGACCTGCGCGTCAACCTCCCTCACTCGACGCTTGTATGTCAGGACGTTGTCCCGCCACCCGCTGAACTCGGGCTTGGCTGGCAAGATGACCTGGACGAGGGGACGGAACTCGGTGAGGGTCTTGTCGTGGATGGGCGCCATCAGAAGTCGGTCCCCTGCCGAGAGCGACGGCAGGATCTGCGTCTCGATCTCGCGCTGGTAGAGCGCACGCTCGCCACTCTTTATGCTCCCAGAGAAGTCTAGAAAGATGATGACGGCTGTCCCGGGTGACGTAGCGGCCATGCCAGGCGACAAGAACGCCTGCATCAAGAGGAGAATCGCGAGGGTTATCGGCCGATGGCGCACGCCGACCACCTTCGGGCTCGGAAGCTACGGTCCGCGACGCTCGCCTGGCGCGCGACTGGGGGACGGCGCGCGCAGCTCAGCTCGGCATTCTATGGCGACGGCCACTTGGTTGATCGTCGGATCGGTTGACAAGGCCGTCACCGCCGGGTCGCACGACGGCGCCAGCCCGAATCGCCGCCGAAGATCGTCGATCGACAGCTTCTGGATGTCCATGAACTCGGCGGTCGTCATCAACAGGCTGACAGCGAGCAGAATTCGCCCAACACCTACTCTCACAGCCTGAGTTTACGAGATCGCGGCTGAAGATCCCCTGAAGGCAACCTGAATTTTCCTTCAGGTTGCGCGCCGCGCGCGACCGGGCGATAGGATAAGACCGCGATGCGAGTCCTCCTGATCGAGGACGACCGGAAGGCCGCAAGGCTCCTGGCCAAGGGGCTTCAGGAGGAGGGCTTCGTCGTCGACGTCGCCCCCACCGGCGAGGACGGCGAGGAGAAGGCCGCGGTGAACGAGTACGACCTGATCGTGCTCGACTGGCTTCTGCCCGGGAAGGACGGGCTCGCGGTCTGCCGCGCCCTCCGCGCGTGCGGCAGCTCCACCCCGATCCTGATGCTGACCGCGCGTGACAGCGTCGCCGACCGCGTCAGCGGTCTCAGCACCGGCGCGGATGATTTCCTCACCAAGCCCTTCGCCTTTGCCGAGCTACTCGCACGCATCAGGGCCCTGCTCCGTCGGTCGCGCGTCGCCCAGCCCCCCGTGCTGCGGGTGGCCGACCTGGCGCTCGACCCGGCGACCCGCCGGGTCACCCGCGGAGACGGCCCGGTCACCCTCACCCCAAGGGAGTACGCGATCCTCGAGGTGCTGATGCGGAACGCCGGCGAGGTCGTGAGCCGTACCCGCCTCGCCGAGCGGGTGTGGGACGACGCGTCGGATGTGCTTGACAACCTCCTCGATGTCCACGTGAGCCACCTCCGCACCAAGATCGATCACGGAGCGAGCGTGCCGCTCATCCACACGATTCGCAGTGTCGGCTATCGGTTGGGACCGCCGGACTCGGCGGAACCATGAGACCGCTCAGCTTCAAGACCCGGCTCTGGCTCGGACACGTCGCGGTCCTGGCCGTGATGCTGATCCTCGCGGCGATCGGCGCCGACTGGGCGCTCCGCGGCGTGGTCCTCGGGCAAATCATCGACGACGCGATCCTCTCACTGGCCTCGACAGAGGCGGCGGCGCTCCAGGCCGATCCCGGACAATCCATCCGTGTCCACGAAATCGCGCCCAGCGCGGGCCCGCCCTCGTTTGTGCGCCTCGACAAGTTCGTTCAGATCATCGACGCTGACGGACGGGTCGTGGCGCGGAGCGCGACGCTCGGCACGGCCCGCCTGCCGACGCCGGCCGCACTCCTCGCCCGATTGCGCGACGGTGAGACGGTGTTCGGGACCGTGACCGACTTCGGCGAGGAACCGATTCGCATGGTGTCCCTCCCGGTTGACGCCCGGTGGGCCCGCTATGCCATCCAGGTGGCGATGTCGCTGGACGACGCGTACGCCGTATTGCGGTTTGGTCGATGGCTCTTCGTCGGGATGTCACTGGTCATCCTCGCTGGGATCGGGCTAACCGGCGCCCTGCTCGCCCGCCGCGCCCTCCGGCCAATCGACGACATGGTGACGCAGGCTCGGCGCATCGGCGAGGCGAACCTCGCCGAGCGCCTGCCCCACCCAGGGCCGCGAGACGAGATCGGCCGGCTCGTCGAGACGCTCAACGACATGCTCGACCGGCTCGAGCGGAGCTTCGAGGCCCAACGTCGCTTCACCGCCGACGCCTCGCACGAGCTCCGTTCACCGCTCTCACGTCTCCGGGCAGAGCTGGAGGTAACGCTGCGCCGACCGCGGCCGGCGCGCGAGTACGAGGAGACGCTGCGCTCGTGCCTGGACGAGGTGCGGCGCGTCCAAGAGTTGATCGAGGAACTTCTCGGGCTCGCGCGCATCGACGCGCGCCAGGAGCCCGAGCCGGCCAAGCCCATTGCCGTGAGCGAGATCGTCGAGGCGGCCGTGGCGGCGGTGAGGCCGGAGGCGGAGCGGCGCGGCGTGACGGTCGCGGTCGAGCGTCCACCGGAGCTTCTCGTGAACGCCGCGCCGGGCGCCGCCAAGGTCGCGCTCGCCAACATCCTCGACAACGCCGTGAAGTTCTCGCCGACCGGCGGTCAGGTTCGGATCGTCGTCACGATGGGTCGGGAGGAAGCGGTCATCGCCGTCTCGGACACTGGGCCAGGCGTCTCGCCGCAAGAGGTGGCGAGGCTCTTCGAGCGCTTCTACCGGGGCAAAGCCTCGCACTTGATGGACGTGCCAGGCTTCGGCCTTGGGCTGGCGATCTCGCGGGCACTCGTCGAGCGCCAGGGCGGGCGGATCTCCGTGGTGGCGCGGACGGAGAAGGGCGCGACGTTCGCCGTGCACCTCTCGCGTGCCTGAGCGGGAGGGCACGGGGTTTCGCAGGCGGCGTCGGTCATACTCCAATGGACAGCTCGAAGCTTCGGAAAGCCACGACCTCGCGCGAGACTCCGCGCGAATCAAACTGACCCACTGCCCGCCGTTCGGGCGCGTTGACAGAAGCTGGACGACGTGTCATAAGTCGGGACCTGAAACCTCTCGCAACCTCCCTGAGACCACCCCCACGGGCGCCTCCGAGACGCCCGGGCCACGCACGTTCGTTCAACGGTCGCCGATGCGAGACTGTTCTTCCGCAGAGGCCGCTCGCCCCTGAAGGGCCAGGCAAGGAGAAGCGCATGGGAATTTTTCTGAGCGAACGTGAGCTTACAGAAGTCGAGCCGGCGGAACACGCGTTTCCGTCGCCCGTTCCCACCCAGATCGTCTCCAACGGGGAGTTCAACCCACTGCCGCAGACCGCGCAGCAGAAGCAGGTCGAGGCGCGCATCAAAGAGCTGGCGGACCAACACGGCGCCCGGCAGGGTCTGGATCGACGCCGGTTCCTACGCACCGGCTGCGGCATGGCCGCAGCCTTCGTGGCCATGAACCAGGTGTTCGGCAAGGTGTTCGACGTCTCGGAGGCTGAGGCCGCCGATCCCGCCCTGGTCGCCCAGCACGCCGACGCGATGAAGGGTCAGTTCATCTTCGACGTGCAGACTCACTTCGTCCACGACAAGTACTCGCAGCCGGGCATCCTGGGGCTGGCCGCCTTCGCCTCCGAGCATTGGAACCCCGCGCTCACCAAGTCGGAGCAGACGGATCTCTACTACTACAAGTTCGAGAACTACGTGCGGCAGATCTTCCTCAACAGCGACACCTCGGTGGCGCTCCTGAGCGGGGCTCCCTTCGACGACAGGTCGTGGGAGTTCCTGCCCAACACGCAGATCCGCGAGGCCGTGGACATGGTCAACCGGGTCGGGGGCGGCACCCGGCGGATGCTGGGCCATGCCGTCATCACACCGGGGCAGCCGGGCTGGATGGACGCGGTCGACCTCGCCATCGACAGGCTGCATCCCGACAGCTGGAAGCTCTACACGATCGGTGACCCGCTGTCGGCAAAGACCAAGTACCCCTGGCGGCTCGACGACGAGAAGCTTGTGTACCCGTTCTACCAGAAGGCCGTCAAGGCGGGCATCAGGACCCTCTGCATCCACAAGGGGCTGATGCCGGCCGACTACGAGCAGAGCTGGGCCGGCGTGTGGAAGTACAACACGCCGTGGGACATCGCGAAGGCCGCCAAGGACTGGCCCCAGTTGAACTTCGTCATCTACCACGGCGGCCTGCGCGCCTTCCAGGAGCTACCCGACCAGGCCCTCGCCGAGTTCGACCGGAGCGGCGAGATCAAGTGGGCGAGTGACCTCGCCCGTATCCCGGGCGAACAGGGTGTCACGAACGTCTACGCGGAGATGGGGACGAGCTTCGCTAACTCGTGCACGGCCAACCCGCGCTTCGCGGCTGCACTGCTCGGCACCTGGATCAAGAACATGGGCGTCGATCATGTCGTGTGGGGCACCGACTCGGTGCTGTACGGCTCGCCGCAGTGGCAGATCGAGGCGCTGCGCCGGCTCGAGATCCCCGAGGACATGCAGAAGAAGCACAACTTCGCCCCGCTGGGTCCGGCGACGGGCGTGGTCAAGAGCCAGATTTTCGGCCTCACCTCGGCCCGGCTCTACAACCTCAACCTGCGCGCCGAGTACCCGCGGCTGACGCTGGACAAGTACGCGCAGATCAAGGAGGAGTATCGCATCGCCGGCAAGCTCGACGAGCTACGCGACAATCACGCGCACGGGTTCATCGCGAAGCGCTCGGCCTAGCTCAGCGAAGAGCTCGCTCACCTGCCACGCCGATGGCCGGGGACGCGGAGTCCCCGGCCATCTTCCTTGTTCGAAGGATACGATCTGGCCAGCCGGCGTGGCGCAAACGGTCCGCTTTCACCTCGCCCGGTTTTCCAGAAACCTGCGCAAGCTCCTGTCGTCCCGCGCCTTCGACGCCCTGGCATCCGTGATGCTGCTCACATCTCGGGGACATGCCGGAGATGACGACGCGCCGTATGCGGACGACGCTCATACTGCTCTACCTCGCCGTGTTCATGCTGCCGCCCGGCGCCGAGCCGGCGACGAGGCACCTCCGCGAGCGGGGCGCCGATGCTCAGGCCGAGACCCAGGCGGATCTGGCCCGACCCCCCGAGGGCCCGGCCGAGCACGTGCGCATCATCGAGGTCTGCTCCGGGGAGCACGAGGCGTCGGTCGGCATCGCCTTCATGATGTGGCCGAGCCAGCACAAGGGCGTGTACGGCCGGTATCACCTCGAGGAGCACATGGTCGACTGGCCGCCGCTCGTCATCGTCAACTACGACCGTGCGAACGAGGAGATCACCCACACCTTCTTCCGCGGGCGGAACTGGACGAACGAGGAGTTTCTTCGGGCGTTCCCCAAGCCGTGCGCGATCCTCGGGCCGCCAGACGCCGGCGTGAGCAGTGTCGTGAAGTGACGCGCTAAAGGCGCGCGTCGGCCTCGGCCGTGTACCTCGCGAGCCGGCACGGTCCGAGGAGAAGCCTGTCTTGATACGGATCCTGGAGTGCATAGACCGTCTCCCGAGCGATCTCGCAGGACTCACGCGTGGGGAACGGCCCCACGTCGCCGTGCGCCTCCCAGGGGCCCGACCAGGCCATGAGCGACCACATCGCGAAGATCCAGACAGTCATTCCCGCTTCCGGCACTGGCCGACATACACCCGCCAGTCGTCATCGGCGACGTTGAGGATCTCGCCGCGCGCCGCCTCACAGACGGCCGCCGTCGGGTAGGGGCCCATGACGCTCTTGGACAGGGGGACCGGCCCCCACCCCGATGGCACCCAGATCCACGTGAGAAATATCCAGACGGTCATGTGCTTGGCCTTGCCTCTGGCCACTGGCCAGCAGGGGCCGTGCCACGACCCAAGAACCCTGCAATATTCGGCAGTAGTCGCAACCCATAATGGGCAAAGCGGCACCTCTGCCCCGGAGGAATGGCACCGATGGCACCTCCGAACAATAATTCCTGGAACCTGGCCGTCCCGTCTCGCGTGTGGCGGTCACGCCGATTCGACCCTCACCATGGCCGAGCCGTATTCGCGGATCTCCGCGTCGACGAGAGACCGAACACGCCGGTCGGCCCGCCGTCGCTCGGCCGCGGGTGGCTGTGACGTCCGTCGTCGTTCCCCCCGGCGACGATCATAGATAACCTCGATCTCCGGTCTACGGGCGAACGCTTGCACCGCGTACTCGTACAGGCTCCGCTCGCGCGGGCTGACGATGAAGAGATAGCGCGGATCGTTCGCTGAAATCACCCGACTGGAGCGCCGGTCAAACCAGAAAACACGGTCACCGCCGGGATTGTCCTGGGATCAGCCGTGAGGAACTCACCTGCCGTCCGTTCGACGCGCGCCACGCCGAATTCGCCTCCGGGTCAGCGCCTGGTCGCCATTCCGCTCGGAGCCGGTCCCGCATCTGCAGCCACGCGACGTAGGGGTCCTGGAGCACCGAATCTGTTCGTGTCCGGGCCCGCACCATCAGGTACAGCAGCAAGACCAGGCCGCCTGGCAGCACGAGCGATACACCGAGGATTCCGATCCTGCCCCACCATCTCCCGTGAACCTGAGGATCGCCTGCGTCGCGCATCGCCGTCTCCTTCAACCGGAGGCGCTCACCCTCCTACCTACGGACAGCGTAGTGGCGATGCTGACGATCACTAATTCGGTGAATCCTGCAACGGGCCGGGGGAGAACCCCTGCTCCGCTGATTCCGGAAAAGGTCCCGGCCCGAGACTCCTTCTACCTGCTACCTGTCGTTGAAGAGCCCGAACAGCCACTGGCCGATCAGACCCATGACGGGAGGCAGGAGGATGCCGGGAAGACAGCGCGCCAGGGTCAGGGGCCAGCCTAACAAGGGCGCCTCGTAGGTCAGCATGCGGATCGGGCTCACCAGCGTCTTGGCCGTGAGCAGGGTGATGAGCGGTCCCGGCGCGGCACCACTGCGAAAGAGATTCGCGGCAACGGGGAAGAGGAGGTACGGGCCCCCGGGGATCGCCAGGCCAGCCACCCAGCCCATCAGGATGCCCTGCGCCATGTGCTCCGCCCCGAGCCAGCGAGAGAGGACGGGTTGGGGGATCAACACGTCGAGGAGCCCGGCCAGCAGGAAGCCGAGGAGCAGCTCGGGCCACACGCCCCTCAGGAGCTTGCCGGTCGCAAGCAGGCCGCGAACGGGCAGGGCCGCGTCCTTGGCAAAGGCGACGAGCAGCGCGACGCCCAGGAGCCCGGTGAGGATCCAGGTGCTGACGTCCACGCGTCGTGTCACTTCCGGACGGCGGGCCGCGGTGCCCGGTACTCGAAGCCGTCGTCAGGCGCCGAGAGCGCTTCCTGGCGCGCGGCCTCGATGAGCCCGTGGTCGGGCGACAGCGAGCACGCCGGGTCGGTCGCCGCCGCGTTCTTCGTCAAGAGATAGGCCTGGCACCGACAGCCACCGAAGTCGATCGCGCGCCGCTCGCAGCTCTTGCAAGGCTCGGGCATCCAGGCGTCACCGCGGAAGGCGTTGAAGGCCGGCGAGTCGCGCCAGATCGCCTCGAGCGGGCGGTCCTTGACATTTTCGAACACGAGCCCCGGCAGCGTGTGAGCCGCGTGGCAGGGTAGGGCCAGGCCGTCGGGGCTGACCACGAGAAAGCGCCGGGCCCAGCCGTCCATACACGCCTTCGGGAACTCGGAATAGTAGTCGGGCATGACGAAGAGAACTTCCATTTTGCCTCGGAGCCGCGCGTGCGCCGCGGCGCTCACCCGTCGCGCCCCATCCAGCTGGGCGGCGGTCGGCAGCAGGACGCGCCGGTTCACGAGGGCCCAGCCCACATACTGCGTGTTGGCCAGCTCCAGGCGGTCCGCCGCGAGCGCCTCGGCCAGCGCGACGATCTCCTCGACGTGTCCGAGGTTCTCCCGATGCAACACGACGTTGAGCGTCAGCGGGAATCCGAGCTCCTTGACCCAGCGCGCGACCTGGAGCTTCCGCTCGAAGACGCGCGCGCCGGCCACGCGGTCCGAGCTCGGCGCGGCAACATCCTGGATGGAGACCTGCACGTTGTCGAGCCCGAGGGAGCGGAAGCGCGCGAGACGCTCACGGCTCAGCGGGATGCCGCTCGTGATGAGATTGGTGTAGAGATCGGCGGCCCGCGCGCCCTCGACGAGGGCCTCCAGATCGTCCCGGAGGACGGGCTCGCCGCCCGTGAGGTGGAGCTGGACGACCCCGAGCTCCTCGGCTTCGCGAAACACGCGGAGCCAGTCCGCCGTGTCGAGCCCGTCCGTGTGGCGTGTGTACTCCACGGGGTTCGAGCAGTACACGCAGCGGAGCGGGCACCGGTACGTCAGCTCGGCGACGAGGGTGTACGGACGATACTCGTCGCTCACGGGTCGGTCCGCATCAGGCCGCGCTCGGCGAGGGTGGCCAGAAACGCCATGACGTCGCGCTCCACCTGCGCTCGCGGTTGGGAGGCGTACTTCTCCGTGAGACGCTCGACGATCGTGTGAACCGTGTGCTCGCCGGTGCAGAGCGCGGCGATGTCGGCGGCCGTCGGGTTCAGCACGAGACCGCGCTCGGGGTACAGCAGGAGGTACCGCGCCGTCTTGCGGTCGAAGCGGATCCGCGCTTTCGGGGCGAGCCGCGGACGGCTGTCCAGGGCGATCACGCGCGGGCGCCCGCCGATCCCCAGCCCGGCTCGATGTAGGCCGTGTACACGCAGTCGAGGAGGTGCCAGAGCACCTCGGTCTTTCGGATGAGCGCGGCCACACAGCGCTCCTGGAGCTCGTAGCTCCGCGCGTGGCGGACCACGTAGTCGATGGCCTCTTCCGAGTCGCGGCGCGCTCGCGGCACGCGCGACCGGAAATACTCGAGCATGTCGCGGCTCACCCACGGGTAGTGACGTTCCCAGGCGAGCACGCGCTTCTGCATCAGGTCCGGCGCGAAGAACTCGGTGAGCGAGGAGGCCACCGCCTCCACGAGGCTTCGCTCCCGCACGAGCTCGACGTAACCGTCGCAGGCGAAGCGGACCCCGGGGAGCACCGACCGACAGCTCGCGACCTCGTCGCGATCGAGGCCCACCCCCGCGGCCAGCCGGAGCCAGAGCTCGAGCCCGCCGTCCTCGGCGTCGTGGTCCTGGATGCGGTGGATCCACATGCGCCGGAACGCCGGGTCGTCGGACTTCGACAGAATGATCGCGTCCTTGATCGGGATCCGCGTCTGGTAGTAGTACCGGTTGAGCACCCACTGCTGGAGCTGAACCTGGGTGAGCTTGCCGTCGTGCATGAGCGCGTGATAGCGATGGTGGTCGTGGTAGCGGCGCTCGCCCTCTCGCCGGATCCATTCGATGAAATCATCTCTCGACAGGGGCGCGCTCTCGGTCATAGCGTGATCTCCATCCCGTCGTAGGCGATCTCCCAGCCGGCCGTCGTGACGCTGGCGCGCTCGGGTGAGTCTTCGCGCAGGAGCGGGTTCGTGTTGTTGAGATGGATGTAGATCTTCCGCGCGGCTCCGAGCGTCGCCAGCTGCCTGGCGCTGCCAGCGGGGCCACCGACAGGGAGGTGGGCCATGTCCTCGGCGCGCTTTTCGCCGAGGCCGAGAGTCCTGAGCTCGTCGCTCGACCAGAACGTGCCGTCGAAGAAGACGCAGTCGGCGCCGTCGAGAGCCTGGCGCACCGACTCCGTCACGGCCCCCACACCGGACACGTACGCGAGCACGCGCCCGGTCCGCTCCTCCAGGATCCTCAAGCCGACGTTGTCGTCGGGATCGGGCGGCATGAGCCCTTCCAGGTGCACGGGCGGCTTGCCAGGCACGGGCAGGGCCTCGACGACGAGCCCGCTCTCACGGCCGTCGACGCCGAGCAGTTCCTCGCGCCGGCCGGGCTTGAGGGTCCGCCACGTCACCTGGCCGGGGAAACGCTCGAGCGTGCGATGCAGCACGTTCTTCTCGGCGAACCCGACGCGCACGCGCTCGGTCGCGTAGACGAGCAGCGGGTGCGATTCCCGGAGCGAGAGGAGCCCGAGGCAGTGGTCCAGATCACCGTTCGTGAGCAGGAGCGCCTGGATCGGCGAATGGCGGCGGTCGCGTGGATGGAGCGCTGGGAAGCCCTCGATCTGCGCTCGAATCTCGGGCGAGGTGTTCAGGAGAAACCAACCCCGGCCGTCAGCGCTGATCGCCACGGATTCCTGGGTGCGCGCGACGGCGGCCAGCGTGCCGTCGCGGATCCCGCGGCAATTCGGGCACCCACAGTTCCACTGCGGGAACCCGCCCCCGGCCGCCGAGCCCAGTACCCGGATCAGCACGAGCCCCCCGGAAACGGCCCAGCCCTTCCCGTAGCGGCACGAGAAGGGCCGGGCGAGACGATGACGCCAGCTAGACCTTAGAAGCGGTCGTCTTGATCCCGATCGAAGTCGTCGGGCTGGTAGGAGTTGATCTCAGCGTCCATTTTCACTTCGATGAAGGCCGGCGTCTCCCAGCTCATGGCTCACACCCCTTTTGCAGAATTCGCCTGACCCGGTCCAGGCGGCGCAATGGTAGAAGAGTCGCTAGGCGGCGTCAAGCCCATTCCATTGGCCCCCTTTTTGGGGTGGACGCCGGGGGTGGGCGAGGGGGTGGGAGCGATGACCGAAGGGACGCCACGGATTCTCGCATTCGCTGGAAGCCTCAGGAAGGGCTCCTTCAACCGGATGTTGCTGCGCTACGCGGTTCTCGGGGCCCGTGAGGCGGGCGGCCATGTGGAGGAGCTCGATCCAGGGCACCTCATGCTCCCGCTCTACAACGGCGATCTCGAGGCGAACGGCTCGTTTCCAGAGCCGGTTGAGGCCTGGCGCGCGAAGATCCGGCAGTGTGAAGGCCTCCTCATCGCGTCGCCGGAGTACAACCACGGCGTGTCTGGCGTCCTGAAGAACGCGATCGACTGGGCGTCGCGCCCTCCCAACGTCTTCCGAGGGAAGGTCGCGGCGTCCTTCGGTGCGACGCCCGGGGCGCAGGGGACGGCGCGAAGCCAGATGAATCTCAGGATCTGCCTCAGTGCGGTCAACGTGTGGGTGGTCCCCAGAACGGTGCTGATCGCCCATGCGAAAGAAGCCTTCGATGCGAACGGCGATCTCAAGGACCCACGGCAAGTCCAGGCCCTCACGGCTCTCGGGCGCACCCTCGTCCAGGCGGTTCGCTCCGGCCTCGCGGACGTCTAGGTGCACGCCCTCGACCCCGCGGCGCGTAGGCGCCACGCGCCCTCACGCGCCCCGCCGCTCATATATCACGCCATGATATATAATGGGACGCGATGCCCGACGCCGCGACCACCGACCGCCATCGTTCCCCGGCTGTCGACTACCACACCCTCGCCGACTTTCGCTATCGGCTCCGGCGGTTCCTTCGCGCCAGGGAGCTCGCGGCACGGACGGCGGGCGTGGCGCCCCAGCAATACCTCGTGCTGCTGCAGATCAAGGGATCGTACGGGCGTGAACTGCCGACGATCGGGGTGCTGGCCGAGCGGCTTCAGACGCAACACCACGGCGTCGTCCAGCTGGTCGACCGCCTGGTGGAACGGGGGATGGTGGCGCGCCGGCCCGACGCGCGGGACCGCCGCGGGGTGGTCGTCGAGCTCCGGCCGGCGGGTGAGGCGGTGCTGCGCAGGCTGGCTCGCTACTCGATCGCCGAGTTACGGACCGAGGGGCCGGCGCTCGTGTCGAGCCTGACACGGCTCGTGAGGAAATCGATGGATGCTCGGACGCCGCTTCGGACGAAGCGGAAGGGAGGCCTACCATGACCAGATCCTGGCTTGCGATGCTTTCCATTGTGGTGGTGCTGCCGGCGGTTGGGTGCGCCCGGCGGCCGGCGACGACCCAGGCGCCGGCGCCGAGCGGCGTCGTGATGAGTCCGCGCGCGCCCGCAGAGTCGGCCTCGCGCCGGGCGGTGGCCTCGTCGGCCGCGCCGGTTGCTACGATCGCACGGCCGGCGCCGCAGGAGTTCGTCGCGGTCCCGGAGCTGCAAGACATCCACTTCGACTTCGACAGGTACGACATCCGGCGGGACGACGCGAAGACCCTCGACGTGAACGCCGCGTGGCTGAAGTCGAATGCGACTCACCTGGTCCTCATCGAGGGTCACTGCGACGAGCGGGGTACCAACGAGTACAACGTAGCGCTCGGCGAGCGCCGCGCGAAGTCCGCGATGGACTACCTCGTGTCCCAGGGCGTCCGGGCGAACCGCATCACGATCGTCAGCTACGGGGAGGAGCGCCCGCTGTGCACGGAGCACTCCGAGGCGTGCTGGAGCAAGAACCGACGGGCGCATTTCCTGGTCAAGTCGCAGTAGGCTGATCCGACGGGGCTCGCCGTGGAGGTGTTCGCCGCCCGGGTCGTTTGGTGGAGCGTGATCGCCTTCGGGCTCTGGCTCGTCTTCTTGGTGATCCTCCGACGCCTGCCGCTCCCGGTGTCGTCGCTGCTCGCCGCCGTCCTGGCCTGGGTCGTCGCCGGGCTCACCCTGCGCTGGACGATGTCGTGGGCGACGCGCTGGTTCAGCTGGGTGCTGCAGTCGATGTACGGGTGAGGCGCCGCGTCAGGATCCTCCTTAAGGTGAGTTTCTTGCCACGGACCAACACTGATCAGTCCTATCGGCCCGTTCCGGTTCCGACACGCACGTCACGGCGTTGACTAGATGGACCAGGGGCGCCCGTATCCATGCGGTTTTTCGAGCCCCCGCGCCTGGCAGGCCTCTTGCTGGTTCCCACTGCTGGACGATGGCGAGCAGAGCCGGTACCCTGTTGATCAACCCGTTCGGGGAACGACCACACCTCGTGAATTTCGTGCGGGGGTCGTGAGAAACTACGGAGGGCTCATGGAGACGACGATCCGTCGTATCGGCCAACCCACAGTCGAGCGCAGCGGGGGACGAGACGAGCGAGTGTCCGTCCGCTTCAAGCTGAACCGCGAGCCCGACATGACCTGGATGGACCTGTTCAAGTCTCACGCCGCGTCCAGCGTCCTCGGTGGAGCCAACGCCGTGTTCCGCGGACGCGAGGTCTGTATCGAGATGGCGAAGCCGAGCGGCGTGCCGGAGCTCACGACGGCCGTGGACTGCTTCATCGAGTGCGCGAACCTCAAGCTACGGTCCTTCCCGGGGCGAGCCGCCGAACGACGGTCGATCCCGTCTCCGCTCCGACAGAGGATGCGCGGCAGCGTCTGACCGCTCGGGCCTGCGCCGCGGACCTCGCTCCCCCTCCGCCCCCTCGCTCAGCGTCAGTCCTCGTGGTGGGTCACGGGCACCCCGCCCTTCCACACCTGCTTGATGCGCCCCGGATTTTGAAGGATGCGGACATCGCGCAGTGGATCACCGTCGACGACGACGAGGTCCGCCCACTTGCCCTTCTCGATCGTGCCGATCTCCTGCTCGAGCGCCAGGCACTCGGCCGCCCGGCTCGTGGCCGCCTGAAGGGCCTGCATCGGGCTCATGCCGGCGGCGACCAGATGTTCGAGCTCCAGCGCGTTGTTCGGGTGTCCGTGGCCTCCCGCGTCGGTCCCGGCGACCACCTTGACGCCTGCCGTCAGGGCGCGTTGCACGGACTCCAGATGATGGGCACGCAACGCCCGCGCGCGCTCGCGCACATGGGGCGTCGCCGACTCGCGGTGGTATTCATAAACGGTCAGGGTGGGGACCAAGAAGATGCCTCGCTCCGCCATCATCGGGATCAGCTCGGGGTCCTCGTCGAGGTAGCAGCCGTGCTCGATGGAGTCGACGCCCGCCTCGATGGCCAGCCGCAGGCCGGGCCCCCCGACCGCGTGACACATCACCCGCCGCCCGAGGGCGTGGGCCTCGTCCACCAGGGCTCGCATCTCGTCCGCGTTGAACGCGCGATCCTTGGGACCATGACCGGCGCGTGAGCTGGCGCCACCGGTCGTGGCGCACTTGATGACGTCCGCGCCGGCGCGGACCATCGTCCGGACCGTCGTCCGGACGCCCTCGAGGCCATTGGCGACGCTCGGGGGGAGGCTCGGATCGTTGAGAAACGGCGCGCCGTGGCCGGACGGGCTGATGCGATCGCCGATCCCGCCGATCGGCGAGATGATCCCGAGCGACAAGACCAGGCGCGGCCCCGTGATCAGCCCCTCGTGGATCGCGAGCCGGAAGCCCGCGTCGAGCCCGCCGGCGTCTCGCACTGCCGTGTAACCCGCCGCGAGGATCTGGCTCGCCACGCGGGCTGTTCGAAGGTGGTGCGTGGACTGGGGCTCGTCGAGGCCCCAGCGTCGCACCAGCTCGTACCCGTGGAACGCCAGGTGGTCGTGGCAGTCGACGAGTCCGGGCAGGACGGTGAAGCGCG
This sequence comes from Candidatus Rokuibacteriota bacterium, assembly GCA_003221695.1. Classification (GTDB taxonomy): domain Bacteria; phylum Methylomirabilota; class Methylomirabilia; order Rokubacteriales; family CSP1-6; genus 20CM-2-70-11. The sequence goes on from QHSX01000040.1 coordinate 186,855, forward strand.
AGACGTCGATGACCTCGATGTCCGCGGGCGGGCTCGCGCTCCCGCCGCCCGTGGTGACGGCCTCGATCCGTCCGTTGTGGATCACCACGGCCGCGTCCCGCACGGGTGGCGCGCCCGTGCCATCGATGAGCGTGCCGGCGCGAAGAATCTTCATGGCGTCCCTCCCCAGGCTGTGCTAGCCGGCGACCGGTCTTCGTGACGGCTCAGACTCTACCGCGAATCTTTGCCTCTTGACACGGCGGCCGTTCGGCCTAGGCTCTTGGGCCACCGGAGACGAGCGGCCCCCGGGCCGCAGAAGGAGGTCAGCGATGCCCCACTATCTCAGCGACGAGGAGCTCAAGCGAACGGCGCCCGCGGAGGTGGCGTCATTCAGGTCACCGGTCCCCACCCAGATCGTGTCGAACGGCGAGTTCAACCCGCTGCCCCAGACCCGCGAGCAGCAGCGCGTGGAGGCCCGCATCAAAGAGCTGGCCGACGACCTCGGCGGCCGCCACGGGATGAACCGGCGCCAGTTTCTCGCGAGCAGCGCGGGCATGGCCGCGGCGTTTCTGGCGATGAACGAAGTGTTCGGGCCGATCTTCGACGTCTCCCGGGCCGAGGCGGCGAACCCCGACGTCGCCGCTCAACGCGCCAGCATGCTGGCCGGGCAGTTCATTTTCGACGACCAGACCCACTTCGTCCGCGACGACTTCAAGCAGGAGGGGTTGCTGGGCCTCGCCCAGTACGCCAAGCAGCACTGGAACCCCGCCCTCTGGGGAGAGAAGACCCTCGCGCGCTTCAAGCTCGAGAACTACCTCAAAGAGATCTTCGTCGACAGCGACACGAAGGTCGCCCTGCTCTCGGGCGCGCCGTTCGACGACCAGACGTGGGACTTGCTCTCGAACGACCAGATCGCGATGGCGCGCGACTCCATCAACAAGATCGCCGACTCCCGCCGCCTCCTGGGCCACGCGGTCTTCACGCCGAAGCGTCAGGGCTGGATGAACGAGGTCGATCGCGCGATCAGCACGCTCAAGCCCGACAGCTGGAAGGGTTACACGATCGGCGACCCGCTCTTCCCGTCGAAGATGGGGTCTTACTGGCGCCTCGACGACCAGAAGCTCATGTACCCGTTCTACGAGAAGATCGTCAAGGCCGGCATCACCACGGTGTGCATCCACAAGGGGCTCCTGCCGATCGACTACGAGAAGTCGTGGCCCGGAGTGTGGGAGTACAACACGGTCTGGGACGTCGGACAGGCGGCGAAGGACTGGCCGCAGGTCAACTTCGTCATCTACCACGCGGCGCTGCGGACATTCCTCGAGACGCCCGACGCGGCGCTGGCCGAGTTCGACCAGACGGGCCGCATCAAGTGGGCGACCGACCTCGCCGAGATCCCGGCCAAGTACGGCGTCACGAACGTCTACGGTGAGCTCGGGACCGCGTTCGCCAACTCGGCGGTGGCGAACCCGCGCTTCGCCGCGGCGTTCATCGGTACGCTGGTCCGTGGCATGGGCGCCGACCACGTCGTCTGGGGCAGCGATTCGGTGTGGTACGGGTCGCCCCAGTGGCAGATCGAGGCGCTGCGCCGCCTGGAGATCCCAGCGGACATGCAGAAGAAACACAGCTTCGCTCCGCTCGGTCCCGCCGACGGGCTCGTCAAGAGCGCGATCTTCGGCGGCAACTCCACGCGCCTGTACAAGCTCGACATGCGTTCCGCCCAGGGCACGATCACGCGGGACAAGATCGCGGCGATCAAGGCCGAGTACGTCGCGATGGGCGGCACGCGCAGCAACACCCGCTACGGGTACGTCCACCGGCCGACCGCCTGAGCGACTGCACCGGTGAGGAGGTCGAGCGCCCGCGCCCTCGACCTCCTCATCGGGCCGTTCAACGCGCGTTTTTCCGGGCGAACTCGAGGAACGCGGCGGCGATGCGCTCGGCGAGCTCGGCTCCGGCCTGGCGCCGGCCACGCAGCAGATCGTGGCCAGCGCCGTCCACCGGGAGCAGCGCCGTCCGCGCGGGGATGAGCCCTCGCGCCCGCTCGAGCTCGTCGAGCGAACCAAACGGATCCGCCGAGCCGTGGACGAAGAGCGCCGGTGCCCGGAGGTCGCCGAAATGCGCGGTGCGAAGCTGGTCGCCGCGGCCGGGCGGGTGGAGGGGATAGGAGAGCAGGAGGAGCGCGTCGGCGAGCACGGGCTCGCCCGCCGCGAGGATCGACGCCTGACGGCCGCCGTACGAGTGGCCGCCCAGGAACACGCGCCCGGACACGGACGCGCGTATCGACTGGACGGCGCCCCGCAGACCCTCACGATCGCGCGCCGCGCCACCGCGCGAGGGCGGACCGGTCGGGCGCGCCTGGCGGAAGGGCAGGTCGTAGCGGAACACGGTCAGCCCGCGCGCCCCGAACACGTCGGCGAGCGCGACGAGCAGCGGCGCGCGGGCATTGGAGCTCGCGCCGTGGGTCAGGACGATGCCGTCGCCGCCGGGCGCCACGGGCTCACGCGACGCGCCGGTATCTCACGCGACGCGCCGGCGCCTCACGAGATTCTCCGGTAGAGGACGTGGCGGCGGTTCTTCGTGTGCGGGCGCACCTGGCCGGGCCAGCGCCCCTGGTCCACCGCCTTGGCCCACGCGTCGCTTGTCAGCACCTCGGGGCTCTCGATCTCGTAGAGCGCGTTGTAGTGGGGCTCGTGCTCGACGACGATCGTTTTGCGCTCGCCGCCGAGCATCATCGTGAGCTCCTGCCGCTTGAAGCGCGCCACGGCGATCACGCCTGGAACCTTCAGGAGCAAGGGCACGTGCTCGCCGTCGTAGACCTCGTTGAAGAGCGGTTCCCGGGCGGGCTCGACGTCCATCGCGGCGCTGAAGAGGTAGCGGGTCTGGATGGGCATGGCGATCTCTCCTTTTGATCGGGGACTCTCTGGGCCCGTGTCCCGTGATCGAGGAGGAGCTTATCAGGCACCCGCCGGACGCGCGCGGCAGAACGCGAGCAGCGCGTCGTAGACCGGAAACTGGCGAGCCATGTTCTCGTGGTCGTCCCTGGAGATCTCCCTGAAGCCGGACGCCACGGCGTAGAGGCCCGGGGACTCCGGGGTGAGGTGACGGGCGCCGGTGTCGGCGCCGCGCACGATGAGCGCGAGCGCGCCGAGCGCCGGGTCGTCGAGCCGGTACTTTTCGAGAAACGCGTCGAACGAGCAGCGGTCGCCGTGGTGACCGAGCTCTACCCCCGGCACGTCAAAGGCGGTGGCCTTCTCGCGCTCGGCGACCCGCATGACCTCCGCGTCCGGCACGAACAAGAACGCCGGGTCACGATCGATGAACCGGCTGATCAACCAAGGGCAGGCGATGCGATCCACCCGGGCCTTCTCTCGTGTCACCCATTTCATCGTTCGCTCCTCTCCTAGGACAGCTTCACGCCGACCCCACGAATGGTGAGGTCGTCGAACGCGGTGACGGAATCCGCCTTCGTCCACAGCCCCACACGCCCAGACTTGAACCGAGCGTCATGGTGATCGAGGTCGAGCTTGCCGTCGAGCCACGCCTGCATGTGATCGCCGATCGCCACGACGCGCAGCGTGTGCCACTGGCCGAGCGCCGGGGCCTTGACGGCGGCGCTCGCGAGCTCGTGGCGGCCGCGGTCGTAGTAGTACAGGCGAAAGTTACTCTCGAGTGCGTTGGCGCGCACGACGTAATACGTGCCGTCCCGGAAACGGAACACGATGCCGCCCGAGGCGTCCTCGCGGCCCGAGATCGGCTTGAAGCGCATCGACACGTCCACGTCGGAGTACGGGCCGAAGGGCGCCACGATCACGTTGAACGCGTGCCGGGTCGCGCGCTGGACCAGCACGCGTGTGCCGCTCGGCGCTCCCGCCATGTCTTCGACCGCCCACTGCCCGTCCACCGTCGTCCAGCCCTCGATCCCCTTCGTCTCGAAGTCGACACGCTCCACGGGAACTCCGTCGGGCACCTTGAGCTCTGCTGGCGCGGCGACGGCGCGCCCACGTACTGCCGCGCCGAAACCGGCGAGCAGCGCCAGCGTCGCTCTCAAAATGCCTCGTCGTGACATCGTCGTATCCCGCATCGGACCCTCCTCAGTCGAGCTTCTCGGATTCCGTCTTCCACTCGGCGCCCTTGACGAGCGTCACCTCGGCGACGGGATGACCGTCCTTCAGCTCGGGCATGACGCTGACCGCGCGATAGCCCTTGTTCGCCTTCACGGCCTCGGACGCCGCGGCGGCGAGCGACCGCTTGGCCTTCGCCATGGCCTCCGCCTGCGCCTTTGCCGCGGTGAGGTCTTCGGCGCTCGTGAGCGGATCGACCTTGGCGACCTTGCCCGTCGTGTGATCGACAATGACCTCCGAGAACGTGGTGCCCTTCATCGTGTAGATGGAGAGCTGCAAGTGGTCCTGGTCGACCTCGAACTTCGCCGAGATCGGCTTGCCCGCTCGCGCACTGGCCTGGAGACCGCTCTGCAGCGACACCTTCGCGGCCTTCAGCGCCTTGGCGAGCTCGGCGTGCTCCTTGTCGTCGTACTTCTGCGCCCAGCCCACCGGCATCGCCACGAACCACGCCACCAGAAACGCCAGCGCCGTCGTCGTCTTTCGCATCGTTCTCCCTCCCGGGGCTCGGTGTGATGGAACCGTTACGTCTTTCGCTTCAGCACCGTGTACAGCCCGTCGAAGATCGCCATCCCGCGTTCGAGAAGCTCGTGATCGTCACCGGTGCTCTCGGCGAGACCCTTGATCGCGAGGTCCACGCCCCTCGCCTCGGTGCGGGCGAACTTCCCGTCGTGCAGATCTGCCTCGTGGACGATCTCGGCGATCACCCTGAGCCGGCGGTCGTTGACGCCGAAGCGCTTGACGAGCGTCTCGAACGTGCAGTCCTCTCCGTGGTGGCCGAACTCCGCGCCGAGGATGTCGAAGGGCACCCCCTTCCTGGGCGCATCGGCCGCATCCGCGAACGCGAACTTTGCCTGCGCATCGAAGAACCACTTGATGAGCCATGCGGACGCGATCCGATCGATGTGGGGTCGTGGCCGCGTCACCCACGTGCTTCCCGGCGCGGGCAGGGTGGAGGCGCGCTGGCGTCCGGAACCGGCGACCGGCCGGGCCTCCGCGGCCGTCAGCCGCCGGGCGGTGCGCTCCCAGAGCTCATGCGCCCGTCGGCCGGCCGGCGATTCGAGGTGGTCGATCGACTCGATGCGATCCAGCTCCCGCTTCAGGCCCTCGAGCTTGGCGCGCACCTGAGCGAAGGACGCGCGGTGGGCCGACTTCGCCCGATCGAGTTGGGCCAGGACCTCCCGAGATCCCCGAACCACGTCCTCGTACTCCTCAGCCCGCGCCGTGTGAAAGAGCGCCGTCACTTGCTCGTCCCGCATGGTCTCGATTCGCTCCACGCGGAGCAGCGTGGCCTCGCCCCGCACGGATTGCACTTCCTGCGCGAGCCACTCGAACAGCTCTTTGGTCTCCGCGGTCTCCGGGAGGATCCAGGCGGATCCGCGCAAGCGCACGGCGCCCATCCGCTGGAGCCTCCGCCAGACGCCGACGCGGTGCCGGGTCGGGGTCGCCGGCAGACCGACCAGGAGCGTAAGCCACCGCACGGCCGCAGATCGTAACGCTTGATACACCTGGCGTCAAGCGTTACACTCTGGGCGCCGGCCAGGCACGGCACGGTGATCGTGGAAAGGACAGCCATGGAGACCCCGAAGGCGGCCGAACGAGTCCCGATCCGCCGGCTCGTCGCCTACTTCCTGCGCCTGGGCGCGCTCGGGTTCGGTGGGCCCGTCGCCCTCTGCGGCCAGATGGAGCGAGAGCTCGTCCAGGAGCGGAAGTGGCTCACGAAGGCCGAGATGCGCGAGGGGATCGCGGTGTGTCAGTCGCTCCCCGGGCCGCTCGCGATCCAGGTCGGGATCTTCATCGCCTATCTCCGTGGTGGGGTCTGGGGCGCGTGGGCCGGCGGGTGGGCTTCATCCTGCCGAACTTCGTCATCGTGGCCGTGCTCGGCGCCCTCTACGTGCACTTCGGCGGGCTTCCATGGGTGACGGCCGTCTTTTACGGCGTGAGCCCCGCCGTGATCGCCTTGATCCTCTACTCGTGCCACCGGCTGGCCAAGCTCGGCATGGAGGATTGGCTCCAGTGGGTCATCGCCGCGGCGTCCTTCGCGATCACCGTGGTCCTCCAGGCGGAGGTCGCGCTCTTGTTCATCGGCGCGGGCATCCTCGGGATTCTCTACTACCGCTCCCGCGTTCCAGGGCGCGCCGCGTCGCTGCCCGTCGTCCTCCTGGCGTCGCTCGTCGCAGGACCCGCCGCCGGGGCGGCTCCGGCGAGCGGCGGCGCGACCCTCGGCAAGCTGCTCGTCTTCTTCCTGAAGGCGGGGTCGCTCACGTTCGGCAGCGGGCTCGTGATCGTCCCGTTTCTCGAGACGGGCCTCGTCCACCAGACGGGCTGGCTCGACGAGCGGCAGTTCCTGGTCGCGGTGGCGATGGGCATGCTGAGCCCGGGGCCCGTGGTCATCACGGCGACGTTCGTGGGCTACCTCGTCGCGGGCTTCTGGGGTGCCGCCGTCTCGACCGTCGGGATCTTCCTTCCTTCCTTTCTTCTGGTCCTGATCGTCGCGCCGGTGCTCGTGCGGCACCGCGCGAACCCCAACGTCCAGGGCTTCGTGAGGGGCGCGTATGCGGCCGCCATCGGGACAATCCTCGGCGCGTGCGTTCTGCTCGGCCGGATCGCGATCGGCGACTGGCTGACGGCGCTCGTCGGGCTCGCCAGCCTCGGCGTCCTGTTCCGCTGGAAGGTCAGCAACCCCGCGCTGATCGCCGCGACGGCGCTCATCGGGTTGATCGCGTTTCCGCTCCTGCGGCCGACGTGGGTCTTCGTGAAGTGAGCCCGCCGACCGTCCTCTTCGTGTGCCTGCACGGGGCGGCAAAGAGCGTCCTCGCCGCCGCGGAGTTCGAGCGCCTCGCGCGCGCGCAAGGCGTCGAGGCGCGCGCGGTATTCGCCGGGACCGAGCCCGACGCGCAGATCGCGCCTGTCGTCGTCGCGCGGCTCCTCCAGGAGGGGATCGACCTGCGCGGGCTCCGGCCGCACCGGGTGACGCCGGCAGACGTCGCCCAGGCCTCTCGCGTCGTGTCGTTCGGCTGCGACCTCGGCGACCTCGCCCGCCCGGGGGTGGACGTGGAGCGGTGGGACGACGTGCCCGCGGTCGGCGAGGACTTCGACCGGGCACGTGCCGCCATCCGCGCCCGCGTCGCCCGCCTGTTCGGATTCATGCGGCCGGAGCCCGGGACCTCGCGCTAAGATACCCGGGGAGGGCTTCTATGACTGCGGGCGGGGTGGTCTTTCTCCTCGTAGTCGCCGGGCTCGTGGCGCTGATCATCGCCGGCTACAACCGGCTCGTCGGGCTGCGCGTGCGGTCCGACGAGGCGTGGTCGGACATCGACGTCCAGCTCAAGCGGCGCACCGACCTCGTGCCGAACCTCGTCGAGACGGTGAAGGGCTACGCCGCCCACGAGCGGGCCACGCTCGAGACCGTGACGCGCGCGCGCGGCGCCGCGGTCGCCGCGCAGACGCCGGAGACGCGCGCGCAGGCGGAGAACGCGCTCACGGGCGCCCTCCGCCAGCTCTTCGCGCTCGCCGAGGCGTATCCGGACCTCAAGGCGAACGCGAACTTCGTCCAGCTCCAGGGGTCGCTCGGCGAGATCGAGGACGCGATCCAGAACTCACGTCGCTACTACAACGCGGTCGTGCGCGATCTCAACACGGCGGTGCAGGCCTTTCCGTCGAACTTCATTGCCTCGTTCTTCCGCTTCCACCCGCGGGGCTACTTCGAGCTCGACAGCCCCCGCGAGCGGCAGGCGCCCCGCGTCGCGTTCGGGAGCTGAGGGCATCGCTCGAGCGCTCCTCGCGCTCGCGATCCTGCTTGCGGTGGTGCCGTCGCCCGCGGTGGCGGCGGCGCGCTTCACGATCGCGAACTTCGTCACGAGCATCCAGGTCAAAGCCGACGCGAGCCTCGTCGTCCGCGAGGACGTCACCTTCGAGTTCCAGGGCGCGCACGCGGGCGTCTATCGCGCGATCCCCGTGCGCTACGAGCGCGCCGGCCTGGACTTCGCGTTACGTCTGGACGGCATCGGCGTCTACGACGAGGCGAGCCGGCCCCTCCGCCAGGAGATCGCGTACTCGGGCCGGTACGTCAGGATCAAGGCGTGGGTGCCCGACGCCACCGACACCAAGAAGATCGTGACGTTCGTCTACCGGGTACGGCGCGGGCTCCTCCGGTTCGAGGACCACGACGAGCTCTACTGGAACGCCACGGGCGACGAGTGGGAGGTTCCGATCCAGCACGCCGAGGTCTATGTCAACACGCCGGCCGGCGTCAGCGACAAGGAGGTCCGCACCGCGGCCTACACGGGGCCGCGGGGGGCGGCCGCGCAGGACTTTCGCACGGACCGCGTCGGGGGCTACCTGCGCATCACCGCGACCCGACCCTTGCGGCCGCGCGAGGGCATGACGGTCGTCGTCGGCTGGCCTCCCGGCCACATCGGCCGCCCGTCGGCGCTCGCCGAGGCGCGTTGGTTCGTGGGCGACAACTGGCCCCTGGCGCTCCCGCTCGTCGCGCTCGGCTTCGGCTGGCTCGTCTGGTGGGCGTACGGGCGCGACCCGGCCGCGCGCTCGGTGAAGCCCGAGTACGAGCCGCCGCCCGGGCTCATTCCCGCCGAGGCCGGCGCGCTCGTCGACGAGAAGGCGCAGCCGCGCGAGGTCCTCGCGACCATCGTGGACCTCGCGGTGCGCGGGTATCTGCACATCGAGCAGATCACGACGGCGTTTGGCCAGCCCGACTTCATGTTCAAGCGGCTCAAGCCGATCGGCGGCGACCCGAACCTGACAGACTTCGAGCTCTTCGTGCTCGCCAAGGTCTTCTCGACCGACTGGACGCTCAACATGCGCCTGCTCTCCGAGGTGCGCCGCGACTACGACAACGTCTTTCCGCCCATCCGCGATCGCCTCTACCGCCTCATGGTCGCGGATGGCCTCTTCCCCTCGTCGCCCGCCCGTATGCGGCAGGACTGGATGATCCCGGGCGCCCTGCTCCTCGTCGCGGCCTTCGTCCTGCCGCGGTACTGGCCCTCGCGGTTCGACGTCTACGGCATCACGCTGCCGATCGCGATCGGCGCGAGTGGCCTCGTCCTCCTCGGCTGGTCGCGCGCCATGGCCCACCGTTCGTGGCGCGGCGTGCAGGTCTTGGCGCAGGTGCGCGGCTTCCAGGAGTTCCTCGAGCGCGCCGAGAAGGACCGGCTCGAGCGCATGCCGGGCGACACGCTCCACCGGTTCCTCCCGTGGGCGATCTCGCTCGGCGTCACCGAACGCTGGATCTTCAACTTCGACGGCGTCAAGGTGGACGCGCCGGGCTGGTACACGGGCTCCGCACCGTTCTCGCTCGACAGCTATCACTCGGGGCTCACGCTCTTCGGGCGCAATACGACGGAGGCGATCCTCACGAGCCGCACGGGCGGCTTCGCCAGCGGGACCAGCGGCTTCACGTCCGGGAGCAGCGGGTCCGGCGGGCGGGCGGGGGGCGGCTCGGGCGGCGGTGGCGGGGGAACGTTCTAGTCTCACGCCCGCGCTGTTTGACCGGTCGGACGCCGCGTGATAGCGTTTGGGCTCTCGGGCTCGTGGTGCAGCCTGGTTAGCACACTGGACTGTCAATCCAGAGGTCGCGGGTTCGAATCCCGTCGAGCCCGCCATAAATTAAACGCTTGGAGCCAACCGGTCTCGCTGGCCGCGCCAGCGCCTTCCCTTATCGCCCGACGGACCCTACCTCCCCCACGGATCTGCCGCCTTCGAGTGGCAGGCCGGAAGGCCCTGCGTCCTTCCCTGTCGGCCGGTCCGGCGCGAGAAACTCGTGGGTCTCGGGCAGATTGTCGGCGCTCCAGCCGCCGCCGAGCGCCTTGACGAGCAGCGCGGCCGCGACCATCTGGCGGCCGAGGATCTGGACCGCGGTGATCTCGTTGCTCAGTGCGGTGGCCTGCGCCACGATGACGTTGAGGTAGCTCACGGTGCCGGCCTTGTACTGGTCCGTGATCAGGCTCAGCGCCTGTTCCGCGGCCTTCACCGCGGCCGCCTGTGCCGTGGCCTCGTCCTCGAGGATGCGGAGCGCGGCCAGGTTGTCCTCGACCTCCTGGAACCCACCGAGCACGGTCTGCCTGTACGCCGAGACGGTCGCGTCATACGCCGCTCGCGCCTCGTCGGTCTGGGCCCGCCGCAGGCCCCCGTCGAACACGGTCTCCGAGATCGTCGGCCCGACCGACCAGACGCGGCTCGGCCACGTGAACCACTGCGCCACGCTCCTGCTCTCGAAGCCGCCGGACGCGCCCAGCGTCACGCTGGGAAAGAACGCCGCAATGGCCACGCCGATCTGGGCGTTCGCGGCGGCGACCCGCCGCTCGGCACCGGCGACATCGGGTCGCCGTTGGAGGAGCTCGGACGGCACGCCGACGGGGATCGCCGGCGGCGTCGCGGCAAGCGGTGCCTGCGGCAGGGAGAAGCTCGAGGGAGGTCGGCCGATCAGCACGGCGATCGCGTGCTCGAGCTGCGCGCGCTGCACGCCCACGTCGATCGCCTGCGCCTGCGTGGTCTTGAGCTGAGTCTCGGCCTGCGCCACGTCGGCGCGGGACGCCACGCCGCCCTCATACCGGTTCCGCGTCAGCTCGAGCGATTTCTGGAAGGCCGTCGCCGTGACGTCGAGCAGCTGCTTCTGCGCGTCGAGCGCACGCAGCTGAAAGTAGTCCTGCGCCAGCTCCGCCTGCAGGCTGAGGCGGCTCGTCTCGAGGTCCGCCGCACTTGCCTGGGCGCTGGCCTGGTTGGACTCGACCGCGCGGCGAATCCGGCCCCAGAGGTCGAGCTCCCACGACACGTCGAGGGGAAAGGTGAAGTTCGACGCGGGCCCGGCGGTTGTCGTTTTCACGCCACCGAGAGTCGCCGACTGACGCGAGCGCGCGTAGCCGATCCCGAGCGTCACCGTGGGGAAGTAGGCGGCTCGCGCCTCCCGCACCAGCGCGCGCGCCTGCCGAAACTGCGCCTCGGCGACGGCGACGTTCTGGTTCGAGACGCTGACTTGCGCCGCAAGCGCGTTGAGCTGGGGATCGGCGAAGACTTCCCACCAGGCGCCGCGGGGCGCATCGTCTTGCGGGCGGGCGACCTTCCAGCCGGCGCCTTCCTTGTAGGCGTCGGGGGTGATGACCGTCGGCCTCACGTAGTCCGGGCCGACCATGCAGCCGGTCACGAGCGCCACCATTGCCGCCGGCACCGCCGGCCGGCTCTGCCCCACCGGCGCCTCCACCACCCCCGCCCCGCCGAGAATCGGGGTGGCATGCGAAAGAATGCCGGCGGCTATAGTGGAGGCCAGGATGCCGCCCCGCAGCCGGACACTCGGCGACCTGCTGGACGAGACGGCGCGGGCGCGTCCCGACGCAGACGCTGTGATCTTCCGCGATCGGCGGCTCACGTACGGCGCCCTCCAGGCCCGTGCCGATGAGCTGGCGCGCGCGCTCCTCGCCGTCGGCGTCCGGAAGGGCGACCGCGTCGCCGTCCTCCTCCCCAACCGCCCGGAGTGGCTCGTCGCGGCCTTCGCGATCGGCAAGCTCGGCGCCATCACCGTCGGCGTCAGCACCTTCTCCGCGCCCCGCGAGATCGCGTGGACGATCGAGCACTGCCGGCCCGCCGCCATCATCACGCTGGAGGCCTTCCGCGGGCGCAGCTACCTCGATCCGCTGTACGCGACCTGCCCTGAGCTGGCGACTTCGTCGCCCGGCGAGCTCCGCAGCGAGCGACTGCCCGAGCTGCGCGCGGTCGTCTGCCTCGACTCCCGGCGGTACGACGGCGTCTACCGGCTCGGCGATTTCGTCGGGCGCGCCTCGGCGGTCCGGACGGAGGCGCTGCGCGCGGCGCAGGCCTCGGTGACGGCGAGCGACCCGTGCTTCATCCTCTACACGTCCGGCTCGACGGCCACGCCCAAGGGCGTCGTGCTCGCCCATGGCAGCGTGGTCGACAACGGCTTCAACATCGGCGAGCGCCAGCGCCTGACCGCCGCTGATCGCGTCTGGCTCGCCGTGCCGCTCTTCTGGTCGTTCGGCTCGGCGAACGCGCTGCCGGCGATCGTGACGCACGGCGGATCCTTCGTGCTCCAGGAGAGTTTCGAGCCCGGCGAGGCGCTCGCCCTCCTCGACGAGCAACGCTGCAGCGTCTACTACGGCATGGCCAACATGGCGCGCGCGATCCTGGAGCATCCCGACCGGCCGCGCCGCGCGCTCGCGGCGATGCGGACCGGCCTCACGATCGGCCTGCCCGAGGACATCCAGATGACGATGGAGGCGGTGGCGGCGCGCGAGCTCTGCAACGTGTACGGCTCGACCGAGACCTACGGCAACTGCGCGGTGACCGACGCCCACGACGCGCTCGCGCTGCGGCTCCAGACGCAGGGGCGGCCGCTGCCCGGCATGACGATCCGCGTCGTGGATCCGGAGACCGGCCGGGCACGACCGCCCGGCGACGTCGGCGAGTTTCGCGTGCGGGGCCATGTGACGCCCGGCTACTACAACGACGCCGAGCAGACGCGCGCGGCCTTCGACGCCGAGGGGTACTTCGTCACCGGCGACCTCGGCCTCATCGACGACGACGGGCGGGTGCGCTTCCGCGGACGGCTGAAGGAGATGATCAAGACGGGCGGCATCAACGTGGCCCCGCTCGAGGTGGAGGCCGTGCTGCTGAGCCACTCCGCGGTCAAGCAGGCTTACGTGGTCGGCGTCCCCGACCGTGCGCGGGGCGAGCTGGTGGTGGCCGCCGTCGAACTCCACGACGGCGCGCCCGCCTCGGCGGAGGCGCTGGCGGCGTTCTGCCGGGAGCGGCTCGCCGGCTACAAGGTGCCCGCGCGGTTCGTGTTCCGGAAGGCGGACGAGTTCCCGCGCACGCCGACCGGG